>DEJF01000045.1:4770-26920 GCA_002353225.1 Prevotella sp. UBA2755 | reverse complement strand
AACTATGAACTATGAACTATAACCCTCCTACACTCGTGATGCTTTTTTCTTCTCTAACTTCAAACGCTCACGCTCTTGTTGGTCGGCAAAGCGCTTCTCCTCTAATTCTGTCCATTCTTTCTCGATGAAAGGAAGGATATATACGATAGACAAGCCGCCATAGAATATCAGACAGTTGGGGAACTGCATCAGAATCTGGTTGACATATCCTCCTAATTGTATCGCGACAAAGGCACAGGTAAATCCTGCTCCCACTCCCATCAAAGACCTGCTTTTCAGACGGAACATAGTAATCCAACAAGCACCTCCTAACATGAGGAGCATCGTGATGACAAAAGTGGTAATTCCTATTGGACCTGCATGTACCCATATATAGACATATTCAGAATCTGGAGGAATGGTAGATAACTTGCGGAACTTATTATTCGCAGGTACGTTTTCGTAGTTTGTGCCTATGCCGATGCCCCATGGCGCATCCTGGATATATTTGCGAATCGCCGCTTGGTTAATGGTACGTACATTCGCAGATGCGTCATTTTTGTTGAAGGCAGAGCGCATACGGCGAATCTGTGCATTACCTTGTCCAATATCCGTAAAAGCAAGGAAAGCATAGGCGAATCCTGCAAAAAGAATCACAGGAACTGCTATCTTGACGGATTTAGAAAGGATGGTATACACGATAATTCCAGCAAACAGACAGATGATTGCCGTACGTGTACCAGAGGCGAACATACCCCATACAATAGCAAATGCCGTAAACATAAAGAAATAACGATCCCGTTTGATTTTTGTCGTAATGGAGAAAATAAAGAATGCGACAGCAGCAGCGGCAGCATTACAACCGTATGTTGCCGCATCATTGAAAGTGGAGAAATAACGGGTGATACCATTCACGATGTGCGTTCGTCTTCCCACCGTCTCCATCCAGATGTTCTCTGGTGTCGTGAAGCCCAACTTCTGTTGTTTCCAAGTCCAGAAGACAGAGAATAGGCTGAAGGCTGCCCATACCCATAAGTATTGGTGTATGATCTTGGGAGTAGTGACATAAAGCGAGAATACCAAGAAGATATACAGTAACTGATATGCCATCAGGCGGGCACCACTATACCAGTTTGCCACGTTAATCCCCAAGTCGCAGGTGTCGTTTAATACCTCTAAGGTACAGTATCCACACCAGACAATCAAAGCATATAGCATCAGATTGGCGGTTCGCTCGAATTTAGGCTCTTCTCGGGCATCGATAATAGCAATACCAATCAGGAGAAGTTCTAACATCTCATTATATAACGAGGTGGGAATACCTTGAGGTAGCATTTGTTGTTTACCAAAGAACATCACCGTATAGTTAATGGCAAACAAAGCCCAAAAGGCAGACATCCTCCAGGTGAACGCTGCATAGATTGCCAAGACAATTAAAGGGGACATGCAGACCATGGCAAAAGCACTGAAGCCTGCATTGACAAACTGCCAGATGGCTAAACCAAACAAGAGAAAGAGCAATAATGCTCTTCCTCTGTTCTCTTGGGTGTATGTTGAAAAACTATTTGTCATTTATTTCGCATGACTGTTCTCTGTTGCTGTCAGTCCTAACTGGGACATGCGGTATACGAAGTTATTGAACTTAGTATAAGGTGGTAACTGTCCGACGAACTCTTCCACCGCATAGCGGCTTGCCTCGGTCAGATACATGTAAAGACTGTCCTTGTGCTCCTCATCCAACATTGCCTCTACTTCCTTGAGTGCCTTCTGGTCGACATCCTTCCAAGTACGGTTGGCACGTGTAACCATCAGGTTGACGGTTGCCATATTCAGCAGGGCAGGAGAAATAGAGTTCTCGTCCAAGTTTGGATATTCGATGATGGCAATCTCCTCGGGGAGAATATCCGGACAGAGATCCTTGATGCCGTTAGCCATGATGAACTTGCTATCCTCGGCGAGGAAGTCTTCATCATAGGTCAGGCGGCGTACCTGCAAGCCAATGGATATCCAGTAGTTCTCCAACTCCTGGGCAATGAAACTCTTACCGTTACCGGAGTCGGTGGAGATCAGGTTCAGCACGTTCTGCTGTCCCTCCTTGAACTTAGGCAGTAATGCCTTGCTCAACTGGCGGAGCGACATGTCAGCAATCGTCTTGTTGAAACGGCGATAGCGAAGGTTGCTCTCCTTCGGGTAACAGCCCATGACTGGAATCTTCGTAATACGCTCGGAGCGCATGCGGTCACGTAACGTACGGTCAAGCAACTCGATAATGAAGAAGTAGAGCGCTGTCAACATAAAGGTCAACAGGAAGGCTCCTAACAGAATCATCAGACGATTGGTCGGCTGGGCGTTCAATGGGAACATCGGTGGGTTCAGCACGCGCAGGGTCGCTGTAGACATCTGCAGGTTCTTCTGACGCAAACGTGCGGCATTCAGTGCTCTCAACATCTCCATGTAGTTACCCTCTACAAACGTGATATGACGATCCTTACGATCCAAAGTAGCACCAATCGGGGAATAGAACAGATATTGCTGGTCTAACTGCTGTTTCATGATGTCCGTGGCAGACATCTCTGCTCTTGCTTTCTCCATTAACAGCATCTGCTCCAGCCACTTGTCAATCATGTCCTTTGCCTTGACACCTGTCTCAGTACTATAGGTTCCTGCCTCAATCTCATGGGTCAGGTCTTTGACACTATTCGTTGTTGACTGCAACTCACGTTGCGCTTTCTGCATCTCCTCCTGAGCCTCATTATTCAGATCACCACCTTCTCCACTCATCAGACGGAGGTTGGAGATACGGGACTGCAAGCGGGAAATGTCCTTGATCTTATCCGTAAACTGCTTATTGGCACGAATCACACGGGCACGGTCTCCTAACTGTCGCTCCAAGTAGTCCATCAGTGCCTTAGAGGTTGTATAGTCCATCAACTGCTGGTTACGGAAATTCTGCTGTTGCATCTCCAATACGGTCAACTGCTTGGTCTGCTCACCATAGTTGATGATACGTTTAGAGACATTATAGCGAATCAAATCATCCTCAGCCCTGGTTAAGATTTTGTATAGACGAGCCACCTCGCGTTCAAAGAACTTGATGACATTACTGGTCTCACCAAAGCGAATCTGCTGGTAATGACGGGCAAATACCTCATTCAGAATGTCCAGCGTGTTATAGGCAATACCGGCATCATTGGCGGAGTAGCCAATGTCTATGATATCACTTCGCTCCAACTGCATCACTTTCAAACGTGAAGTGATATTATTAATACCGAAGTAGGGGTGATAATTCAATAATCCGAAGATATAGTTATCTTGAGAGGGCTTCTCGTATGCCTTTAAGTTGGCATAAGTCGCAGACTCGCTATTATGATTGATCAATGCCTTGACATCTGCCGGTACGGAAGCGTTCAACTCGCGGAAATGCTCTGCTGAGATATAGTTGTTGTCCTTGTTGGGATTACCATACATCATACAGCGGGCAAACAGACGCATGGACACTTCTCGAATGGTGTTCTCCGTAGTGATAATCAGCATTAAGTTGGTAATATTGACTTGTGAGTTTCCACCTGCGGCACCAGTTCCACCTTCAATGTTGTAACCGGTAATCATACCAGTATAGATGGTAGTATTAGTATCATAGATGCGATCCATGTGGCGGGTCATAAACCATGCCACGATTAACGCGATTAACGGTAGTATTACTAAATACCAACGAATCTTGTATAAAAATCTAACGATATATCTAAATAAATCCATAATACTATATGTTAACGTTTTCTACTGCTTTTTTCATACGCTCTGGCTGCTTTTGCCGATCTTGATGCCTCTCTGGCATCCATACGAGATGCCTTAGACTGGGCTTTCTTCTCTTCGCGCTCCAATTGCTGATAACGCTTCTCGTCTGCTTTCGCCTCCTTGGCAATACGTTTCTCCATAGCCTTGTTCTCACGGCGAATCTGGCTTTCCGACTTGTGAATTGTTCCATCTAAGGTCACCTCTGTCGTTGCATTAGTGATAATAGGTGTACGGGAAATAATCTCCAAGGTCAGGATGTCAGTCATAATCTCAGTTTGCAGGACTTGGTATTGCTTAACAACATCCAACTCATGCAACTTGGTCCACGCATAGTCCTCGATATCCATATTACCTTGATGGAAGTCCTCCTGGTTCAACGCGCCTGCGCCTTGATAGGCTGCAGCACCCTCACTGGCAGTCTTCAATGTCACCAAAGTATTGGTGATCTTCGCATAGAGCGTACTAATCTGGAGTTTCAAATCCTCAAACTTAATATCTTTCTCCAATCGTGCCTTGTCTGCCTCTAAGCGCTTGCGTTTAGCAGCAGGTGCCCAGTCCAAGATGTCCTCTAAGGGGATGTTGAGGTTGACACCGACATTCCAATAGGACTGCTCGGTACCATTTTTAGACTCAAAAATAGGCACAAAGTTCATGGTTCCTGTCTGGTTGTTCGTCATCTGACCGTAAACGTCGGTCTTACCATAACTATAACTCGCATGTGCGCGTACATAAGATAATATATGACGCTTCTGCTTGGCGATTTCAGCCTTGGCAAGTTGTTCTGCTTTGTCTAATGCCAGGATTTGCGGGTTTTGTTTGGCATTCTCAAAGAGAACGGACAACGGTGGCAAGTGGAAGGTAGAGAAATTTAAAGTGCTTTCCTCGCTCGAGTCAAAGAAACCTGCACTGATACCGCTGTCATCCAACTGTTGCGCATAAGAAAAAGTACCTATGCCCCAAACAGGTATTAGAAGTAATAAACGTTTTATTTTGTTCATTTCTCTATTGTGGTTAGTCAATTGTTATACATTTTCTTTCTGCACGAAAGCAAACAGGGTACGGAAGATAATCTTCATGTCTAACATGAAATTATAGGTCTGTCCGTATGTGATATCCAGTTGCTTACGCTCCTCTGCAGACATATTGCCACCCTTACCACGCTCCTCAACTTGCCAAAGACCAGTGAGCCCTGCAGGTGCCATAAAGCGGTCGATACTGGTGTCGGCAGTCAGTTTTTCTGCCTCGTAGAGGGGGAGAGGACGATTGCCGACAATCGACATGTCGCCTTTGAGGATATTAAATAGTTGTGGAAGTTCATCGATGCTGTATTTGCGAATAAACTTACCCACTTTCGTAATACGTGGGTCATTCTCAATCTTCACAAAGGCATTGTTGATTTCCTCCTCTTTCTGTCTGTTGAAGTCGCTCTCTGCTACCACGAAGTCATCGCCAATCAGCATGATCTCCTCATCACTGATCATCATCTCTGACTCCATACCCATATCCATCATGTCCTGCTCAGCCTCGTCACCAAGAGGGGCAGTGATAGTCTTATGCTCGTCTTCCTCTTCCTTTTCTGCATATTGGTTATGACCCTTACTCAGATCTTTCAAACGCTCCTCCGCGTCTGTGTACATACTTCGGAATTTTAGGAAATCGAAAATCGTGTAATTGGTTCCAACACGCTTTGACTTAAACAGTACGGGACCCTTACTTTCGAGTTTGATGGCAATAGCCGTCAGGATGAATATCGGTGAAAGGATAATGATAGCAAGACCAGAGAAAACAATGTCAAAGAGGCGCTTCCATACTGGAATCTTGAATTTCAGAATCTTGTATCTGGGTGCCTCATCGTCAAAAAGAATACCCTCGCGGTCTGAGATGAACTGTATCTTTTTGTTCAATGCCGTTACAGAGGCGTCTTTGTTGATGGTATCATTAACACCACACTTCATATATGTTTGACGCTCTTCCTCTGTCATGTCATCAGTCAAGAGGATGATATACACATTACGGCATTTCTTGCGGAGATAGGTGATTGCCGTAATGTCCTCGCTACGGACATTACGCTCAAAAAATACAATAAAATGCTCATTGGACACATGAGGGGTGCAAACCTGTGCTGCATCCTTATAGGCATTTGTCATACGGACTAACTGTCCTGGAATGTATTTGAGCCTTTCCTGTGTTTTCGGATTGTTACCTAAGTAAACAACACCTATCATAATGTTGAAAATTAATTGGGGAGAATCTTCTTTACACGAATCTTTAACTCCATCGGGTTAAATGGCTTGACGATATAATCAACAGCGCCAATCTCCAAAAGACGGATGCGCTCACTGGTGGAGTCCTCACTGGAAAGCATTATCACGGGAATATGACGGAATAGTTCATTCTGCTTTATCCACTCCAGGAAATCGTCACCACGCATACCTGGCATGCGGATGTCAGAGATAATCAAATCAGGGGTGTTACCTGCTTGAAGCCATTTGACACCCTGTAGACCATCAGGAAGCCACTGTACGTCATAGTCACTCATTAGATAAATAGAGAGCACCTTTGCGATAGTCTCTTTGTCGTCAAGGATTAGTATTTTCTTCTTCATATATGAATGTAACTTAGTTCTCGGTTATTTTATTCTAATGTGCAAAGGTAAAAAAATATTTTTAATTGTAGTCAAATAATGATAAAAAAATACCAAAAAACAGGAAAAAAGTTGCATTTTAAAAATATTTTAGGGAAATTTGGGGTCGTAAACGTATTATTAATAGATTCGCTTTATTTAATTTTTTTTATATTACTATGGCTAATAGATATTTATTAGGTATTGATGTGGGCAGTTCTTCTGTCAAAACATCTCTTGTGAATGTAGACACAGGTAAGTGTGCTGCAAGTGCTTTCTTCCCAGAAAAAGAGGCTCCAATTATGGCGGTAAAAGCAGGTTGGGCTGAGCAGGATCCGCAGATGTGGTGGGATAACACGAAACTGGGTTTGAAGAAAATCATGTCTGACACTGGTGCCACAGGTGAGGAGATCAAAGCAATTGGTATTTCCTATCAGATGCATGGTCTGGTATGTGTGGATAAGAACCTTCAGGCTCTTCGTCCTTCCATTATCTGGTGTGACTCCCGTGCGGTGCCTTATGGTGAGAAAGCATTCCTGGATTTGGGAGCCAACAAATGCTTAACTCATTTGTTGAACTCTCCTGGTAACTTCACAGCCGCTAAACTTGCATGGGTGAAAGAAAATGAACCAGAAATCTATGAGAAGATTTATAAGATCATGCTGCCTGGCGACTATATCGCCATGCGCCTCTCTGGTGTCGCCAATACAACTGTCAGTGGCTTGTCTGAGGGGATGTTCTGGGATTTCAAGAACAATCAAGTGGCTGATTTCCTGATGAAGTATTACGGCTTTGATGATTCCATAATCGCAGACATCGTACCTACATTCGGTGTCCAGGGTGAGGTAAGTGCTGAGGCTGCTGCAGAACTGGGACTGAAGGCTGGTACTCCTATTTCATATAGGGGTGGTGACCAACCCAACAACGCTCTGTCGCTAAATGTGATGAATCCAGGAGAAATCGCCGCAACCGCAGGAACCTCTGGCGTGGTATATGGCGTTCTTGGTGAGGCGAACTATGACAAACTGAGCCGTGTGAATACTTTTGCTCATGTCAATTATAGTGCTGAACAGCCCCGTATGGGTGTGTTATTATGTATTAGTGGTACGGGTATTCTTAATTCATGGGTACATCATCATATTACTCCCAATATTGATTATCCAGATATGGACCGCCTCGCCTCACAGATTCCTGTCGGTAGTGACGGCGTGACCGTGATGCCATTTGGTAACGGTGCGGAGCGTGTACTGCAGAATAAGGAGGTAGGATGCTCAATTCACGGTCTGAATTTCAATAAGCATACAGAGGCTCACATCATTCGTGCTGCTCAGGAGGGTATTGTCTTCTCCTTCTGCTATGGTATTGAGATCATGCGACAGATGGGTATGGATATCAAGACGATTCATGCCGGTAGGGCTAATATGTTCAAGTCTGCACTGTTCCGTGATACTTTGGCAACAATCAGTGGCGCTGTTATTGATGTTTACAAGACTGATGGAGCAGATGGCGCAGCCAAAGGCGCAGGTATGGGTATCGGTATATATCGTAATAGCGACGAGGCATTCGCCTCCTTGGAACATTATGCGCATGTAGATCCTGATGAGGCTCAGAAGAGTGAATATATGGATGCGTATACTCGTTGGAAGGAGATATTAAACAAAAACATTTAATAAACTGGACTAATATTATTTACAATTATGGCAAAAGAGTATTTTTCTTTTACTGGCAAGATTCCTTTTGAAGGAAAGGAGAGTAAGAATGTAATGGCTTTCCACTATTATGATCCCGAGAAGGTGGTCATGGGAAAGAAGATGAAAGACTGGCTGAAGTTCGCTATGGCTTGGTGGCACACCTTGGGTGGAGCCAGCGCAGATCAGTTTGGTGGTCAGACCCGTTCGTATGAGTGGGACAAGGCTGCTGATGCTGTCCAGCGGGCAAAGGATAAGATGGACGCCGGTTTTGAGATTATGGATAAACTGGGCATCGAGTATTTCTGTTTTCATGATGTGGATCTCGTAGAAGAGGGCGATACTGTTGAGGAGTACGAGGCTCGTATGAAAGCCATCACTGACTATGCTCAGGAGAAAATGAGACAGTATCCTAACATCAAGTTGCTGTGGGGTACGGCAAACGTATTTGGTAACAAACGTTATGCCAATGGCGCATCTACTAATCCCGACTTTGATGTGGTTGCACGTGCTATCGTTCAGATTAAGAACGCTATTGACGCTACTATCAAACTTGGTGGTCAGAACTACGTGTTCTGGGGTGGTCGTGAGGGCTATATGAGTCTGCTGAACACTGATCAAAAACGTGAGAAGGAACACATGGCTCAGATGCTGACGATGGCTCGTGACTATGCTCGTAGCAAGGGCTTCAAAGGTACGTTCTTGATTGAGCCAAAGCCCATGGAGCCTTCTAAACATCAGTATGATGTAGACACAGAGACTGTCATCGGCTTCCTCCGTGCACACAATCTGGATAAGGACTTCAAGGTGAATATAGAGGTGAATCACGCAACATTGGCAGGTCATACCTTTGAGCATGAACTTGCTTGTGCTGTTGATGCTGGTATGCTTGGTAGTATTGACGCCAACCGGGGTGATGCCCAGAATGGTTGGGATACCGACCAATTCCCCATTGACAATTATGAGTTGACACAGGCTATGATGGAGATTATCCGCAATGGTGGTCTGGGTAACGGTGGTACGAACTTCGATGCCAAGATTCGCCGTAACTCTACCGATTTGGAGGATCTCTTCATCGCCCATATCAGTGGTATGGACGCTATGGCTCGTGCACTGGAGAATGCCGCTGCCATCCTTGAAGAGAGTGAGATCCCCGCAATGAAGAAGGCACGTTATGCAAGTTTCGACAGTGGTATCGGTAAGGATTTTGAGGATGGAAAACTGACATTAGAGCAGGCCTATGAGTATGGTAAAAAAGTAGGTGAGCCCAAACAGACCTCTGGTAAACAGGAGAAGTACGAGACCATTGTTGCTCTCTATGCAAAATAGTCATTAAGAGATTACTGAATATCAAAAAGGGTCGGAAATTTCCGACTCTTTTTATTTGTATACTTTTGCTTCTCGTTTACCTTGTAATACGGCTAACGCATTTAAGGCAAGCGCCTCCATCTCGTTCTCCCCAGGAAAACAATAGACAGGGGCAAGGAAACCAATACGGCGACGGAGTTCACTGACTATGTAATCGCTATGTGCCATACCGCCAGTCAGCAGGATAGCATCTATGTCGCCACATAACACAGCAGCCTCTGACGCTATCTGTTTTGCCGTATGGTAAAGCATGGCATCCACCAATAGTTGGGCATGTTCGTCACCTTGTTTGATACGCTCCAGGATTTCCCGCATATTGTTTGTCCCAAGATGGGCTGTCAGTCCTGCTTGTCCTGCAATACGTTTCAGTAATTGCTTTTCCGTATATTTCCCACTAAAGCAGAGACGAATCAAATCTGCGGCAGGAAGACTACCTGCACGCTCTGGTGAGAATGAGCCTTCTCCGTCAAGGGCATTATTGGCATCAATTGCACGACCATGTTCATGGGCTGCTACACTGATGCCGCCTCCTAAATGGCAGATGATAAGGTTCAAGTCCTCATACTCCTTGCCGATGCCACGCGCAAACCGACGGGCTATTGCTCGTTGGTTTAAAGCATGCCAAATACAAATACGGGGCATAAGAGGACTACCGCTGATACGTGCCAATGGTGACAACTCGTCAACGACACCAGGGTCGGCGATAAATGCACGGCATGCTGGTTTTTGGCTATTGCTATTCTGCTTTTGGCTATTAAACATGGTGGCAATCTCATGGGCTATCAGACAACCTAAGTTACATGCGTGATTATGCATGACACAACCATGAAGCGTATCGTCAATCATTTGGTCGTTAATCTCATAGACACCTCCGGCAATAGGTTTCACCATTCCTCCTCTGCCTATGACGGCGGCAAAGTCCATAGGGATACCTGCTTGACGTAATTCTTCAAGTACCAACTGGCGTCGGAAGTCCTGTTGTTCTGTGATATCACCAAATGATGCTAATTCTTCTGCCGAATGTGTGATATTACGGAGTAAGATGGGCTTTTCGTCCTCATAAACGGCAATTTTGGTAGATGTAGAGCCAGGATTAATGACAAGAATCTTCATAGGCATGCAAGGGCAAAGAGAATACTATTGTATTTCGCTTCGGCAGAGTCACCACGGGAGGGGACAACCACCGGAGAGATTGTTCCACAGAGAATGCCAGCAGTACGGGCTCCGGCAAAGAGTGTCATTGATTTATAGAACGCATTGCCAGCCTCGATGTCTGGCATAATAAGCACATCCGCCTCGCCGTTTAATGGTGAGGTGATACCTTTTGCCTTCAGAGCCTCTTTGGAGCATGCTGACTTTACATCAAGTGGTCCATCTGTAATACATTTTCCAAAAACTCCTTCAATAGCCATCTGCTTGATGTCCTCGTAACCTTCCACAAAGGGAAACTGCCTGCCGCCGTGCTCTGAGCAATGAATGAGGGCAATACGTGGTTCCTGGATACCTAAATGGTGGCAGGTGTTTATCGCATATCGTACCTGTTCTGTGCGTTGCTTCTGAGTAGGATAGGGGATAACGGCAACATCAGTGAAGAAGAGTAGTTTCGGATAAGTTGGTATCTCAGCAACAGACAGATGTGTTAATACCTGTCCTTCTGGTAATAGTCCTGAAACCTTATTTAATATTGCCCGAAGAAGGATATCTGTGCCAATCAGTCCTTTCATCAACACATCCGCGTCTCCCCTGCGGATAAGTGCGACAGCCTTTTCGGCAGCCCGTTCTGGCAGTGTGTCATTAATGCGTATCACTTCTACCTGAAGGGAACGCTCCACCAGTTCCAGAGCCTCCCTTGTCGCCTCGTCGGTGGCATTGACAACGACGATACGCCATTGCCTGCGTTTATCGTCAACAAGTTGGCGGATTTCTTGGAAAGTCCTAATGGTTTTCATAGTGACTGCCGATACCACTCAAAGAGTTTCTGGACACCATCCTCTATCTCTACTTTATGCGTCCATCCTAATGAGTGAAGTTTCGTGACATCAATAAGTTTCCGCATAGTTCCGTCGGGTTTCGTTGCGTCAAACTCCACAGTACCCTCAAAACCGACAGCCTTCACCACCAGTTCAGAGAGTTCACGGATGGTCAGTTCCTTACCCGTTCCCACATTGATATGACAGTTGCGGATCTCTCCCAATTTGGGTATGGCACCACCACGACCAGCGGAATGGTTACGGTCAACAGCACCGTCCGTACTTGCACCATAGTGGACACTCGAATACTTCTCAATGCCAATGATGTCAGAGAAATTGACATTCAACAGTATATGCACGGAGGCATCAGCCATATCCTCACTCCATAGGAACTCGCGAAGCGGTGTCCCTGTTCCCCACAGCACCACCTTGTTGTCATAGATACCGTATTTCCCTAAAACGGTCAGTATTTCCTCATGAGAGTCAATACCGGTAACACCCTCCACCGGGCGCTTGTTCAGGTCAACGGCAATCTTATCCCATTTACCGTCGTGAATCAGTTTCGCCAGATAGACCTTACGCATCATGGCAGGCATCACATGACTGTTCTCCAGATGGAAGTTATCATTAGGACCGTACAGATTGGTAGGCATCACGGCAATATAGTTGGTGCCATATTGCAGGTTATAACTCTCACACATCTTCAGTCCGGCAATCTTCGCGATGGCATACTCCTCATTGGTATACTCCAGCGGACTGGTCAGCAGACAGTCCTCTTTCATTGGCTGCGGGGCGTTCTTCGGATAGATACAGGTAGAGCCGAGAAAGAGCAGTTTCTTCACCCCGTGGGCGTATGCCTCCGAGATGACATTGCACTGTATCTTCATGTTCATCATGATGAAGTCGGCACGGTAGAGCGAGTTTGCCATGATACCGCCCACAAAGGCAGCGGCAAGAACGACGGCATCGGGTCGCTCCTCATCGAAGAACCTGCGTACGGCAGACTGGTCGGTCAAATCGAGTTCCTGATGACTTCTGCCCACCAGGTTCGTATAGCCTCTCTGCACCAGGTTATTCCAGATGGCAGAGCCTACCAGTCCGTGATGCCCTGCCACATAAATCTTGCTGTTCTTGTCTAACATTATTCTGGTAATTGTGCTTTAAGAAACAGTTTCTTCACAAACTTCATATCATGTTGAACCATAATCTTTACAAGATCGGGGAAGGAAGTCTTTTGTGGATTCCATCCCAGTCTCGTCTTTGCCTTTGTTGGGTTACCCAGCAACTGGTCAACTTCTGCAGGACGAAAATATTTGGGGTCTACCTCAACGAGAACTTTTCCTGTAGCCTTATCGTAGCCTTTTTCGTCTATACCGTCACCTCGCCATTCCAGTTCAATTCCAACCTCTTTGAAAGCAAGAGTGGCAAACTCACGTACAGTATGGTACTCGCCAGTGGCAATCACAAAGTCATCAGGTTCTGGCTGTTGGAGGATAAGCCACATGCACTCAATGTAATCCTTGGCATATCCCCAGTCACGTAATGAATTCAAGTTACCTAAATAGAGTTTGTCTTGATAACCCTGTGCGATACGTGCTGCTGCAAGTGTAATCTTGCGGGTAACAAAGTTCTCTCCACGTCGTTCACTCTCATGGTTAAAGAGTATGCCATTACAACAAAACATCCCATATGACTCCCTGTAGTTCTTCATAATCCAAAAGCCATAGAGTTTGGCAACAGAATAGGGAGAACGGGGATAAAAAGGAGTCGTCTCACTCTGGGGTACCTCCTGAACCTTTCCATATAGTTCAGAGGTAGATGCCTGATAAATCTTACAATTCTTCTCCAAGCCGCAGATACGCACCGCCTCTAATAAGCGCAGTACACCTGTGGCATCTACGTCTGCAGTATATTCTGGAACGTCGAATGACACTTTGACATGGCTTTGCGCTGCCAGATTGTAGATTTCTGTAGGCTTTGTCTCACCAATAATACGTATGAGGGAAGAGGAATCCGTCATGTCTGCCCAGTGTAGGTTGACAAGACGTTTCTTTTTCATATCACGAACCCATTCATCTAAATAGAGATGCTCTATTCGTCCTGTGTTAAAAGAGGATGAGCGACGAAGAAGACCATGAACCTCATAACCTTTCTCAATCAGAAATTCCGCGAGATAAGAACCATCTTGTCCTGTAATTCCTGTTATTAAAGCCACTTTTTTGTTTTCCATTTCGTAAAGATTTTTAGTCTTGACCACTGAATTGCTTGATGCGTTGCTCCTCAGAGAGTTTGCATATAAGCAGGGTGTCATTATTCTCTGCTACGATATATCCGTCAAGTCCCTGAATCACCACTTTCTTTTCCTGTGTTGTATGTACCATACAATTATGGGACTCTATCATGTTAATATTCTCTCCAATGCATGCATTCCCATAGAGATCCTGTTTGGTGTTCTGTTGTAAGGACCCCCAAGTGCCTAAGTCGCTCCATCCGAAATCTGCAGGACACACAAATATCTCCTCAGCCTTTTCCATGATAGCATAGTCTACAGAGATATTCTCACACTCGGGGAACAGACGGTCTATCTCTGACTGCTCCTTATCCGTGCCATAGATTGGCAATAGCGACTCGAATATCTTTGCCATGGCAGGCTGGTAAATACGGAATGCATTGACAATGGTTGATACATTCCAGATGAAAATACCGGCATTCCAAAAGTAGTTGTTCTTACTGATATATTGTTTTGCCGTTGCCAGATCAGGCTTCTCACGGAAAGAGTCGACACGGAATATTTCCTTGTTACGGAGAGAGTTGCTTGACAGTGCCGCCTGTATATAGCCGTAGCCTGTCTCTGGGCGTGAGGGCTTCATACCTAAGGTGACAATAGCGTCACTGTCATAGGTGAATGCCATACACTCCGTGATGACCCGACGGAACTCATTCGTATTCATGACAACATGATCGCTGGGTGATACCACGATGTTAGCCTTCGGGTCGGTAGACTTGATGCGCCAGCAGACATAGGCAATACACGGAGCGGTATTACGACGACAAGGTTCACACAGGATATGGTTACGAGGCATCTCGGGTAATTGCTCGGAGACCGTGTCCGCATATTTCTGATTCGTCACCACCCAGACGTTCTCACGGGGAATAATCGTGTCAAAGCGGTCAACAGTCATTTGCAACAGCGTTCTGCCTACTCCCAGCACATCAATAAACTGCTTAGGATTCTCTGCGGTACTCATGGGCCAGAAACGACTTCCTACACCTCCTGCCATGATTACCAGATGGTTGTTAATTTTTGCCATAACGATGATACATTAAAAGATTTGGCAAATATACGAAAAATATTCGATAATCAAGAAAAATACTTCTTTTTTCTTTTTAAATAGGAGTGAATGACAAAGTATCCAATGGCTATCAGCACCAATACGATGATGATAATCTTGATATATTCCGCATACTCACTGATCTTGTCATTAAGTTGTTCCTCGGGAACGATGGCATGTAGATACCAGCCCAGAGCAGCGAGAATACTATGCCATACCCCTGCGCCAATCGTTGTATAAAGAAGGAATTTCCAGTAGTTCATCTTTGCAAGACCTGCGGGGATGGAGATCAGGTGGCGGATGCCAGGGATGAGTCGTCCCGTCAGTGTTGCCACGACACCATGGTCATCGAAATATTTCTCGCTTTTCTCTACTTTCTCTTGGTTCAACAGACACATCTTGCCCCACTTGCTATTGGCGAAGCGATAGATGACTGGGCGTCCCACATAATAGGCAACGACATAGTTGATGGACGCACCTAAGTCTGCCCCGATGGTGGCGAATAGAATAACGAGGAAGACATCCAGATTACCACCTGCCGCATGATAGGCTGCTGGTGTCACCACAAACTCGGAAGGAACAGGAACCACAGTGCTCTCAAGGAGCATCAGAAACAGGATGGTCCCGTAATTAAGGTTGGAGAGAAGGGAAGAAATAAAATTCATTTTCTTAGTTTTTGATACATATAATGATAATATTCTTTTGCAGCCATGTCCTCAGGGAAAAGATGTCCTAAGACCATCCTTGCCTCTCGGGGGTTACGCTCAATGGCAATACGGAGATACATGAGAAATTCTTCGTCATATCCCAAGTCCCAACAACAGAGTGCCATATAGGAATAGCCCTGGTCATACTCTTCGTTGACGACCAAGGAGAAGAATTTCTTGAACATCTCATAAGCAGCCTTCACATACTTGTTGTCGTAGAGGGAAACAATGATACGCATAATGACAACAGGGTCGTTACAGGAACGGGTGATGGCATTCTTGAATACTTCCTCCGCCCTTTTGTTTTGTCCATTCTCCAACAGGATATGTCCTTTTAATACGAGCATGTCAATATGGTCACATTCTATATCTCTGGTCTCATTGATGCATTCTATTGCCTCATCTAATCGCTGGAGAGAACTATAACAGAAGGCGAGTTCCTGATAAATCTGCGGAAGGAACTGGGAGTTCCGTAGACATATCTCCATTGCCTGTTGGAGAACAGGAAGTGCCTCTTCCTGCCTGTTCAGGTTTACCAGACAGGAGCCTTTATGCAAAAGACTGAACTCATCGGGTGTCGATATCTCTCCGTAACGGTCGTAATAGCGTATTGCCTCCTCATAGTTTCCTAATCGGTATAGTGCATTAGCCTTGTTGATGACTCCCTCTGAGTCGTCAGGGTCAATGGCTATTGCATATTCGCTACTGGTGATGGCTCCACTGAAGTCATCATTCATATATTGGGTATTTGCCAGGGCATTCCAATAACGCTTGGAGTAGGGATTCTTGTCTAACAGTTCATTGAAGATACGCTCACTATCCTTATATTTCCCAAGACCGAAGAGTGTACGTGCCATCAGTTCTTTGAAGTCATTACTGTCGTCCCCCTTGGTGCGCATCATCCATTCGTAAGCCTTGTCGTTCAGTCCATAGTCAAAATAGATGTTGGCGACATCCATCACAAAGTCCTGATACTCTTCTGGAGAAATCGTCTTGAAATACTCTCGCAGATAGGTGTCTGCTTCCTCTACATGGTCTTGCGCTATCAGCAGTTCCGCCTGCATATAATGGTATTCAGGGTCGTCTTTGCACTCTATTTGCTCTATACACTCCTGTGCGGTGTCGATATCACCTATAGTCAATGCTTCACGTGCCTTGAAGACATTGGGGAGTGTGGCGTTCGGATATAACGACAGAGCATAGTCTATCACCTCGTCGGCTTCAGTGTCCTTGCCCGTGAAGTGATAGTAATCAGCGATATCAGCCAAGTCGTCGGCATCCATATAAAGGGGATGCCCCGACTTGACTGATTCCTCATAATTGTTCAGGGTATTCCTGAACTCTTCGCTATCGAAATAATCGTCGCCTGTTTTCTTCATTATTTGTTAATCTTCGCCCAAGTGTCTTTTAGTCCGACAGTCTTGTTGAAGACGAGTTGCCCATCCTTGGACGACTCGTCGAGGGTGAAGTAGCCGATGCGTTGGAACTGCAGGAAGTCACCAGGCTTTTTCTCGGTGAGGTATTGCTCCACATAGCAGTTCTTCAATACTGTCAGTGAATTGGGGTTAAGCAACTCACGGAAGTCACGCTCGTCAGCACCAGGATTCTCTACGGAGAACAAACGGTCGTAAAGGCGTACCTCAGCAGGTACGGCATTCTGACAACTGAGCCAGTGCAGTGTCTTTCCCTTGATCTTGCGGTCTGCACCAGGCTGTCCACTGCGTGTGTCAGGATCGTAAGTGGCGTAAATCGTCGTTACATTGCCCTCTGCGTCTTTATCACAAGGGTGTTCCTCATCACATTTAATAATATACGCATTCTTTAGGCGTACTTCCTTACCTGGTGCCAAACGCATGAATTTCTTCTCGGCTACTTCCATGAAGTCATCACGCTCAATCCATAGTTCGCGGCTGAATGTGATAGTGTGTTTACCATCTGCCTCATTCTCAGGGTTGTTGATAGCCTCCATCTGCTCCGTCTTTCCCTCAGGGTAGTTCGTGATGATAAGTTTGACAGGGTTCAATACCGCAGAAACACGGCAAGCCTTCTTATTCAGGTCATCACGTACGGCAGCCTCCAACAAAGCATAGTCATTCAGTGCGTCAAACTTGGTGTAACCAATGGACTTGATGAAGTTACGGATACTCTGGGCGGAGTAGCCACGACGGCGCATACCGCAGACAGTAGGCATACGTGGGTCACTCCATCCATCCACCAGTCCTTCGTCTACCAGTGCCTTCAACTTACGTTTTGACATCACGGTATAGGTGAGGTTCAGACGGTTGAACTCAATCTGGCGAGGACGATAAGCGGTTTGTCCCTCCTTCTCTTGGAGGAAGTCAACGAACTTGTCGTAGAGCGGGCGATGAGGAACAAACTCTAACGTACAGATAGAGTGGGTGACTCCCTCGAAGTAGTCGCTCTGCCCATGGGCGAAGTCATACATCGGGTAGCAGTGCCACTTGGTGCCTGTACGATGATGGGGTATCTGGATGATACGATAGATGATCGGGTCACGGAAGTGCATATTGGGGTTTGCCATGTCGAGTTTGGCGCGTAATACCATCGAACCCTCTACAGCCTCTGGCGTGTTCATCTGACGGAACAGGCGCAGGTTCTCCTCGATAGGACGGTCGCGGAACGGACTGGGTCTTCCTGCCTGTGTCGGTGTACCCTTCTGTTCGGCAATCTGCTCAGAGGTCTGCTCGTCAACATAAGCGAGTCCTTTCTCGATGAGCCAGATGGCGAAATCCCACAACTTATCGAAATAGTCGGAGGCATAATAGACATTCTCCCAATGGAAACCGAGCCATTTGATGTCATTCATGATATTCTCCACATACTCGGTATTCTCCTTGGTGGGGTTAGTATCGTCAAAGCGGAGGTTACAGGTGCCTCCGAATTTCTCGGCTACACCGAAGTCCATACAGATGGCTTTTGCGTGTCCAATGTGTATATATCCGTTGGGCTCTGGTGGAAAACGGGTCTGTATTCTACCTCCATTCTTACCTGCGGCGAGATCACCCTCCACCATTTGCTCTACAAAACTGAGACTCTTCTTCTCTTCGTTCTCAGTCAAATTCTTCTCTTCAGTCATGATGTATTAAACGTTTAATTTTGCTTGCAAAGGTACGAAAAAGTTTAGAGTTAATAGTTGAAAGTAGTAAGTTTTTTCGCTTTACCCGTAAAATATGTTATTTAACATAAGAAATTATTTGCAGGAATGTTAAAAAGGCTGTACCTTTGCCGACGTTATCCTGAATACAATCTTTTTACCTTAAAAAAGGACTAATACCGATTAAATTTGCCCCTCGCTGTGAAGCAAGGAGCATTTTTTTATTTAATCCCTTTCTCGTTGAGTGCTTTGGTATATTTTGCCGCATTCTTCAGATGCTCTGCATAGGTCTTGGCAAAGTTATGCGTACCCGAGAAGTCTTCCTTGGCACACATATACAAATATTCATGTTCAACGGCATTAAGTACAGCATCGATGCCTTTGATGGAGGCAACCTTAATAGGTCCGGGGGGCAGTCCTTCATTCACATAGGTGTTATAAGGACTGTCGGTTTTGAGCAGTTTGTTATAGATGCGTTTTAGTCCAAACTGTTTCAGGGCAAATTTGATAGTAGGGTCGGCCTGCAGTGGCATGTCCTGTCGCAGTCGGTTGATATACATACCGGCTATCATCGGCTTCTCTGCCGTATTGGCAGTTTCCTCGTCAATGATAGAGGCGAGGGTCGCCACCTCGTAAGGTGTCAGGTTCAACTTGGCAGCCTTAGCCGTACGCTCACTATTCCAGAAGCGGTCATGCTCTTTCTGCATACGTTCCAAGAGCCCGTCAAGAGTTATATTCCAATAGATGTCGTAGGTGTTGGGTATGAACATCGCTGGAATGGTACAAGTGTCATAGCCGTACTTTGAGCATACTTCCTGTGAGTAGAGCGCTGAGGATATCGTAGCGGAGTCAATCATCAGTTTCTTTCCCAATATGGCAGCAAGACGGTCCATGGTACGCGCCTCGGGTATCGTGAGTCTCATACTCTCCTGCAGTCCGTTCTTTAAGTGGCGGTAGATGGTGATTGCGCCCTCTCCGGGCTTGATGGCATAACGTCCAGTCTTGACTTGGTCGCTATAGCCGGCATGGCGCAACAGGGTCTGCAGTCCTGCCATGGCGGTAGGAGAGGCTACGGGCTTGATCTTATTAATCACACTGTCTTGGGTGTCGTCCTCATCTATATATAAATAATGTGTCTCTTTCAGGGTTGATACTGAACTGAAAAAGAAGTAGCCTGTCAGTCCTATTACCAGGATTATTCCGATGGCTGCAGGGATCAGATATTTCTTGGAACTTTGAATCTTCATGTCTTTTATTACTTTTTCGCTGCAAAGTTACAAAAAACTCTAAACTCTAAACTCTAAACTCTAAACTTTTTTGTAACTTTGCAGAAAACTTAAACGTCATGAAACTAAAATTCAGTATTCGGTATCGGACGGCATGGGGAGAGAGCCTGCATGTCAGTATCGCCTATCATAGTCAGGATGGTACCGTCAAACAATATAATCTGCTGATGCAGACGGAGGATGGAGAGTTGTGGACTTTGGAGACCGCTGCCTTGGAGTCACGTCAGCATCCGCTATCACATATTGTATATATCTATCAGGTGGAGGATGGTGACAGTCATGTGCTGCGACGTGAGTGGGACCTTGTACCACGTATCTATCATTTCGATACCTCGAAAGACTATATCTTCCCAGACCAGTGGAGGGACTTGCCACTGCCGTCGCATCTCTATACCAATGCATACTTGACGATGGTGCATGGACATACTAATGAACATGTGGAGGCTTTACGCCTGCCATTGTTCCGTCGCACCATCACCTTCCGCGTCTCTGCTCCACAATTGCAACCGGGACAGGCAGTCGCCATCTGTGGCAGTCATCCTGCCATCGGCAGTTGGAATACCTCCCGTTATCTGCGGATGGAATATGCTGGACAGCATGAATGGATGCTGACGGTCAATGCCTTGGGTATGATGTTCCCCTTGGAATATAAATATGTGGTGGTTGATGACAAGACACATGCCTTCATCGCTTGGGAGGAGGGTGACAATAGAGTGATTGATGACAGTCTGCAGTCTTCGGCAAACAGTCAGGAACTGATCAGTGACGGACAGGTGCTGGTGCTCTATGGGGAGCACCTGCGTATCAGGGAGACTACTTGGCGTGCCGCTGGAGTCGCTGTCCCCGTGTTCTCCCTGCGTAGTGAGCACTCTTATGGAGTAGGGGACTTTGGTGACCTTAAACGGCTTGTCGACTGGGCTGTACAGACAGGTATGAGAGTCATCCAACTACTGCCTGTCAATGATACGACAGTGACTCATGGATGGCAGGACTCTTATCCTTATAATATTGTCAGTGTCTTTGCTCTCCATCCGCATTATATCGACGTGGAGGCTGCTGGTACGTTGAAGTCGAAGCAGACCATGACACAGTTCCGTCGCAGACGACAGGAATTGAATGCCCTTCCTTATAGTGACTACGAGGCGGTTGACCGTGTGAAGAACGAGTATCTGCAACAACTCTTCGTGGAGAAGGGAAAGACGGTTACAGACAGTAAGGAGTTCAAGGAGTTCGTCAAGGATAACAAGGAGTGGCTGAAACCTTATGCCGCATGGCTGACTGCTAACAATCAGCAGCCTGCCGACTTCACCTATTATCTCCAATACCTCCTTCACGTCCAGTTGAAGGCTGCTGCCGACTATGCTCGCTCTAAGGGAATCATCCTCAAAGGTGACCTGCCGATTGGGGTCAATCGGGAGAGCGTGGAGACCAAGGAGCATCCGGAACTCTTCCATCTCGACAGTCAGACAGGGGCTCCCCCTGATGCGTTCACCATGCAAGGACAGAACTGGGGATTCCCCACCTACCAGTGGAGCAAGGAACTGGTAGACTGGTTCCGCAAGCGGTTGAAACACTTAGAGGAGTATTTCGACGCGCTCCGTATCGACCATGTGCTGGGCTTCTTCCGTATCTGGGAGATTCCTGAGGATGCGGTCTATGGTCTCTTGGGACATTTCTCACCAGCCTTACCTCTGACGGTGGGTGAGATAGAGTATTTCGGACTGGCTTTCCGCAAGGAACTCTTTACTCGTCCGTTCATCAACGACCGCCTGATAGACCGTCTGTTTGGTATCCATGCCCAGTATGTGCGTGACAATTTCTTGGTGCGGAAGGCGTATTACCTCTATGACCTAAAAGAGGAGTATGCCACACAGCGGAAGGTTGCCGCCTACTTTGCGGATTGTCATGACGAGAGTAGTCTCTGGATTCGTGATGGACTGATGCGACTGATCAGTGATGTACTCTTTGTCGAGGACCCTCGTCAGGCGGATATGTATCACCCTCGCATCGGGGTACTCAACGAACCGATCTATGAGGCATTGAGCAATGAAGATAAGGATGCCTTCCTACGACTGTATAACAACTATTTCTATCAACGGCATTCCATGTTCTGGGGACAACAGGCTCTCAAGCGATTACCTGCCATCTTCAAGGATTCCCGACTGCTGTTCTGTGGGGAGGATCTTGGGATGCTGCCCGATTGTGTGGAGCCTGTGCTCGACCAACTGCGTATCCTTACCTTGGAGATACAACAGATGCCTAAACAGCAAGGTTTTGAGTTTGCCCA
>DEJF01000045.1:1934-4650 GCA_002353225.1 Prevotella sp. UBA2755 | reverse complement strand
GCATCCTGCAGTTGCAAGACTGGTTGGCGATGGATGGTGAACTGCGTTCAAAGAGTCCACAGGAGGAGCGCATCAACGTACCCAGCGACCCCTATAACCGTTGGAAATACCGCATGCACCTCACCATCGAGCAACTCATTGCTGCCGACCGCTATAATAATAAGGTACGCACGATGATTACGAGGAGCAAGCGTGGCTAAGTTTCTGTCCCCCCCCCTCAGCGAGGAGTAGTATTCTCTTTCACGATTTTCTTTTGATTCTTTTGTCATTCCAGAAAAATCATTTATCTTTGCATGATATTTCGGGGAGAAATCCTGAGTTTAAGATGTAAAAAGACTGATGATGATCACAAGGAAGAGACTAATGGCACCTGTCATGGTGCTGATGTGTTGGATGGGGATGACAGCCAGTGCACAAGAGAAGCTGTCAATGGAGATCAAACGGATGGTTGCGGAGCAACAGGCGTTATCGCATGAAGGTGCCGTCGACGGGCTCCGTCGCTCAGCAAAGGATGCAACGGTCAGTGTGTTTGTCAAGTTCCGTAATGGTGCGGCTGAGCGACTGCTCAGCCAATATGGTTGCCAGACGCTGACGCAGATAGGTGATATCTATATCGCTAACGTGCCACTGGGCGGACTGTGCGGGTTGGCTGATGAACCTGATGTGGTGCGCATAGAGACACATACTGGGGGACACCAGCACAATGACGTGAGTCCCCGGTGGACGAAAACGACAGACGTGAATACAGGTAAGGGCCTGCCCAACGCCTTTACCGGGAAAGGAGTACTGGTGGGCATCGTCGATGGTGGACTGGATGTGTCGCATCCCTCGTTCTTCTCCACCGATGGCACTACCTATCGCGTGAAGGGACTCGTCGACGACTTTCACGAGGCTAATGAGACCATCGGTAAGATGACCACGCTGGGACGTGAATATACTACAGAGCAGGATATTCTTGCCAAGGCACGCACAGGAGATACTGAACAGACTCATGGCACCCATTGCCTGAGCATTGCGGCAGGCAGTGGCTATGGTACAGATTACAGGGGGGTGGCTTATGATGCCGACCTCTTCGCCATCAGCTCACGAGTGGCTATGAGTGATGTGTCGTCACCCACTGAGGTCGCCCGCATGAAGCGTATCTTCGATTACGCTGATGAGCATAAGCAACCTTGCGTCATCTCTTACAGTATAGGCTTCGACTTTATTCCTGACGATGCCGAGTTGTACCGTGAGGCACTGCAGGGGGTGCAAGGTCCTGGAAAGGTGATTGTGGTGTCTGCGGGAAATTCCAACAGCTATCCCACCTATGTAGAGAAGCCGAAGGGTACTGCCACTGCTGGTGCCCGGTTGATGCCTAATGTCGGCAGTAATAAAGGCAAGGTATATATCCTGTCGGAAGAACCGTTCAAACTGAAGATGATCATGAC
Source organism: Prevotella sp. UBA2755 (assembly GCA_002353225.1). Taxonomy (GTDB): domain Bacteria; phylum Bacteroidota; class Bacteroidia; order Bacteroidales; family Bacteroidaceae; genus Prevotella. Next base: position 3,220 of record DEJF01000045.1, on the reverse strand, counting down.
GAAGGTGGCTGTTGAGAAAGGTGCAGTAAATGTCACCAAGTCCGACTCCATAGTATTCGACTCTGAGTCCCTGCCTGCTGATACGGTCGTACTTGGCGGACAGCATGCCATTCTGGAGCGTATCGGATCGATCTACACGCTGGTGACACGTTTTGTATTTAAAGAAGCAGGTGGGAACGGACGGGCACCCATGTTGTGTATAGAGGGTGCGGATGCCAACGTGAGGATGTATACAAGTTGCATGTGTAATTTTGAGAATTTCACTACAGAGACGCTCAATGAGGGACGCTTCCAAAATGCCCAGCACAGCAGCAACATAGTATTACCCGCCGCGTTTGATGAGGTACTCACAGTGGGAGCACTCACATGTCGCACCCAATATGTTGATATAAGTGGCAACTCTTACATCATGGGAGAAAAATACGTAGAGGGGCTCATCGCTCCATTCTCCTCCGTAGGTCCCACACTCGATGGTCGTATCAAGCCTGACGTGGTGGCTCCTGGTGTTAACATCATCGCTGCAGGCAATAGTTATAATGCCTCTATCGATAATGTGGTGAAGAGCACCGAGTTCCGTAACCGTGCGTATCCCTGGATAGCACTCTCGGGCACCTCGATGGCAGCACCTCATGTGGCAGGCATCGTCGCGCTTTGGTTGCAGGCGGACCCTACACTGACACCGGAGAAGGTGAAGGAGGTGATCCGTGCAACCAGTCGCCAACAGGTAGAAGGAATGGAGAGTCCCAACAACATTTACGGCTATGGACTGATCAATGCATATGCCGGTGTGTGCAAGGTACTGGGTATTGACACGGCAATCAAAGGATTGACCACCCGCCAACCTTCGGCAGTGACGATACGTCCTACAGCAGAGAGAAATGTGATGTTGCAGTTCTCTTCAGCACCGAGTGAGCCTTTTACCGTACGTATCTACACTGTTGGCGGACAACTGTTGAAGGAGCAGACGGTCGTTCCCACCACAGCCACCAGCTATACCATCGGCATGAACAAGCCACAGCAAGGTATCTGTGTGGTTCAAGTTGATAGTAGTGAGAGGGGAGTGGAAGGGTCTGAACTGATACGTTTCTGATTTCGCTGACCGAGAAGTTCGTGGGGCAACAGGCGCTCAAACGGTTACCTGCTATCTTCAAGGACTCCCGACTGCTGATATGTGGGGAGGATCTCGGGATGCTGCCTGACTGTGTGGAGCCTGTGCTCGACCAACTGCGTATCCTTACCTTGGAGATACAGCAGATGCCTAAGCAGCAAGGTTTTGAGTTTGCCCA
>DEJF01000045.1:0-1786 GCA_002353225.1 Prevotella sp. UBA2755 | reverse complement strand
GCATCCTGCAGTTGCAAGACTGGCTTGCCATGGACAGTGAACTGCGCTCCAAGAATCCACAGGATGAGCGTATTAATGTGCCCAGCGACCCCTATAACCGCTGGAAATACCGCATGCACCTCACCATCGAGCAACTCATCGCTGCCGACCGCTATAATAATAAGGTACGCACGATGATAACGAGGAGTAAGCGAGGCTGAGTTTCTTTTCCCTCCCCCTCAACAGGGGAAAGGCTACGGGTAGGCGAACGTAGTTCGGGAATGGATAGGAGAGGGTCTTCACTTTTTCCTTTGAATCCTTTGGAGTTTCCCAAATTATTCGTATCTTTGCCCATGTAAACATCAAGTTCTGCCTATGAGTACAGAAATAATGACAAAGAAGATTGCGGAATATTTCAAGACCCAACCAGTCTTGAAAGCATGGCTCTTTGGCTCATATTCCCGTGGTGAACAGCGTGAGGACTCTGATGTTGATATACTTATTCTTCCCGACAAATCTCAGCATTTCAGTCTGTTCACTTTGAGTGAGATCTATGAAGACTTAAAAGAACTGCTAGGATGCGAAGTTGACTTGATAACTGAGGGAGGTCTGATGCCTTTTGCCCGTGAAAGTGCTGACCGTGATAAAATCCTTATTTATGAGAGAGCGGCGTAATGATCCTAAGAGATTACAAGACATACTAATGGCAATAGATACGATATTCCAGTATGTCGAAGGCAGAGGAATGGAAGAGTTTCTTGCAGACAAAAGGTCGTACCATGCAGTTATTTACAATATCATGATTATAGGCGAGGCCGCAAACATGCTCACTTTTGAGTTCCGCGACTCTCATTCTGATTTGAAATGGAAACAGATTACGAATATGCGTAATTTCCTTATTCATGGTTATCACAATGTGGAAGAAGATTTAGTTTGGGAGGCCATATCTGTAGACTTACCCCTTATCCGTGAGAAAATTGTAAAATATCTGGAAGAAATTAACAAAGTTGAACCCTAAGAACACAAGAAGATTTTAGTTAAGAATAAATAGTATAACGAAATTCGAGGAAGCGGCAATGCTTCCTCGTTTTTTCTTTTTCCTCCCCCCTCAACAGGGGAGGTTAGGAGAGGGACTTCTCCACTATATATCAAAAATGAGCGAAGAATATTTGGTGTTTTACTCACTTCTTTGTATCTTTGCCCATGTAAACATCAAGTTCTGCCTATGAGTACCCAGTTGATGACAGAGAAGATAGCAGAGTATTTCAAGACCCAACCCGTCTTGAAAGCATGGCTGTTTGGTTCCTTCGCTCGTGGTGAGGAGACTCCGGATAGTGATGTCGATATACTCTTTGTTCCTGATATGTCTGGACATTTCAGTCTGTTTACTTTAGGAGGAATGTATATGGATTTAAAAGAACTGTTAGGTCGTGAAGTAGATTTGGTGCCAGAAGGCTCCCTGCTTCCTTTTGCACAAGAAACAGCAGAACACGATAAGCAACTAATCTATGAGAGAAGCAATTAAGGACAAAAATCGCTTAGCCCATATGCTTGATGCCATAAAAGTTATTCAAGACAGAACCTCTGGAATGACTTTAGAGGATCTTATGGAAGATAAGATTGTGTATGGTGGCATTGTTTACTATACCATGATTATCGGAGAGGCTGCTTATATGTTAACTAAAGAGTTCAAAGATGCACATCCTGCCACGCCTTGGCGCCAAATAGAAGGAATGCGCCATCATATCGCACACGGTTATTTTTAAGATCGTGAAGACATGCTATGGAATGTCATACAAAAGGATTT
>DEJF01000034.1 GCA_002353225.1 Prevotella sp. UBA2755 | reverse complement strand
TCAGAATCATCCTCAATGCAATCTGTCTTATCCGAACAACTATCAGGGACATTGACTTCCGATTCCCCTTGTGGTACTTCCTTTTGTGTTTTTGCTGCACATGACAACAGAACACCTAAACCTATCATCACCCACATCTTCTTCATATCATTTCGTTTTTGTTGCAAAGATACAACATAAACGCCTTGATGTCAAGAGGGGTAGAATGATTGACACAAAAAGAAAAGCCTTGCTGTTGATAGTCAGCAAGTTATCTTTCCTTTACATAAAGAATTGACACATCAATACAAGATGATGAGGGTTTCCTCACCCTTATTCCTTTCGTTATTTGTATCGCTGACCGACAACTGTCCAGTCGATAATCTGCCAGAGGGCTGACAAGTGGTCAGGACGGCGGTTCTGGTAGTCGAGATAGTAAGCATGCTCCCATACATCAAAGGTCAGCAGGGGTGTGAGTCCCTTCGTCAATGGATTGCTGGCATTCGTCTCCTGTGTGATGACGAGTTTATCATCCTTATCAGCAGACAGCCATACCCAACCAGAGCCGAAGAGTGTAGCACCCTTCTTCTGGAACTCCTCACGAAAGGCATCGAATGACCCGAACTGACTTTTGATAGCCTCTGCCAATTCTCCCACAGGCTGGTTGTCCTCCTGAGGTGCACAGAACTGTGTGAAGTACAGGTTATGGTTCAAGATCTGTCCTGCATTATTGAAGATACCACCCTCACTCTTGCACACGATTTCTTCTATTGTGGCATTCTCAAAACCACTGCCTGCCAATAGTCCGTTCAGGTTATTCACGTATGCCTGCAAATGCTTTCCGTAATGGAAACTAATAGTCTGGGCACTAATCACTGGCTCCAGGGCATCAGGAGCATAAGGTAATTGAATCAGTTCGAATGTTGTCATATCGTTTTTGTACTTAAATGGTTCGTTTGCAAATATAGCAATTATTTCTTAATAAATGGATACGGTTTGGGAAAAAGTTGTATCTTTGCAACCAGAGTATGTACTATTAAACGATAGAAACTATGAATATTGGAGACAAGGCACCTGAGATGCTGGGCAAGGATGAGAACGGACATGAGATCCGTCTGAGTGACTATAAGGGCAGGAAACTCGTGTTGTATTTCTACCCTAAGGATAATACCAGCGGTTGTACTGCTGAGGCTTGCAGTCTGCGTGAGAACTACAAGGAGTTGCAAGGAGCCGGCTACGAGGTGGTAGGTGTCAGCAAGGATTCTGCAGCCTCCCATCAGAAATTCAAGGAGAAACATGAACTGCCCTTCCCACTGATTGCCGATGTCGACCATACGCTGTTGGAGGCAATGGGTGCCTGGGGTGAGAAGAATATGTACGGCAAGAAGACGATGGGTACCATCCGCACCACTTTTATTATTAATGAGGAGGGTATTATCGAACAGATCTTCGCCGGCAAACAAGTGAAGACAAAAGAACATGCAGCACAGATATTAAACAAATGATAATAGTATGAAAGCCATCGCTACCATCGTTTTGTGCATGACATGGGCATTGACCATACAGGCTCAAAATACAATAGAGAGTATTCGCAAGGAGTACCAGAATGTTCAGGAACGGATTGCCCACATGATGCCTGACGAAGATGGGAATTATGCCTGGCCTCCTGAGTATTATGACCTGCATGTCATTCAGAACCTGCCAGCCACAGGTCCTCATCATGAGAATATCCGTATGTTCTATGGTAAAGAGGAGCAGGAGGACGAGGAGAATTATAATCCATACCCACCCCACTACCTGCGCTTCACCACTGCGAAGTATAACTTTGCGGCACGTCAATTCTACGAGGAATACCTCTACGACAACAAAGGTCAGGTGATATTCATCTATGCCATTACCCCAGATGTAGATGAAAACATGACACTATACGAATTACGCATGTGGTTTAACGGCAAGCATCTGTTGCACTTTACCGCCAAGAGGGCAGAAGGACAGGAAGCCTATGAGAACTTGGGGAAAGGCACTTACAAGGAAGTTTATACAGGTAAGACCATTCCTGAACTATACCGTCATGAGACAGACCGCTTTTTACAACGTGCTGAGCGTTTCAAGGATATGTTCAAGGGCATTGACAATAATACCTATCTTTAATTTCCTTTCGTGATACCTCCTACTACATCATCGTTCTCGATGCTGTGTGCCGCTTTCTTGACACTTGCTTTCAGCGAGCCGAAACGGTAACTGACGGAGATGGCAAAGTGACGACCACGATTCCATGAGGTACCGAGATCACGGAAATCACCATTGACGGCTTCATCACAGTATTTGGTATAGCGGTCGAAAGGGTCATTGGTCATGATACGTACCGTCAGCCGGTCGTCTTTCAGGAATGAGCGTTGCAGCGATGCGTAATAGCCGTACCATCCGTGCATTTTGTAATAGACGTTGGTGGGGTTATGTCCTATCTTACCGTAGCCACTGAGTGACAGTTGCAGTTTCCATGGCAGTTTCTGGGTGAGGTTGACATAAACATTATCCGACCACCCGTAGTTCCGATAACCGAGGTTAGGATTCTCATAGTGCTCATAGCGCAAGGTGTTGTTGAAGACAAGTGTGGTGGTCTCAAACGGTTTCCATTGCGCATACTGCTCAAAGGTGGCTCGACGATAACGTTGGATATTATCGTATGTCAGATAACGGATGTCTCCTTCTGCCGTCTGGATAGAGGCGATGCCCCCATTACTAAACTGGTATCCGGGAGCCAGTTGGAGAGTCAGGTTCTTACCTACATACATATAGATAAGGTTGAGACGCTGGGAGTGAGAACTTTCCAGTCGTGGATTACCGCTCTGTATGATCGTTGGTGAGACAACCACGGCAGGATTCAGATAAGAGATACCCGGACGGTTGATACTGGTGGTATAGTTCAGTTTCAGCGATTGTGTCTCTGTCATCTGGTATTTGAGACTTGCCTGTGGCACCCAGTCGCTGAGGCGTTGGTGAAATGTCTCTCCTTTCCCGTCAGGATAACAACCCTCCATATAACTGTATTCATAGCGCAGTCCTGCTCGTGCCGACCATTGATTCATATTTAAAATATAGTCGGCATAGCCTGCAAGGACACGGGTGGTATGCTCAAACTGATAGTCTGTCTCGGGCATGGCATCCCGATAGTCCTGAGTGTTATGACTATTGTTATTACGATAGATATACTTCGTTCCTATCTCTATCTGATGTCCTTTTCCAAGGGGTCGCAACCAGTCGGCTTGAAAGGTATGCTCCGTGAATCGCTCCCGTTCCGTTTGCAGCGTGTTGGTATAGGTGAACGGTGCATTTACAAGGTGGGTATATTCATTCTCCTGATCCGTATGTTGACGCGTCAGGGCGAGCATGTAAGAGAGTGTGAGTCGCTCGCCCTCCCGACGCGTCTTGTGCTCGAAGTCCAGTCGTCCGTTCCATGACTGATGGCT
>DEJF01000020.1 GCA_002353225.1 Prevotella sp. UBA2755 | reverse complement strand
ATGGCCCAAGTAGGCAATGCTATACGTAAGTTAAATGAGCTGTTAGCAGAGCAGATTGGCAACACAATACTAGAATGGAATCCTGGCAACCATTTCATCGATTCAGAAAAGAGAACGGCGAAGGGTTTTGCATGGGTAATGAACAAATGATGATGGCACTACCGAAGTTCATAATAACAATGGATGGTTACTTCCGCCTTGGCATGGTCAACCAGCATAAAGACTTGCTGAAACCAGGTGATTCATGTTTAGGTGGTGGCTACTATCATTTCGATTATACCTCGAATCGAATCATCCTTGACCGTTCTTCCTATGACTTCGGTAAGCCCAAGTGGTATTTGTTGGAAGTTCTGAAAGTTCCATCTGTGTATCGTGGCCTGCGATTGGTTTACTTCTATGATGATGGCCGTGAGTTTGATGTCAGCCTGGAACTGCAAATAGAATACTATGACTGACACTCTTCTGTTGAGATAATCGGTTTAAATAAAGTTCAATAAAAAAAGTGAGGAGCATTATTAACTCTTCACTTCTTTCGTTCATATTAAAATAGAGGATCTGCTTGAGGGATACCTATAGCTTGTCCTGGTTCACAATTATAAATACCTACTTGCTGTTGCATATTCCGAATCCAGTTCCTACACTTTTCTTCAGATGTAAAGCCATAGCCTTGGCTTGTATTGATAACATCGTTAGTCAACTTGTCAATAACGACGAATCTCCCATTCTCATATTTGGGAATCCAGTTCTGTCTTTCTGTAGTCATACTTCTACTTTCATTTTACTTTTATATGTTTTGTCAAGCGCATCTATAACACTGCCTGTACCTTTCATTGTAGCTTTAATGTAGGGAGTCATGGCTTTGTAGTCACTATGTGACGTAATCAGCATGATGAGGTTCGTCGATACGCCTTCATTGAGTGCTGTCACGATAAAGGTTCTTCGTGCAGTATGAGTTGATAGGTCACATTTTGGTGTATGAACTTCTATTTTCTCCTGCAACCGGTATTCATAGTCAATCCATTCACCAGTAAAATTTGCTTTTTTCCCAAGTTCCTTCAAATGCTCGTTGTACTTCTGATTGCTAAGAATCGGAAATAGGCGACCACCGTCATATATATGCGTTGAGTACTTCTTGTAGATCTCCACAGCTCGTTGTGCAAGAGGGTAGGATACTGCGTCATCATCTTTCTCGGTAAGAAGTCTAATGATGAATTTTCCGTCATCAGACTTTGTTATATTGTCAGGGCGCAGTTGCTTCAAATCTGAATACCGTAGTGCTGTATAGCATTGGAAGATGAAGAAATCTCGTGTCTGATCTAGTGCGCTTCCTTCCTCCAACTTCAGATTGTATATACGGTCGAGTTCGTCAAGGCTAAGATATTTCACGGAAATGTGACCCTTGGGTAGTTTGGGCTTATACGAATCAAACTCTTCGCAAACGGTATAGTGCTTCTCTTTTGCCCACTTCACGAATGACTTTAGATATGCAAGATTCTTTTTGAGCGCATCATTATACATACTCTCTGAAAGATGTATCTTAATTGCTTCAAGGTTCTTCGTGTTGAGAGTGAGAAATGTCAAGTTCGGATTGAACTTCTGTAACTTATCTCGAAGTCGAGTATATACATCAACCATATCTTTCCCCCATCCTTTAACACCAGCCTGTTCTTGGATATACTCATTAAATAGCAAGAAAAATTCACTGCTACGTTGTTCATTTGTCTGCTTGAAAGCATAGTTAAACTTTGCTCTCAGGTCAGTCAATACTGGGTCGCGCTTCATCAGCTCGCACTCATGGAAATAGTCATCAACAAATTGTATATAAGTGTTGATAGTACTGTTTACGTCATTATAACTACAGCCATTGACGTTATAGCCTTGCTTAACTCTTTGTTTGCGCTTGTCCCACAGTTTTGGCTCTACGCGAATGCGTGTACGGAGATCTATACGATTGCTACCATGAGTCACTCTTAGGCGGAGGGTGTGCTGAGTTGTCCCATTGGATTTTACCAGTGAGCAGTTCGTATTGTGTATATAAATCCTATGACCAGTATCTGTCCTCATGTAAATAGTACGTGACTATTCAAAAATAGTTTCTTATACGGAGAACAAATTTACAGATTATTTTTTATCGGTACGTATAGTTATGTTTGCACCTATATATTATTAGGTTATTTTTCGGTTTCCTTGGATATGCGAATTAGGCATATAATACCCGGATTACCCAAAATCCGACCCAAAATCAGGCAAAATGATATGAAATGATATGTAATAATAACGAGTCTAAGATGCTATTAAGGCTAATAAAATCAGAGCGTTACAGTATGATACGACATAGAAGTCTCCGTCCCTCTCTCTCCGCAAAAAGACACCAGTAACTGGTGTCTTTTTCGTTTGAGAGAAGCGGATGAGAACCCTCAGGGTTCGTCATCGGCGAAGTCGCTTGCCAGAGCGATTCTTTAGCCAGAAGGCAGAATACCGCCATGCAGATACTTTTAAGTCTGTTCATAAGTCTTTTTGTTTAATGTTGTTTTGGTGAATTTTTTACAAGTGGTCTATAGACAGATACGGAAACTTATATTTCTCAAGCATACGCTGTGCAAGAATCGTCTTACCCGTATGTGAAGCACCTGTTATCTGCTTGAAACCAGTATTGCAGGGTCTTTCGGTAGGTAGTCCTTCAGTCTTTATTATAATCTTCGGCTACAAAATTACTCATTTTTCATTATCAAATTGCCAAAATAACACATATTCACTACAGAATTGAGCGTTTTTCCTTATTTTTGTGTAATTTTGTCGCCAAGAGCGAGAATAGAATGATGAAAGTAAAGATTCAAACAATGCTTGGCGACATTGTGGTTCGCCTATATGATGAGACTCCCATTCATCGTGACAACTTCCTCAAACTGGCAAAGGATGGCTATTATGACGGTACACTGTTCCATCGGGTGATTAAGGATTTTATGATTCAAGGGGGTGATCCGGATTCAAAAGGCGCACCTGCTGGAAAGATGCTTGGTGTGGGAGATCCTGGGTATACCCTTGAAGCAGAGATTAAGGACGGACTGTTTCATAAACGTGGAGCCTTGGCCGCTGCAAGACAAGGTGACGAGGTGAATCCGGAGCGCAGAAGCAGCGGGTCTCAGTTCTATATCGTCTGGGGACAGGTGTATAATGAGGGGCAACTTCGCCAGTTCTCCAAACAGTTGAGGATGCAGAAAGTTCAGGCTGCTTTCAATGAACTTGCAGCAGAACATCGTGCTGAGATTATGCAGATGCGTCGTGACAGGAATCGTGAGGGACTTCAAGAACTTCAAGATAAGTTTGCGGCAGAAGCAGAAAGTATGGTAGGAAAATCTGGGCTGACTGATGGACAATTGAAGATATACTCTACTGTCGGTGGTACACCCCATCTTGACGGTCAATATACTGTCTTCGGTGAGGTTGAAGAAGGTCTTGACGTGGTTGAAATGATTCAAAGGGCTGCTACTGGACGTGCAGACAGGCCTGTGGATGACATTGAAATGAGAATGATAGTCATTGAATAATATGTTGGTATGTGCTTTGCTGTAAATGATACTCTTTTATACAGACCAGGCACGTCTTATCCGACTCTTTTTCCTGCCCGTCCTTATCTTCCTTGCTATCTGGAGTACAGGAGACTGGCAATAGGTGAAGGAATGGTGGCAGTCGTGCCGCAAAAGAAATAACTGATAGTGAATACGGAAGGTACATGAAACTGAAGAAACGAAAAATCAAGTTTGCAGTCATATTTTTACTATGCTGGTTTTCCCTTTTGGTCTTTCTCGTTGATGGTGTCCTGAAATTCAAGACTTTAGTTGATTATTTCGGATCGTATGTCTTTGTCGAGACTGTGCTATTGCTTATGGTCTTTCTACCAACAATGGCTGTTTACAAATTTACGAAAGAATAACTAGGTGCTATAGCAGAATAAGATCAAAGCCCGACCTGCACAATTTGCAAGTCGGGACTTGACCTTTGGTCGAGCCTGCTCACGCTCTGCAATTCAAACAAGTTTGATAGCACTCGCTAAATCGTAGCCTTCTTGGATCTATATGGAATGGCAAACAGTTATTTATTGAGGTGGTTATAGTCTGTATTGCCGCCTGATTCCTGTTACAAAATTACGATATAATACCGCAATTACAATGCTACAGAACTCAGAAACCATAATTTTGGTAGGAAAAGCAGTAATTTGTATAAGTGGAGTAAAATAAAAAAGGTGTACCTTTGCAAAAGATTTGCGAAGTCAGGCTGCACCTCAGCAATTCGAGTAATTTCGATGGCGTTCGGTTTGCACTGACATTGCAGCGAAAATAAAACATCAAAGATTCGCATCTGGAGATCTATGCCTCCGAAAAAGCCTATCAGAGCCATCTGAAGACGGAGTACTTCCAGAAATACAAACAGGGCACGCTCCATATGATGAAAGACCTGAAACTGCCCACGATGACCCCGCTCGACTCCGAGACAATGAAACTAATATTCAATAAACAAAGATAATATGGAATACGTAAGACTTGGGAACTCTGACCTCCGTGTGTCACGCATCTGTCTTGGCTGCATGGGCTTTGGCGATGCTGGCATCGGACAACATTCGTGGACGATTGGTGAGGAAGCGACACGTGAAATTATTCGCCGTTCGCTCGCCCTCGGCGTAAACTTCTTTGATACCGCCATAGCCTATCAACTGGGAACGTCTGAACAGTATGTTGGACATGCCCTGCGAGATATGGCAAAGCGTGAGAACGTGGTGGTCGCCACGAAGTTCCTGCCTCGCACGGAAGAGGAAATCCAGCAGGGTATCGATGGATGTCAACATGTGCTGAACAACATCAACAGCAGCCTGCAACACCTCGGTATGGACTATGTGGATTTGTACATCTACCACATCTGGGACTACAAGACACCTGCCGAGGAAATCATGGAAGGCATGAACGAGGCTGTACGCTCAGGCAAAGCCCGCTATATCGGCATTGCCAATGCCTATGCCTATCAGTTGGCAAAGATGAATGCGCTGGCAGAGCGTAACGGATGGGCTAAGTTCATCAGTGTGCAGAACCACTACAACCTGATAATGCGTGAGGAAGAGCGTGAGATGCAACCACTCTGCCGTGAGGATAACATCGCACAGACACCTTACAGTGCGCTGGCATCAGGCAAACTGGCTAAGCGCCCTGGCGAGACCTCAAAGCGACAGCAGGAAGACTCATTTTTGCACTTCAAGTACGATGCCACTGCCGAGCAGGACAACCGTATTGTGGAACGTGTTGTCGAATTGGCAGAACGCTACGGTGTGGAGATGACGCAGATATCACTGGCTTGGCTGTTGACAAAGGTGGAATCGCCCATCGTGGGAGCCACGAAACTGCACCACATCGAAGGAGCAGTGAAGTCACTCGATGTCCGTCTGACAGCCGACGACATCCGCTATCTCGAAGAGCCATATATACCACACAACCTCTCGGGTGTGATGGCTGTCAATAAGCCCTTGATGAGCGAAGAGCCTGTTTGGGTGGCAGCAAGCAGAAACATCTGAATGCCGCTCAGGTGCTGATAGTGCTCAACGGAGATGCTTACTATCATCTTTCACGCTCTCCTTATAAAATCGGAAGGAGTAACCCCAAAGTGCTTCTTGAACTGGCGTGTGAAGTGTTGGGGATAGTCGAATCCGAGACATTCTGCAGTCTCTGAAATAGTGGCTCCACCAATCAAGAGTTGTTGGGCACGTTGCATGATGAAACGGTGGATATGAGAAGTAGCCGAGTCTCCCGTCAGTTCACGGATCAGGTCTCCGAAATAGTTTGGTGACAGGAATAGTTGCTGGGCACAGTATTTCACGGTAGGCAGTCCCAATTGTCGCTGTATGCCGTCATCATAGTATTTACGTAACAAGTGCTCAAAGCGAGGCAACAGGTCTGAGTTTGTCGAAGTAGCAGATGTGGAGAGTTGCAATGCGTAATAGCGAGCCACGAGTTCCAAGACCTGCTCTATCTGCGAGGTGACAATGCGTAGGGTATGGCTGTCCTCGTCGCAAAGCAGTTCCTGACGTATCTTGTCGAGTAACGTAACAATGCTATGCCGTTGCTCGGGAGTCATCAGCAGCGCCTCGCTGGTGGTATAGGAGAAGAAATGATAGTCTGCCATGCGACGACCAAGTTCTGTGTTACGCAACAGTTCGGTATCGAAGAGCAATGCCCAGCCTTTGGTGTGAATTTCCTCACCCATGTCAGTCTTGCCACCTATCTGACCTGGTGCTACGCACATCAGCGCATGGCGATGCAGGACATATTGAAGTTGTCCATACGACAGATCTTCCAGTTCCTCGTCACCGATAAACATACCATACACATCGTAGTTGTTGAGTGAGTGGCGGCAGTGCTCCAACTCGTCGTAATGGATGACTGAGACGAGCGGATGCAATTCTGGGGCACCGATGTATCGGGCATAATCGTTGACGTGGTGAACTCTTAGTATTTTCTCCATTTCAAGGGCAAAATTACATATTTTTACCGATATATAAGCAGAAAATTCTACAAATTCAGTAAAATAGGTTGATTTATCAGTAAATCAGTTAGGCTATATATAATGATTTCACTATATCTTTGCACCATCAAATCAAAAACATGAAGAAGATATGAGTAAGATAGCATTAGGAACCTGGGCCTGGGGTGCAGGAGCATTCGGCGGAGACGCTGTATTTGGTAGTAAAACTGACGTAGAGAACCTGAAACCAGTATTTGACACAGCCATGAGAGCGGGGCTAAATCTCTGGGACACTGCTACCGTTTATGGCATGGGCGAGTCGGAGAAGATTCTTGGAACATTTGTGGCTGGTGAGAAACGTGATAGTGTGGAGGTGTCAACCAAGTTTACCCCACAACTTGCCGAAGTATATGGGAACAGTGTCGAGAGGATGGCCGATGCCTCTATTGAGCGTATGGGCTGCGACTATATCGATATTTACTGGATTCACAACCCCATGGATGTTGAGCGTTGGACACCTGGACTGATACCCCTGTTGCAGTCTGGAAAGGTGAAACGTGTGGGTGTGTCGAACCACAATATCAAAGAAATTAAACGTGCCAACGAGATTCTGGGCGAGGCAGGCTTCAAAGTGAGTGCCGTGCAGAACCACTTCTCACTGCTCTACCGTTCGTCAGAGAAAGGCGGTGTGCTGGATTATTGCAAAGAGAACGGCATCGAGTTCTGGGCGTATATGGTACTTGAGCAGGGAGCACTCTCTGGTAAATATAATAAGGAGAACCCACTGCCTGCAGAGAGTGATCGTGGTAAAAAGTACAACCCTGTGTTGCCACAGTTGGAGACGTTGACCAACGAAATGACTGCTATAGGACAGAAATATGGTGTCTCGTGCTCTCAAATTGGTATCGCCTGGGCGATCGCCAAGGGTACGTTACCTATTATCGGTGCTACGAAGGAGCGTCACGTCATCGAGGCTTCCGAAGCCGCTAAGATCCAACTGACTGCGGAGGATGTATCCAAACTCGAAACACTTGCCGATGCCACAGGCCTTGATACTCGTGGCGGTTGGGAACACTCAATGGAATGAAAAGTAAAGGATGAGGAATTTGCTACTGACAGATATGAAAAAGAGTTTTATCATGATTCTTTGCTCCTTGCTCACCATGTTGAGCACAAGCGCATCATCGAAAACACTTGTGGTTTACTACAGTTACACGAACTATTGCCGTGAGATAGTGACCACGCTGACCAGCCAGATTCAGGCTGATGTGCTGGAGATTCAGCCTGCCGAGAAAGGACTCAAGTACGAGGCTAACAATTATGCCCTTGGCACTCAGTTGCTGAATGCCATCAAGGCTGCCCCTAACGAATCCAACAGTTATCCTGCCATCGACCCCGTTACCACCTCGCTGAACGATTATGAAACCATCATTATCGTTACACCACTCTGGTGGAGTCAGATGGCTGCCATCATGCAGACCTATCTCTTCAAATACGGCAGCCAGATGGCAGGCAAGAATGTCGGGCTGATTGTGTCGAGTGCCAGCAGTGGCATCAGTGGTGTGGCTTCCGACTGCAAGCGACTGATTCCTGACGGTAAGTACCTCAGTGAGAATCTTTGGATCAACCATTCCAATCACTCCAATCGGGTATCGCTGATACAGAACTGGCTGACGGCTGTCAACTACAATATGGTGACAAGCATCAATGAGACACGGGCAGTCCAAGAGGGTCCCTCCCGCATCTATGGATTGGACGGTCGTCAGTTAGCGCATGAACCCCAAAAGGGTATTTTTATCAAGAGTGGTAAAAAGATTGTAAGATGAAGAAGTAGATAAAGGTAGTGGTTACGGTGAAGGTCATCATCATAGCGGCTGCAATCACCTTATTGATTATCTACATATTAAAATATAGGAAAAGGTACGGATATTTCTCCACTTTTTCGTATTTTTGCACTCAAAATAACAATACTTTATGATTTTGAGTTATGGCAAAGGTACTTTTGATAAACGGAAGCCCCAAAGAGAACGGTAATACGTTCACTGCTCTGAGCGAAGTGGCAAAGACACTGAACGAAGAGGGCATCGAAACAGAGATTATTAACATCGGTAAGCATGCTGTACAAGGCTGCATTGCCTGTGGTATGTGTGGCAGGAACGGTGCGAGGTGTACATTTCGCGATGACTTATATTATAAAGTGTGGAGAACCGTGAAGGATGGTATCGACGGACTTGTCATCGGCTCACCGGTATATTACGGCGGTCCGAATGGTTCATTATGTGCTTTGCTCGACCGCGTGTTCTACTCATTGGGAAATGAGTTGCAGTTCAAGCCAGGGGCAAGTGTGGTTGTCTGTCGCAGGGGTGGAGCATCTGCTGCCTTTGACCGTCTGAACAAATACTTCACGATCTTGAATATGCCCGTCGTCAGTTCGCAGTACTGGAATATGGTCTATGGTCAGACACCTGGTCAGGCAACCCAAGACGAAGAGGGAATGCAGACTATGCGAACGCTTGGACGTAACATCGCATGGATGATTCGCAAACTCAATGTCTGCGAGGAAGGACATCCGGAGTTGGAGAGTCCTTTGAGAACTAACTTCATTAGATAGAAATAGTAAGGAGATAAGAAAAGGTCTCTTTGGTTTTTAGGAAGTAATACAAATCTGTCTGGGGACAGGTGTATCATGAAGGATAGTTGTGTCAGTTCTCCAAACAGTTTCGAATGCAGAAAGATTCTTCCCACTAACCTTGGGGAATATCTTAATACCCCCGATAACAGATATCGGAACGGAGGATTAACTATATCTTAAGCAAATGAGGGCTTTAATCAGTATAAAAATGGGCTTCAATCGGTAACAAAACAGGAATCAGACGGTAACTGAATACTCTTCAGCCGGTAACTAATTTCATAAACATGTTAACCAATTACGTATTTACTGCCCGGAATCAAAGAGATGAGTTTCGTGGTGACTGCACAGCACATGAACGTGAGCAGACCGATAACGGGAATTGCCAGCCATATGGGCAGTAGCGGATGAGCCACATCACCCCCGATGATCCATTCTGCTATAAACGTCAGGAAGAAGATATGCATTAGATACATGCCAAAGGTAAGTTTGGCAAGGCTGTTTATCCATCGGGGAGCCTTCTGGATACAACTGAACATTAGGAAGGCACCAAAGGTGGCAAGTAGTACATTGGGGGTGCAAAACTCCCACGACCATTCCATCATCGGTGTGTCCATCTGTAAGCCGGGTACGGCTTTCCACCAAAAACTCCAGGCAGTAAACAGACCACCAACTACAAAACAGGTAGTCCCGACTGTCAGTCTCTTCTTCTGATTCCATTTCAAGTGTACACGGATAAAGTGTGCCAAAACGAGATAGCCTAAGTAGCCAGAGCAGTACCACAGGGCAGTATACTGATTCCAGAAACATTCACCCCAGAGTTCTGGCGACACGAAGCGGTGGAGCCATGGAATGAGCGTAGAGAAGGCAAAGATGCCAAGGAAAATCAGTTCATCCTTCGCACTGGCTTTTGCGAGCCAAGGCGATACCACGGGGATGATGAGATAGATACTGATGAGTGGGTACATGAACCACAGATGACCACCCCACAGCGGGAAGTTGAAGGGCACCATCTTCAACTGCTCGATAGCGTCATCCCATGTCAGACCACCCCAAGTGGCTGGCAACAGCGCATATAGCACTAAGAAGCAAATGAAAGGTGGCAGGATGCGGAGAAAACGCCGATGGTAGAACTGGCTCATCGTCATGCCTTGTTTCATTGGAACCAGCAAAAATGCTGAGACTATCATAAACAACGGTACGGATATGCGTCCGAAGAAGCCGTCATAGACTGATACCCATAAGCGGTTATCCTCATTGACTACTTGGGACACAGATCCCATGTTATAAAACTGCTCACTGGCATGTACAACCATCACCAGCAGACAGGCGATTACACGGATATAATCAACAAATGCTATTCGTTCCTTTGTCATTGTTCTATCTGTTAAATACGAATTTACTATCTTGATACTACAAGAATGGGAACAATAAAATTCCTCTATCAGTCTATACCCCTATCTTTTTAATGACCTTGGCTGGCACACCGCCAACTATCGTGTTCGACTCTACGTCTTTTGTCACCACAGCACCTGCTGCTACGACCGCTCCGTCACCAATGGTTACACCAGCCAAAACAGTTGCGTTGGCACCTATCCATACGTTCTTGCCAATGTGGATGGGCGCATAACTCATACTCTGACGCTTGGCAGGATCAAGGTCATGATTGATGGTGGCAAGTACGACATTGTGACCGATGAGTGCTCCTTCATCGATAGTGATACCACCCTGATCCTGGAACTTGCACCCCATGTTGATGAACACACGTTCACCAACGATGGTATTCTTACCGCAGTCAGTGTGAAACGGTGGAAAAATGCCCACCGTCTTGGGAACTTCTCGTCCCCATAGTTGCTCCAACAAATTGTGTAGTTGCTCTGGAGTGTGATACTTTCCGTTAATCTCAGCCGTAATCTTCAGGGCTTCTTGTGACAGGTGATGAAACATCATGTGGACATCAGAATCCCCAATGACAGGTTTTCCTGATGCCATGTAATCACGAAATTCTTGTATTGTCATAATATGTTGTCTCATTAGTATTCTATGTTCATGATCTTATACCCAATCCTAATTATTCTCAAAATTTGGCACAAAATTAGTCATAAAATCTTAGAATTAATCAGAAATGATTAACTTTGCAACAAAGTTTAATAAAATGGACTGATAAGTATGGGATGAGTAATCAGATGAAACAGATAACAACAATAATGAAGAGAATGTTATTAATAATGGTTACAGTGATGCTGTCAACCATTCTAAAATCGCAAACAGTTATGAGTCTGACAGAAAAACAACAGGCACTCGTGGCAATAGCCGCCAGCGAGGCGAAGGGTGATATTGAAGCCCTAAAGAAAGAAGTAAACACTGGTTTTGAGGCAGGTCTGACCATTAGTGAAATGAAGGAAGCCTTGTCGCAACTCTATGCTTACACGGGATTTCCACGCTCACTGAATGCCCTTGGTACGCTGCAACAGGTTGTCAAGGAACGTAAAGAGGCAGGACTGAAGACGGAAGAGGGGCGTGATGCCGACCCATTGCCTGCCGACTATGATGCCCTGCAGCAGGGAACAAAGGTTCAAACCCAACTGGTGGGTGGTCAACCATTCAACTACACGTTTGCTCCCCAGACAGATTTCTATCTGAAGGCCCATCTCTTCGGTGATATCTTTGCTCGCAACAATCTCTCGTTTGCAGAGCGTGAGATTGTTACCGTCTCTGCCATCTCTGCCCTTTCTGGTTGTGAGCCACAATTGAAGGCTCATGTCAGTGGGGCTCGAAATATGGGGGTTACTGACGCTCAGTTGCATGACATTCCTGCAGTACTTCGTAGTCGAGTAGGAGAGACGGAGGCTGTGCGCTGTGAACAAGCGATTGCCAGTGTGTTTGGTGAACCATGTCAGATGATTGCTCCCGTTGACTTCAATATCTGGCCCAAAGGCGAGAAGAATCCTTACGGGCAGTATTTCATAGGTCAAAGTTATCTTGCCGATATGGGAGCCGTCATGAATGTGACTTTCGAACCGGGTTGTCGTAACAACTGGCACGTTCATCACAAACAAGTGCAGGTGCTTATTTGTGTTGCGGGTCGTGGTTGGTATCAGGAGTGGGGAAAGCCAGCCGTAGAGATGACACCAGGCGCTGTCATTGCCATTCCTGCCGAGACTAAGCACTGGCATGGTGCTGCCCGTGACTCGTGGTTCCAGCACCTGACTTATCATAAGGATGTACAAGAGGGAGCCAGCAACGAGTGGCTGGAGCCTGTGACAGATGAATGGTATCAGCAAATCAAGAAGTGAAGATATATGAAAAAGATTATAACTTGTTTACTGGCATTCTTAGGCTTGACATCGGCTTGTGGTCAGAAGATGTACGAAGATGTCGATGTGAATAAATTTGCTGAACTGGTTGCGGATTCGAATATTGTCATACTGGATGTTAGGACTGCGGATGAGTTTAGTGACGGACATATTGAGCGTGCCCTTAATGTCGATGTGAAGCAAGGTGACTTTCTGGAGAAGGCAAAGGTATCACTACCTGCCAACAAGACCATAGCGGTCTATTGCCGTAGTGGTAGGAGATCTGCTGATGCTTGTGACAAACTGAGTACCGAGGGTTATAAGGTTGTCAATCTCAAAGGAGGAATCATGGCTTGGACTGGTGAGGGTAGACCCGTCACGAAATGATGATAGGGAGTATAATGGTGTGTTATGAGAAAGGTATGTGACTTCATAGCCCGATGGATGGGCTTGATAGTGCTGTTGGTGGCTGTATTATCGTTACTGCTTCCCAATTCATTCTCACGGGTTGACACTTGGACCATCAACCCCATGCTCGGTGTTATCATGTTCGGAATGGGATTAACGCTTTCACCGCATGATTTCCATATAGTGCTGAAACGTCCCAAAGATATTCTGGTAGGTTGTCTGGCTCAGTTCACAGTGATGCCTTTGTTGGCTTGGGTGCTGACATGGATGTTCGCACTGCCAAAAGAGTTGGCGCTCGGTGTTATTCTTGTTGGTTGTTGTCCAGGAGGTACAGCCTCTAATGTGATTACTTATCTGGCGAAAGGTGACTTGGCACTCTCTGTGGGTATGACGGCAACCTCTACCTTACTGGCTCCGTTACTTACACCTATGTTGGTATGGCTCATGGCAGGGACAATGGTGAATGTGGATACCCTCGGTATGTTGCAGAGTATTGTCTATGTCGTTATAGCCCCCATCATCTGTGGTCTGTTATGCCAGCGATTCATACCGACACTGACATCGCGTGTTGTGCCCTATCTTCCTGCCTTCTCCTCTATCGTGATAGCCTTAGTGGTCGGGATTATCGTGTCGCATAATGCAGACAGACTGCTTGTTGGTGGCTTGCTGGTCGTATTGGTTGTAATGACTCATAACCTACTGGGACTTTTTATAGGCTATCTATTAGGGAGGGTGTTACAATTACCTATGCCCAAGAGTGTAGCCCTTAGTATAGAAGTAGGTATGCAAAACTCTGGTCTTGCATCCTCTCTCGCTGTCTTGCATTTCGCGGCGTATCCTCTTGCTACTATTCCTGGAGCGATATTTAGTGTGTGGCACAATATCAGTGGTGCTTTGGCAGCCAAGTTATTTCAGCGTCTAATAAGCAGTAAAACGCAAGACACTGACATGGTTACTGAGCAACAAGGTTCTTGAATGACGAGCCGAAGATGACATATTGGGTGTTACCGGCAATCGTCCCCTCATTTTGTCCCCAGAGGAAAGGCCAGTCGTCAAAGTTCTCAAAATGGTCGGGCTGACGGAAGAGTAGTCCTGGTGCCACATTGCCAGGGATAAAGGAGAAATCTGCCCGGTTATTGCCATAGAACACTGCCTTAGGGCGAGCAGCGCCTACTGTAGCAACAAAAGAGTAGTTGTGGTAGGGGTGGCATCCGTAGAGCCAGTTGGCAACACGGTAAATCTCGTCCTTGCTGATGATATCAGGATAGTAAAGATGGGCATAGTTGATGGCGATGCCAAAGTTAAGTGCCATGTTCACGCCAGCCCAGTTACCTAGTCCGATGGGTACACCATAGGGGTTCATCTGGTCAAATTCTTTGATATACTTATTGTATTGTTCGACATAGGGACGTAGTTTCTGCTTGTAGGCATCGTCCATATAAGGGATGGCATCAAGTGCTGTCTGGATGTTAAAGGGAAGACGCATATCAAGTGCTTTCCAGATTTGCTTGTCAAAATCTTCTAAGTAGGACTTGTTGCCTGTAGCACCATATAGTTGGAGGTTGGTCGTCATACTGCCGGCATCGAAGCCTCCCAGCCAGTTGAAGTCCTCTTCTGCCTGTGCGTCATCTTCTTTTTGTTTTTGAAGGAGTTTATTACCTTCCTCCATCAGTCGTTTCGATTGTCTCAAGGCTCGTTGGGCGAGGTCGTCATTATAGCCTTCAAGCGCACGGCTGGCAGCAGCGAACATTGTGGCGGCACGGAGGTCAAGACGTGGATTACGGGTAGTAAATGCCCACATGTCATCAGGAGTTCCGCTACACTTTCCGTCAGCCGACACCTCGTAGGGCTTCAGACTGGGGTCGTAATGAAGACCGTCAGTAATAGAGGCGGCGTCTCCTAAATGGTGATAGTTGTCAAGGACGGAGTTGGAAAGTGTGGAAGCCATGTGTCCAATCTGCTCTGCCTGTGCCACCAGGTTCAGAGTTCCATGCTCAATAAACTGCAGAATGTCTGGTGTCCCGTCAGGACGGTGGAGATCGACATATCGTTGTCGCTGACTGACAAATGTCTCGTCGCGATGAGGCTTGAACAGTTCCCATGTCCTGATGAGGTTTTGGACCACATTGATATTAGAGCCTGTCTCTATGTCAAAATCACCAGCATCAAAGAATCCACCCACATTCAGTCCGGGAATCAATTCGTAAGGCTTGTATTTCGTGTCAGTCGTCTTTCCCTGAGCATGCAGGTCAAAGTGGTCACTGGGTGGGGCTTGCAGATATCCTTCCTTGAAGGGCTCTCCATGCCAGACACGATAGCCCTCATTGACAAACATATGGTTCATGTGAATAGGAATCCACACATCAGTGGTGGCATCTGTAATCTTGTCATAGACATTTTTGTCAATCAGGAAGTCATTGGTCTTGGTGTCACCATACTGGATATAATAGACACCAGGCTGTTTGACGGAGGAGAAGTCAAACTTCACATAATTATATTTATAATAAGGACCCCATGTGGCGATGGCTCCCTCATAGGCAATTTCCGTCTTCCCATCATTATTGATACGCCAAAGAGAGGCAGTTGGTATTATCTGATCATTCTTATCGAGTTCGATGACAGCAATCTTAGGTTGCTCAGGAATATATCCTACTTGTGAGAAACCTATGTTCGGCTCTCGGATCCAGTTGGGAATGGCATGAGGCTCAACTGTCCATGTGACCACTTTACCTGTTTTGTCGGTAGGGAGGATGCTACGTAATACATACCAACCATTTTGTGCGATCATCCTTCCGTCATATAGTTTCAGTTCCGCATCCTCACTGCTGATACGGATCATCCTTTCTGGGGCATCTGTCGCTATCACGAGTTCATGTCCAGTCTCCATAGGCAGGGGATCTACAAAACGGTTGGTTCCTCTATCGTCATAAGTCTTGAAACCTTTGAATTGTTTAGGCTTCTCAGAGTTCGGGCGGGTGACGGTCTGACTGACGGCATAGCGTGGGAAACGATTCAGCCTGCCATCCATCAGGTATGTTTTCTGCCAATACTGAGAGGGGAGGAACTCTATGTTAAAACCTGCCTCGCCAGCCAGTGCGGCAGGAACGGGCTTGCCCAAGTAGACGGCAATCTCCACGGCTGCTCCTTTGGCAGTCACAACGACCCTGCTGTCAAAATCATAGTCATCATAACGAAGGGCTACCTCAATCGACTGCTTCTCCCTGTCTACCTTTCGGGATGTCATCTTCGGAACCAGGTCCCATTGCTCGGGTGTGTTATTCAAACGGATGGCTCCGCCCTGTACCGTTCTTACTCCATGATGGATAATCTCAATACCAGAGTTTTTCTCATCATTGAAACCTCCGTTGAAACTATTGCTGAATACCAAAACGTTGACACCTTGTCGCTCAAAATACTCTAAATCATTCAATAGCAAGTCTTGAGCCATTCCTGTCAATGAACTCAGGCAAAACAGAAACATGAAAAACCGTCTCATAAATAATTAATGGGTTACTGGTAAATTAATTTATTAATGTGACGGATAATTGCAACCAAAGTAAAACCAACTACTTGATAATTATAGAATGTTAACGTTCTGATTTTTTTGCTTGCGACTTTCCGTAACTTTGCGCTTTAAGTGCGAAGTTACTGGCACTCGGCATAAAAAACAAACGAGTTTGTTTTGTTCTTCTCTCGTTTTTCCGTAACTTTGCCATCGAAAGAAAGTGAAGGGACAAATGAAGACAGCGATTATAGGCGGTGGCGCAGCAGGCTTTTTCCTTGCAATCAACTTGAAGGAGATGTTGCCAGAGATGGAAGTCACTATCTTTGAGCGTAGTCATAAGGTGCTTTCAAAGGTAGAGATATCTGGAGGTGGACGATGTAATTGCACCAACTCTTTTGAGGAAGTGAAAGACTTGCAGATGGTTTATCCTCGTGGACATCGTCTGATGAAGCGATTGTTCAATGTCTTTGATTACCGAGATGCCTTCGCGTGGTTTGAGCAACATGGTGTTCCATTGGTAACTCAGGATGATCATTGTGTGTTCCCAGAAGCCCAGGACTCCCATGTTATCATCAATTGTTTTCTGTCATTAGCCCGTCGTTATCATATCCGGATAGTTTTGGGTAAGCGTATAGAGTCACTGGAGGAGGTGGGTGATTATGACTTTATAGCCGTGACAACAGGAGGTTCTCCAAAAGAAGAGGGACTGAGTTGGCTCACCGACTTAGGACATGCGATAGAAAAAACGGTACCTTCGCTCTTTACCTTCCAGGTTGTTGACGAGAAGTTGACAACACTCATGGGATTGGTGGTAGAACAGGCAACGGTAATGATACCTGGTACCAAACTACGCGCTAACGGTCCTTTGTTGATAACCCATTGGGGAATGAGTGGTCCTGCCATACTGAAACTCTCTAGTTATGCAGCACGATTATTGGCGGAGAATAGTTATCGGATGCCACTCAGTGTTCGGTGGGTAGAAAGGCATGACACAGACATCGAGGCTGCTATTAGTGAGACTATGAGTTGTCATTCTCAGAAACAACTACCTTCTTTCAATCCTTTCGGGTTGCCCCAGCGGCTGTGGAGTTTTCTTTTGGAGAAATCGCTTGCCGACAGGGCAGAGATCAGATGGTATGAGTTGAACAAAAAGGATGTTAACCGTCTTGTCAATACACTTTGTAATGATACATACCAAATAAGTGGACGTGGTACCTTCAAAGATGAGTTTGTCACCTGTGGAGGTGTGTCCTTGAAAAGCGTGAATCCGTCAACACTTGAAAGTAAGACAGTACCGCATCTCTTTTTTGCTGGTGAAGTGTTGGATATTGACGGAATAACAGGTGGTTTCAACTTTCAGGCGGCTTGGACGACAGCCTATACGGTAGCCTCTGCAATTGTCGCAAAAGTATCTTAATTGTAACATACTTTTTCTTATATGTGTCATTTCGACGTTCTCTCTCCGAGAAAGTTGGAGAGTTCCTCTTATTTTTGTATTTTTGCATCAGACAAATGATACACAAAAATGAAAAAACTTTTATCTTTCTTAGTGTTTGTTGGACTACTGACTTGTAAGGCAAATGCCCAATACCAGTATCCGTTTCAGAATCCTGCACTTTCTTATCAGGAGCGTGTGGAGAATCTGATTTCGTTATTAACTCCAGAGGAAAAGGTGGGTTTGATGATGAATAAGTCTGCCTCTGTCGATCGTCTCGGTATTCCATCTTATAACTGGTGGAGCGAGGCTTGTCATGGGGTACGTCAGAGTGGATATACAGTATATCCGCAACCGATTGGTATGGCTGCGGCTTTCAATTCTCAGTTGTTCTATGATGTTTTCTCTACCGTATCGGATGAGGCTCGTGCTAACTGGAACCGTAGTGATCACAATATCTTCCATGTGCCGATGGGTGAGATATACTATCCTGGTAATCCAGAACTGTCTTTCTGGTGTCCGAATGTGAATATCTTCCGTGACCCTCGTTGGGGACGTGGTCAGGAGACCTGTGGAGAGGACCCTTATCTGAATGCTGTCTTGGGTGTTCAGACGGTATTGGGTATGCAGGGCAATGACAAGCATTACCTCAAGACCCATGCCTGTGCCAAGCATTATGCCGTACATAGCGGTCCGGAGCCATTGCGTCACTCGATGAATGTGGAGCCGACGAACCGTGACTTGTGGGAGACCTACCTCCCTGCCTTCAAGGCGTTGGTGAAGAAAGGAAACGTGCGGGAGGTGATGTGCGCCTATCAACGGTTTGAGGGAAAACCTTGTTGTACCAGTGACCGTCTGTTGATTGACATTCTTCGTAACAAGTGGAGATATGACGGATTGGTGGTTACCGACTGTGATGCCATCAATAATTTCTATAACAAAGGACAGCATGAGACCCATAAGGACCCGTTGTCGGCAAGTGTGGATGCTGTCCTCAATGGTACGGACCTTGAGTGCGGAAAAGTGTTCATGTGTCTGACGGACGGATTGAAGAAAGGACTTGTCAAGGAGTCCGACTTAGACCAGCATCTTCGTAAGACCCTCTATGGTCGGATGGAGTTGGGAATGTTTGACCCTGCGGAGATGCTGCCTTGGGCAAAGATGGGACCTGAGGTGATCAGTAGTGAGAAAAACAATGAGTTAGCTATTCAGGCTGCCCGTGAGTCGATGGTATTGCTGGAGAATAAAAACGTGCTGCCACTCTCCAAACAGTTAAAGACCATTGCGGTGGTGGGACCTAATGCGGATGATGCCGCCATGCTGAATGGTAACTATGGAGGTACACCCACCAAGGAGCATACACACTCTCTGTTGGATGGTATCAAGGCTGCGGTTCCTCATGCGAACATGATATATAATAAGGCATGTGAACTGAATGACGAGTATCATACCATCCACCATATTCAGGACTTCAATGACGGTAAGGGTGTCTTGGTGGAGTTCTGGAATAATCGGGAAATGAAAGGTGCCCCTGTCAAAAAAGACTATTACAATCAATTGGCATTCACGACTTTTGGCGCATGGGGCTTTGCAGAGGGTGTCAACAATGATTCTCTGTCTGTCCGCATCAGTGGTAAGTACAAGTCTTCTTTCACCGGTGAGATGAAATACTCGCTGACTTCTGACAATGGATATGTATTCAAGGTGAATGGTGAGGTGATCGAGACGGCAAAGCCCCATCTCCCCCAAGGTGGTTATTTCCATCGTTCGATGGTGTATAAGTCCTTTCCTGTCAAGGCTGGCGAGACCTATGATGTCGTCGTAGAATATCGTCGTGGCAACGGACAGTTCGCCATGTTGCGTGGTGATATCTGTGAGCGTAATCTTGTCGACTTTACACCTTTGGCTGAGGAGGTGAAGAATGCCGATGCTATCATCGTTATTGGAGGTATCTCTGCCCAGATGGAGGGAGAGGGTGGTGATAAGGCGGATATTGAACTGCCGAAAGTACAACAGCGATTACTGCGTGCGATGCATGCCACGGGTCGCCCAGTGGTCTTCGTCAACTGTTCTGGTTCCGCCATCGCTTTTGGAAGTGTGGAGGGACAGTATGATGCGCTCCTGCAGGCATGGTATGCAGGGCAGGGCGGTGCCAAGGCACTTGCCGAGGTGCTCTTCGGTGATTATAACCCAGGCGGAAAACTGCCCGTCACCTTCTATCGCTCTAATGATGACCTGCCGGATTTCCTCGACTATTCGATGAAGAACCGTACCTATCGTTATTTCACAGGCAAACCACAATATGCCTTTGGATATGGGTTGAGTTATACCTCCTTTACAGTAGGTAAAGGAAAACTGTCTTCCACTTCAATGCGGAAAGATGAAAAAGTGACACTAACGGTTCCTGTCAAGAATACGGGGAAGCGTGAGGGTACAGAGACCATACAGGTGTATATAAAAGCACTGGATGACGCAGGGGCTCCCATCAAGGCGTTGAAGGGTTTCCAGAAAGTTCTGTTGAAAGCTGGGGAGAAAGGTACTGTCAAGATTACTCTCGATGGAGAAGCCTTCGAATACTACGATGAGCATATTGACGAGCTTGCCACAAAGGCTGGGCGTTACCAGATACTCTATGGTACTTCGTCCCTTGATAAAGACTTGCAAGCGATAGACTTTATCGTAGAGTAAATAAAGTGAGGGCACTTTCCTGTTTTTGGAAAGTGCCCTCTTCCTTTATACGTTTGTATCTTTCGTGTCTTTTGGACGCTCCAGTTTGTCTTGTTTGAGTGCTTCCACGAAATCACTGATCTTCTTTAGCTCCCTCGGTATGCGGATGTTCTGTGGACAATGCGGTTCACATTGTCCGCAACTGATACAGTGGTCTGCTTGACGCAGTTTGGGTACGGCGCGGTCAAGACCTATCAGGTACTGGCGGCGCATCTCCCTATAGTCCTCATCGCCCTTGTCACGGGGCAGTGTTCCCTCGTTCTTACATTTATTATAATGTACGAAGATAGCAGGGATATCAATGCCATAGGGACACGGCATACAGTATTTGCAGTCGTTGCAGGGAATATTACTCAGTCCCACAATCTTCTTGGCGATATCCTCATGCAGATATTCCATCTGTACCTTGGTCAGCGGTTGCAAAGGACAATAGGACAACAGGTTGTCCTTCAGGTGCTCCATATAAGTCATGCCACTCAGTACGGTGAGTACACCTTCCGGTGTGCCGGCATAGCGGAAAGCCCATGAGGCGATACTGCGTTCCGGATCGTGTTTTTTCAAATCCGTGGCGATATACTGGGGCAGATTGGCAAGTCTGCCACCAAGCAGGGGTTCCATGATAACGGCAGGAATACCTCTCTTTTGCAGTTCGTCGTAGAGATAACGGGCATCCGTGTTACGGTCGTTGATCTCATTGGCATAGTCCCAGTCGAGGTAGTTCAGCTCTATCTGCACAAAGTCCCACTGGTATTTATCGTGTTGTGAGAGCAGGTAGTCAAACACGGCAATGTCACCATGGTAGGAGAAACCGAGGTTGTGGATCCTGCCTGCCTTCCGCTCATTGACGAGGAAGTCGAGCATACCATTGTCGAGATAGCGTTGATGGAGGTTCTCCATGCCGCCACCGCCGATAGAGTGCAGCAGGTAGTAGTCGATATAGTCGACCTGCAGGTCTTTCATAGACTTCTTATACATGGCGATACTTCCCTCCCGGGTCTGTGTGGCAGGGTTGAAGTTCGAGAGTTTGGTGGCGACGAAATACTCGCTGCGCTTATGGCGATGGAGTGCCACACCGGTATGATACTCCGATTTTCCCTGGCAATAGGCAGGGGACGTGTCGAAGTAGTTGACACCATGTTCGATGGCATAATCTACCTGTTTGTTGATCATCTCCTGGTCGTAGTCGTCCTGGTTCTCTGTCTTCGACGGCAGTCGCATCATACCATAGCCAAGCAGGGAGACCTTCTCCTTCGTCTTGGGGTTGATACGATAGGTCATCTGACCTACTGGTGGTTCTACCTGTTTGGTATATTCGCTGACCGCCTTGATGTCTTTTCTTGACTTACAGCCTGACAGGACAGCGGCAGAAGCCAGTGCACCTCCTCCTAACAGTTTGAGGAAAGACCGACGTGATATATCTTGTTGTTTCATTTCTCTTTCTTTTTTCGATTATATTTCCTTATGTACTTCATGTCCTTCCACATAGATAGCGGAGAAGGGGCGTGCCGGGCATAGGTTCTCACATGCTCCGCAACCAATACAACGACTTTCGTTGACTACAGGAATCTTCAGTGACTCCTCGTCATCAGGGTCGGAGGGCACCATCTCAATGGCACCAACAGGACAGTGACGGGCACAGTTGCCACAAGACACGCCATCGGTCAGTGGAATACAATTCTTCTTCACCCATACGGCATGACCAATCTGGATAGATGACTTCTCTTCTTTCTGGATGGGTTTGATGGCACCGGCAGGACAAACCTCCGAGCAACGGGTACACTCCGGACGGCAGTAGCCCAGCTCGTACGACATGGTAGGCTGCATGATGCTCATCCAGTTGGTGCCAGGACGCAACACCTGATTAGGACATTCCGATACACAGAGTTGGCATCCGGTACATTTCTTCGCCATATTGGCAGCGGAGAGGGATCCTGGTGGTGTCAGAGGTGTCTGGCGCTCAGGAGCCACCTTGTCTTCGATATCCGCCAATCCGCCATCCGTCATCTTTGCTTCTTGGGCAAGTGCCGCCGTTGTCATCATCGCTGATGCTAATAAGAAACTGCGTTTGCTGGGGTCGACACTAGTATTACTAGTATTCCTAGTAGAACTAGAATACCCCAGCGCCCCGAACTTACAACTCTCGATGCAGTCGCCGCAGACGACGCAGCGGCTGTAATCAACCTGATGACTCTTGAAATCAATACATGCAGCCTTACAGTTCTTAGTACAGAGCGAACAGTTCTTACACTTGTCGGCATCGAACTGTATCTTCATCCATGAGAAGCGACTCAGGAATGAAAGGACGGTACCCACGGGACAGATGGTATTGCAGTAGGTTCGACCATTGCGATAGGCGAGAACAGCCAGTACGACTAATGTCACACAGGCAATCGCGAGGACAATGGTGATGTTAGGAACACCTGTCTCCGTATGGTAAAAGGCATAGTTGTCATAATGCTCAGAGATAGCGGCAAGCACATTATTCCCCATCTTGTATAAAGGCTGCAAGAGGGTGGTGGCGATACGTCCGAAGGCAGAGTAGGGAGCGAGCAGTTGTACGATGCTGCCGATGCCTGCCACAAGGGCTACGACTATCACACCTAACATGGTATAGCGTAACCATGACACCGCCTTCGAGAAGGTATAGCGGTTTTTCTTTACTTTCTTTCCCACCCATCCGATGATATCCTGCAGGATACCCAAAGGACAGATGATACTGCAATAGATACGTCCGAAGACGAGCGTCATCGCAATCAGGATGACCAGTGCCACCACGTTCAGCGCAAGGATTGCCTCCAGTAGTTGCAACTTCGGCATCCACGAGAACCAGTGGTGTGCCGTTCCTGTAAAGTCAACAAACAGCCATGTGATGCCTATTAACATCACCGTTGCTAGCACAATACGGATTTTTCTTAACATATAAAAGTATCGTTTAGTTTAATTTCCTTACAATGACAATGCTCAGTTCATAGAGCAGGTAAATAGGTACTGCCACGACGAATAGCGTGAAAGCGTCAGTCGTTGGCGTGATGATGGCTGCCACGATGAGTATCGCTACCAGGGCGTGGCGGCGGTATTGTGCCATCAGATGACCGTTGATGAGTCCCATCTTCCCCATCAGTCCACAGACGACAGGCAGTTCGAAGACAACACCCATGACCAGACTCATACCCAATAGGGTGTCGACATACGACTGCAGCGTCAGCATATTGGCGACATCAGGGGACACCTGATAGGTACCGAGGAAACGGACGGTGAAGGGGAATACCACCAAGTAGTTGACCAGCGTTCCGATGAGGAACATCAGGTAGGCGGCTCCCACGATCCATACGGCATACCGCCGCTCGTCCTGATAGAGTCCTGGTGACACAAAGCGAAAGAGCTCATATAATATATAAGGTGAGGCGACCAGCAGTCCGGCATACATCGCGGTCCGCATGTGAATCATGAACTGTTCGGTCAGTCCGGTGTTCATCAGGTGGAGCTGGAAGTCCTCAACGCCCAGCAGGCGATAAGTGAGGAAGTCACTCGAACGGGGAGCCAGTACGATGGCAAACAACTCGTCTTTCAGACAAAACGCAGTGATGCCGAAGAGGACGACAGCACACAGCATACGAAGCAATGAGGAGCGAAGTTCGTCCAGATGGTCCCAGAACGTCAGTGGCTCACTCATTCCTTTTTCGCTTCTTCTTGACCGTCAACGTCTATCTCTTTCATACCGTCTTTGAAACTCTTCACCCCTTTGCCCAGTCCGTTCATCAGTTCGGGAATCTTCTTACCACCGAAGAGCAGCAGGACAATGATGGCAATCACGAGTATCTCAGTCATACCTAATCCAAACATATTTTTAGTTTTTAGTGATTATTTATGATGCAAATATAATCATTTTTTCCTAAATATGCGTATCTTTGCGCTTGAAAAATAAAAAAGTAATCAAATGATACCAGAATTAGAGTTCTTATTACGTCTTTTCTGTGCTGCTGTCTTAGGAGGCATCATCGGACTGGAACGTGAGTATAGGTCGAAGGAAGCGGGCTTCCGCACCCATTTCCTGGTGGCGTTGGGCTCCGCCTTGTTTATGATTGTGTCGGCATACGGCTTCAGTGATGCCATGGACAATGAGTTGCAGCGCTGGGATGTGTCACGTGTCGCTGCCCAGGTGGTCAGCGGTATCGGTTTCATAGGTGCCGGTACCATCATCTTCCGTAAGACGGAGAATATGGTCAGTGGACTGACTACGGCAGCAGGTCTGTGGGTGACAGCAGCCATCGGACTTGCCTGTGGAGGGGGAATGTATATCCTTGCCATCGGCAGTACGCTGATGGTGCTCATTGGTCTGGAGGCTTTCAACTACTTCCTCCATAAGTTTGACAAACACAGGAAATAGTCTTATTTCTTATAGCTCAACGCTGCCCCGATAGCGGTACAGAACTCCGCATACTTCGGGATATGGAAGTGTACGCCATAGAGTTTCTCTAACATGGGATACACCTCTTTGCATTGGGGGGTAAGTGTCAGGTTGCCGATGAGTACAAAGTCCTTGATACCTGAGTTCAACGAAGAGAGGATCGCAGCGGAGCCAATCGTCTGTAGTACCATGACGATAATACCCAGTGCGACATCCTCCTGCCGGGCATTGTATTGTGCCTTACTAAACAGGGAGGCTGTAGCATCCATAGGCAGTCCTGGTAACGGATGGGTGGAGATATCTCCAATCAGCAGGTTGATGTTATGGATATCACCTTTCATCGCAAGACTCTGGATCTCTTTGTGATCACGGGTATTCAGCATCACACGGGCAAGTCCTTGCAGGGTTCCGCCTCCAATGCCGAGACCACCGATATGGCGGATGTCGTTACCTTCGCACTGAACGAAACTGGTTCCTGTACCCATTGAGACAACAATCGCCTTGTCGAGTCCGCTCTCAAAGCGTGCTCCAAGACCATCGGCAATGAACTCATCAATTTTCTGGGTGGGGATACCATAGACTGGCTCGTCAATATATGCGGCACCGACTCCAGTGAGCATCACTTGTTCTACATCACTCAATGCAATCTTGTTGTCGTGCAGATACTTGCCGAAAGCACCAAAGAGTGAGGTTACTTGGTCTGCGGCAGTGATACGGATAGGTGAGATGACACGTCCTTCACGCAGTCCTACTATCTTCGTCGTGGAGATACCCACGTCAATTCCTATAACTATTCCCATGATGATTATAATATTTGGCGACAAAGGTACACATTATTCTTGAATCTGCCAAATTTCGTTTCTATTGTTTCTCCGTCATATACTTCCAGTAACGGCGGGGCATATCGCTGAGTTGTTTCTTAGGGTTCATGCGCTCTTTGATACAGATAGCCTTGAAATAGGTGCGCCATAAGTCTTGGAATAGTTGGTCGTTCTCGCTCAGTATAGCCTCGTCCAACTTCCCGTTAGACAAATCAAAGGGCAATGAGTTTTCATCTTCAAAAGTTACGCGTATCGGCATAGAACTCCCCTCGCCTTTAGGAGAGGGGTTGGGGGTGAGGCTATAGTAGAAACCATAATGTCTTTTTGCATCGTAGATGAGCCATGGCTGGTCGTTGAAACGGTCTTGGAAATGGTCGGTGATGAGGGGCAGCACGTCATTGTCGGGTGAGACGACGGCAAGGTAGGTGCCGTCCTTAGCCTTCTGGAAACGGATGAACTGTTTCATCCTCAGTTGCTCGTGCATCACCCTTCGTGCCGTATTGGTGACATAGAGCACGTCGGGGTCGGAGAAGTTCCGCTCGATGGATGCTCCTTTCGTGCCGAACACCTTATATATATAATGGAAGAGGGGAGTGCTTAACGTCTTTTCCTCCGACAGCCAACTGACCATCAACAGTTTTAGTGCTTCCTTCGAGACGTGTTTCTCCAACCCAGCCCATACTCTTGAAGCCTTCTCATCTGTTGTCACCACCTGCCATGTCTCCTCAGAGAACAAGGGCAATTGCTCTCCCTCGCCTATCAGCATGTCGGGCTGCTGATGACGGAAGTAAGCATCGAAGACGGCACTCAGCACACCGTCCAGTGTCTGGTCGAAGGTATAGACTAACATCTTATTCTGATTCTTCGAAGTCCAACGTCAGTTGCTGCTCAGCGGCGGCACGTTTCTGTTGTGCCTTGGAGACGAGTAGGGGGCGCAGTCGCTCAGGGCGCAACTCATTGATGCCGACGATAGGTTGTGAGAACGTGGAGGTCAGTTCCCCACAGGTAATGAAATACTTCGCCTTCTTCATCACCACCCCCATCTTCTTCAGGTGGTAGGATGTGATGCGGTTGAAGCGACGGCTGTTGACAATGAGCCATGCCGACTTGGTACCGATACCTGGCACTCGGAGGATACGCTCGTAGTCGTCGTGGTTGATGTCCACAGGGAAATACTCCGGGTGGCGTAATGCCCATCCTAACTTCGGGTCGATGTCGAGGTCGAGGTGGGTATGGGCATCGTCTACGATCTCATCCACGTCGAAATGATAGAAACGCAGGAGCCAGTCGGCTTGATAGAGTCTGTTCTCCCTTACCAACGGTGGTTGTTTGAGGATAGGCAGTCGCTTGTCATAGGTGTTCACACTGATATACCCTGAATAGTAGACACGGCGCATGGTGGGTTGCAGGTAGAGCGAGGACGACATTTGCAGGATATCCTGATCCGTCTCACCGGTCGCTCCCACAATCATCTGGGTCGACTGTCCTGCTGGTACGAAGCGAGGGGCATGACGGAATTTCTTACGCTCCTCCTTATTCTCCAAGGAACTCTGTTGGATGAGCCGCATGGGTTGGAACACACTCTGGTGGTCTTTCTCCGGGGCGAGCAGTTTCAGCGACTCCTCCTTGGGAATCTCGATGTTCACACTCATACGGTCGGCATAGCGTCCAGCCTCGTTGAGTAGTTCTTGTGAGGCTCCGGGTATTGCTTTCAGATGGATATAGCCGTTGAAACGGTGGACGGTGCGGAGGTCACGGACAATTGCCGTCAACCGCTCCATCGTATAGTCGGGGTTACGTACCACACCACTTGACAGGAAGAGTCCTTCGATATAGTTACGACGATAGAACTCCATCGTGATCTCCTCCAGTTCCGAGACAGAGAGGGTGGCACGTTGGATGTCGTTCGTACGACGGTTGACACAGTAGGCACAGTCGTACATGCAGTGGTTGGTGAGCATGATCTTCAACAGTGAGATACACCGTCCGTCGTCGGCAAACGAGTGGCAGATACCCACTCCTCCTACCGTATTGCCTACCATTCCCTTCTTACCACCACGCACTGTTCCGCTCGACGAGCACGACACATCGTACTTCGCCGACTCCGTCAGGATACGCAGTTTCTCCATCGTCTTCGCTGTCAGCATGGTGGCAATACTCTATCAATAAACACAATGAGGATGTGCCAGTGTTGACACACCCTCTTTCATTTCTTATTTTAGCAATCGGTTATTTCTTGCAGTTCTTCTGGCACTGACCTTTGTGGGTGCAGTCCTTGCAGTTGGTGTCAGCGCAAGTAGCCTTGCACTCGGTGCATTTCTTGCAGTCTGCCTTGCAGCCAGCCTTCTCTTCTTTCTTCTTGTCGCAGCAGTCAGCCTTCTTCTCAGCGTTCTTCTTGCAGCAGTCTTTCTTCTCTGCCTTCTTGTCACAGCATTCTTTCTTAGCCTTAGGCTTCTTGTCCGACTGTGCGTTAACGGTGGTGCTTGCGCATACCATAGCCATGATCATCATGGCACTTAAAATCATCTTTTTCATATCTAATTTTGTTTAAGTGAATACTTCTGGGTGCAAAGATACGAAAAGTCGAGAGCAAAACAAAAGAAACTTGTTCTTTTTTTGCCGAGACGGAGTAATTTCGGTGAGCCAAAGGTATCTTGGAAAAATGTGTGAATTATTCTATTTTTATATTGGAAAAGTGTAAGATGAGGTGTTAAATAACATTGGAAAAATGTAATTTACTCGCCTTTTATGCTTGTATTTAAATAAAATATTGTACCTCTGCAATTGAACTCTCGTGCAAAATCAATTTGATATGATAACTTTTGTCGAACAGGTTCAAACTGAAGAAAAGGTATACAAGTTCGATTTAACAGGACTGTAATTAAGAATTCTGCACTTTTTTCGCTGATACATCCAAAAAGTAAAGGTACATACAATTTTTTTATTTTTAATATCACAACATCACCAAACTTGCGCAAATGCCGATGGGCAGAGGGCTGAGTTTGGTGATGTTAGTGGTGATGTTTCTGCTGCAAATACAATATTTATTTCTGGATTATGCAAATAAAATTATGCAGAAAGAATTATTCTCTCAGCATAATTATGTTTCAATGTCCTGTTGATGTTGTTAGAATGCACAACCTTAGTAAGGTTTATATATGAGAAGGATTAGAGAATCTGAGTTCGGCGGTCTGCAAATAAATTGTCCAACACAACAGACTGATTGACAATGCTGGCGTGTTCCCCACGGGCAATTCCCATCGTCGTAATCATCACCAACTGGATGCTGTGCGTCTTGTTGTGCATCTTGCTTGCGGCAAAAGCCTCTATCTTATTCAGGAAATCTTCTTCATCGTTTTTCGTTATGGCGTATTTGCCACCAGTGAACTTCATCTCACAGAGATAGTCCGTCCTGTCTGCCTTACTTTCCAGCAGCAAGTCAACCTGAGCCCCCTTTCCGTCGGGACTTTTCCCGCTCCAACAATAATTCCGGTTAATGGAGGCTATACGCAGGGTGTCTTGGATTTGGGGCAAGTGTTCCACACAAAGCAGTTCAAAGGTATCTCCTGCCCATGTGTAGAAAATGGGAGTGCCGTGAATGGAATTCCATATTCCCTTCTTCGCTTGTTTGCCTTGTATGAAGCGCAAATAGAATAGCGAAAAGAAGTCAATCAGTTGATAAACCGTCTCCACACGTTCCTTACCATAGCGTGGGTACGCCCTGATGATGCCTGACTCCATGAGGTTTTCAAGCAGTTTAGTCAGCGTTCCACCAGTCTTGACATCAATGGCTGTGCTGATCTCTTTCTGGGTCATGCCATAAAACTGACTTCCTAATACTTTCACTATATCCACATATCTCTCCTTGCTGGCATATAGTCCCGCATAGACATCAAGGAATTCCTGATGTATCTTCTCGTCGGCAAAGAAAATACGGTCTATATTCTCCGTGATGGTCTGGCTGTTGCGTAACTTGTCAAGATAAAAGGGGACACCTCCCAAAGCCATGTAGCAGATACACATCTCATACCGGGACAGACGGAACCCGTTGTGTCGGTAATACTTCTGGCATTCGGCCAATGTGAAGGGTGCAAGTTTAATGGTCTCTGTGAGTCGTCCGTGCAGACCACCGTAATCGCGTATTACATTGTCAAGCATCCAACTCGTGGCAGAACCGCACACCACTAGAATGATGTTTCTCTGACTATCTGCCCATGAGTTCCAGAAATAGCCGAGTTCCGAAATCATTTCGGACGACTGAGGGCCAGCCAGCCAGGGCAACTCGTCAATAAGGATGACCTTCCGACGAGAGTGTATGCCTTCAAGCAGCCTTCGCAGAAGCAGGAAGGCTTCACGCCAGCATGTAGGTCTTTCGGTCATAGTGGCATCCAGACCTGACAACACCAATGAATCGTAGAAATGATCCAGTTGCAGTTTACGGTATGTCTCGTAATTCTTGTCCCCGTCCTTTACGTATGTTCCGACGGCAGAAAATACAATCTTACTGCCATACACCTCACTAACCAGATATGACTTGCCGATGCGTCTGCGCCCATAGATGGCGACAAACTCTGATTTCTTGGACTTGTACAAGCGTTCGAGCGTGGATATTTCCACTTCTCTGCCAATGATATTGGGGTACTTCATGCCGAATTGTTTTTATTGCTCTGCAAAAGTACTATTTTTATTTTAGACTCATGCATCTTTTGCTTAAAAATCAGCGAAAGCGAGAAAATGTTTTTGAATTTCGCTGATTTTTAAACATACAATTTACTCAAAATGGAAAAGATAGTCACTTGTTCGTCTCATCCAATATCTTTCCAACACGAGAGACCAAGGCTTGTATCGAACTTTGTCACCCCATTTCTCGGTAAACAATTAAAGCACGCGAACCTAAAAGGCTGCGTGCTTTAATCTTATAAAT
Organism: Prevotella sp. UBA2755; assembly: GCA_002353225.1. GTDB lineage: Bacteria > Bacteroidota > Bacteroidia > Bacteroidales > Bacteroidaceae > Prevotella. The sequence goes on along the minus strand of DEJF01000020.1, from coordinate 229 downwards.
ACCAAATTAATATTCTGTTCTTTTAAGTCAAGACTTTTTAAAGCAATCTCTTACTTAATTACAACTTTCTTGCCATTGACGATATAGACACCCTTCTGCAAACCATTGAGGTCGGTCGTGTTCGAACGAACCTTGTTGCCTCGCAGGTCATAGACATCGACAGGCTTGTCGAACTGCATCTCGTTGATACCCGTCACCATGCCGTCCACGTTAACCAGCAACTCATTAC
>DEJF01000071.1:12238-15057 GCA_002353225.1 Prevotella sp. UBA2755 | reverse complement strand
TGATGTCCTACTAAATACATACAGAGATTTGATAGATAATATGTACTTTTGCGGCATAAAAAATAAGTAACCTCGTATGAATATGGAATTGCCTTTTACGGACTTTTTAGTCCAAATACAACGATCAATAAACGAGTTCGGTCACATAACTCGTTGGTATCCAATAACGTCGTCACATTTCAACGAGGATGAGTATTAGAAAACAAGCGATGTAATTCAATGGTTACATCGCTTATTTATATCTTTCGGCTCCGTCTTGAAATAAAGATTCCAGCGTGTCAAACTCTTCGTCTCTCAGAAGCATATTTACGCTGGAAACCAATATAGCAGGATCTTTTGGAAGAAACTCCATATGAAGATTAAAAATACACTTTACGCTCCGGAGCCGAGAATGAGCAGAAACGGGCTGTGGCGTTGGTGATGTAGAGCACAGCCATATTATCGTCATCAGCCTTGTACATTGACTTCAAACCCTCGTTACGGTTCAGGAACTCTTCTTTAACGCTGAGTGTCTCGTCGTTAACCAGCGTTCCACTCAGACGCATCCACTCACTGTCCGACTTCTTCAGTGCGCAAATCTCGAACTTGCCGTTTTTGGTCATCTGCTTGTAAACGTCCTTTACCTTGCCGGTCATGATGTACAGACGGCCATTGATAATCTCTGAAACACCGAACGGACGTACATGTGGCTGGTCCTCATCGGCTGTGGCAATGAAGAATGCACCGCACTCCTTCAGATAAGCCTGAACTTCTTGCATGTTTGCTTCTTTCATTTCTGGACTAATGGTGTCGTTAGTTACTATTTCATTACTTACCTCGCTGCCCTCAGTTGTGGGAGCGGCAGTTTGTTTGTTACCACATGCTGTCAAAGTAATGATGGCAGCAAAAGCGATTAGAACTTTTTTCATATCACAAAACTTATTAAAACTGTGGGCAAAGATACGGATAATTCCCCACTTTTTCGTATTTTTGCACTCACTATTACAATACTTTATGATTTATACCTTATTCTAATGGAATTATGAAACAGAAAATCATTGCAATATTTGCAGTTACAGTACTTCTGCTTGGCATAGGCGCCTGCGCAGAAAAGACAGACACCCCCGCAACCCATAGCCAACAGGAGATGGAAGAGAGCCTCATTGGACTGTGGTACGAGGAGTTCGATTACGAGGACACGACCGAGGACGGTAAACCTTTCAACCGCGCATTGATTGCATTGGAGACCAAAGCCGACCACACTGGCTACGTTGCGTTGGCTGTGTTTGATGACGAATTCAACGAGCCGCTCGAAATTTACGGTGGTCCGACGGATGCACCGTTCGTTTGGCAGATAACAGACGAAGGGCATGTCACTCTGGCTGCCCCGAATACAGGCACGAGCATGATGTCGCTGCGTGCAAATAATAACGTGCATCACAGCGACTTTGTCGATATTGATCAGATAAAGATGAATTATGCTCAGGGTCGTGTTGTTTTCAGCAATGCATCCCATGATGGTACGCTTACCAAGGCAGAAAGCGATAAGGACAATTTGATTCAGGACTGGATGGCAAAGTCAACCCTCCCTCGTGCCTGCATCACCGACAGTATCCCAGTGGAGATCGCTCCCGACTATATGAACTACGTGTTCAACTATCCTTCGGTCGACCCCTTTGGCAATCCCTGTACGCTCAGCGGTACTATCACTGTCGACAAGTCGCTGATAAAGGACGATAAGCCCTTCAACGGTATTCTGCTTTACAACCACTTTACGATCTATGCTACCACGCAGGCACCTTCACGTGGGGCTATTGAGTTCCCAACGGGGGCTGCCCTCACCAATTTTATCGTCGTTGCCCCTGACTACTATGGCTTTGGCATCACTGAGAAAGAGCCACAGGCTTATTGCATCTCACGTGCCAACGGAAGGGCTTCGCTTGATGCCTATCTTGCTGCCAAACGGTTGATAGAAGATTTTCATGTGAAGAAAGGGGACGACTTCGTCATCGCAGGCTACTCGGAGGGTGGTCAGACCACGATGGCCGTACTGCGCGAGATTTCAGAACGCCATCCTGAGATAAAGGTAAAACGAGCCTTCGCTGGCGACGGTCCCTATGATATCAACTCGATGTATGATGCCATCGCAACAGGTGACACCGAGATGCCCAGCACCGTCTGCAACGTGCTCTATGCCTACAACCACTTCTTCCGTCTGGGTTACGATATCCATGACTATCTGAAGGACCCTGTTGCCAAAAATTTCGATGCGTGGTTCCTCAGCAAGCAGTACAAACGTAAGGCTCTTGACGAGGAACTTATCAAGACCAAAAAGACGAGTGATCTCTGCACAGAGGCAGTCCTCGACTCCAGCAGTCCCCTGTCGCATCAATTCAAGGCAGCCTTCAGCGAGGATGCGCTCACCAGTGGTTGGACGCCTCGCAGCGACTTAGATGTAATGCTCTTCCATGATACGAAAGACGATGTTGTACCAGTGGAGAACTTTTATGCCATGAGCAAGTTCCTCAAGGATAATGGTATCAAGACAGAGGAGTTCGTCGGTGAGTACAGTACCGAAACGACAAAGGAACTCGGCGTCACTAATCATGAGGTGTCTGCCCTTACCTTTTTTCTCAGGATTATCGCGTGGATGTCGGCGAATTATTGATCACCTTTTTACCGTTAATAATCACAATACCCTTGTGATGTTCGTCAATCATCTCACCTTTGAGGTTGTATCTGCTACCTTTAAGGTCGTCCTTCGTGATTTGCCGGATATCGGTTGTTTTCTCCAAAACAATCTTGTCGATATTGCAATAAGGATTATCAATGGTGATACG
>DEJF01000071.1:0-12166 GCA_002353225.1 Prevotella sp. UBA2755 | reverse complement strand
CCAGTCTTGGAAACTTGAATCTTGCAAAGATTGACAACACGCCCGTCTTTTACGACACCAATACTGAAACCTGATCCAGTGGTTCCAGAGGATGCATACGCTTTGTATTTGTATGTTCCTGCCTCTCTCACGTCCACGGTGTATTCCAGCCATTCGCCAATAGCGGTATAGCCAATAGCATGGCTTCCGTTTCCTGTCACGATATCCACACCACCATTGTCAGACCGGTAATGTGTGTTGCCTTCATCAGTGTTGTCTGAGTCATGGTAAGTCATGCCCTCCACTTTTCCGTCGAAGTTCTCACACTCGATAGTGCCTGGAATCTCAGCCCCTCCGTTATAGGGAGCACGTGACTCATAAGCAGTAAAGCCAGCATAACGCTCATATTTTGTGTTGTCGGTAGCGACGACAACAGCCTTCAAGTCGTATCTGCCTAATGATGCAGGTATGTATTCTGTTGTGTATGGAGCCGTGTTTAGGGTTTTGTAGAGTACATCGTTCACATACAAGTCAATATGGTCAATCGTCTTTGTCCTTAAACTTGCAAGAATCTCAATAGGCACGACAACGTCTTTCTCTACTTTGATAGCAGCAGGCTTCACATAGACAGACGCTTCCTTCACCATACCCGGGAACGGGCTCTTAGCCTTCTTTGCTGCCTCCGTCTTTATGTACTCTTTGAGCCATGTCATGGCAGGACGTTCCACACCATTCTTAATAATACCAGAATTGTCAACCCATGTCTTTCCATGGATATATCCCCAAAGGGTCACTCCAGCGCAGTAGTCAGCCTCCCACATATAAGGAATTTGTTCTTTATAGCGTTGCAGTTGGTCGTTATCATTTGCTTTGTCAATATCATACTCGGTGATGTACATGGGTATCTTCAGCGCATTTTGGATTTCGTCCATCGCATTCTTAAACGTGTTGATGTTGATGTCGTTCAGGTCGTGCGACTGCATACCATAGGCATCAATAGGAGCACCAGCGTCACGTAAGGTCTTGACCAGTTCAATAAACTCGCTTTTCTGCCATTGGAAAGTATTGTAATCGTTATAAATCAGAATGGCGTTCGGCCATCGCTCATGTGCCATTTCAAACGCTTTGATAATCCAATCGTAGCCTGTTGCTCCGTCTCCTCCCAATGCAGCCTTATAAGGAGCAGGTGCATGACCGGTAATCGCCTCGTTTACCACATCAATCATCAGCAAGTCAGGATACCGCTTCTTGATAGCATCCATCCAGTCTTCGACAGCCTTGTACTGAGCATCCGTAGAAAGGTTGTTCATCCATGAAGGATACTGGCTGCCCCACACAAGAGTATGGAACTTGAATAAGAGATTGTGGTCTTTCGCATAGTTATAGGCATTGTCACATCCTGTCCAGTTAAACGAATTGGGATTAGGCTGGATTGAAGCCCATTTCGACTCATTCTCTGGTGTGATCTGATTCCATAACTGATGGAAAGAAACACTTCCGTAATCAACCTGTCCGCTTGTGGTGATATTTCCCAGGAATTTGTCAGGGTTGGTTGATAACTGAGCGTTTGCCTTTAGTGCAAAAAGGCAAAAAGATACAAAAATAGATTTCTTAATAAGTTGGTTCATTTTGAATAGGTTTTTATTAATTTGCTTGCAAAGGTACAACTTTTTTTCGAAAGAGAAAAAGAATGTATATAAAATAAAGGTGTGGTGCTTAACGTTATATTATCGTGAAAAAGCGATTGCTGATAGGAATACTATGGCTGCAGACCATCTGCGCGATGGGTCAGCAGGAGGCGTCTTTTGCCCATTATTGGGCAATGGAGCCGTCGTTTAATCCTGGGGCAGTAGGAAAAGAGTCAAAGATCAATGCGGTGGGTGCCTATAACATGAGTTTAGTAGGTTTTGAGCATAATCCCCGTACGATGTATATTGCGGCGGACATGCCCTTACGTTTCTTAGGCGCTTATCATGGTGTAGGTCTTCAGTTGATGAACGACGATATAGGCTTGTTTTCCCATAAGCGCATCCTGTTGCAATATGCTTACAAGCAGAGACTATTCGGAGGAACATTGAGCATCGGAATACAAGGAGGAATGTTAAGTGAGGGATTCAAAGGATCTGAGGTAGATGTAGAGCAATCCAATGACCCGGTTTTCACGACCACCGATGCCACTGGTACGGCAATGGATCTCAGTGCAGGTCTTTATTATCAGCGTAAGAAGTGGTATGCTGGTGTGTCAGTATTGCATGCCACAGCGCCAGCCATTGAGATAGGCGACCGTTCTATATTTGAGATGAGTAGGATGTTTTATTTGACGGGTGGATACAATATTCGTTTAAGAAATCCGTTCTTAACAATACACCCCTCCGTGTTAGCACGTACTGACGGGAGTGCCTATCGGGTAGACATGACAGCAAGGGTGAAATATACACATGACCGCAAGATGCTTTACGCAGGAGTAGGGTATAGTCCCTCTAATTCCGTAACGGCAATGATTGGCGGAAACTTTCATGGTATCTGTTTAGGTTACAGTTATGAGATGTACACATCGGGGACAGGTCTTGGCAATGGCAGTCATGAGTTATTTGTGGGTTATCAGACGGAGTTGAACCTTTACAAGAAAGGTCGTAACCGCCATCAAAGTGTGAGAATATTATAAAAATAAAATATGAAGAAGATCATTAGTATCATAGGTTGCATCTGTACGTTGATGTTGCTTTCGAGTTGTTTCGGCTCGAAACTCGCCTCTATGAAAGGTGGTGAGGTGACAGGTGCCAGTGGTCGTGCGTTTAGTGAGCCGACCCCTTATGGCATGACGATGATTAAACGTGGTCATGTGAAGATGGGAATCGAGCAACAGGACAGTTTGTGGGGAAAACCTATGCCTGTCCGTGACATCTCAGTTGAGAGTTTCTGGATGGACGAGCATGAAGTGACCAACTCCATGTATCGCCAGTTCGTATATTATGTCCGTGACTCCATTCTTCGTGAGCGTCTTGCCGACCCTAATTATGGTGGTGACGAAAGTTATAAGATAGAGGAGGATAAATATGGTGAGCCAGTGACTCCCCACCTGAACTGGAAGAAACCCTTGCCTCGTAAGCCAAACGAGGACGAGCAGCGTGCTTTTGAGAGTCTTTACACCTATAATCCTGTGACGGGTGAGAAGATGATTGACTGGCGCCAGTTGAACTATCGTTATGAGATATATGACTATACAGAGGCTGCCAAGCGTAAATACCGTATTAATCCTCAGGAACGTATCCTCAATACGGATATCCGTGTCAATGCCAACGAGCAGATATGGATATCCAAAGATACCGCTTACATTGACGACGAGGGTAAAATCGTCCGGCAGACAATTAACCGTCAGTATACCGGACCTTGGGATTTCCTGAATACTTATATTGTGAATGTCTATCCAGACACTACTTGTTGGGTGAATGACTTCCCCAATGCCGAGAACGAGGGTTATATGCGCTATTATTTCTCCAGTGCTGCCTATAATGAATATCCTGTAGTAGGTGTTACATGGGAACAGGCAAATGCTTTCTGTGCATGGCGTACAGAATATCTACTGAAAGGCTTGGGTGGTGCGGCACGCTATGTGCAGCGCTATCGTCTTCCGACAGAGGCGGAATGGGAGTATGCCGCTCGTGGCAAGGATCAGAATGAGTTCCCTTGGGAGAATAAAGATGTCGCTTCAGGTAATGGTTGTTTCTATGCCAACTTCAAGCCTGACAAAGGTAACTACACCAAAGATGGTAATCTGATTACCAGTAGGGTAGGTATCTTCTCCTCTAATACCAATGGTCTGTACGATATGGCAGGTAATGTAGCCGAGTGGACCAGTACCATCTATACAGAGGCTGGTGTGGAGTCGATGAATGATATCAACCCGCAGTTAAAGTATAATGCAGCCTTGGAAGACCCCTATCGCTTAAAGAAAAAGAGTGTGAGAGGTGGTTCCTGGAAAGATCCCGAGTCTTTTATCCGTTCCGCATGGCGTTCCTATGAGTATCAGAATCAGCCGCGCAGTTATATTGGATTCCGTTGTGTACGTAGTATGGCGAATACGACCAGTGATAAGGTGAAGAGTAAGAATTCAAAACGTAGCAAGAAATGACAGAGTATAGTAAACTGAATATCATTTATAAGTTGCAGAAATGGATGGACAGCGTGCCTGGCCAGACATTCTTGAACTATGCCTATAGTTGGGGTGCCTCTATTGTTATCTTAGGAACCCTGTTTAAACTGACCCACTTGCCAGGAGCCAATTTCTTTCTGTATTTAGGTATGGGTACTGAGGTTCTTGTGTTCTTCCTCTCTGCTTTCGACCGTCCTTTCGACAAGACGGCAGACGGTATGGAATTGGATATCCATGCAGGATTGGGAGGAGACTCTGCTGTTATCGCCAATGGTGAGCCAGTTGTCCATGGAACTGTTGGTGGCGGAACTGTCGGTGGCGGTGTTATTAGCGGTGGTGTCATTGGTGGCGGTGTCGTCAGCGGAGGTGGTGCTCCAAGTGGTGGTGCTCCAAGTGGTGGTGGCGGTACTGTCATTATCAATGGTGGCGGTGTGATTGGCGGCGGCTCTGTAAGTGGCGGCACTAAAGGCGATAATGTGGTTGCTGCACAGGTGGGCACTCAAGGTGGAACACCGTTGGGCGGTCAGCCGTCTGGTGCAGTGGCATTTTCAACAGGTGCTCCTGCAGGTGTCGCTGAGGCTACAGGTAACTATATTGATGAGTTGAATGAGTTGACCGAGGTGCTCAAGAAAGTCAGTGAACAGAGTAAGCGACTCACTGCCGACTCGGAGGAGATGGAGAACCTGAACCGTACGCTGACTGGTATCAGCCGCGTTTATGAGATGCAGTTGAAGAGTGCCAGTTCGCAGATGGGTACCATCGATGAGATTAATGAACAGACCCGTCACATGGCTCAGCAAATCGCTGAGTTGAATGCCATCTATGCTCGAATGATAGAGGCGATGTCGGTGCAGAACGTTAATAGACAATAAGCATGGCAATTAAGAAACGCCCAGTATCTCCTCGCCAGAAGATGATCAACCTGATGTATGTCGTCTTGATGGCATTGCTGGCATTGAATGTCTCGACAGAGGTGCTCAATGGTTTCTCTGTCGTGGAGGAAAGTCTAAATCGCACCACTGCCAATATTGCTCAGAGTAATCAGGCGATCTATAACGACTTTGCCGAACAAGTGAGGAAGAATCCGCAGAAAGTGCAGCAGTGGTTTGACAAAGCCCAGCAAGTGCGACAGATGAGCGACTCGATATACCAGTTGGCATCTGATCTGAAAATTGCCATCGTGCAGGAGGCAGACGGTAAGGACGGTGATATCACCAATATCCGAAACAAAGAAGATCTTGAGGCAGCGACACAAGTCATGCTTGCCCCCGGTCGTGGTCGCGGTCAGGAACTCTATCAGGCTGTCAATCACTTCCGTGAGCGTATCATGACTATGATTACAGACGAGTCACAACGGAAGTCCATTGCTTCCAGTCTCTCTACGGAACCGTCTCCGACAGCAAAGGCGATGGGTAAGAACTGGCAGGAATACATGTTTGAGAATATGCCAGTGGCAGCCGCAGTTACCTTGCTGAGTAAGTTGCAGAACGATGTACGTGACGCAGAGGCTGAGGTGTTACATACCCTGATGTCTAATATTGACGTGAAGGATATTCGTGTCAATGCCCTCAATGCCTTTGTGATTCCCAATGCACAGACGGTGGTGCGAGGTGACAAGTTCTCTGCCCATATCGTGATGGCGGCTGTTGATACGACACAAGCACCTCAGATATTTATAGGCGGTAAGGAGATGAACCTGCCCGGTGGACTCTATGAGACGATAGCAGGACGCACAGGTGACTTCACATTGGAAGGTTACATACAGGTGCAGAATGGTAATGGTGACTTGATTAAGCGAGAGTTCTCACAGAAATATAGCGTGGTAGATCCCTCTGCAACGGTGAGTGCCGACCTGATGAACGTTCTCTATGCGGGTTATAGTAACCCGTTGAGCATCAGTGTGCCTGGCGTTCCTGTGACGAAGATACAGGCTTCGATGAGCGGAGGTACTCTTCAACCTGTCGGACCTGGTAAGTATATTGCCCGTCCTTCAACTCCTGGAAAGGATGTGACGATTACGGTGACCTCTACCAATACGGGTCGTCCTCAGCAGATGGGAACTTATACGTTCCGTGTCCGCCGTTTGCCAGACCCGACTCCTTATATTGTAGTTCAGGCGGATGGTGGTGCAGACCGCTTCAAGGGCGGAGGCTTGTCGAAAGCACAGTTGACGGCTGCCGATGGTATTGGAGCCGCTATTGACGACGGTATCTTGGATGTGCCATTCCACGTACAGAGTTTCGAGACCGTGTTCTTCGACAATATGGGTAATGCTGTTCCGATGGTCAGCGAAGGTGCTCGTTTTTCGGCGCGCCAGAAAGAGACCTTCCGCAAGTTACAGCGTAATCGCCGTTTCTATATATCCAGAGTCACGGCAACAGGTCCAGACGGTTCTGCACGTAAGTTGAATGCGTCGATGGAAGTAATAGTGAAATAAAAAGATTAAGAATATATGAAGAGAGTATTGTTCTTTTTGATGATAACGCTAATGGCTGGCACCGTTGTGGCACAACCAAAGGCACGTCGCCAGCAACAGGCGCAGAAACAGCAAGCACAAAAGCAGCAAACTGCGACAGCCCAGAACCAAGGGCTTAGCCAGCGTGCCCGTTTGATGTATCCTACTTCCTTGGATATGCCAGAGGATGTGGTATGGCGTCGTGACCTCTATCGTGAGATTAACCTGAACGATGAGGCTAACTCAGGACTCTATTACCCTGTGGAGCCTATAGACAGGAAAATGAATCTCTTTACCTACATCTTCAAGTTGGCGCTGAACAACTATATTCCTGTCTATGAGTATCGTCTTGACGGTAACGAGTCGTTCAGTGACTCCGCAAGGGTAGCGATGAAGACACTGCTTGACAACTATCATATTTTCTATGAGACGAAAGATGGTAAGTTGCGGGTGGAGAATAGTGATATCCCTTCCGCAGAGGTGAAGATGTACTATCTCAAGGAGTCTGCCTATTACGACCAGTCGAATGCGCAGTTCCGTCGTAAGGTAATGGCTCTCTGCCCTGTCATGATGCGAGAGGATGACTTTGGTGGTGAGGCGGCGAAATATCCCTTGTTCTGGGTGAAGTACACTGACCTGGAGCCGTTCCTGAGTCGTCAGAGTGTACAAGCCTCTAATCTGAATAATGCCGCTACGATGACCTTGGAGGATTATTTCACGATGAACAGTTATCAAGGTAAGATCTATAAGGCTGGTAATCGGATGGGACAGACAGCCGCTCGTCCTCAGTTCGGTGACTTCAACGCTGCCAATGCGGATGCTGCGGCGAAGAAGGAACAGGAGAAGATAGAGAAAGAGTTGCTTGCCTTCGAGCGAGGGATGTTCGGTCATACCCCACAGCGCGACTCTTTGGACTCTATTGCTAAAATACAGCCAGAGAATGAGAAAGTCGCTAAGAAGAAAGGCTCGCGCAGCAGAAGCCGTTCTCGTAGTGTGAAGAGCAAGAAAAGTAAGAGTTCATCGGAAGGAGGTTCTTCTTCAAAAGCCCGTATTACCGTACGTCGTCAAAGACATTAAAAAGAAAAGCGTTAAAAAGTTTGCAGATTTCACGGAATTTGTTTATCTTTGCAGCATAATAACAAAAGTATCAGGAATATGAAAAAGATATTAACTATTATTGCGGTAGCATGCATGGCATTTGCAATGCCTTCTCAGGCTCAGGTGAAGTTTGGTCTGAAAGGTGGTTTGAACCTGACAAGTTTGTCGGCTGATGGCGTGGATAACGCTATGTCCAATAAAGCAGGCTTCTTTGTGGGTCCTACTGTGAAGTTTACGCTTCCTGTTGTAGGCTTGAGTTTAGATGCATCTGCTTTGTACGACCAGCGTCAGGCAAAGATTAAGAATACAGACCAGACAATCAAGGCTCAGTCTATTCAGATTCCTATCAATGTCCGTTATGGTGTCGGTCTGAGCAGTGTTGTTAATGTTTTCGCTTTCGCTGGTCCTCAGTTTGGCTTTAATATTGGTGACAAGAGCAAGTTGCTGGATCAGATGGGTGGCTGGACATTGAAGAGCAGTAATATTAGTGGTAACGTTGGTATTGGTGCTACCGTATTCAGCAAGTTGCAGATTACTGCCAACTATAACTTCCAGTTGAGCAAGACTGGTGAGGTTGAATATATCAATGAGAACGGTGACCCTGCTACAGGCAAGATGAAGTTCAACTCTTGGCAGTTGGGTCTCGGCTATTTCTTCTAAAGAGCAAACTACTAATTAGGATATATGGAGGCACTCTTGCTGAGGCAAGGGTGCTTTTTTTCTGAAAACATTTTCCACTTGTGAATTACGCTGACCTCATCTTACCATTACCCTTGCAGGGTACCTTCACCTATGCGCTGCCTGCCGCTATGCAGTCGGCAGTGAAGGTGGGTATGCGTGTTCTGGTACCCTTTGGTCGCAACAAGACCTATCTGGGTATTGTGGCACGACTGCATGACGAGCAACCGCAGGGCTATGAGGTGAAGAGCGTGATGCAGTTGATGGATGCCGAGCCGATAGTCACCCCTGAACAGTTGAGGCTCTGGCAATGGATCGCCGACTATTATCTTTCTCCCATTGGTGATGTCTATAAGGCAGCACTGCCTGCAGGCTTAAAGGCGGAAGATGGTTATCATCCCAAGACGGAGACGTATATCCGTCTGACACCTTCCTACCAGAACGAAACGGCACTCCATGTCGCCTTGAATATCCTGGGTCGTGCCCCTAAGCAGTTGGAGGCTTTCACCTCCTATCTGGAATTGTCGGGGTGGGACCAGGTGGAGGAAATGAGTAATGAGAAATTAGAAATGAGGAATGGGCAGCAGGGTGTCGATATTTCGGAGATTACGCGTGAGGAACTGCTCAATGCCAGTCATGCCTCTGCTACTACCCTGCAACAGTTAGAGAAACGCGGCATACTGGAAACCTACGAGGTGGAGGTGGGACGACTCAATCATGGGGGCGACTACCATCCCGAACTTATCAAACAACTGAATGTGGCGCAGCAGGATGCCTACAACCAGATCCTGATGTCGATGATGAAGAAACCCGTCACCTTGCTGCATGGAGTGACGAGCAGTGGTAAGACGGAGATATACATCCATCTGATCCAACAGACGCTGGAGCGTAAGGAACAGGTACTCTACCTGTTGCCGGAGATTGCTTTGACCGTACAGATGATGCAACGCCTGCAACGAGTGTTTGGCAATCGCTTGGGTATCTACCATTCTAAGTATTCTGATGCGGAACGGGTGGAGATCTGGCAGAAACAACTCTCGAAGAATCCATACGATATCATACTTGGTGCTCGTTCGGCTGTATTCCTGCCTTTTCAAAGGCTCGGACTGGTCATCGTCGACGAGGAGCATGAGACGAGTTATAAGCAACAAGACCCAGCCCCTCGCTATCATGCTCGCTCTGCCGCCATCATGCTGGCTTTCCAACTGTCAAAGGTCGAAGGTCAAAGGTCGAAGGTCGAAGGCTTTTCCAATCCCCGGGTTCTCCTCGGTACGGCAACACCCTCGTTAGAGAGTTACCATAATGCCAAGACGGGGAAGTATGGACTGGTGGAACTGAAGGAGCGCTACCAGGGTATTGAGTTACCCGAGATACAGGTGGTGGATATCGCTGACCTGCAACATCGGAAGATGATGGCAGGACCCTTCTCCCCTTTATTATTAAATAAGGTACGCGAGGCATTGGAGCGTGGCGAACAGGCGATTCTCTTCCAGAACCGTCGTGGCTTTGCCCCTATGATAGAGTGTAAGCAATGCGGATGGGTACCCCATTGTCAGCATTGTGACGTGTCACTGACCTATCATCGGCAGATGAACCAGTTGACGTGTCATTACTGTGGTTTCACCTATCGGGTTCCTGCAGAGTGTCCTTGCTGCGGCTCCACGGAGTTGAAGACGCGTGGCTTCGGCACGGAGAAGATAGAGGAGCAGGTGCGTGAGGTGTTCCCGGAGGCTCGTGTGGCTCGTATGGACTTGGACACGACCCGTTCCCGTAATGCCTATGAGCGTATCATCATGGACTTTGGGGCAGGGCGTACGAATATCCTGATTGGTACACAGATGATCTCCAAGGGACTGGACTTCGACAAAGTCAGTGTGGTAGGTATCCTCAATGCCGACTCGATGCTGAACTATCCAGACTTCCGAGCCTATGAGCATGCCTTTATGATGATGGCGCAAGTCAGTGGGCGTGCTGGTCGTAAAGGAAAACGGGGGCTCGTCATCCTTCAGACCAAGAGCAAGGATGTTCCGGTCATACAGCAGGTGGTGCGCAACGATTATCTTACCCTTTATAAAGACCTGATTGCCGAGCGACAAGCGTTCCACTATCCCCCTTACTACCGTTTGGTGTATGTCTTTCTAAAACATCGTTATGACGATGTGGTGAATACGGCAAGTATAGAGTTAGGTTCCCGTCTGCGCCAATGGTTCTCTGGTCGTGTTCTTGGTCCCGACAAACCTGCGGTGGCAAAGGTGAAGTCGCAGAATATCCGCAAACTCGTATTGAAGTTGGAGAACGGCATCGATATGAAGAAAGTCCGTGAGTACTTGCTCATGGCACAGTCCCAGATGCTTGCTGATAAGCGTTACTCCTCCCTCCAGATCTACTACGATGTCGACCCGTTGTAGTGTTTATTTGAATTCACGGTTAAACCACATCTCAAAAACGACATCAGACAAATAGATTCCGTCAGGTCGTTCCTCTATCAGTTCCTTCTCTGTTAAAGCGTCTTTGATGCGAACGATATTCGATTTTGTTCCTAATGGGAATTGCTCGTTCACATCTTTGCTTCCAAAGTCAGTGTGAATACCAGCACACAGTGCACGGATAAAATTGAGTTGATAAGTGCTTAACCCTATAGTCTGCTGTACGAACAATCCTGAGCATTGGGCTATCAGCGCATCCACTGCATTGTTGAAGTCTTCTTCTGTGGCTGTGTCATTCGTTTCTGCCAACAGATTCCAAGCCAACTGCTGAACATACGATGAATAGCAATCAACGGTGTCACATATCTTCTTGGCTAATTCTTCCGATACATGTTTGCCGTTTTTCTCAAAACGCTCAATGATATAACCTGTCCACTCTTTAGTGGGTATACGATCCAAGTATGTCATTTCGCCAAATTGATAAAATGGCATGCGTTTGTTCTGAAACAGATTTGTCATCAAATGCTTCTTGCTGCCAAACAGACAATAAGAGACATGCTCCTGATGTTGCCATACACCACGCATCCTCTTCTGTATGGTTAAGGAGTCAGGAAGTTCCCCTATTTGCTGGAATTCGTCAATGCAAATCACCAAATGTGTTCCTTTCTCTTTAGCAATCAGTTCAGGTAAGTTCAGAATCTCTTCTGGCTGATACTCTTTGGGGGTGATACCCAATGACAGAGACACTTCGGACAGAGGCTCTGGGCTAAAAGATATTTTTGGGGAAACCCTGATTAAGAATTGCTTGATGTTATCCAGAATCTGATCAGTACGAGATACTGTTGCTTTCATCAGGACAGAAGCAAAGCGGTTTAGGAAGTCATATTCACTTCGGCAGTCATAGATATCCATATAGATGGGCTTGACGAGTGGCTTGTCTATCTCTGAAATCACTTTCTTGACCAAGGATGTTTTTCCCATGCGTCTGGGAGATATAAGGATGGTGTTTATGCCATTCTCAAAATTCAGTTTCAGACGTTTTGTCTCCTTGATGCGGTCGGTGAAATTATCACCACTTACAGACATTCCATAGATGAACGCTTTGTCCATATACTTTCAATTAATAATTAATACCGAGCAAAAATAATAAAAAAAGAGAAGGTTCACAAACTTGTGAACCACAAACTTGTGAACCTTACGTTTATTTAACAAATTCATACCCTCCAGATCTACTACGATGTCGACCCGTTGCGTAAATTAAAATCATCTCCATTGATGTAGATTCAGATATATTTATTAACTTTGCAGTAGAAAAAGATTCTATTTTAAAATTTAATTAACATGAAACAATTTCTCTATTTATTGGTTTTGGCTTTG
>DEJF01000058.1:1593-3233 GCA_002353225.1 Prevotella sp. UBA2755 | reverse complement strand
AAGACGTAGGCTCCAAGGGTTGTGCCGATGATGACTCCACCAAGTCCGAAACAGTAGTCTGTCAGGACGGTCGTGGTAAAGAAGCCGTTATAGGCACGAACAAAGGTCATCATCACATTGCCAATCAGAAAGTAGGTCTGCGCCATAGCCATGTAATGTTCCTTCGAAGGCTCACTCTGGATGAAATAGAGCACGGCTGGCGGGCCTTGCATGCCAAAGAAGCCTCCCATCAGTCCGCTCAGTGTTCCTGCACCCATCTGGACGCGCTTCGTTGTCGGCAGTTTTATCTTCTGACTGAACAGCGCAAAATAAATGCTGATAAGGATGAGAGCCACACCCAGGATTCGCTTCAATATGTGGTCTTCAATGCGGGTCAAAGCAAAGATGGCTATGGTCGATACAACAATAAACGTCAGCAATATCGGCCAAAGTCGTTTCCAAGTGACATAGTTTCTCATTCGCCAAACGATGACAGCCGAGGTAGTAATGGCCAGAAGTCCGGAGAGAGTTGTGGCCTCGCCGTATGTAGGCAGGAAGAAAGGCAGCATCGTCATGATGAAGATGCCGAAGCCGAAACCCGTGGTGCGCTGCACAAAACTGGCTCCGATGCTCAACAGGAATATGGCTATAACAAGGCTACTCATCTTCTTTCCATTCTCCCCATGCTTTCAGATGACCGATGATGGTTGTCTCTACCCTACCCGTCCATTCATCAGACACACCGTATTTCGTAGCAATCGTTCGGAACTGCTTCAGTGATGCAACCACATCGCGGATGATAGCATCAGGGCGGCGTATGCCGTTATCACGGGCAAATTGGATGGCGTCGTCACGAGTGATATTCCGAAGCTTTGTCCTGATATACATGCAGTGGTCTTTGTTGGGCAAGAAACCTCCATTATCTATGATAAAAGTAATATCGTAGGCAGGCGATAATCTCCAACTGCCATCCTCGTTCATGATAAACGAAAAGTTCTTGTTGTGGTCATCGGTATTATTGGCCAAAATATTGAACACCATCCTTCGGAACACCTCCTGGCAGTCTGACTCAGGAAGATGAAGTTTACGACAGGTATCTATCAGTTGTCCATAACTTTCTGCATCTGGGTTGATGGCTGCCAATGTCTGCGTATAAATCTTCCTCTCACCCTCACGATCGAAACGCTTAGTGATAAAGTGGTTGTTGCCTTCAACGGCATACAAATTGGATGGCATCATTTGGATTCCTGCCATCGTCGCCAGCTCATAGTAAGTCATTTCCAGTTCAGCCGAGCTATACTGTGTGTTACCGAACTTCAGCAGATAGTAGTCATAGTTCTTCAGACCTGATATCTGACCACTACGGATCTCGCCCGTCTTCTGGTTGATGGCGATGATGGCCTTAGGCTGACGTCCTCCTGCAGAAGTACCGACAGTCAGCAATGACTGCATGGTGATGGATTCCTCTGGAAGAATATGCGCCTGCTCACGTTCCGTATAGATACGCTCTGCCAAATCTGCTAACGACTTCATGTCTATTTTCTCAGCCTTGCGTTCACGGGCATACTCAGGCTGATATTCCAATGCACCCATGCCTCGCTTGCCAATAAACGAGAGCTTATCCAATGGCGTAATGTCTGCATTGGACAGATGGTTTTGCA
>DEJF01000058.1:0-1527 GCA_002353225.1 Prevotella sp. UBA2755 | reverse complement strand
TGGTATATCTTGGCTTCCTCTCCCCAGACAGGCATCAGCCCTCTGGCTCCATCTATAGGAGCAACCAGAGGTGAAATGTTCAGTCCCTTCTTCAACCATTCTGGGTTGTAGATAAAATACGACCGCTTTCTACGTTCATCCCATGCCAGACGGCCTATCTCTTCACCCCATAGAATAACCTTCAATGTCTTCGTCATAACAACTTACTTTTTAGTGTGTCTGATGCGTTGGACCTTCTTTTCTTCCTTCCGGATGAGATATGGCGACTCAGGTAATTCTGGCATCACATCGTCAAGGGCATCCACCTGACCAATCACTTTCAGGAGCAGAATGAATGTTGACAGCGACAGATTGCCTGCCGTACCATTCTCGAACTTGTGGATAGTGGTCAGTCCGATACCGGATTGCTCTGCCACCTCCTTCTGAGTGAGATTGCAACGCATCCTATATTCCTTGAAGCGCTCACCAAGCAAACGAACAAGTTCTGGCGTAGAATATTCATAAAAGTCTACCATAAGCATAATATTTAATATTCAGCAGAGTGATATTTATATGTAATATTCACTTTTATCTTCACTTTATTAAACTTTACGACTGCAAAAATAAGCACAAATTCTCAAACTTCCAAACTTTTTCGAATAATTGTGCGAATTATGAGCGATTTTTTGTACTTTTGCACCCATAAGGCCCCGAAGAAGCCAAACAATTCTTAAATGATTAAAAAGTTCACCTATTTGTGAAGTTTTTAACGATTTCCCTTGTTTATTTCAGCTATTTATTGTATTTTTGCACCGAAATTGAAAGAAAGAACAACTGTCATGAAGATATTGTTTCCAGAACGGATTGAAGAGTTCTCTCGCAAGCATGCTGATGCAAAAGAGGCATTAGAGCGTTGGAGCGGTAAACTGGCCGATGCGGAGTGGAAGTCTCATGCAGACTTGAAAGCCGACTTTCCGTCGGCTGACTTTGTGGGCAACAACCGTTATGTATTCAACATCAAGGGCAACAACTATAGGACAGTCGTGCTGGTAGTGTTCTTTGCCGGAACGGTGGCTATTAGGTTTATCGGTACGCATAGTGAGTATGACAAGATTAAGGATATTAAAAATATATAGGCTATGGTTATCAGGGACGAAAAAGAGTACAAAGATTACGAAGCCCGCATGGAAAAACTGATTGAGCGGGGTACTGAACTGGGCGACATGGAGTTGCTAAGTCCGGAGGAGAAGGCAGAGTTCACGATGCTGAGCGAAGCCCTCGATGAGTATGGCCGTGCCTATCATCCACTGCCTGGCAGAATGAGTACGCTGCTTACTAATGCCATTCTGACTCAGGTGAAAGAGCGTGGGCTGAAGCAGAAGGAAGCTGCTCAGATGATAGGTATCAGTGCTACGACCTTCAGTGACCTGCTTCATGGTCGCAGATCGATGAGTTTCGACATTGCCCGCAGTCTGTACAAAGTGCTGGGTGTGCCTGCAGAGGTTGTGCTTGCATAAGAGTTTTTATCTATAATAAACGAGGGTATGA
>DEJF01000041.1 GCA_002353225.1 Prevotella sp. UBA2755 | reverse complement strand
ATACCGATGATGTCGCTAGAAACGAGTTTCTCCTCAGTATAACCGAATGACTCGTTGGTGGCAGCCTTCATTGCAGCGTTGATACCCTCAACAGTTACCTCACCCTTAACAACAGCGTGCAGGATAGTGGTAGAACCTGTAGGAGTTGGAACGCGCTGTGCAGCACCGATCAACTTACCGTTCAACTCAGGAATAACCAGACCGATAGCCTTAGCAGCACCAGTTGAGTTAGGAACGATGTTCTGAGCACCAGCACGTGCACGCTGAACATCACCCTTGCGCTGAGGACCGTCCAGAATCATCTGGTCACCAGTATAAGCGTGTACAGTTGTCATGATACCGCTCTGGATAGGAGCGAAGTCGTTCAGAGCCTTTGTCATAGGAGCGAGACAGTTTGTGGTGCAAGATGCAGCAGAGATAACTGTATCAGCAGGAGTCAGAGTCTTGTGGTTTACATTGTAAACGATAGTAGGCAGATCGTTACCAGCAGGAGCAGAGATAACAACTTTCTTAGCACCAGCGGTCAGGTGAGCAGAAGCCTTCTCCTTAGAAGTATAGAAACCTGTGCACTCCAGAACAACGTCTACATCCAACTTACCCCAAGGCAGTTCTGCAGCGTTAGGAATAGCATAGATTGTAATCTCCTTACCGTCAACGATGATAGAGTTCTCGGTGCAGTCAACAGTGTGCTTGTTCTCACCGAACTTGCCACAGAAACCACCCTGAGCGGTGTCATACTTCAACAGATGAGCAAGCATCTTTGGGCTTGTCAAGTCGTTGATAGCCACTACCTCATAACCTTCAGCCTCGAACATCTGACGGAATGCGAGGCGACCGATACGGCCGAAACCGTTAATTGCTACTTTTGTCATTTTTACTAATTATTTAAAGGGTTTATTAAAATTTTTCCTTTTTCGGGCACAAAGTTACGAAAAAATATCTATATTTGCACTTGATTTCTGTCTTAATTAAGATTAAAGATTCTGTATTAAACATTAAAAATGAGATAAATCAAGGGCAATAGCCTGAGATTGTAAAACGCAGATTACAATTTAAACATTATAGTTAAACATTAAAATTAAAGATTATGGGATTTATTAAAGAATTCAAAGAGTTTGCCATGAAGGGCAACGTCATGGACATGGCTGTCGGTGTGATCATCGGCGGTGCTTTTGGTAAGATTATTTCTAGTCTGGTTGAGGACATCATCATGCCAGTCATCAGTCTGTGCACAGGTGGCATCAGTTTTGTAGACCTGTTCGTTAATCTGGGCGAGGGAACCTACAAGACACTGGCAGAGGCCAAGGAGGCTGGTGCCGCTGTCTTTGCCTACGGACAGTTTATCCAGAATATCCTCGACTTCATGATTATCGCTTTCTGTATCTTCCTGATGATTAAGGCGATGAACAAGTTGAACCGCAAGAAGGAAGAGCCGGCTCCTGAGGCTCCCGCAGGACCTACCCAGGAGGAGTTGCTCGCTGAGATCCGCGACTTGCTGAAGCAGAAATAAATCAAGAATTTGACTTATTAATATAATATAAGGTGGTGATTGTTTGCCACCTTATATTTTTTGCATACCTTTGCAACCGTTTTCAGAATGATTAGATAAATGGTTAAGACATTGGACTTTAAGCCGAAGATGATTTCGGCAATCAAGCATTACGACAAGAAGACGTTCCTCGCCGACTTGATGGCGGGTATTATTGTGGGTATCGTGGCACTTCCGCTTGCCATCGCTTTTGGTATTGCCAGTGGTGTGTCACCAGAGAAAGGTATCATCACTGCCATTGTGGCAGGACTCATGATATCACTCTTCGGAGGTAGCAAGGTGCAGATTGGAGGACCTACGGGCGCCTTCATCGTCATCGTCTATGGCATCATCCAACAATATGGTATGCAGGGACTGACCATCGCCACCCTGATGGCTGGTGTGTTCCTCATTCTGTTAGGCGTCCTTCGACTTGGAACGATTATCAAGTATATCCCCTATCCTATTGTCGTGGGCTTCACGAGTGGTATCGCCGTCACTATCTTCACCACACAGATCAAGGACCTGCTGGGCATGCAGATGGACACAGTACCCTCTGACTTCGTCGAGAAGTGGATTGCCTACTTCTCCCATTTGGGGAATATCGACTGCTGGAGTGCCCTGATGGGTATTGCCAGTGTCATCATTATAGCCGCATGGCCCATACTGGCTCGTATGTTCCGCTTGTCGCCATTGCGTTCTCTTCCTGGTTCTCTGGTAGCCATTGTTGTCATCACGATAACTGCTTTGCTACTCAAACAGTATGCTGGTGTGACGACCATCGAGACCATCGGCGACCGTTTCAGCATTAACTCCCAACTGCCCGGTGCCGTTGTGCCAGCGCTCTCTTGGGAGACGATCAAAGGACTGGTTGGTCCTGCTGTCACCATTGCTGTCTTGGGAGCCATCGAGAGTCTGCTGTCTGCTACTGTTGCGGATGGTGTCATCGGCGACCATCATAACTCGAATACAGAACTCATCGGACAGGGTATCGCTAATATCGCCTCACCCCTCTTTGGTGGTATTCCCGCAACAGGAGCCATCGCCCGTACGATGACGAATATCAATAACGGGGGACGCACCCCTGTGGCTGGTATCATCCATGCCGCCGTGCTGTTGCTCATCTTCCTGTTCCTCATGCCACTTGCCCAGTATATCCCGATGGCTTGCCTGGCTGGCGTACTGGTTGTCGTCGCCTATGGCATGAGTGGTTGGCGTTCTTTCCTTGCCATGCTGCGTAACCCGAAGAGCGACATCACGGTATTGCTGCTCACGTTCTTCCTCACCATCATCTTCGACCTCACCGTTGCCATCGAGTTCGGACTCATCTGTGCCTGTCTGCTCTTCATGCGTCGTATGGCAGAGACGACCGATGTACATGCGGTATTGAACGAGATTGACCTCAACGAGGATGCGGATATGGAGGCTGGAAACTTGGAGCATCTCACTATTCCAAAGGGTGTGGAGGTCTATGAGATCAATGGTCCTTACTTCTTCGGAGCCGGCAACCGTTTCGAGGACATCATGGCACGCTATGGTCGTCATCCCAAGGTGCGTATCATCCGAATGCGTAAGGTTCCTTTCATCGACTCCACTGGACTGCACAACCTTGAGAATATGTGTCTGATGAGTCAGAAGGAGGGCATCACCGTCGTCCTCTCTGGTGTCAACGAGAAGGTGGAGACCGTTCTCAAGCGCAATAATTTCCAGCGCATCATCGGCGAGGAGAACATCTGCAACCACATCGACCTCGCCCTGGCAAGGGCGAAGGAGATAGTGGGATAGCTCACTCCCTATACTCCAGGATATCGCCCGGCTGGCAACCCAACTCGCGACAGATTGCCTCAAGGGTGGTAAAGCGTACTGCCCTTGCCTTTCCCGTCTTCAGGATACTGAGATTTGCCTGCGTCAGTCCTATCCGCTCGGCGAGTTCGCCCAGTGATATCTTACGCTTTGCCATCTCCACGTCTAAATTGACAATGATCTGTCCCATCGCTATATCGTTAATTCCTGCTCTTTTTGCATGTCAATACCTCGCTGTATCATCCAACCAGTCAACTCCAAAGCTCCTCCTATTAGAAAAGAGAATGTCGTCACAAACACTGTCCAATATTGAGAGATGTCAAATATCAATGCACTAAGTGCAAAAGAGAACAAGGTTACAAGGTTACCCATCCGTGTGAGAAGTCGGGCGTTGTCCTTAGTAAAGACTTTTCCTTGTCTGATGTTTCTGCCAATTTTTATCCAGATATAGATAAAACAGATAAGAAAAACTATCATGAGGGCGCATACCTTTAAGTCTTTATTTCCGAAAGATGGTACACTTTCCTGTATACCAATGAAAAGCCAAAGGTCTAACAGAAGGTACAGAACAACACTAATTACAATACTCCATGGCTGTTTGTAGGCACTTGAGTCCTCAAGGGACAGATAATCAATATTCCACCAATTCTTTATCCAATTCTTCATATCAACTTACTTTTAATTATTAAATATTTATTGTTTATTTTGATAAATTTATCGTTTATCGATATGCAAAGATAAGTATTATTTGGCAAACCACAAAATAAATTCGATAAAAAAAGCCGGAAGTTGTCACTTCCGGCTTTATAGGTATTACTCTCACTCACAAAATCTATGTTTCCTGCTGCTCTTGCTTTTGTCCTCCGTAAACATGCCAACTCCTTGAGAGCCATACAATATGCTTTGTGGTAATATACTCAAAACCATTCAAAGTCATAATTAATTGTTTACTCATATCACATGGCCATCCATTATAAAATAGGTAATACGCTTCAAGGTTAGTTAGCTGGGCATCCTCCAACAAATTGTTGAGGTTTGCTTCCTTCATTTTTCTGACTGCATCGTCACTAAGCATACCAGACAACTGTCCACTTACAATTGTTGCCACGTCCTCACTTGGAATCGTCTGTGTCGTTTTGCCCAAAATGAAATAATCGCCATCCAAAGCCTCATCTTCTTCATAAGAGCCATACGACGCAACAGAAGTAGTAATCGAGGGATATCCACTATCATCCTTAATTTCATTTCTGCCTATGGTGAATGATTTGCCATGCACTCCAAATAATAATTGCAGTTCCTCATAGACACCCCACATGCTTTCTTCTGAAGCATATCGTGATTTCATAGACATCTCCAGACGAGACCGCGGCATAACAGAGTCAAGTTCTGGCGTTTTGGCATAAAGACTATCACATAAAAGATCAATAGAATCGTACATTGTCTGTTTAACCTCACGCCAATTCTCTATATGTTGCAGGTTGCCCAACTCATCGATTGTGAAGATCACATGTTGCTTCTCACTTAATGAGGCTATCTTACTCCACACACCTTTATCCAAGAAATCGACCTCATCACCGTCTATCTGCCTGTTGCCCAGCTCTATATACTCCAACTTATAGCCATTACTGGTTGAGTCACGGACTATAATTCTAAAATCCGAACTTGTAAAATAGTTAAGTGTCGTATCATTCTCATGGATTTTGTATTTCATCATGGATATACGATAATCCATCGTGTCATTCTTACAGAAAAAAGAGATGACATTAATGGTGGAATCCTCACTCTCTTGCGACAAATTCTGAACTTGCGCACAGACTGCCGCTACATGACTGAAGAATACAATGATGACAAATAATAGTTTATTATAGTCTTTCATTTCTTGTTAATATATTTACTCCCACTCTATCGTTGCGGGTGGTTTTGAGGAGATGTCATAGCAGACGCGGTTGACTCCGCGTACCTTATTAATAATCTCATTAGACACCTTCGCCATGAAGTCGTAAGGCAGATGTGCCCAGTCGGCTGTCATGGCATCAGTGGAGGTGACAGCACGGAGTGCCACGGGATGCTCGTAGGTACGCTCGTCGCCCATCACACCAACACTGCGTACAGTGCTCAACAAGATAGCACCTGCCTGCCATATCTGGTCGTAGAGGGATACCTCTATCTCACCATCTGTCATCTGGGCAGGCACACCAGCGGCAAGCACCTTACGTGCCTCCTCACCAGATAGTCTAACCTTATACTCACGCAAACCACGGATATAGATGTCATCAGCATCCTGCAGGATACGGACCTTATCTGGAGTGATGTCACCCAAGATGCGGACGGCAAGACCTGGACCTGGGAATGGATGACGGGTAATAAGATGCTCGGGCATACCCAACTGACGACCTACACGACGCACCTCGTCCTTGAACAACCATTTAAGGGGTTCACAGAGTTGGAGGTTCATCTCCTTAGGCAGTCCACCCACATTATGATGGCTCTTGATCACCTTACCCGTAATATTGAGGGACTCGATGCGGTCAGGATAGATGGTACCCTGAGCAAGCCATTTGGCATCAGTAATCTTCTTTGCCTCAGCATTGAACACCTCCACAAAGTCACGACCGATGATCTTACGTTTCTGCTCTGGCTCTGTCACACCGGCAAGGTCACCAAAGAACTTCTCACTGGCATCCACACCAATCACGTTCAAGCCCAGTACCTTATAGTCTTCCATCACCTGTGTGAACTCGTTCTTGCGGAGCATACCATGGTCGACGAAGATACAAGTGAGGTTCTTGCCAATCGCCTTATTCAACAAGACGGCAGCGACGGAGGAGTCAACACCACCAGAGAGTCCAAGGATGACACGGTCGTTACCAATCTGCTCTTTCAACTCCTTGACGGTTGTGTCGACAAAAGAAGCGGCACTCCAGTCTTGCTTAGAGCCACAGATGTCCACTACGAAGTTACGCAATAGCAGCGTTCCTTGAA
This sequence comes from Prevotella sp. UBA2755, assembly GCA_002353225.1. GTDB lineage: Bacteria > Bacteroidota > Bacteroidia > Bacteroidales > Bacteroidaceae > Prevotella. The sequence continues at coordinate 14,130 of DEJF01000041.1, read as the reverse complement.
TGGTATGGAACACCTCCGGGTGGAACTGTACTGCCCAGACGGGAGCCTCACCCCGACCCTCTCCAAAAGGAGAGGGAGACCAGAAGGCAGCGTTCTTCACGTCCTTCGTCGAGCCAATCACCTCAAAACCATCAGGAATGGCAGTAATAGTGTCACCATGACTCATCCATACCTGTGAGCCTCTGTCGAAGCCCTTGAAGAGGGGATTATAGAGATTGATGGTCTCCAAATGAGCACGTCCGTACTCGCGGCTATCTGCCTTCTCGACCTTACCGCCAAGGGTGTGCGAGATGAACTGTGCACCATAGCAGATGCCCAGCACGGGGATGCGACCTATGAACTGGCTGAGGTCAACCTTGAAAGCCTCGGGATCGTGGACGCTGAAGGGCGAGCCGCTAAGGATAACGCCTATCACCGAGGGGTCGTCCTTGGGGAACTTGTTGTAAGGCAGAATCTCGCAGAAGGTATCCAACTCACGGACACGACGACCTATCAACTGGGTCGTCTGTGAACCGAAATCCAAAATAATAATCTTCTGTTGCATACTATACTATATATTATTTATAAATTGCTCTGCTTGGTCGAGCGTATCGAGTTTGCCGACATCCAACAGGTGAAGGTCTGTCGCCTCATAACCTCGTATAAGATGGGTGCCACAGGCACTCAGGTAGAAGTCCATGATGGGGAAACGGTCGCGCCAGTCACTCAGCAAGGGTGCCAACGAGGGATGGAACACATGAATACCAGAGAAAGCAAGTCTTTTGAGTGGAGAGTGGAGAGTGGAGAGTGGAGCGTTGGCAACAGGACCTTTCAGTTCTCCTGTCTCTATGTTCGTCCACCCCTGCAGGCGCATGTCGTCATCGAAAAGAAGATAGCGTTTCGTCTTGCGCTCACTGACAACCAGCAAGGGTGTATCCATCGGTAGTTGTGCCAGATCAAGGTTACTGAGGATGTCCACATTATGAATCAGGATAGGACTATCGGTGTCAAACAAGGGAAGTGCCTTCTTGATACCACCCCCCGTCTCCAAGAGTTGCTCACGCTCATCACTGATTCGGATATCCAGTCCGAAATTGCTATTTGCCTTTAGGTAGTCGATGATCTGGTCGGCGAAATGATGCACATTGACAACGATACGCTCAAAACCTGCCGCCTTCAACTTCATGATGACATGCCAGAGCAACGGTTGACCAGCCACAGGCACCAATGCCTTGGGCATCGTGTCTGTAAGAGGTTTCAAGCGGGTACCCAGTCCTGCTGCGAAAATCATTGCCTGTCTCATATAAGTGTAGAGTTTAGAGTGTAGAGTGTAGAGTTTGAGTGATACCTTGCTCACGATGACAGATTCGCACTTCAATGCCGAACTTGTCATGGAGATGCTCGGCAAGATGCTGGGCGGAATAGACACTGCGATGCTGTCCTCCCGTACATCCGAACGAGAACATCAGCGAGGTGAAGCCACGCTGGATATAACGACGGACATGGGCATCGGCAAGTTTATAGATACTCTCCAAAAAGGTCAGTATCTCACCGTCATCCTCCAAGAAACGAATAACCGGCTCATCGAGTCCCGTCAGTTGTTTATACGGCTCATAACGTCCTGGGTTGTGGGTGCTTCGGCAGTCGAACACATAGCCTCCACCATTCCCACTCTCATCCTCCGGGATACCCTTACGATAAGAGAAACTATAGACCTTCACCACCAACGGACCTTGTGCGTCATACTTTGAGAAAGTGGGTGGTCCGTCCTGTGGATGCGGAGTATAGGGATTCCTGTCTGTCGTCTTATAGCCGTCCGCACGAGTCGCCGTTGTCGCTATCTGCTGGAACTGTGGTAACTCCGTCAATTTACGGAGCAGTGACATCAGATAGGGATAGGGGAAATTGGTGACGGCTAATAACTCCCGCAGGTTCTGGATAGCAGGAGGTATTGAGGTGATGAAATGCTGTTTCCGCTCGAAATAGCCACGGAAACCGTATGCGCCTAACACTTGCAGGATGCGGAACAGGACGAAGAGTGACAACCGTGCCACGAAATGATGGGGTGTCGGTACTTCGGTAAACTGTTTCAGCGCATTATAGTATTCATACACCAGTTCACGACGTAACTTATAGGGATATTTCGCTGAAGCCTGCCAGAGGAAAGAGGCAAGGTCATAGTAATATGGTCCTTTACGTCCACCCTGGAAATCAATAAAGTAAGGAGCCCCCTTCGGGTCGAGCATCACGTTACGAGCCTGGAAGTCACGATAGAGAAAGGCATCACACTTCTCTGCCGTCAAGTCTTTGGCGAGCAAACGGAAGTCTGCCTCCAGTTTCAACTCATGGAAGTCGAGTTCTGTCGCCTTCAAGAAGCAATACTTAAAGTAATTAAGGTCGAAGAGTACAGAGTTCACATCAAACTCCGCCTGAGGATAACAATTGGAGAAATCTAACTCACGGGCTCCACGCATCTGGATATTCGGTAACTCACGGATGGTACGCTTCAGCAGTTCCTGCTCTTTCAAAGTATAACGCCCACCAGCCTCACGTCCACCACGGATAGCGTCAAACAACGACACGGTACCAAGATCTGTTTGCAGATAACGCAACTCATCCTCGCTGACAGCCAACAGGTGTGGCACCGGTAACTGCCTCTTCGTAAAGTGACGGCACAGATAAATAAAGGCATGGTTCTCATCACGGCTGGTACCTATAACACCCACCACGGTAGAACCGTCTTGCGCTGTCATCCGGTAATACACACGGTTGCTTCCCGCAACGGGCAACTGCTCTGTCTGCACAGGCTCTGCCCCACTCCATTGCTTATATAGATTTAGTAACTGATGCATATATTGCTTGCAAAGTTACGAAAAGTCGAGAGCAAAACAAAAGAATTAATTCATTTTTTTGCCGAGACGGAGTAAGTTCGCCATCTTTGATGGCAAAGTTACGAAAAAACGAGAGAAATGCAAAAGAAAAGGTTGCTTTTCTTTTCATTTCAGAGTGACAAGTAAGTTCGGCGATGCCAAAGTTACGAATAAGAAAGCACAATACAAAATAATTTGTTTTAAAAAACATAAAAAACCGACTGTCTCACGACAATCGGTTTTGAAACAAACTACTTAAAAACTAATCTACTAAAACAAATCAAAAAAATATCTTTATTTCGCTAAATCTCAATATTATCTTGTCAAGGCTTTTAACCTTTCGACGATGCAAAGATAGCAAGTTTGCGCACACAAAACAAACATTTCTTTGAAAAAGTTATACAGAAATTGATTTAAATCAATGCGAGGAGCCGAAATTTCTTCCAACTCCTCGCATTTTGATATGTCTGGTTTACAAAACGTTACATTACATCATGCCACCCATACCAGGATTTCCCATTGGCATAGCAGGCTCTTTCTCTGGTTTGTCAACAATCAGACATTCCGTTGTCAGGAACATACCAGCAATTGATGCAGCATTCTCCAGTGCGACACGTGCAACCTTTGCAGGATCAACGATACCAGCCTTACGCATGTCCTCATACTCATCAGTACGGGCATTGTAACCGAAGTCACCCTTACCCTCACGTACCTTCTGTACAACAACGGCACCCTCGCCACCGCCATTAACAGCAATCTGACGCAGAGGCTCCTCAATGGCACGGCAGATAATATTAATACCAGTCTGCTCATCAGCGTTGGCACCTTTGACATTGACTAATGACTCCTGGGCACGGATGTAGGTTGTACCACCACCAGCGACAACACCTTCCTCAATAGCGGCACGGGTAGCACAGAGAGCATCATCTACACGGTCTTTCTTCTCCTTCATCTCCACCTCACTATTGGCACCGACATAGAGGACTGCGACACCACCTGCCAATTTGGCAAGACGCTCCTGCAATTTCTCCTTGTCATAAGAAGAGGTTGTCAGTTCAATCTCCTTCTTGATCTGGGCGATACGATCCTGAATAGCCTGTTTGTCACCAGCGCCATTGACAATAGTCGTATTATCCTTAGAAACAGTTACCTTGTCACAAGTACCCAGCATCTCAAGTGTAGCCTGCTCTAACTTCAAGCCCTTCTCCTCGCTGATAACAACACCACCTGTCAGGATGGCGATATCCTCGAGCATAGCCTTACGACGATCGCCAAAGCCAGGAGCCTTGACAGCACAAATCTTCAAACCACCACGCAGACGGTTAACGACCAAAGTCGTCAGAGCCTCAGAGTCTACATCCTCAGCAATCACGAGCAATGGGCGACCACTCTCTGCGGCTGGCTGCAGAATAGGCAGGAAATCTTTGATGTTAGAAATCTTCTTGTCATAAATAAGGATGTATGGATTCTCCATCACACACTCCATTTTCTCGGAGTCTGTCATGAAGTAAGGTGACAGATAACCACGGTCGAACTGCATACCCTCAACGACACCGATATGGGTATCACGGCTCTTGCTCTCCTCGATAGTGATGACACCATCCTTAGAAACCTTACGCATAGCGTCGGCAAGCAGTTTACCAATCTCCTCGTCGTTATTAGCAGAAACAGTGGCAACCTGTTCAATCTTATCGTAGTTGTCGTCTACCTTCTCCGCATTGTCCTTGATGAAGTCAACAACAGCCTTCACAGCCTTGTCGATACCACGTTTCAAGTCCATGGGATTAGCACCGGCCGTCACATTCTTCAGACCTTCTGTCACGATAGCCTGTGTCAGGATGGTAGCAGTGGTCGTACCGTCACCGGCATCGTCACCCGTCTTTGAGGCAACACTCTTAACGAGTTGTGCACCTGTGTTCTCAAACTTGTCCTCCAACTCGATTTCCTTTGCTACGGTCACACCGTCCTTGGTAATCTGCGGAGCACCGAACTTCTTCTCAATCACAACATTACGTCCCTTAGGACCTAAGGTTACCTTCACTGCGTTGGCAAGTTGATCCACACCATTCTTCAGCAGATCACGAGCCTCAATATTGAATTTAATATCTTTTGCCATAATACTTTATTTTTAAATTATTCGACATTGCGAGATTCCGATATCACAAGATCTCGAAATCATTATTTCTCTATCACTGCCAACACGTCTGACTGACGCATCATCAGGTATTTCTCACCCTCGAACTCCAACTCAGTGCCAGAATACTTGCCGTACAGCACCTCATCACCTGCTTTCAGGATCATCTCCTCATCCTTTGTTCCCTGACCAACAGCCTTAATGGTTCCATGCAGGGGTTTCTCCTTTGCCGTATCAGGAATGATGATACCGCCAATCTTCTCTTCTGCCGGTGCGGGCACTACCAGCACACGGTCTCCTAATGGTTTGATATTCATAATACTTAAATTTTTAAATGAAACTTCTGCCCGAAAAGAAGCGAAAAACGTGCCAATCTTTCCTAACTGACACTTTGGCAGAATCGATGACCGAAAGTACTTCCGTTCGAGAAAATCCAAATAAAATTTGGTTTTCTTCTCACTTATTCGTACCTTTGCAAAATATAGTCAATTTTAAATAGGTTATGAAAGATTTTATCAAGTATGTATTTGCCACCGTTACTGGCATTATCGTGTTTTCCCTTATCATGGGAATTCTTTTCGTGATTTCCTTAGTAGGACTTGCCGCCTCATCGGCATCTTCTGTTCCTGTAGAAGACAACTCCGTATTCACCCTGATGCTTTCAGGTCAAGTGAACGAACGCGCTGAGGAAGACATCATAGCCCTCTTGAACGGGCAGGTCACAGAGAACCTTGGACTGGACGACATCATCGCCTCCATCAAGAAGGCAAAGGACAACGAGAACATCAAGGGTATCTATCTGGAGTCTGGACTTTTCTCTATCGACACCCCTGCCTCTGCCCATGCCATCCGTGAGGCATTGCTCGACTTCAAGAAAAGCGGTAAATGGATTATTGCCTACGGTGACAGTTACACACAGACCACCTATTATATTTGCTCTGTGGCTGATAAGGTTTACCTGAACCCACAAGGAATGGTTGACTGGCATGGTCTTGCCTCCAACCCCATGTTCCTCAAAGACCTCCTCGCTAAGTTTGGGGTGAAATTCCAACTCTGCAAGGTAGGTAAATACAAGAGCGCTCCTGAAATGATGACTGCTGACGGCATGAGTGAGCCTAACCGTGAGCAGGTGACCGCCTATATGACAGGTATCTGGAAAGTGATGCTGAAGGACGTTTCAGAAAGCCGCAAGATATCTGTCGACTCCCTGAACGCTTACGCTGACCGCTTTATCACCCTTGCCAACCAGCCCGATTTGGTTAAGATGAAGATGGTCGACAAATTGATGTACACCGATGAGGTGAAGGGGGAAATCAAGAAACTCTTGAAGATAGATGCTGACGACCATATCAAGCAACTCTCTATCTCTGACATGATCAACGTAAAAGGTAAGAAAGAAAAGGGCGAGGAGATTGCTGTCTATTATGCCTACGGTGAAATCATAGACTCCGAGACAGGCGATCTGACTCAGCAGGAACATAATATTGTTGCCACTACCGTTTGCAAAGACTTGGAAAAACTCGCTGAGGACGATGACGTGAAGGCTGTGGTATTACGTGTCAACTCTCCTGGTGGTTCCGCCTATGCCTCTGAGCAGATATGGCATGCCGTCACCAATCTGAAGGCAAAGAAGCCTGTTGTTGTATCTATGGGTGGCTATGCGGCATCAGGTGGCTACTATATCAGTTGCGCTGCCAACTATATATATACCGAGCCCACCACCATCACCGGCTCTATCGGTATCTTCGGTATGTTCCCTGATATCAGCGGACTGCTGACCGACAAACTGGGTATTAAGTTTGACGAGGTGAAGACCAACAAGCACGCTGCTTTCGGTACCATCGCACGTCCTTTCAACGAAGAGGAGATGGCACTGCTTGACCAGTATATCGGTCGCGGCTATGAACTCTTCCGCAAGCGTGTCGCTGACGGTCGCAAACTGTCCGTAGATGCTGTAGAGGAGATTGCCCAGGGGCGTGTATGGTTAGGTAACGATGCACTCGGCATTAAACTTGTTGACGCTATCGGTTCTTTGGACGATGCCGTGAAGAAGGCAGCACAACTCGCAAAACTTAATGAATACAAGACGGCATCTTACCCTGCTCCTACTGACTGGATGGACCAGATCATGAGTGTCACCAACAAGGAAAGTTACCTTGACGAGCAGATGCGTGCCACCTTAGGAGAGTATTATGAGCCTTTCCATTACATCAAAGGCATCAACAAGCAGAGTGCCATTCAGGCTCGTCTGCCCTATTTCCTCCATATAAAATAAATAAGGTGTATGAGGGTTGAGGGTGATTTCATCGTCATCAACAAGTGGCTATTGCCTTTGAGTTGGCTCTACGGCTTAGGTGTCAAGTTGCGCAATATGGCGTTTGAACTGGGCATCCTGAAGAGCCGCTCATTCGACGTGCCCGTCATCTCGGTAGGAAATATCACGGTGGGCGGTACGGGTAAGACCCCTCATGTGGAGTATTTAGTGAAATGCCTCAAGGACCGTTTCCACGTCGCAGTGCTCAGTCGTGGTTATAAGCGCAAGAGCAAGGGGTTCATCATCGCCAAGGCACGGACGACTATGCCTGAGATCGGTGACGAGCCCTACCAGATGAAACAGAAGTTCCCCGATGTGACTGTTGCCGTTGACAAGAGTCGCTGTCATGGCATCGACGAGTTGACGAGCAACGACCAGAGGTTGGATGTCATCCTGCTTGACGACGCTTTCCAGCACCGATATGTGAAACCGGGGGTAAACATCCTGCTGGTCGACTATCACCGTCTGGTTATCTATGACACCCTGCTCCCTGCCGGACGACTCAGGGAACCGTTATCCGGGAAGGACCGTGCTGATATTGTCATTGTCACCAAATGTCCAAAGGACCTGAAACCAATGGAGTATCGCGTCATCACCAAGGCGATGAACCTCTATGCCTATCAGAGTCTGTTCTTCACGACTTTGGAATATGACGACCTCCAGCCTCTCTTCGGAGGAGAACCTCGTCCGCTGAGTAGTCTGCAACTCAATGAGCAGATCCTTCTGCTTACAGGTATTGCCTCACCAGAGCAGATTATCCATGACCTGACGCCCTACACCAAGAACCTCACTCCCCTCACCTTCGCCGACCACCATCAGTTCAAGAAGAGGGACATCCAACTGATCAACGAGACTTTCGCGCAACTCCCCGAGCCTCGTTGTATCATCACCACAGAGAAGGATGCTACCCGACTCCATGATGCGGAAGGTTTGAGCGAGGAGGTGCGCAAGAACATCTATACGCTTCCTGTTAGTATCCATTTCATGCTGGAGCAGGGAGACACGTTTAACCAATATATCATAGGCTATGTACGAAAGAATTCAAGAAACAGCATCCTGGTTAAGGCAAAGGATGACCACAAGCCCAAAGACAGCAATCATTCTGGGAACGGGACTCGGACAATTAGTTTCCGAAATAACTGACAAGCAGGAGATACCCTATAGTGAAATCCCCAACTTCCCCGTATCTACGGTAGAGGGACATAGCGGAAAACTCATCTTCGGCAAGTTAGGTGGTGTCGACATCCTTGCCATGCAGGGACGTTTCCACTTCTATGAGGGCTATTCCATGAAAGAGGTGACCTTCCCTATCCGTGTCATGTATGAGTTGGGCATCAAGACGCTCTTCGTATCGAATGCCGCAGGCGGTATGAATCCTAAGTTCAAGATTGGCGACCTCATGATTATCACCGACCATATCAATTTCTTCCCGGAGCACCCGTTGCGTGGCAAAAACTTCCCCACTGGTCCACGATTCCCTGATATGCATGAGACTTACGACAAGAAACTCATCCAATTAGCCGCCGATATCGCCTATGAGAAGAAAATCCGTGTCACATACGGTGTGTATATCGGCGTACAAGGTCCTACCTTCGAGACACCTGCCGAATATAAGATGTACCACCTCTTTGGTGCTGATGCCGTGGGGATGTCAACCGTTCCAGAAGTGATTGTTGCCCACCATTGCGGCATCCGCACCTTCGGTATCTCTGTCATCACCGACCTCGGAGGCTTCGACGACCCGGTGGAGGTCAGCCATGAGGAAGTACAGGAGGCTGCCAATGCCACCCAGCCTTTTATGACAGAGATCATGCGAGAGATGATTATCCGCTCGGAAAAAGTAGAGTCACAAAAGACCGAGAAGTTCAACACAGATCACCCCACAGATAAATGGAAATAGCCAAATTAGGAGAGTTCGGACTCATCGACCGACTCACAAAAGATATCAAGCCGCAGAACGACTCAACGAAATATGGTGTGGGTGACGACTGCGCCGTACTCCACTATCCAGACAGCGAGGTGCTTGTCACTACCGACATGCTCATGGAGGGTGTCCACTTCGACCTCACCTATATCGACTTGGAGCATTTAGGCTATAAGTCGGCAATGGTGAATATCAGCGATATCTTCGCCATGAACGGTACACCACGCCAACTGACCGTCAGTCTTGCCCTCAGCAAACGCTTCTCCGTGGAGGACATGGAGCAGTTCTATAATGGTCTGCGCCTTGCCTGTGACAAATGGAACGTCGATATCGTAGGGGGTGACACCACATCTTCTTATACTGGTCTTGCCATCAGCATCACCTGTATCGGTGAGGCTCGCAAGGAGGACATCGTCTACCGTAACGGTGCCAAGGAGACAGACCTAATCTGTGTCAGTGGCGACCTCGGTGCCGCCTATATGGGACTGCAACTCTTAGAGCGTGAGAAAGCCGTCTATTATGCCCAGGTGGATGAGGCAAAGAAGAAAGGTGATAAGAAAGCATTAGAGGAACTCGCCCACTTCCAGCCTGATTTCGCCGGCAAGGAATACCTGCTGCAACGCCAGTTAAAGACGGAGGCTCGCGGGGATATCATCCAACGGTTACGTGAGGCGAATATCCGTCCCACAGCGATGATGGATATCAGTGACGGACTGAGCAGCGAGTTGATGCATATCTGCAAACAGAGTCACGTGGGATGCCGCATCTTCGAGAAGCAAATACCTATTGACTACCAGACGGCAGTGATGGCTGAGGAACTGAACATGAACGTGACAACCTGCGCCCTGAATGGTGGTGAGGACTACGAGTTATTGTTCACCGTTCCCATCGGTGACCATGAGAAGATAGAGGCGATGGAGGATGTGAAACTCATCGGACATATCACCAAGGAGAGTTTAGGACATATCCTCGTCACCCGTGACGACCAGGAGTTTGAACTCAAGGCTCAGGGGTGGCAGCCGCTATAAACTGGCGGGGTGTCTTCCCTGTCAGTTTGAGGAAGGCACGACGGAACGTGGAGATGGAGGCGAAGCCGCTCTCATTCGCCACATAATCCAAAGTATACTCTGGGTGTTCCCGTAATAAGGGGACACTCTTTTTCTCTATACGTATCTGGTTGATATAGTCATAGAACGTCTGTCCACGCACCTGGCTCAGGTAATTGCTGACATAGGTCCGGTTCGTTCCCATCGCAGCGGCAAGATCCGTTAACGTAAGGTTCTTTACCAGAAAAAGTTGCTGCTCCTCTACCATCCGTTCTAACACACCCTCCACAATGGCAGATGACGGATTTCTATGTAAAACCTGAGGACGCTCTATCTCTTTCTCAACGACAATGGGACGGAAGTTCCAGCAGTAATGAAGTACCATCAGCCATAACAGCATGGCGGATACATAATATACGATATCCGTTGTCACGGTGGCAAAGAGTGACGTAAACAACCATGCAAGTTGACTGATGATGGCAAAGAGAAAAACGGGTTTCAGCCACGACACATCAATATCATCAATGTTAGAGTAGTTCTTACGTACATAACTCAGATAGCGCTTCATCTTCACAAAGCCGATAATAACTATTGCCCAAGCATAAAACCAGAGGAATGCCGCATAGGCATAGATAACCCATCGTTGTGGCTCTATAATATATAATAAGGTGAAAGCGACAAAAGGCAATGACAGATAAGCGAGTTTTCTCCATGTCACCCACCCGGGCATTACCGTCTCAAACACGAATACAGTATAGGTCAGTGCCGACCATCCGTCGATGATCATAATCCAGTCTAACACTTCCTTGCGGTACATGTCTGGAAAAGTAATAACCAAGTCTTTCAGGTTCCACACCGCCCAGACAGCCATGATGAACCCTAACACCGTCTGAAATCTCGTCCGATCTTTACGCCAGAACAAAATATGGATGGCGAAAAAAGCAAAGAATGCCGTAGAGACTCCTATCAGGAAAGCCGATATATTCATGTTCTCTTCCATGCTGCAAAGATACAATTATTTCACTAAATACAGTATCCGCCAAAGAATCAAAGCGTAAAAATTTACGCTTTGACACACGAATTTGTTCGAGTGAACGAAAGATAACACCCCTGACATCTGCCCTCAAAGGATTTTTCCCTATCTTTGCCAACAGTATTTTACAATGTAAACATCTATATTATGAAGAAAACTATGATACACAAGTTACAGAACTTACGGAAGAGTATCATCATCATGATGATGATGATCATGTTACCATTGGCTGCCGGGGCGCAGGACGCCTGCTATCTGCTGGGTACTGACGGCACTATGGAGGCAAACCATGCCTCGGCGACGCTAACCAAGGTCAGTGATGGTGTTTTCGAGGGTGAAGTGACGTTCGCCGACACTGACGAAACCTTAAGATTTTATGTTGCCACGAAACTGGCAGGCAGTGCTGATGACTGGGTAAGCATCGACAACAACGTGTGGGCTGCAGATCGCTCTAATCGCAATATCAAATTTGACACTGCTGTTCCTTTGAGCCAAGGTTACTCCACCAGGAATAATTACCCTTTCAGGTTCGGTGAGAGGGAAAGAGGAACCTATCAGGTGACCATTGACTTTAACAACGGAACTATCCTCGTTAAGAATCCTAATCCAGAGAACACCGACCCAGAAGTTGACCCAGAGGTTGACCCCAATGATCCGGAAAATCAGAATCGTATGCCCGAAAACTGTTACCTGATAGGTACTGACGGCATCATGGAGGCTAATCATGCTTCGGCAACCTTAGAGAAAACGGGGGACGGGATCTTCTCCGGGATGGTGACATTCACTAACCGGGAGTTTACTATGACGACTCTGTTGGCTTCAACTGCTGACGGGTGGGATGAAATCGCAAATAAGCGGTATGCGCCTATAGACATGGAATTGCCATTAGGTGAAGAAAAATGGTTTTATGAATTTGAGAGGTCTTTTGCTAATTTTAATCTATCCTGCGATGACAAATACCTGGGGAAGCCTCTTCTCGTCACGTTTAAGTTTAATTCTTCCATGAAAGGGGGAGATATCTTAATATCAGTGCCAGAAGAAACTGAAGAGATATTGGATAAAGAGAGTGACGGCACGACTCCTGCTGAAGATATCGACCTCACGAAAGGTGCCCACTTCACCATCAACCTCGCAGAGCCTAACACGCTGAAGCAGCGACTGGAGAACGCGGTGTTCCAGACAGACTACGATCTGGTGGACTATCTTACCGTCAAGGGTAAGTTTGGTGGTAAGGATCTGGTTTACCTGAAAGAGCAGCAAGGACTCGTTTCGCAGTTACAATATCTGGATCTCTCCAACATCGAGATGGTGTACGACGATGAGCCGTACCATACCATTGCCACCCATGACGGTGGAGACCTGCCTATCGGTATCGTCAACTATTACTACTCTGTTTATACCTTCTCGGCAGAGAACAAGGAAGAGGCAGGAACGGGAGGTGGCTTTACAGGCACCTCGACTTCCACAGTGACCTACCTGCGACGAAATGATTTCGCTTATGCGTTCAATGAGATGAAATACCTCAAGCAAATCAAACTTCCCAAATCCCTGAAGGGCTTAGGCAGTTCTATATTAAGAGACTGTGAGGTATTAGAGAAAGTGACCTTCCCCGATGCCGCTACATATATTGCTGACAATGCATTCGTCAATAAGACGGGAGGCTATTTCTCTGAGTTGCGAAGAACACTGCAGGGTGTTGACTTGCCAGAGACCATAGATAGTCTGGGTGTTGACGCTATGCGTGGAGTAGGTTTCCGCACTATTGATGTCAGCCGTATCTCAAGGATGGGAGATGGCTGTCTGGCAGAGACCAACGTCTTAGAAGTGAACTTCCATCCCAACTTGAAGACCATTGCCGCCAATGCTTTCAACGGTTGCTATAGATTGAAGTCTGTTTCAATACCATCAACAGTGCAGAACATTGGCGAAGGGGCATTTGGCGGTTGTCCTAAACTGGCTGAGGTAACGTTTGCCGGTAAACTGGAGAGCATTGGCGATGGTGCTTTCAGTGGCTGCAAGAAGTTGACGACAGTAGATATCAACGCAAAGACCATCGGGAAAAACGCGTTTTTGGGCTGTGACCTGACATCCGTCGTCCTGCAAGACGGTACCAAGGCAATTGGCGCGTTTGCATTCTCTTCCAACCCCAAACTTGCCAGCGTGACCGCACCTAACACCTTAGAGGAAGTGGGATCACATGCCTTCCAAGGCTCTGGAGAATATGGTGTGGGCGTTTATGACACACCTTTCATGAATAATCTACCTGCGGAGGATGGCGTGAAATATATTGGAAGTGTCGCCTATATCTTTACTGGTGGCAGCAACCTGAAGATAAAGGAAGGTACACTGGGCGTGGCGGACGCTTTCCTCAATAATCACAATTATCTGTATGATGAACAAAACTCCTGGGGCTCCTCATCTAACTATAATGGTTGGACAGCACCTACTACCGTCACCCTACCCTCCACACTGCGTATTTTAGGCAAGGAATGTTTGAAGAATGCCGCTATCACCACTGTCGAACTGCCCGAGTCGTTGGAGAAGATTGGTGAAAGAGCCTTTGCTGCCGTTGATGGCGGCTCCAGTAACCTGAAGCGCGTCAACATCCCGAAGAATGTGAAGTATATCGGCTATGATGCTTTCAAAGGCACGCCACTGGTACGTGTCTATTATAATGCAGAGAACGCATCGTTATATGACGAGTACGGTAAAAATTATAACGAGTACGGTGAAAATTACTTCGTACACATTTTCCCCGAAAGTGTGACCCGCGTTATCATTGGTGAAGGTGTGAAAAGTATTCCTGCCAACTTGTTCGATGGCTGCAAGA
>DEJF01000009.1:1038-5487 GCA_002353225.1 Prevotella sp. UBA2755 | reverse complement strand
GAATCGCTGCATAAAGAAAGGGGGGACTTGGGAAGCCCCCAAGAGGAAAGAGATTAATAAGTGAAGGGAGAATCGAAATCAGATAGTAAAGGATGCTTGGTATCCTTTTCAGAAAGGATGGCATGATCAGTGGGAACATGCCAGTCAATAGTTGCCCCCTCTTGCTCCCTTGTTGATGGAAGAGAACCAGCAAGAGAAGACTTGCTAAAGATACTAATTCCCCCCTCTGCCTCCGGATGATAAAACTCATCACACTTATACTGGAATACTGCCGTGTCACTCAACACCGCGAAACCATGCGCCATTCCTTTGGGGATAAAAAACTGAAGACCAAGAAGACCCTCCAAACCTCCCTGTTTAGGGAGGGCAACTGATTCTTTATACTTTTCTGCGATGCGAATACCTTCCTCATCATGACCACAGAGAAGACAAACGACATGCTGCCCGTAGGTGGGACTGCCCTTGCGGATATCTACTACCACATCGAGGACGGCACCCTGTACACAGCGGACGAGTTTGCTCTGGCTATAGGGCGGACGCTGGAAATGGAGTCCACGTATGACACCATAGGTAGACTTCGACTCGTTGTCCTGAACGAAACGAATAACTCCAATCTTCTCATCGAACTCCCGTTGGGAGTAAGACTCAAAGAAATAGCCTCGGGCATCCTTGAAGATACGGGGTTCTATGATGAAAACACCATCTATCGCCGTCTTAATTACATTCATATCCTATTATTTAATATCCTCCCCAGAAAGTCTTTTCCTCTCCTAAACAGGGGGGAGTTAGAGAGGGTCTCAGGGAGAGTCAGAAAGGATCTCTGGGTCTTATCTTACAACCCCAACAGAGGTTTCAGTTGATTCTCCTTGTGGAGAACATACGCAGTGATGATGAGGAAAGCAAGGAAGAGGAAGACAAGAACTATCTTCTTTCTACCTGGTCCAGCCTTCTCCACCGGGACAGTAGCGGTCTGCAGGGTGGTGAAGGCAGGTGTTGCCTCCTGAACCTTTGCCTCTGCTGCTGTTACCTGATTCGCCACCATGGTATAGGCATTGTATTTCAACTGCATGTCATTCTCCAAATCAACCAACTTCGAGCGGACAGACTGCAGAACCAGGTCCTGGTTGGCATCACTGAAGTTAGAATAGAGTTGGCGAGCCTTCGTATAACGCTCCTTCGCCTCATCATAGAGTTTACGGTTATACTCCAAGTCGACCCTTGCCTTCTTCGTACGATAGTCGGTGATGAAGTCCTGCAGACGTACCTTCACAGAGTCTGCGATGGTAGCGGCAATCAGCGGATCCTGGTCAATCACGTCAATCGTAATGACCATCGTCTTTTGGTCGACATCACAGGTTACCTGCTTATCAATCTTCTCTATGACTTTTGTCTGTTCCTTCGTCAACATGAAAGGATTCACCTTATGCTGGTCGATGGTGTCCTCCGGGAGGATTAACTCTGCCAACATTTTAATCGGATAAGTGATAGCGGCACCCCACCAAGACTTTTTCTGGTCGTATGCCATATAGTCATAATAAGACATGACAAGTGTTGTGTCTATCCGATGAACAGGAATGGTAAAGAGACTGGTCTTGAAGTCTACCGAATTCATCAAGTCAGGATAGAGGGTTGGGAACAGCGCCTCATTACCCATTGCACCCGTACCAATCTTCATTCCGAAGGTTGCCGCCAAGGAAGAGAGAGAACTACGGCTACCACTTGTCGTCAACTCAGGAGCCAGCATCACCTCACATTTGTACTTATTCGGAAGACCAATCACAAAGATACAACTTGCCACAAAAGTGATTAACATCCACTTCTTATAAAGTCGCTTGTGTTTCTTCATCGCAGCGAATATCGCACCGAAATCTATGCTGCGCTCTTCCTGCTCTATCTCTTGTCTTTCTATATTATCCATATCTCAAACTATGAATTATGAACTATGAACTATGAACTATGAATTATGAACTATGAACTAATTAGAACTGTTTGATCATAATCACCATCAGGGCTGCCATACTTGCTACGGACTGCCCAATGGCTACCCATTGCTGGACGATACCAGCCTCTGGTTTCGGCTTCATCGGAACGACAATCTCACAACCCGGCTCAATCTTCGCACCATGGCGCACCTGTGCCATCGTACCATTCGGATAGATTACCCATGTCTTGCTCTTCTTGGAACGGTTGCCAAAGCCACCAGCCTGATTGACATACCACTTGTAACTCTTACCAGGCTGGTAGGTGACGGTATTCGGATACATCACATTACCAGAGATCTTCACCGTATTAATATATTCGGGCACTACAATCTCATCGCCCTCACGCAAAACAATATCAAACTCACTACCAGGATGTTCCAAAGCCTTGTCGAGATAGATAGCGACAGGATAGGTGTCACTCAAATCCAACTGGTTGATGGCTATCGAGTCACTCCTATCTGCCGCCTGCTTCCTAATCTGATGCAGCAGGAATGAACGACGGGCACGCTCATCAGCATTGATCCTGCGGATCAGACGGGCATTCTTGGGATAAGCCTGAGGTGTCAAGCCACCAGCCAGTTTAATGGCTTCGCTCAGACGCATCTCCTTGGTCGTCATCGTCTGACTACCCTCATAAACGACCTCACCCACTACACGGATATTCCTTGGAGTCTTAAAACCAGGGCTTCTGCGAACATGCACCACATCGTAGGGCTCCAGGATAAAGCCCGGTGTACCGTCAATCACAAAACCGTCTTTCAGCGCAAAGGTGAAGGACTTGGAAATCTCACGGGGCACTGCCGTAGACTTCGGGTCACGGATACGACGAGAGATGTCCACACGTGCCGTTGATGCGGCATCCGTCAGTCCACCAGCCTCCAAGATAAGATCCTCCAAGGTGGTGTTGTCGGCATACTGATAAGAACCTGGTGACATCACCTCACCCGTGATGGTCAGTGTACGCTGCTGGCGCAGATCAACCTCTGTCGGGATGAAGAGCACATCCTCGTTAGCCAACGGGATATCAGGAGAAGTACCGTCCAAGATACCCTTGATATCTACTGCGATGACCTCTAAACTACGGTCTTCCTTCAGACGATGGAGGACACCACGAGTCGTCATAGCATCCTCGGTAACACCCTCGGCTGCCTGCAACAAAGAGCGGACACTGGTGACATCCTTGCCCAACTGATACTGTCCGGGACGGAATACGGCACCCTTGACCTCTACCATGTTCTCGAAGCGGTTAAGCATTCCGTCAACAATCAAGGCATCACCATCCTCCACTTGGAAGGAACTCATCTCAAACTCGTCGATATTATATACCGAGTATTTCTCACCCGTCTGACGTGTCAGACGTACTGACTTCTTATAAGCATCACCAGAGAAACCACCAGCGTATTTCAGCAGGGTGGCAACACTCTCGTTCTTACGCATCTCGTAGAACATCGGGCGCTTCACATTTCCCGTGATACCCACCAGACAGTCGTAGAGACCAACCTGAATGACATCACCGTCCTGCAAGGTGATATTACCGGCAAGACGACCGTTGAGGATATACTCATAGATATCGACGATGGTCACTAAGTTACCATTACGGAACACTTTGACATTACGTAACGTACCATTATTGTTGATACCACCTGCCATATACAGGGCATGGAACACGGTGGAGAAGGCACTGAGGTGATAGGTTCCAGGTGTCTGGACCTCACCCATCACGTTAATCATGATGGTACGGGTACGCCCTACCGTGAGTTTAAGGTTACTGCTGCTATAGCGAGAACCTAACGTCGAGCGGATCTTCGCATTGGCGGCAGCCACTGACATCCCACTGACATATATCGGTCCATAGCCTGGAACCGTAATCTCGCCCTCTGGGGATACCGTCAACTGCAAAGACTTCTGGGATGCGCCATAGACATCGACAATCACCTGATCGCCAGGACCCAAGACGTAATTCTGGGGAGTGGCGATATTCATATTCGGCTCGAAACTCAACGCCCTGCGCCGGAAGATATCATGACCGAAGATGCGCTTACCAGTACCCTCGGTAATACCGCTGGTAGCCTGTACGTCATGTTCTGCCTCAGCCATCTCCTCACTGGCATCCGCATAAATCTCACCTGTGGTACCCACCTTAGCAGTATTCAGTTCCTGCGTGGTGGCTCCTGTATAGTTCTGACGCATACGGTCAGAGCCAGTACCTGCAGCACCAGCGGCATTTTTATCCACACCACTCTCCGTTACCCGGTTATCATACTGGTTACGGACACGACGAATCTGGTCGATCTGCACACCACGCTGCATCAGTTTCACAACAATCTGTCTTTGGTCGGTTCCTGCCTTCATCTCACGGCGAACGAAATCAGCAACCTGACTGTCGGTCATGCCCTGCGCCATCATGGTCAGAGACATCATCGACAACATTACGGAAAAAAGAAATTTCTTCATATCGTTATAACTT
>DEJF01000009.1:283-982 GCA_002353225.1 Prevotella sp. UBA2755 | reverse complement strand
CGCAGCATGACACTGATACCCCCCACCGTCTTGATGAACCAGTATTTCTGGTTGCTCTTATGGAGTTTTCCACGGATACCAGCGAACTGTCCGTGGACGACCTCCACCTCCATTCCGGGTTTTGCCTCTGCCTCTGCGGCATCCATAAACTCCACGGGGGTCTTCACGTAGTCGGGGTCACAGAGCAAACGGAAGTCCATCATCTCCTTGTCAGGAATCTCACTGACATGGTCGTCACCCTTGTTCTTCATGATTTGAAGGGGTACCCGACAGTCTGTGAGGAGTTTCCGCATATCGCAGTCCTGACTGGTCTTCTGGAGGAACACGTAGTTATGGATCACAGGGACCAGCACCCTACGGGGCTTCGGCTCATTGCCAACGACTTTTTCCTTATAGGTCATAGGGATGAAGTATGTGAGTCCTTTTTCTTTAAGAAATGACCCTACTTCCATCTCCTTACGATTGAAGGTTCGTATGACGAGCCAACTATTTTCCATCGTAGTGTTCTCTTAATCGGGTGCAAAGATACAATTTTTTTTTTGAATACCAAGTATTCTGTTGTTCTTTTTGCAAAAAGAACGAAAAATGGTTTCTTTAGTATTCTTTGGGGCTTCCCCAAAGGTCCCTTTTTTTCTTCTGTAGTGAAACTACTATTTTTCATTGGGGGTTTCCCAAAACCTCTTCTTATTAAGCAGTGAT
>DEJF01000009.1:0-131 GCA_002353225.1 Prevotella sp. UBA2755 | reverse complement strand
CGGGACGACGCCTTTTCATTTTTATACGCCTACGGCGAGGGTTTATTTTAAATTCCATTCCTTTGTTGGGGAATTTCACCAAACCCTTTTTATGCAGCGATTCATTCTTTTTCTTCTAACATAATTTTTTC
>DEJF01000073.1 GCA_002353225.1 Prevotella sp. UBA2755 | reverse complement strand
ACTTTTTTATGATGAAGCCCTGAAGATGCAATATCTTCAGGGCTTCTTATTTGTTTTATTACTAATTGTTTACTTGTTGAATTTAAGAATTGTTACTGGGCGATATTGATGTGCATAGGTATATTCTCTTTTATCTACATTTCTATCAAAGGCTTTTAAATCATTTTTATCTAAATAGAAATAAAAGTTTGTATTGGGTTTTGTCTTTAATTCTGAATTCAAAATATGTCCTATAATATTTCTTGTTATTTTCGCTTCATCTTCATTTGGTAGTCTCCATCCAGAGATTTCATTGATTGTAGTGGATTCTAATACGGCATTGATTTCATGAAGAATTGCATCTTCGGTTTTGTCTTTTGTTTCTATATTGAAATCCTCATTATATAGAAGCAGAACTTCTTTATAACCTTCGTCATTGGGAGTAACCTTCAAAACAAAACAATCTTTATACAATGTATATTCTTTTGGTGCTGCTGCATTAATAATATCATCGTCTTCATTATTGTTGTTGCCATTTTCATGAGAGGAGTTACCTTCTCCAAAATCGAAAACAATCTCTTGGCTACCTGCCCATGTTGTACCAGTGATTACACCAGTTAGTTGGACGATGTTGTCTTCTTGGTAAGTAGCAGTAATGCTGATTTTGTGGTTTTTCTTTATTTCCTCCGTGCACGAATAGGAATAATTCTTAATAGTTCCATCATCTTTCGTTAGACTAATTGTAATGGTAGCCTTCTCAGAATCAAGGAGCAACATGGTAGGAGAGGGGAGACTCCATGTGCCGTCTCCATTGTCATTGAGGGCATAACCATGATCCCACAGACTTCCAAGTTCTCCGTTAATCTGAATACTTCTATAATTGGATGATAAGGAGATACTAACCTCGGTAACGTCTTCTGGAACTTGTTTGATGGTGGCTTGAGTTAGTTCTGTAACCTGTCTTTCCATACTAAGTGTAAGTTGATTTCCATCTTTCTCCTCTAAAGTGATGACATCATGTGCCGTCATCAGGTCGGCATGCTCTTTCCCGTTCTTCAGAGTAATCTCAGATTCTTCTGTGATTTCCTCTTCAGTAGGAAAATCGTAAAGATTACCATCTGCCCCTCCAATGGCATAGACATCATACGAGCCAAAAGGTAAATTTAGTTCGAGAGGATTGTCTTTATCAGAAAGAATTTCTTTCTTGATGAAAGCCTTGTCTTCATTGTTAAACACAAAGACGTTAATAGGGAAACTGACAGTCTCCTCTGCGTTCACGGATCGAGTAATGATACTCAACGAACTATCAGTAATGACAGGGGCATCGCTGACAAGTTCCTTCTCGCAGGCTCCTAGAACCCACGGGGTCATGCAAATGAATGCACGTGTTAGCATTTTCTTCATAATAGATAATTTTTAGAACAATTTGTAATGTTTAGTTGACTCCGAATAGTTGAATTCGAAATCAGATACAAAGGTACTCATTATAATCCTAATTGCCAAATATTTTCTCCGAAAGTTCGAAATATTTTTTCTGTTGCTCACTTGATTTATGTTAATTAATTGATAATCAATGTTATATTTTGTGTTATTATTTGGTTGGGAAAATAATTAGCAGTACCTTTGTGCGCGATAACAATAGTGTGGCGATTGAATGTCTCGTGGTGAGACGGTCATACTTAAAGGATAATTTTATGATTAAGGTTGTTAGAAAAATGGTATTTACAGCAATGATTTTGGCGGTTGGTTCCGTTGAGTCATTGGCTGGTACAAATGGAAAAGGAAACTCTTTTGACTGGAATCCTGTAATCAATGCGATTATTCAGGTGGAAAGTGGAGGAAACCCCAGAGCAGTAAGTGGTCCCTCATGTGGTGCCATGCAGATTACTCCAATTTGTGTGAAGGAGTGTAATCTTATTCTGGAGAAGAGAAAGAGTAAGAAGCGCTTCACTATGAATGACCGTTTCGACGTTCAGAAGTCGAAGGAAATGTTCCTCTTGATACAGTCGTTCTTTAATCGCGCTAATGATGTTGAGCATGCCATCCGTTCGTGGAATGGAGGTCAGCGCTACTCAAAACGTGCTACTCAACGTTATTACGAGAAGGTGATGCGACACATGAAGTGAAAAATTAGATGCTACTATGAAAAAGAGACGCAATCCAAATGGGTTGCGTCTCTTTTTAGTTGCGGAGGCAGGACTCGAACATGCGACCTCCAGGTTATGAGCCTGGCGAGCTACCAACTGCTCCACTCCGCGATCATTTCCTTTAAGCGGGTGCAAAGGTACGACTATTTTCTTAAAACACAAAATATTTATGCTCTTTTTTTGTGTTTCTGTTATTTTTTGAGTGATTTACATGAAATTATTTGGCTGTTTGGAAAGAATTACCTAATTTTGCACATTGTATTCAATATGTGCAATAGGAAAAATTGGGAGGATAGAACGATGTCAATATCAAAGACCAGACAGAAATTGGTAGACGTGGCACGACAGTTGTTTGCCAAGAATGGAATGGAGAATACGACAATGAATGACATTGCCCTTGCTTCAGGCAAGGGACGCCGTACCCTCTATACCTATTTTAAATCTAAAGAGGATATCTACTATGCGGTTATTGAAGGAGAGTTGGAGCGTTTGTCAGATAAACTAGACGAAGTTGCCGCACGTAAGATTCGTCCTCAAGACAAGGTTGTGGAACTGATATACACTCATTTGAATATGATTCGTGAGACTGTGGTGCGCAATGGTAATTTGCGTGCGGAGTTCTTCCGTAATATTTGGATGGTAGAGAAGGTACGTAAGAGTTTTGATGCTGCAGAGATTGAACTTTTCTGCAAGGTGTTCCGTGAAGGAAAGGAAGACGGTGAGTTTGACATTGATAATGTCGAATTGGTGGCAAATATTACCCATTATTGTATTAAGGGTCTAGAAGTTCCTTATATTTATGGACGTATAGCCCATGGACTTTCAGAAGAAGCCACAAAGCCACAGGTTGCTAAATTTGTGTATGGTGCCTTGGGACATATCACGATTAAAAACAATTAAAATATTAATCAACAAAGAATTATGGGATTATTAGAAGGTAAGACAGCCCTGATTACAGGTGCTGCACGCGGTATCGGAAAGGCTATCGCATTGAAGTTTGCCGAGGAAGGCGCTAACATCGCATTCACTGATTTGGAGGTGAATGAGGAAACAGAGAAAGAGATTGCCGCAAAGGGTGTCAAGGCTAAGAGTTATGCCTCTAATGCAGCAGATTTCGCTCAGACAGAGGAAGTTGTCAAGGCTGTCAAAGAGGAGTTTGGCAGTGTTGACATTCTGGTAAATAACGCAGGTATTACAAAAGACGGTCTGATGCTCCGTATGACAGAGCAGCAGTGGGATGCGGTGATTGCTGTCAATCTGAAGTCAGCATTCAATTTCATTCATGCCTGTGTTCCCGTCATGATGCGTCAACGTGGTGGTAGTATTATTAATATGGCATCAGTTGTTGGTGTTCATGGTAATGCCGGTCAGGCAAACTACGCTGCCTCCAAGGCTGGTTTGATAGCCCTTGCCAAGAGTATTGGTCAGGAGATGGGTCCCAAGGGAATTCGTGCAAATGCTATTGCTCCTGGTTTCATTGATACAGCCATGACCCAGGCACTTCCTGATGACATCCGCAAGGAGTGGATCAATAAGATTCCTCTGCGTCGTGGTGGTCAGGTAGAGGATATCGCCAACGTGGCTACCTTCCTTGCTTCTGATATGTCAAGTTATGTCAGTGGTCAGGTTATCCAGGTAGATGGTGGTATGAACATGTAATTCATTAGAAATGAAGCAAATGCAGAAGAGAACGTGGTCTGCAAGACTGTTGCTATTGGTATTCCTGCCAATACTGATGTTCTCTTCTCTGCATACCCATGACTATGCCGTCAGTGTGGAAGGTGATTGTTACGAGTGTACCAATCACCTACCACATGGAGGGCATATTTCTTTACAGACTATTCATATTCATGACTGTGTACTCTGTCAGTTTGTCACTCTGTCTTTTGTGGCAGCAGCGACTTTGGTATTGGCAGTGGCAAGACAGGCTCATACAGTTTTATTATTTACCCAGACTCCGCAGTGCCTGTCGGCTGCGTATCGTCCTCATTCCCCTCGAGCCCCTCCTGTTATCTGATTAAATAGTTTTTTAGTATAACATTTATCAGATAACACAAAAATGAAGACAATATATATGATATTGCTGTCATGGGCTATTATGTGTACCCCTATGGCAGCAGAACCATTGGTTCAGAAGGTGTCGTTACAAGGAAAAGTGACAGATGCCACAGATGGTACACCCGTAGCAGGTGCCAGTATTTATTTCCCTTTGTTAAAAGAAGGGACGGTGACTAACGAGGATGGTTTCTACAGTCTGCGCAACTTGCCAGCAGTCAAGACAACCATACAGGTGACGTATGTAGGTCATCTTACTATTATTGAGACGATAGACCTACGAGTTTGTCATGAGAGAGATTTCGTGTTGCAAGAGAACAATGCCATGTTGAAAGAGGTGGTGGTAACAGGTCTGACAGGTAATGCCCGTGCCGACTATTCCCCTGCGCCAGTCTCTGTGGTCGCACCACGAGTCCTTCAAGAGACTTCTTCAACCAATATTATCGACGCTGTGGCTCGTCAGCCTGGTGTATCCCAGATTACGACGGGTAGTGGTATTTCTAAACCAGTGATCCGTGGTTTGGGTTATAATCGTATTGCGACGGTGAATGACGGTATTCGTCAGGAAGGACAGCAATGGGGTGACGAGCATGGTATAGAAGTAGATGCTCAGACCGTCCATTCCGTCGAGATACTGAAAGGTCCTGCCTCCTTGATGTATGGATCCGATGCAATGGCAGGTGTGTTGGTACTTCACGAACAACCCGTTATGCCACAAGGAAAGATGGCGGCAACATTAGGTGGTGAGTATCAGACCAATAACCGTATGTGGGACTATACTGTAGATTTCGCCGGCAACAAGGGTGGAATTGTGTGGAACTGGCGATGGAGCCAGAAAGATGCCAGTGAGTATAAGAATAACCGGGATGGCAAAGTATGGGGCTCTCAATTCAGAGAACAGGCTCTGAGTGGAATGTTAGGACTGAACCGCAGTTGGGGCTATTCCCATTTGAAATTCTCCACATACCATATCACACCTGGACTTGTAGAAGGAGAGCGTGATGAGGTGACTGGTGAGTTAGCGCCATCTGCGGCATATCAGAAAATCTATCATCATAAAGCCGTTCTCGATAACTCCTTTATTATTGGTGATGGTTCCTTAAAGGCTGTTGTAGGCTATCAGCAAAACCGTCGTAAGGAGTTTGAGGAAGCCGACGAGTTAGGACTTGATTTCCGTTTGCATACGATTAATTATGATGTCCATTATACTGCCACCAAAGAACTGTGGCAGTGGGCAGCAGGTATCTCAGGCATGTGGCAACACTCAGAGAACCTTGGTGAGGAATTCCTGATACCTTCCTATCGTCTGTTTGATATTGGTGCCTTTGCCTCAGTCACTCGTCATTTTGAGCAATGGACGCTGAGTGGCGGATTGCGCTTTGACCATCGTCATCTGCATAGTTATGCCTTGATGGACGAGGGCGAGGAGCGTTTTGAGGATTTCAGTCGAAACTTTAAGGGGCTGACAGGTAGTTTGGGTGTTATCTACCGTATCACCCCTCAATGGAATGCCCGTCTGAATCTGTCGCATGGTTTCCGTGCTCCCAATCTTAGTGAGTTAGGTTCCAATGGCGAGCATGAGGGAACCTTCCGTTATGAGATCGGTAACCACTCTTTATCGCCAGAACACAGTTGGCAGTTTGATTTAGGTGTTGACTATTCCTCGAGTGTTCTTTCTGCTCAATTATCTCTGTTTGCCAATCACATCAACAACTATATTTTCTTGCAGCGCTTAGACGAGCATAGCGATGAGTATCAGTATAAGTCAGGTGATGCCCGTTTGTGGGGTGGGGAACTGTCAGTAGACTTACACCCCATTGAGCCTCTGCATTTCGAGAACACTTTCTCGTATGTGAATGCCATACAGTTACATCAGCCGTCAGATAGTCGTTATCTTCCCTTTACACCGGCTCCTCGCTGGACCAGTGATTTACGTTATGACATCATTCGTGACGGGCAGGTGTTGAACAATACTTTTGTGAGTCTGGGACTGGAGTGCTATCTGCGTCAGAGCCATGTGCATACAGCCAATGATACGGAGACGGCGACACCGTCCTATACACTGTTCCATCTCTCTGCTGGAACAGATATCAAATGGCATGGTAGGAAAGTGGCTTCTATATTCTTGAATGCCACCAACCTGTTTGACCGTTCCTATCAGTCGCATTTGAGTCGGCTGAAGTATGCCGAAGGTCCTGGTATCTGTAATATGGGACGTAATATAGGCATCAAGGTGCTGATACCTATCGCATTATAGTATCAGCGTTTCTTAAACTCAAGCGTCTTAGGGAGTTTCTGCCATTTACCATTCTTTGGTATCTTGACAGTGCTCCCTTTTTCCTGCTTGAAGATGTAGATGGAGTCGTTCTTACGAGTCAGTGAAGCCTTCAAGTCCTCACTGCCGAAGTCGTTGATCATTGTCATGGAAGCCTTTTTCTCATTTTCAATCTCAGCCTCTACCATGACCCAACAGAACGAGTGTCTTTTCCTTCCAAGATAGCCAGGCAGTTCCCCATATAATTCCTGTCCTGGTATCTTCATATTCTTATCGTAGAAATTAATACGTAAGAATACCTCATATTCGTCATTATAGAAATAGCCTTTGAAAGACTTACCCTCATTTTGTGCAAAGGCGGGAAGCATCAGAAGCCCCATAAGTATAACAATAACAGTTCTTTTCATCTTCATTACTTTATGGCGGCAAAGGTACTAAATCTAAATCAATTAATTGTGGAAAAGTCTAAAAATATATCTACAAACGTTCTATGATTTAAAAATTTTTAAGTACCTTTGTCGCCGATATACATGTATAAGAATGGCAAAAGAAATGTTAAAGCCTGATTGTATCTTTGAGTCGAGTTGGGAAGTTTGTAACAAAGTAGGCGGTATCTATACCGTACTCTCTACTCGTGCAAAGACATTACAGGAAGCAATGAAGGACCAGATTATCTTTATAGGTCCAGATTTTTGGCAGGAAAAAGAAAGCCCATACTTCCGTGAGGACAAGGCGCTCTTTGCCGAGTGGCAATGGGAAGCCAAGGAAAACGGACTGACGGTAAGGGTAGGACGCTGGACAATTCCTGGAGAACCAATCGCTATCTTAGTGGATTTCCGTCCGTTCTTTGAAAAGAAGAATGAGATTTACGCATGGTTGTGGGAGCACTACCATGTTGATTCACTGCATGCTTATGGCGATTATGACGAAGCATCGATGTTCTCGTATGCGGCTGCTTTGGTAGTAGAGAGCTACTACAATCACTATCTACTGAAAACGAAGAAACGTGTGATTTACCATGCTAACGAATGGATGTGCGGACTGGGTGCATTATATATAAATAATGTGTTGCCTCAGATCGGTACCATCTTCACGACCCATGCCACCAGCATCGGTCGTTCTATCGCAGGAAATCAGAAGCCCCTCTACGACTATCTCTTCGCTTACCATGGCGACCAGATGGCTGATGAGTTGAACATGCAGTCGAAGCACTCCATTGAGAAGCAGACGGCGATGTTTGTTGACTGTTTCACGACGGTGAGTGACATCACTGCCAACGAGTGTAAGGAACTGCTTGACAAACCTGTTGACGTTGTACTGCCTAACGGTTTCGACAACAGTTTCGTACCGAAGGGAGCCGCCTTCACCAAGAAGCGCAAGGCGGCACGCAAGCGTCTTTTGGAGGTTGCCAATGCCCTGTTGGGAGAGAACCTCGATGATGACACACTGATTGTATCCACTTCCGGACGTTATGAGTTCCGTAACAAGGGTATTGACGTCTTCGTGGAGGCAATGAACCGTCTGCTGCGTGACAGGGAACTGAAGAAGAAGGTGCTTGCCTTCATCGAGGTGCCCGGTTGGGTAGGAGAGCCCCGTAAGGACTTGCAGGAGCGTCTTGCCAGCGGACAGTCTTACGACACCCCGTTGGAAGTTCCGCAGGTGACCCACTGGTTGCATAACATGAGCCACGACAATGTGCTGGGTATGATGAAATACTACGATATGCATAACCGTAAGGAAGACAACGTGAAAGTCATCTTCCTGCCTTGCTATCTTGACAGCAAGGATGGTATCATGGATATGAACTATTATGATGTCGTGCTGGGTAACGACCTCTGCATCTATCCCTCCTATTACGAGCCATGGGGCTATACCCCGCTGGAGGCTGTTGCCTTCAAGGTGCCCTGTATCACTACCGACCTTGCAGGATTCGGCTTGTGGGCTAACAAGGTATTCGGACACTATGGTGAGATAGAGGATGGTGTGAAGGTGATCCATCGTACCGACTACAACTACTCAGAGGTGGCAGATGCCATCAAGGATACCGTCGCCGCTTTCTCTACGATGAGTAAGAAACAGGTTGACGAGTGTCGCAAGCATGCTGATGAGCTCTCGAAGAAAGCCCTTTGGAGCGAGTTCATCAAGTACTATTATGAGGCATACGACATCGCTCTCCGTAAGGCAGAGGAGCGTATGAAGGCTAAGCAATAAGAATACAAAGAAACTCAATACAATTATTAATTATGAAAATCAAAGCAGATTATGCAAATGCTCCACAGTGGAAGGAGTTGATGGTAAAGTCAAGTCTTCCCGAGCAACTGAAGTGTTTGGACGAGATTGCCCACAACATGTGGTGGGTTTGGAACTATGAGGCACGTGACCTGTTTCGTGACCTTGACCCTGAGCTTTATCACGATGTGAAGCACAACCCAGTGATGTTGCTGGAGCGTCTGAGTTTTGAGCGTAAGGAAGAGATACTGAAAGACAAGGCACTGATGAAGCGCATCAAGAATGTCTATGACCTGTTCCGCAAGTACATGGACGTGAAGCCTGACGCCAGTCGTCCTTCTGTCGCTTACTTCTGCATGGAGTACGGTATCCACTCAGCCCTGAAGATCTACTCCGGTGGTCTGGGAATGCTTGCCGGTGACTATGTGAAGGAGGCTTCCGACTCTAATGTCGATATGTGTGCCGTCGGTTTCCTCTATCGTTTCGGTTACTTCACACAGAGCCTGTCGATGGACGGACAGCAGATTGCCAACTACGAGTCACAGAACTTCGGTTCACTGCCTATCGTGCGTCAGCTCGACAAGGACGGCAACCCCTTGGTGATTGATGTTCCTTACACCAACTATCAGGTACATGCATACGTATGGTGTGTCAATGTCGGTCGTGTGAAACTGTATCTGCTGGATACCGATAACGAGATGAACTCCGACTTCGACAAGCCCATCACCCACAGCCTCTATGGCGGTGACTGGGAGAACCGTCTGAAGCAGGAGATCCTGTTGGGTATCGGTGGTATGCTGCTGTTGAAGAAACTCGGTATCAAGAAAGATGTCTATCACTGCAATGAGGGACATGCTGCCCTCTGTAACCTGCAGCGTCTGTGCGACTATATCGAGGGTGGTCTGTCATTCAACCAGGCTCTGGAACTTGTCCGCGCCTCTTCCCTCTATACCGTACATACCCCTGTTCCTGCTGGTCACGACTACTTCGACGAGGGTCTGTTCGGTAAGTACATGGGTGGCTATCCTGCCAAGCTTGGTATTTCATGGGACGAGTTCATCGGCATGGGACGTACCAATCCAGATGACAAGGGTGAGAAGTTCTGTATGTCAACTTTCGCCTGCAACACCTGTCAGGAGGTGAATGGTGTGTCTAAGTTGCACGGATGGGTCAGCCAGCAGATGTTCGCTCCTATCTGGAACGGTTACTATCCAGAGGAGAACCACGTGGGTTATGTCACCAATGGTGTGCACTTCCCCACCTGGTGTGCTACCGAGTGGCGTCGTGTCTATGCTAAGTACTTCGACGAGAAGCACATGAGCGACCAGTCCAACGAGGATATCTGGCATGGTATCTACAACTGTCCCGATGAGGAGGTATGGGAGACCCGTAAGGCTCTGAAAAAGAAGTTGTTCGACTATATCGCCGTTCAGTTTACGGAGACATGGTTGAAGAATCAGGGTGACCCCGCCCGTGTCGTGAAATTGGTAGAGCGCTTCAATCCTAATGCGTTGGTTATCGGCTTCTGCCGTCGTTTTGCTACTTATAAACGTGCGCACCTGCTCTTCACTGACCTTGAGCGTCTGAGCAAGATTGTCAACAATCCAGAGCGTCCTGTTATCTTCCTGTTCGCAGGTAAGGCTCACCCCGCCGATGGTGCTGGTCAGGGACTTATCCAGAAGATATTCGAGATCTCACAGCGTGATGAGTTCCAGGGTAAGATTATCTTCCTTGAGGACTATGACTTCCTGTTGGCTCGTCGTCTTGTCAGTGGTGTTGATATCTGGATGAATACCCCGACACGTCCTCTCGAGGCTTCTGGTACATCAGGTGAGAAGGCTGAGATGAACGGTGTTGTTAACTTGTCAGTGAAAGACGGTTGGTGGCTGGAAGGTTATCGTGAGGGTGCCGGATGGGCTCTTACAGAGAAGCGTACCTACACCAATCAGGGCTATCAGGATCAACTCGATGCCGCTACTATCTATGGTCTGTTAGAGAACGAGATTATTCCTCTTTATTACGATAAGGATAAGAAGGGCATCAGCAAGGGCTGGATCAAGGTCATCAAGAACTCTATCGCACAGATCGCACCTCACTACACCATGAAGCGCCAACTCGACGACTACTATTCTAAGTTCTACGAGAAAGAGGCTAAACGCTTCAAGGAACTCTCTAAGAATGACAATCGTCTTGCCAAGGAAATCGCTCAGTGGAAAGAGGCTGTTGCCGAGCGTTGGGATGCCATCAATGTGGTAAACTGTGAGTGGGACTTCCCCGCTACAGGTCTGGAGGCAGGAACCAAGTATCATATCAAATATGTTATCAACGAGCAGGGTCTCGATGATGCTGTAGGACTGGAGAAGGTGAATGTCTTTGTTGATAAAGATGGTCAAGAGCGTGTTTATAACATTGAGCCACTGAAGATGACCGGTAAGGATGGAAACAACTACACCTTCGAGGCTGACCTCGCTCCACAGCGCTTCGGTCAGTACAAGTCTGCTATCCGCATGTATCCGAAGAACAAGAACCTGCCTCACCGTCAGGACTTCTGTTACGTGAAGTGGCTGGAGTTGCCTAACATGTAATAAAACGATCATCTATCATAAAAAGGTGTGCAGGAAATTTCCAAGCACACCTTTTTTTTATGAAACCTTTAGAGTTGGCGATTGATAATCAATATGACATATTTCCTGCACTACTTGCAAACATCTTGTAAATCAGTATGTTGAGTGTTTGAGAAACTCTCTAAGTCACACAAAAATTGCACCCGAACCTGCACCTCGTATGATGATTGACAGTCATTCATGTTAGTTCCAAAACTTGTCTGAGTTTTAGGTATTGTTAGTCCGGGTGCCTCGGACAGTCTGTTCCGGTACTTCGGATGCCCCATACAGGGTATATGTACACCCTATACCAAGAATATGCATACTTTATGCAAAGCACCGCTATCCTGCATCCGTGGTATCGCTATTAAAAACAGGTGTAGGTGCAAGAAATGCAGGAAATAACTGAAATCTAAATTTAGTATATAGTATTTCATCGTTACTTGTCACCGTTGCCGCCTCGTTGTTACCAGCAACTGTTTGATATACTCACTTGCTTTCACTTATTCTTTGACAAAAGTCAAAGCGACTGGGGGCGATTACGTAACTTTAAGCCTTCTTTGAAGGCATGAAGATAGGCTGCATCTCAAAAAAATCCAAATAATATTTGGTTTTTTGTTCGATTTGCACTATCTTTGCACCCAATTTGAGAAATTACAGTCGAGAAAGATAGTCGATGAAGAATGACAACATGAAGAATCAGTACCGCATTAACGAGCAGATTCGTGTTCGTGAGGTACGTATCGTAGGCGAGGGTGGAAGCACTGTCGTTCCTACCCGTCAGGCATTAGATATGGCGCGTGACCAGGGTGTTGACCTGGTGGAGATCTCGCCGAATGCGAATCCCCCGGTATGTCGCTTGATCGACTACTCGAAGTTCCTCTACCAGCAGAAGAAACGCCAGAAAGAGATGAAGGCGAAGCAAGTGAAGGTGGAGGTGAAGGAGATTCGTTTCGGACCCCAGACCGATGAGCACGACTACCAGTTTAAACTGAAGCACGCCAAAGAGTTCCTTGAGGATGGTAATAAGGTACGTGCGTACGTGTTCTTCCGTGGTCGTTCTATCCTTTTCAAAGAGCAGGGTGAGGTGTTGTTGCTGCGTTTCGCCAATGATCTGGAGGAGTATGGTAAGGTAGAGGGTATGCCCTCGCTGGAAGGTAAGAAGATGTTCCTCTATCTCGCTCCTAAGAAGGCTGGTGTGGCAAAGAAGAGTCAGCAGGCTCGTGACCGTGAGGCTTCTATCGCTGAGGCGAAGGAGGCTGAGAGACAGCAGGCTGAGCAGGCTCCGTCGAATGGTGGATTGTTCGCTAATGCGAAGATCAGTGCCGATGCCCTGAAGAAACTCACGGAGAGTGAGGATTAGGGGCAAAGGTCTAAGGTCTAAGGTTATGAGAAAGTAAGGTGGCGCGCCCGGTATATGCGTAGTCGCCGATTTATAGTAACAATTTAAATAATTAAAACAATGCCAAAAGTAAAGACAAATTCCGGTGCGAAGAAGAGATTCTCGTTCACGGGTACAGGTAAGGTCAAGAGACACCACGCTTACCACAGTCACATTCTGACGAAGAAGACCAAGAAGCAGAAGCGCAACTTGGTAGGTTCTACCATCGTTGACGTATCTAACATGAAGCAGGTTCGTGACCTGTTGTGTCTCCGTTAANNATGCCAAGATCAGTAAATCACGTTGCATCAAGAGCAAAACGTAAAAGAATTCTGAAACTCACTCGCGGTTACTTTGGTGCCCGCAAGAATGTTTGGACAGTAGCCAAGAACACTTGGGAGAAAGGTCTTACCTACGCTTATCGCGATCGTAAGAACAAGAAGCGTAACTTCCGTGCCCTGTGGATTCAGCGTATCAACGCTGCAGCCCGCTTGGAGGGTATGAGTTATTCTGTCCTGATGGGTAAACTCGCTAAGGCTGGTATCGAGATCAACCGTAAGGTGCTCGCCGACCTCGCTATGAACAACCCAGAGGCTTTCAAGGCTATCGTTGAGAAGGTGAAGTAAATCTCCGCATGGAATGAAAGAAAAAAGGTCGTGACTCTTTGGAGTTGCGACTTTTTTTATTATCTTCGCACCATGAAACGTTACGTATTGGCTTGTATACTGCTGATGACGCTGTCGCCTGTGATGGCGCAGTTCCTGCAGGAGGGTGATACCATTGCCATCATCTCCCCGTCGAGTGCCACTGATACGGCAACGATCAATGGGGGCATCCGAACGTTGGAGCGATGGGGATTCCATACCGTGGTGGGTCGGAATGCCTTGAAAGACTATCGTGGTTTCGCAGGTACTATACAAGAACGTCGTAACGACCTGTTATGGGCATTGCGGAACCCGAGTGTGAAGGCGATCATGTGTTCACGGGGTGGGGATGGAGCCGTCCATCTGTTATGTGACCTTACCTTAAACGTCTTCAAGCGTTATCCCAAGTTGCTGATAGGTTTTAGCGACATCACCGCTTTGTTGAGTGCGGAGGCATGTGCCGGGAATATGGGTATTCATGGCTCGATGTGTCATGCCATCAACACCTATGAGGGTAATGACACCATCAGTCAGACCCTGCGACGGATGATGATGGGAGAGTTGCCCGAGTATCATGTCGCACCGCATCCCTTGAACCGGGCAGGTAAGGCAACAGGTATCCTGGTGGGAGGTAACATGTCAGTGCTGCATGGTCTTGCCGGCTCCGACTACGATCCGTTGAGACTCCCTAATATCATCCTCTTTGTGGAGGACACAGGGGAGAGCATGACGAAGGTCGACCGTATGCTGCATAATATCGAGGTACGAGGCTTGATATCGCATGTCAAGGGCATCATCATCGGACAGTTCAGCAGTTACAAGAAGGTGCCTAACACCTTCCCCGACATGAATTATATGTTTCATGAGTATTTACGGAAATACGCCATCCCCGTATGTTATAACTTCCCGGTAGGACATGCCCACATGCGCAACTTCCCGATGCTAATAGGGAGCGTTGCCACCCTGGAAGTTGATAGGGATGGGGCAACGCTCCGCTTCTCTGTCCGATAACTGTCAAAGTATTATCCGCAGTGGAAATACTGGTTGACGAGTTTCTGTATCTCTTCCGGATACTGTTCGATGTTCGCACGCAGGGTACCGTCACTGAAGGCACGCAGTTCAGCGATGATACCGTCTATCATCGCAGGTGAGAAGACACCATACTCCTCAAATACCTTCCGTTGCTGTTCCAGACAGTTAGCCGATGCCATACAAGAGTCAGGCAGTTGTGCTAAGGTGGCAAGTCGCTCAGCATTCTCGGCAGCATGGATATTCACGTTGACATACGTCTTCTCGGCAACCTCCAAGGCGTTCTCCATCTCGAAGCCATGACGACAGGCAACACAGAGTCCAGCCAACAACTGGTAGAGGTCGGCAGAGCCGTCAGGTGAGCGCATCTCCACGGTCTGCTTGATACTGGTGTCGTAATTCGTCAGCGGCTCCAAAGGATTAGCGGCATGGCACATGTCCACGTCGGCAGCCCATCCTAACGGCACACGTACCAATACAGAGCGGTTGCGGTCGCCCCAGCATACATTTGTAGGTGCCTCCTGATGAGGAACGAGACGGAAATAAGAAGTGGGGTTCTTGTTGCCGAAAGCCGTGATAGAAGGAGCAAGGTCCATCATACCAGCAATCATACGTCGTGCGGCTTCTGACAGAACACCACCATCCAGCATCTGGTTACGTCCGTCCTTCACCATCCGCATGTGGATATGCAGTCCTGAGCCAGCCTTACCCGTCGTAATCTTCGGGGCGAAGGTCACGTCATACCCCAGTTGGTAGGCGAGGTTACGGATGATCCATTTCGCCAGCATCAACTGGTCGGCAGCCTGCTCCACAGGAACGGGTAGGAACTCGATCTCATTCTGCTCGTAGTTCTTGCCGTCGAGACAGAAATTACCCACCTCCGAGTGACCGTATTTGATCTGTCCGCCAGCCTGTGCGATATACTGCATGCACTGGGTGCGGAACTCATTCGCCTTGGCATAGGGAGCCGACTCGTGATAGCCACGCTGGTCACGGGCAGGGAATACCTCCTCGTCATCACTGATGACATAATACTCCAACTCACCCATTGCCTGAAACTCCATACCTGTCACCTTCTTGAAAGCCTCGGCAGCCTTGTGGAGGGTGTGCTCTGGTGAGGACTCCAACGGGTTACCGTCTTTGTCGAAGAAAGAACAGAGTATCGTCACGGTAGGAATCTCCGCAAACGGATCGACAAATGCCGTGCGGAAGCGGGGCAGTACATAGAGGTCACTGCTGCCAGCCTGGATAAACGAGAAGAGGCTGGAGCCGTCCACACGTTCTCCACAGGTCAGGATCGTGTCAAGATACGCGAGGTCGTTGATGACGAAATTCAAGGTCTTTAATTTACCGTCACCTCCGGGATACATGAAGTTCACCATACTGATGTCGTTCTTCACGATGTAGTCGATAATGTCTGCCTTGGTCAGTTCTGCGGCAGGTTTTTGAAGCGCCCTGACAATCAGGTTCGCATTCAAGGTCAGTTGTTTGTCGTTCATAGTTGTTTGATTGTTTTAAAGTTTGCGAATAATTATAGATTAAAGTTCATTTTATATTCTCATGGTAAGAGAGATGCGATGGCGTCTCAGGTCGACATCCAAGACACGGACACGGACGTGCTGATGGAGTCGTACCACCTGTGTGGGATCACTCACATATTTGTTGGCAAGTTGGGAGATATGTACCAGTCCGTCTTGGTGCACACCGATATCTACGAAGGCTCCGAAGTTAGTGATATTTGTCACAATACCAGGAAGTTCCATTCCTTCGTGCAAGTCTTCGATAGTCTGGACGTTGGGGTCAAACTCAAACTCCTCGATTTGTTCGCGAGGGTCACGACCGGGCTTCTCCAACTCCTTCATGATATCCGTGAGGGTAGGTAGTCCGATGCTGTCCGTCACATACTTCTTGATATCAATTTGCGAACGCTTCTCTTTATTGCTGATCAGTTCACTGACCGTGCAATGCCCATCTTTCGCCATCTGTTCCACCACACCATAACTCTCCGGGTGGACGGCAGTATTGTCGAGGGGATTCTTCGCCTCGGGGATGCGCAGGAAACCGGCACATTGCTGATAGGCGGCAGGTCCCAGACGAGGAACTTTCTTCAGTTGGGCACGACTGGTGAACGCTCCATTCTTCTTACGGTAGTCCACGATATTCTTAGCCAATGTAGGACCCAGTCCGCTGACATACATCAGCAGGTGCTGGGAGGCAGTATTGAGATTGACACCCACCAGATTCACACAACTCTCTACCGTCTGGTCGAGGGATAGTTTGAGTTTCGTCTGATCGACATCATGCTGGTATTGTCCCACACCGATACTCTTCGGGTCTATCTTCACCAGTTCGGCAAGCGGATCCATCAAGCGGCGTCCGATGCTGACAGCACCACGAACCGTGACATCCTCATCGGGAAACTCCTCACGGGCGGTCTTTGATGCGGAATAGACAGAGGCGCCATCCTCGCTGACCACGAAGATTTTAGGGAGGGCAGGTGTTGCTTGGGTAATGGATTTGAGGGTGTCTTCGACGAAATCTTTCGTCTCACGGCTCGCCGTCCCGTTGCCAATGGCTATCGCCTCGATATGATAATCCGTTATCATCTGCTGAACATGGACGGTAGCCTGCATGCGATGGTTGACAGGCGGGTGGGGGAAGATCGCCTCGTGATGGAGCAGATTACCCTGGGCATCCAGACAGACCACCTTACAACCAGTGCGGAAACCAGGGTCGATACCCATCACCCGCTTCTGTCCTAACGGAGCACCGAGCAGCAGTTGGCGCAGGTTCTCTGTGAAAACCTTGATCGCCTCCTCGTCCGCTTTCTCCTTACTGATATTCGTAAACTCCGTCTCGATAGAAGGACAAAGCAGTCGCTTATAGCCATCCTCCACCGCCTCGGCGACGAGTCGTTGACAAGCACCATTGCCTCTGACGTAGTTGCGTTGCAGTCTGTTGACCGCCTCGTCATCATCAATGGTGATACTGACACGCAGAATACCCTCGCTCTCCCCACGGCGCATGGCAAGCAGACGGTGAGACGAGCAGCGTTTCAAAGGCTCTTCCCAATCGAAATAGTCAGCATACTTAGCCGCCTCGTCAGTATCTTTCTTTGCCCTGACGACTTTCGATGTGATGAATGCCTCTCGACGGAAGGCGGCACGTACCTGGTTACGGCTTCGCTCCTCTTCGCTGACCTGTTCGGCGATGATGTCTTTCGCCCCTTGCAGGGCAGCATGAACATCAGCGACATCATCTCTGACAAACCTTTTGGCAACTTGCTCAGGATGAGGCTCACGCTGAAGCATGAGGAGCGTGGCAAGCGGTTCCAGTCCCTGTTCCCTTGCCACTTGGGCACGGGTGCGTCGTTTGGGCTTGTAGGGTAAGTAGATATCCTCCAATGTCGTCGCCTCCCAACAGTCATTGATACGCTTTTGCAGGTCGGTGGTCATCTTCCCTTGTTCGGTAATCGTCTTGACGACCGTCTCCTTACGCTTGGCGATTTCCTGCAAGACCATCAGTCGATTGCTGATAGCAGTAATCTGTACCTCGTCAAGACCACCGGTCCGTTCCTTACGATAACGGGAGATAAAGGGGATGGTACATCCCTCGTCTAAGAGTTTCAGCGTGTTCTCCACTCCATGTTCTGGCAGGTGGAGTTCACTTGATATCAGTTGTGTGAAAATACGAATCTGTTCCATAGCGCTACAAATATACGAAGAATATTTGAGAACACCCCTATGTTCTGCCTAATAAATATTAATTTATTTTGCAATTTAGTGGATTTATGCTACCTTTGCACACTCATTGTAAGAAAGATGATTTCTGTAGAAGGACTCAGTGTTGAATTCAGTGCCAAGCCGTTGTTCATCAATGCCAGTTTTGTGGTGAACGACCGTGACCGTATTGCCTTGGTAGGTAAGAACGGGGCAGGGAAGTCGACCCTGTTAAAGATACTATGCGGGAAACAGCAGCCAACCAGTGGTGTGGTGAGTATTCCCAACGATACGACTATCGGTTATCTGCCACAGGTGATGAACCTGCAAGATGACACGACCGTCCGTGAGGAAGCACAGAAGGCATTTGCCTCAACCCGTGAGTTGAAAGAGCGTATCGACCGTATGAACCAGCAACTGGCGGAGCGTACCGATTATGAGAGTGACGACTATCTCGCACTGGTGGAGCGTTTCACTCAGGAGCATGAGCGGTATATGATGATGGGTGCTGAGAACTATGAGGCAGAGATAGAGCGTACACTGGTCGGACTTGGTTTCTTGCGTACCGACTTCGACCGCCCTACCAGCGAGTTCTCGGGAGGATGGCGTATGCGTATCGAACTGGCAAAGATCTTATTGCAGAAACCAGACGTGTTGTTGCTCGACGAGCCTACCAACCATCTGGATATCGAGTCTATACAATGGCTGGAACAGTTCTTGGCGCAGAGTGCCAAGGCTGTCGTACTGGTCAGTCACGACCGTGCGTTCATCAACCATGTGTCGAACCGCACCTTGGAAATCTCCTGTGGGCGTATCATCGACTATAAGGTGAAGTATGACGAGTATGTGGTGCTTCGTAAGGAACGTCGTGAGCAACAGCAACGAGCCTACGAGAACCAGCAGAAGGAGATTGCCGATATGCGCCAGTTCATAGAGCGTTTCCGCTATCAGGCTACCAAGGCGGTACAGGTACAGCAGAAAATCAAACAACTGGAGAAAATCGTACCTATTGAGGTGGATGAGGTGGATAATGCCGCCATGCATTTGAAATTCCCGCCCTGTCTGCGTAGTGGTGACTATCCCGTGATCTGTGAGGATGTCAGGAAACGGTATGGTGAGCATACGGTATTCTCTAATGTCAACCTGACGATCAAGCGAGGGGAGAAAGTGGCGTTTGTGGGTAAGAACGGTGAAGGAAAATCGACCCTTGTGAAATGTATCATGGGAGAGATACCCTTCGATGGTAACCTGAAGGTCGGACATAATATCCAGATCGGTTATTTCGCCCAGAACCAAGCACAACTGTTGGATGAGTCACTCACCGTGTTCCAGACGATAGACTATGTGGCGAAAGGAGAAATCCGACTGCGTATCAATGATATCTTAGGAGCCTTTATGTTTGGTGGAGAGGCTTCAGAGAAGAAGGTGAGGGTGCTCAGTGGTGGTGAGCGTAGCCGTCTTGCTATGATCCGCCTGTTGTTAGAGCCCGTCAACCTGTTGATACTCGATGAGCCCACCAACCATCTGGACATGCCTTCCAAGGACGTGCTCAAGGAAGCCATCAAGGCTTTCGACGGTACTGCTATCATTGTCAGCCACGACCGTGAGTTCCTCGACGGTCTCGTGACGAAGGTCTATGAGTTCGGAGGCGGTAAGGTAAAAGAGCATCTGGGTGGTATCTATGACTTCTTGCAGTCGAGACAAATAACTGAACTCTCCCAGTTGCAGAGTGCTCAGAGTACTCAGAGAACTCAGAATAATCAGAATAATCCGAATACTCCGAGTGCTCCGAAAAATCAGAATTATGCTGAGCGGAAGGAGCAACAGAAGAAATTGCGTAAGGCAGAGCGTGCCGTGGAGGAGTCAGAGCGTAAGATCAGTGACATGGAACGCAGGCTGAAAGAACTTGACACCCTGTTGATGGATCCGGTGAACGCCTCGAATATGGAACTCGTCACAGAGTACACGACCATCAAGAAGTCCCTGGACGAGGAGGTGGAACGCTGGGAGAAACTATCAGAAGAATTAGAACAACTAACATAAAAGAGAACGATGAAAATTAAAGGAGTATTTATGATGATGCTGTTATCATCGATGTCTGTCGCTACCATGGCACAGGCACCCCTTAGGTCAGGTATCGACCTGACAGACCTCAATCAGCAGGTAAAACCTGGTGAGGACTTCTACGACTATGCTTGTGGTGGTTGGATGAAGAAGAACCCACTGCCCGCTGCCTATTCCCGTTATGGTAGTTTCGACCGTCTCGGGGAGGACAACAACAAGCGTATCAATGGTATTCTGCAGGAGTTGCAGGAGAAATCCTATCCGCAGGGTAGTGTGGAGCAGAAACTAAGCGACTTGTATAAACTCGCCATGGACTCGGCACGTCGTGAACAAGACGGTCTGGCTCCTGCAATGGACATGATTAAGAAGATGGAGGCTGCCAAGACCGTTGTCCAACTCTTTGCCATCCAGTTGGAGATGATGCCCTATGGTGACTCGGAGTTCTTCTATGCGTATATCGCTGCCGATGAGAAGGATGCCACTAAGAATATCCTGAACATCAATCAGGGTGGACTGACCCTCGGACAGAAAGACTATTATCTGGAGACCGATGAGGCTACCACCAAGATCCGTGAGAGTTATAAGAAGCATATCGTTCGTATGTTCCAACTTTTTGGCTTTAAGAAAGGTGCCGCTGAGAAGAAGATGGCAAACATCTTCAAGGTGGAACTTGCCTTGGCGAAAGTGTCTAAGTCTCGTACGGAGTTGCGTGACCCTATCGCCAACTATAACAAGATGACCCTGAAGGAGTTCGATACGAAATATCCTCATTTCCAGTTGGAGAAGCAGATGAATGCCAAGGGTATCGCCAGCAAGTATATCCAGGAGATGGTCGTAGGACAGCCTGCGTTTATGGCAGGTGCTGACCAGTTGTTCTCCAAGATTACTCCTGCTGAGTATCGTGACTATATGGAGTGGGGGGTTATCAGTTCTGCAGCAGGTTACCTGAATGACGAGGTGCGTGCCGCCAATTTCGATTTCTTCGGTAAGGTGATGTCAGGACGAAAAGAGGACCATCCCCTTTGGCGTCGTGCCACCAGTCAGGTGCAAGGTGTGATGGGTGAGGCTCTTGGTAAGATATACGTGGAGAAGTATTTCCCTGCCTCTTCCAAGGAGCGTATGAAGACCCTCGTGGAGAATCTCCGTATCGCCCTCGGTGAGCGTATTGCCGCCCAGGAATGGATGGATGACTCCACCAAGGTTAACGCCCTGTTGAAGTTGAATACCTTCTATGTGAAGATTGGTTATCCTGACAGGTGGACGGATATGTCCGACCTGAAAATTGATGCGAAAAAATCTTACTATGATAATATGCAGGAGTGCCGTCGGTTCTGGACGAAGTGGCGTATCAATCATACGGCAGGTAAACCCGTTGACCGTGATGATTGGCACATGACACCACAGACGGTGAATGCCTATTATAATCCTACCACAAACGAGATTTGTTTCCCTGCTGGTATCCTGCAAGTTCCTTTCTTTGACCCGACGGCTGATGATGCCTTCAACTATGGTGCTATCGGTGTGGTTATCGGTCATGAGATGACACACGGATTTGATGATCAGGGACGCCGCTATGACAAGGACGGAAATATGCACGACTGGTGGACGGAATCAGACGGAAAAAACTTTACAGAGCGTACGGATAAGTATGCCGAATTCTTCTCTGGTATCAAGGTGCTGCCAGACCTGAATGGAAATGGTCGTCTGACACTGGGTGAGAACCTCGCTGACCATGGCGGTCTGCAGGTGGCATGGTATGCTTATAAGAATGCCACCAAGCGTACTTCTTTGCCAAAGATTGACGGTCTGACAGCAGACCAGCGTTTCTTCCTTGCCTATGCAGGAGTATGGGCTGGGAATATCACCGAGGCAGAGATCCGTAACCGCACCAAGAGTGACCCTCACTCACTGGGACGTTGGCGCGTCAATGGAGCCCTTCCACACATCGATATGTGGTATGAGGCATTTGGCATCAAAGAGGGCGATAAAATGTTTATTCCTAAAGAAAAACGTCTTTCTTTGTGGTAAAATAGGGTGAAAATGAAAAAAATGCCGTCGTAAATATAAATTTACGGCGGTTTTTTTGTTTAGTTTTAAAATTAATTACTATCTTTGCAACTAACTTAATCTTATCCTAAAAAATGATAAACGATAATTCCCAAGATACAGAGAGGACACAGCGTACATTACGCCCTCAAGAAATTGTTCGTGAGAGAGAGAGCGTTAGGGAAGGCGATTCACAACAGCCTGTTATGCAGCAACAACAGCAGCAACAGCAGGCGGGTGGTAAGAAATGTCCTTTCTGCGGTGCAATCAATGAGCCTGAGGCGATGTTTTGTGCGCAGTGTGGTCAGCCCATCAGCAAGTCCTCATGCCCTTTCTGCGGTTCGGAAATAGACCCGGATGCCGATTTCTGTGAGGCATGCCATCATTATATTCGAAAAGACATCTGCTCCTACTGTGGTGCACATCTGTCAGGTAACGAGGCATATTGTCCTGAATGTGGCAGTCCTCGTGGTGGCTTGGTGTGTCCTACCTGTCATGCGATGAACGACTTTGCTTTTTGTAAGCAATGCGGTACAGCCTTGACAGCGGAGGCGAAGGAGTTGGTGAAGGAGTTGCAGAAGAATCCTGACTACATGGAACTCATGGAAGTCGTGCAGGAATATTCTCATTTAGAGAACTCCCTGCCCTATAACTCGGAGCGTGATGTGGTGAAGGAGCAAATGAACATCAAACTGCGTGAGCGATTGCTGACGCTGTTGGCAAAAGATGTTGGCGTAGAGAATCCTGTGATTCCTAAAGTGACTACCAAGCGTATGACGAAAGAGGAACTGGAAGAGCAGAAGGCTGAGCGAATCAAAAAACTATCAGCCATCCTTGACAAACTTGCCGTTCCCCCGACGTCTTCACCGGTTCAGGCTCGTAATTATGCCATGGCAAGTAAACCGATGGGTGTGCGTTTAGCATGGGTTTGTAATTTCAAACATGCGCTTCATAGTAGTCCATGTGGCTGTGCCAAACCTCATCTTGGCGGAAAATGGGTTGTGTTAGGAAAAAATAGTACCGCGGAAATTAAAGACGATAAATAAATGGATCAAACCATAAAAACCGTAAGGACACCAGAGAAGCAGAGTGCTACCCTCAGAGTTGCGTCTTTGTCAGGTGCAACAGGTGATTCTACTTATGTGCCTGGTAAAAGTAAACCTGAATCTACGAATATTGCTGGTGATTTTATCATCAAAGGAAAAGTTTATCATAGCCTCAAATGTCTGAGTGATAATTCAGGTGAAGCCCAAGTGTTCCTGGTGGAATGTGACCAGAAGCAGATGGTGCTGAAAATCTACTATCCGAATTTCTCCATCAAGAAGACGCTGTTGCGTATCATCCAAAGTATAGGCATGGAGAACATCGTGAAGATATATGATTACGGCAAGACGTATGTCGATGGTAAGAACCGTGATTATGAGTTGATGGAGTATCTGAGAGGAGGCACGCTTGCCGATTATGACTTAGACGGTGATTTCAACCAGTTCCGCCGTATTGCCTTGCAGGCTGCGGCAACACTCGCTTATTGTCATAACAGCAATATCATTCATAAGGATATCAAACCCAGCAATTTCTTTTTCCGTGGTGAGAATCATCAGGAGGTCGTGCTGGGCGATTTTGGTATTTCCAGTATACTGGATGGTGACGAGCGTGTTCATAAGACGACGCAGGCTCGCACTCCAGTCTATGCCGCTCCAGAGATGTATAACGATGTGATTGACGGTGAGGTGGAGATTACACCTTCTGTCGATTACTATTCATTGGGTATTACGCTGATGACACTTTGGCTGGGTGAGAATCCGCTGAGCCAGAACGAACGTGTGATGATGCGTAAGAAGAACGAGGGACGCTTACCTCGTATCAATGAACTGCCTGACCGTGTCAAGATGC
Organism: Prevotella sp. UBA2755; assembly: GCA_002353225.1. Classification (GTDB taxonomy): domain Bacteria; phylum Bacteroidota; class Bacteroidia; order Bacteroidales; family Bacteroidaceae; genus Prevotella. The sequence continues at coordinate 25,305 of DEJF01000073.1, read as the reverse complement.
TGATTCAGGGACTGACTGCTGTTAATCCTCAGAACCGTTGGAAGTATGAGCAGGTGGAGCGTTGGTTCTTAGGTGAGGATGTCGCTGTAGACATCTCGTCGCCAATCCTGAAATACCGCAGTTTTATCGTTGACCCGGAGAAGAATCTCGTTGCCGACAATGTACATGAATTGATACCTTTGTTGTTGGATAATGAGCGTCTTGCCATCAACTACCTTTATAACGGAAGAATAGCAGGTTGGCTAGAGCAGTGTGGCAATGTCAAACTCAGTTCTGTTGTCAAGGATATCGTGGTTAACCGTTATCCTGCTGACCAACATGCGGGATTGATGGCGGCAGTGTATGTGATGGAGCCGACATACCCTTACAAAGACCTGCATGGAAACCTGTGTGACGACATCCATAGCGTCAGCATCTCAGTCCTGAGTTATCAAGACGAGTATGCCCTTGTCCTTCGTAACCCTAACGACTCGTTGTTTTTATATTTGGAGTCCCATTCGAAGGCGGATGTTAACAGGCTCCGTAGTTATTTCTCTGAGAAGGATTTCGATGGACGTGTTGCTATTATGCGACTGGTCTACGAGATAGACAAGGAGATATCATTCCTGAACCAGAGTCCTTCGTCTACCTTGCAGGAGATTGTACATTCCTTCGGCCATGAGGAATGTTCTGAGGATGCATGGATATCCCTGAGTGACGGCAGACTCCTCTCGTGGATGTACTGTCATGAGGATCGAATGGCTTGCGAGGCATTGCGTATCCTGACGAATGGACAGAAGCCGTCCCGTTCTTTGGGGTATAAGGTTTTGTATAATATTGACCGTGACGCAGCCTTTGACTTATGTGAGGCGGACACGCCTTATCGAGTCGGTGTCTTGCTGGGTAAGCAGATGCAGGAGTGGCAGCGTATTAGTGAGAAAGAGTTTAACGAGCATATTAAAGATTTCTCAGACCCCAACGGGCGTTTTGCCTATTTTGCTCAGTTGCACGGATGGTTTGAGCAGTTGAGCCAGTGTCGTGCATGCTTTGACCTGAAGAGTCCTGAGAATACAGACAGGTTGGGTGTCTATGACTTACGTACCGCAGCCTATCGTTTTTGTAGGATACTTGGGGCACGTCCTTCCTATTTGTTGGATGATGGACTGGAACTCTCGGACGGTCTTACTATAGATCAGTTGGGCAGGCGACAGCAATTGGCTGCAGAGATGAAGCATGGCTCATTGAGTCAATGGCTTTCCATCTTCTATCATGAAGACCCAGAGAAAGACTTCGGTGAGACCTATTCTTATGAGCGTAGTCTGGAAAGTTGGATCTTGATGCTTGGTGAGATAGACCCCAGTCAAATTTATTTCAAGCGGTTTGGCGCTGCAAAAGAAGAGACAGCCGCTAAATATACAGAGGTACGTCAGCGTTTTTACAAGGCAAAGAGCAAAGAGAAGACATGGCGTGTTGTATTCTACTCCCTCTGTGGATTATGGGCATTGCTCCTGCTGATTTTTGGTGTCGACAGTCGTAATTATCTTCTGGAACACTCAGGTATGTCTATCGTACTACCCCTTGGTGGTATGTCCGCTTTAATAATAGGTACACGTGCCTATTTTAAAGGTTATGGTTTCGTTTTATCTTGCCTGTGGGGGGGGCTGGGAATCCTTCTTTCCTATATCCCTGTGTTGATACTGAAGTATGTTAATAACTCCTCACCGAGTTTCTTCATACCGGCAATTCTTGTTATTACGCTTGTGTATATGGTGATATGCCATTTCACAGATTTCCGCTCGGATACCAATAGCGAGAACTTGCTTATCTCCGAGGTGATGGACGATGATGTTAAGTCAACTTTACTGGAACCTTTGTATTATACTTTCAAGGAAAGGAAGTTTAAGTTTAAGGGTTCCAATTTCGGCTTGCTCGATGATGTCACCAATCAGGTACGCTCATTGAGTGGTGAGTCAGTACTTCATTATATCTTATGGTCGGCACTGATAGGTATTCTCTTGTTGGAGTTGATTCTGTTCAGTCCTAAACTATTGAATATAGGGAGTCCCAATCTGGATAGTTGGAAACTGAATCCGTCTGCAGTCGTTAAACAATTACAAAAAGACGTGGAGTAGTATGGTTTGTGAGCATTGTCATAAAGAGAACCGCTCGATAGCGAAATTCTGTAAGTGGTGTGGTAAGCCGCTTATCTCGCAGAATGTACTCGACCAGTTGATAGGACTTGATGATGTCAAGAAACAACTTAAGATGGTTGTTGACACCTATACCTATCTCCATTCACGCAAGGACATCATGAAGGTGCGCCTTAGTGTGAATGCTATTATTATCGGTGAGACGGGAACGGGTAAGACTGCACTTGCCGAAATTATCCGTGACTATTTCTTTCAGCATAAGATAATTGATAAGCCTAAGTTGACGATGGTGGACGCTGTCGACTATCAACGCTTCGTCGATAAATGGGATGACAATATCAAGAAAGCAAAGGACGGAATTCTTTTCTTCGATAATGTTCAGAAACTACTTCCTGACCGTTACTCTAATCAGGTGAATCCACTCGACAAGTTGTTTGTGGAGATGGACAAGTGGAACGATAATCCTATTGTCATCATCTCGGGACTGCCTAAGGGTTTGGACGATTTCCTGGTTAATAACCCAGCGGCACAGAACCGTTTCAAGTATATTTTCCGTCTTCCGACTCCAGGCTATAATGAGTTATGTGAGGTTTGTAAACAGGAGTTGCGGATTAAATATGGTATTTCCGCCTATACGCCGGAGGCAGAACATAAACTGGAACGCTACTTCCAGTATCAGGTGAAGATAAAGGATGACACCTTTGGCTATCGTCATCTTGCCGTCAAGACAGCAGAGGACATCTTCACCTCGTTTATCAGCAGGGGTGCTGAAGCTACGATGATAGAGGAAGGTGATATCCGCGGTTATGTTCCTGAGGAGCGTACGCTGGATGATATCCTAAGCGATCTCAACCAGTATATTGGCATGGATCAGGTGAAGAAAGCTGTCCGTGAGATTGCCTATAGTGTGCAGAACAGTGTACAGCGTGCTCAACGTGGACTGGGTGAGCAACAGAAAGCGGGTATCCATATTGTCCTGACAGGTAATCCTGGTACTGGTAAGACTACCATTGCCCGTAAGTTAGGAGAGATTCTTGAGTCAATCGGCTATCTTGACAGTGGGCATGTCGTGGAATGTGACCGTGCCAAGATGGTCAGTCCTTATCAGGGTGAGACACCGAAGGTGGTTGACCGCTTATGCGACAAGGCAATGGGAGGTATTCTCTTTGTGGATGAGGCTTATACACTGGCTCCGGTCAGTCAGGGTGGTGACCGTGACAATCAGGGCGCACAGGCTTTGGAGCAGTTGATGAAACGCATGGAGGACGACCGTGGTAAGTTCGTGGTGATTGCTGCAGGCTACCGTACAGAGATGGAGAACCTGTTCCGTATCAATCCTGGTGTACGCAGCCGCTTTAGTTATTTCCTAAATATCGACGACTATAATCCTGACGAACTGTATCAGATTATGCTCGTTTTCGCCAAGTCGAAGAATTATGTCTTTGCACCTGATGCTGAGGAGTTGGCACGTAAGATGATAACGGAGTTGTATAACTCCCGTGACAAGGACTTCGCCAATGGGCGTACTATGCGACAGTTGTTCGACAAGATTACAGCCAAGCAGGCAGAGCGCTTGCAGAAGGAGGATATGTCGATGAAGACGAATGAGGAGTTGATGACCATCATACAGGCAGATATTCCGTATGAGGCACCTAAGGCGGTTGACTATAAAGAGTGTCTGGAGAAACTCAATGGAATGGTTGGCTTAGCAGCCGTCAAACAGGAGATTTCCAACCTTGCAGCCTTCCTCAATTTGCAGATACGGCGTGGTGAGACGAATACCTTCCAAGGCAAACACTATGTTTTCACAGGTAATCCCGGTACAGGTAAGACAACTGTCGCCCGTATCATGGCGGATGTGTTCCGCACCTTGGGTATCCTTTCACGAGGTCAGTTGGTCGAGGCAGACCGTAGTAAACTGGTGTCTGGCTATTCTGGTCAGACTGCCATCAAGACCAACCAGTTGATTGACTCGGCGATGGGTGGTGTGTTGTTCATTGACGAGGCATACACGTTGAAGTCGAGCGATCAGGATTCCTTCGGTAGTGAGGCGATAGATACGCTGTTGAAACGACTGGAGGACGACCGAGGTAAGTTTATTTGTATCGTGGCTGGTTATACAGACCAGATGCATGATTTCATTGATACTAACCCGGGATTGAAGAGCCGTTTCACTCAGACTATTCATTTCGATGACTATACGCCAGAAGAGTTGACACAGATATTCATCAACCTGGCTAAGGGAAAGAACTTTACAGTCGATGATGCTACTCGTGCTGCTGTCCAGCGTCAGTTTGAGCAGTTGTACCTCCGTCGTGACAAGAACTTTGGTAATGCCCGTGAGGCGCGTCGTATCTTTGATGCCGCTGTTGAGAAGCAGAGTCAGCGACTGATGGCTGAAGTCAGCAATCCCGACTTCAAAGACGAGGATATGTATCGTATTACCGAGGCGGACCTTGCCGTTCAGCAGAGCGAGAAGGTTCGTCCGCTCGACGAGGTACTCAACGAACTCGACGAGTTTATCGGTATGCGTTCTGTTAAGAATATGATTCGTCGTCTTGCCGTACAGAGCATGTTCATGAAACAGCGTGCCGCCATGGGTGCCGGAAAGGTGCAGCAGATGGCTATGAATTTCATCCTGACGGGTAATCCGGGTACGGGTAAAACATCTATAGCCCGTAAGATGGGCGAGGTGTTGCAGAGTATGGAGATTCTGCCAACGAGTCGTGTCATAGAGGCAAGCCGTGCCACCTTAGTGGGTAAGTATATGGGTGAGACCCCGAAGATAGTGAATAACATGTGCGACAAGGCGATGGGCGGAATCCTGTTCATTGACGAGGCGTATACGTTATCGTCGGAGAACGACCAGTATGGCAAGGAGGCCATAGATACCCTGATGAAGCGCATGGAGGATGACCGTGGTAAGTTTGTGGTGATTGCTGCAGGCTATCAGAAAGAGATGGAAGACTTCATGAATGTCAATCCTGGTCTTGCCAGTCGCTTTACCCATAAGATGCATATCGAGGACTATAACGAGGATGAGTTGCTTGCGATCTTCAAGAAGATGGCGGCGAAAGACAATTACACCTTGTCACCAGCGGCAGAGTTTAAGTTAATGGATCTGATTTGTCGCAAGGTGGTTAGTAAGAGTGACTCTTTCGGTAATGCCCGTGAGATGCGTAATATGCTTGATGAAACAATCCAGCAGTTGTCAGTCCGTGTAAGTGGAATGTCTCAGGAAGAGGTGACGCAGGAGACTTACCAGATGATACTGCCAGAAGATATAAAGGATGAGTTATGATTATATGTCCAAGTTGTAGAGAGGAAATAGAAGAACAGTCGTATTACTGCGACCAATGTGGTCAGGCATTACAGTATTGTTCTAACTGTGGTCGTGTGGGCATCGGTCGGCGTTGCACCTATTGTGGTGGTTTGATGGCTCCCCCCAATGAGGAGGATTTATCGCATAATTCTACCGGTCATGCCACGGCAACGGATATCAGTCGCACCTTTGCCACAGCAAGGGAGACAAATCAGGGAACCCCTTTGCCTGATGTGCAGATACAGGGTATCCCTACGCTGACGTTATACAACCCGTCGTTGAATATTCGTATTATCGGAATCAATGGTGCTATTATTGGGCGCAAACAGGGTCCTTATCAACAATTGTTTGACGGTAATATGTATGTGTCAAGTGTTCATGCCCAACTGATTTACAAACCAGACTCAGGATGGTGTGTCATCGACAAGCATTCATCGAATGGTACTAAGTTGAATGAGCGTGAACTGCTGCCAGACATCCCGATGTCCATCAAGAGTGGTGATATCGTTTCGCTGGCAAATATCAACCTGCAGGTGTCCGTCAGTTGAGGACTTCCTGTTATATTTATTAAAGATTGTATTTAATGTTATGAGTAGAATAGTCTTAACGGCAGCGAGTCGTGTGGGATGTGTGAGAAGTAATAATGAGGATATGGTCCTTGCTTACGACAAGTTTGTGCGTAGTGAGGCTTATCATACAGAGTTTATGACAGAGAATGTCGACCGTTTCGTGATAGCCTTGGCGGATGGAATGGGAGGACATAATGCTGGTGAGGTGGCGAGTGCTGATGTGCTTGCCAACCTGCAGTTTTTCCTGAACGATTTACCCAAGGGACTATCTATCAGTGAGTTTAATGAGGTGATGGTGGTCTGGCTTGATTCTGTCAATAAGATGATTAACTCCAAAGGACATGTAAATCCCTCTATGTCTGATATGGGAACGACACTTGTCGCTGTCCTTTTTTATGGTGCGAAATACTATTGGGTGAATTGTGGTGACAGTCGTCTGTACCGTCTACGTGACGGTAAACTCCTTCAGTTGTCCACCGATCACTCCCTGAATACCCTTCATGGTGAGAAGCGTCATTCCAATGTCATTACTAATTGTATTGGTGCAGGATGCAAGAATTCCTTTATTGATATGTATGAGTTTACGGACGATTTCCTGCAAGGTGACACGTATATGATATGCTCAGACGGTCTGAACGATATGATTCACGATGAGCAGATTGAGTGTCTGATGCAGGAGGGTGCTTCCGCCAACCGTCTCTGCGAGGCTGCCATTGAGGCAGGAGGCTATGACAATGTCTCTGTATGTGTTTTCTCTGTAATGTAATTGAATTATGCCATTAAGATTACCCGATAAACTGCCGGCTATCGACCTGTTGAAGCAGGAGAACATCTTCGTGATGGATGACTCTCGTGCGCACATGCAGGATATCCGTCCTCTGAAGATTGTGATACTCAATCTCATGCCTTTGAAGATCACAACAGAGACAGACCTGATACGCTTGTTGTCCAACACCCCATTGCAGTTGGAGATTAGTTTTATGAAACTGCGTAGTCATACACCGAAGAATACGCCCATAGAGCACATGATGATGTTCTATCGTGACTTCGAGCAGATACGGAACGAAAAGTATGATGGTATGATTATCACAGGGGCCCCAGTGGAGACCCTTGATTTCGAGGAGGTTACCTACTGGGACGAGATGAAGGATATTTTCGAATGGGCGCGCACGCACGTGACGAGTACTTTATATATATGTTGGGCGGCACAGGCAGGACTATACTATCACTATGACATTCCTAAGTATCCGTTGGTGAAGAAAATGTTCGGCATTTTTCCACAAGTACCGTTGGAGCCTCTATTGCCCATCTTCCGTGGTTTCGATGATGTGTTCCAAATGCCACATAGCCGTCATACGGAACTGCATCGGGAGGATATCCTTGCCAATCCAGAATTGAAACTTATCGCTGAGTCTCCAGACTGTGGCGTGTCAATGGTGATGGCGCGTAATGGTCGTGAGTTCTTTATCACGGGTCATCTGGAGTATGCGCCAAACACCCTTGATAAAGAGTATAAGCGTGACAAGGACATTCGTGATGACGTGGAACTTCCCAAGAATTATTATCGTGATAATGACCCAGCAAACGAGCCACTGGTGACATGGCGTGCACATGCCAACCTGCTTTATAGTAACTGGATCAACTACTACGTCTACCAGGAGACACCTTACGATATCAATCAAATTGAATGACAACACTAGAACTGCTCGCACCGGCAAAGAACCTCGCCTGTGGAATGGCTGCGGTCGACCATGGCGCTGATGCTGTCTATATCGGGGCACAGCGTTTTGGGGCACGTGCGGCTGCTGGCAATAGTGTGGACGATATCCGTCAACTCTGTGACTATGCCCATCCGTTTGGGGTGAAGGTATATGTCACCGTGAATACTATCCTTTATGATGACGAACTGGAGGCGACAGAGCAACTGATTCGTCAACTCTATGATGCAGGGGTAGATGCTATCCTCGTGCAGGATATGGGTGTCTTGCGGATGGATCTGCCGCCGATTGCACTCCATGCCTCTACCCAGACTGATAATCGTACAGCAGAGAAAGTGCGCTGGCTTAAAGAATTGGGCTTCCAGCGTGTTGTCCTTGCCCGTGAACTCTCTGTCAATGAGATAGCGGCAATTCATCTAGAGGTGCCGGACATGAACTTAGAAGTCTTTGTGCATGGTGCCCTCTGTGTCAGTTACAGTGGCTTGTGCTATGCGTCGCAGTATTGTTTCGGACGCTCTGCCAACCGTGGAGCGTGTGCTCAGTTCTGCCGCATGAAGTTCGACCTGTTGGATGCTGACGGAAATGAATTGGAACACCAGCGTCATCTGTTGTCGCTGAAGGATATGAACCAGAGTGACCATCTGGAAGAACTGATAGAGGCAGGAGCCACCTCCTTTAAAATTGAAGGACGCTTAAAGGAGGTCGGTTACGTGAAGAATGTTGTGGCAGCCTACAGTCAGCGTCTCGATGCGTTCGTCGCCCGTCATCCCGACTGTTATTGCCGTGCCTCGAAGGGACATTGCACCTATACGTTTACCCCCAATCTTAAAAAGACCTTCAATCGTGGTTTTACCACCTACTTCCTGCATGGTCGACAACCAGACGTATTTTCTCCAGATACCCCGAAGGCAATGGGAGAGTATGTGGGATATGTCAAGGAGATACGGCGTGACTCGTTCAATGTGGCAGGAACGGCAGCGTTTGCGAATGGTGACGGTCTCTGTTTCATTAATCAGAAGCGTGAGTTGGAGGGCTTCCGCGTGAACCGTGCCGAGGGTAACCGTCTCTATCCGCATGAAATGCCTCGTTATCTGCATGCAGGGATGGCACTTTATCGGAATAACGATCAGGAATTTGAACGACTGCTCTCCAAGCAGAGTGGTGAGCGTAAGATACCTTTGGTGATGCACCTTCGTGCGACAGACAACGGTTTTTCCTTGTCGGCAGACGGTGTGGAAGTATGTATCACCTGTGAGCATCAGCAGGCTGAGAAACCGCAACGGGAAAATATCTTCCGACAGTTGTCACGACTGGGTGGTACCCCCTACAAATGTAGTAGGGTAGAACTGCCTGACGACTTCAACTACTTCATTCCCAGTAGTCTTTTGGCGGAATTAAGACGTCGGTTGGTAGAAAGTGCTGTTTTCGAGGGTCGAAGGTGCCGCCTTCAAGGATCGAAGGTGTCGCCTTCGAGAGTCGAAGGTGCCGCTTTCGCAGGACAAAGGTACGGGCTTCCTTATTTGTATAATATCTCCAACCGTCAGGCACGTGTTTTCTATGAGGAACAGGGGCTGTCTGACATGATTCCAGCCTTTGAGGTGAGTCGTCCCAGAGGCGAGGCATTACTGATGCAATGCCGCCATTGTCTGCGCTACTCCCTCGGCTGTTGTGTGAAACATGGTGGTGGTAAGCCGCAATGGAAAGAGCCTCTTTTCCTCCGTCTAGGTGATGGCAGGCGTTTTCGTCTAGACTTTGATTGTCGTAATTGTCAGATGAATGTATATGCTGCGGATTAGATACTACATACTTACCCTTTGTGCGTTACTATTGACTGCCTGTTATAACCATGGTCCGCAGACCCCTGATGCATGGGACCTGACGGAGAAACAACTCGATAGTATCTCCTTCTTTACGACGCATCACTATACGCAGAACTATAACTTTGTAGTGAGCGGCAATAGTTTGCCACTGTCCGACCAGCCGGGTGAGATGGCTTTTGATACCCTCTATGTGGTTGAAGGGGAACGGCTCGTCGTAGCGGATATCATGACCATCCCCACTGACACTATCGACTCGGTATGGGTGAAGGTGGCTCGCGACCAGATGACACAGGGCTGGATACGGGAGAGTGAGATGCTGGAGGGCGTGTCACCAGATGACCCCATCTCCCAGTTTATCGACTTCTTCTCGAACACTCACCTGCTCATCTTCCTCGCCTTTCTCGTCGTAGTCGTTACCGCATACGGACTCTACCGTCTGAACCGTCATGATGCCTATATCGTGCATTTCAACGATATCGACTCTTTCTATCCTACCTTGCTCTGTCTGTTAGTGGCATCATCAGCGACACTCTATGCCTCCATCCAGATGTTCGGTGCGGAGACATGGCGGCATTTCTATTATCATCCCTCCCTCAATCCTTTCGCCTTACCCTGGCACTTAGGTCTCTTTGTAGCCTCTGTCTGGGCAATCATTATCGTGGCGGTGGCTTCCCTTGATGATGTGCTGCGCCATCTGTCGGGTGCTGACGCTCTCCTGTACTTAGGAGGACTGGCTGGTGTCTGTGCAGTCAACTATGTGTTGTTCAGCGTCTCCACCTTATATTATATAGGCTATCTGTTGCTGATAGGCTATTTTGTCTTTGCTATTCATCGCTATTTATGTTATGCCCATTGCCGCTACACCTGTGGTAAATGTGGAGCCCTTCTGACTAAGAAAGGGTGTTGTCCCCACTGCGGAACGATGAATACTTGAAAAATCCATATAAATGTGGATTGTGGGAACGGAAAGTTTGCCGTACCTTTGCACCCAAACTAAGTAATGGTGCAAAAAAAAGATTCCATAGAAACTCAAGTAGTAGTTGTTGGTGCAGGCTTGACAGGGCTAACTACGGCATATTGGCTGTGTAGAAATGATATATCAGTGCATGTCATAGAGACAGATCATCGTATTGGCGGACAGATACAGACCAACCACAAAAATGAATTTATATTTGAGACGGGTCCTACGACAGGTTCTGTCTCAACGCCTGAGGTAGCCGAGTTGATGAACGACTTGGCTATTACCTCGGGTGGTGCATGTGTGTTGGAAACTGCACCAGACTCTTCGAAACGTCGTCTCATATGGAAAGGAGCCCGTTTCCATGACCTGCCTTCCAGTCCTATTGGTGGACTGATGACTCCTTTGTTTTGTTGGAAAGATAAAATACGTATTCTCGGAGAGCCATGGCGTAAGAAAGGCAATGACCCTGACGAGAGTGTGGGCGCACTGGCTCGCCGTCGACTTGGAAACTCGTTTGTCGACTATGCGGTGGCGCCTTTTATCTCAGGTGTCTATGCTGGTGATCCTGATACATTAGTCACCCGTTATGCCTTGCCAAAACTATACCAGTTGGAACAGAACTATGGTGGTTTTATAAGAGGTGCTATTGCTAAAATGAAAGAGCCTAAGACAGACCGCGACCGTCTCGCTACGAAGAAAGTGTTCTCTGCACGTGGAGGTTTGAGTCATATCCCGAAAGCGGAGGCAGACTATATCGGTATGGACCATATATCCTTAGGCGTTAACAGAGTGGAAGTATGTCCCATTGATAAGGGGTGGCAGACAACATTCCTGAATGCTGAAGGGATAGAACAGACAATCCAGAGCCGTTATGTGGTGACGACATGTGGGGCATATCAACTGCCCGCATTATTGCCCTTCGTCGATGAGCCACGCATGAAGGCGATCAGTCGTCTGAAATATGCACCTGTGATGGAAGTCAACGTGGGTATGCGTGATACCTATGGCGGAGACTATATCGCTTTTGGCGGTTTAGTGCCTACGGTGGAGAGAAAGCGTATTCTGGGAGTGCTTTTCCCATCTGCTTGTTTTACACGACGTGCTCCGAAAGGTGGTGTCTTATTCTCCTTTTTCATGGGGGGGATGAGAAATCCGGAAATGCTCGACTATGACGATGAGGCTATCGAGTTGTTGGTGATAGACTGTCTGCATCAGATGCTGATGTTCCCTAAAGAGGCAAAGCCAGACTTTATCCATATCTCACGCCATCAGAAAGCCATCCCTCAGTACGAGGCGGATAGTGGTGCCCGTTTTGAGGCTGTTGCAAGTATAGAGCGACAGTTTCAGGGACTTGTCCTCGGTGGTAACCTCCGTGGCGGTATAGGTATGGCTCATCGTATCACCCAAGCGACACAAATAGCAAATGAAATAGTTATAAAGTTAAAGAATAAATAATAATGAAGAGAAATTTATTATCAGTATTGACATTCATGGCGGTTTTGCCTATGACAGCAGCAACGGACACATCTTTGGCTGACTCTTCTCGTGTCTACGACCTTGATGAAGTAGTTGTAATAGCGCAGTCGAAAGAATATCTTAAACTACGTCATCAGCCTCTCAGTTCCAATGTGCTGACAGGGACGGAGTTGAAGGGACTGGGTGTTCGTGACTTACGTGAGATATCTGACTTTATCCCGTCATTTGTGATGCCTAACTATGGCGCACGTTTCACATCATCTATTTATGTGCGTGGTATTGGATCACGTATTAACAGCCCTTCCATGGGTATATATATCGATGATATTCCCCTAATGAACAAGTCGGCATTCAATAGCCATGTTTATCAGTTAGACCGCGTTGACGTTCTCCGTGGACCTCAGGGTACTCTCTATGGTATCAATACGGAGGGAGGACTGGCCCGTCAGTATACTAAGAACCCCATGAACTATCAGGGCACAGATGTTCGTCTGGGCATCGGTACTCATTTCTATCGCAATATCGAGGCAGCCCACTATCATAAGTTCAGTGACCAACTGGCACTCTCTGTTGCCGCTTTCTATAATGGAACTAACGGATTCTGGAAAAACCAGTTGACAGGTGAGCGTGCAGATGATATGAACGAGGCTGGTGGACGACTGCGATTGGTATATCGTCCCTCTGACCGTCTTTCGTTTGACTGGATGGCTGACTACCAGTATGTAAATATGAAGGCTTATCCTTATGGTATCCTCGACCCAGAAAGTGGTAAGGTTGTGTCAGAGCCTAATCAGGACCACCAAAGCAAATATAAGCGTAATCTCTTTAATACGGGTCTCGCCATCAAGTATAAGGGTACAGGTTTTGACTTCCATTCCAATACCAGTTATCAATTATTGAAGGATGATCTATTGATGGATAATGACTATTCAGACGTGGATTTCATTGTTGTTAACCAGAAACAACTTAGCAACGCACTGACACAGGAGTTCTCTTTCAAGAGTAACAACGAGAGTATCTGGCACTGGACAGCGGGTGTGTTCGGATCGTACCAGTGGCTGAAGACTGATGCACCTAACGAGTTTGGAACAGCCTTTGGTGATATGGTGGGCGGACAGATTCGTAACCAGATTTATAACGGTATGTTACAGTCGATGGTGCAGTCTATGATGGGGCGCGGTATGTCACAGGAAGTCGCTCAGGCTGCAGCGCAGGCTGCGGTTGATGCTCATGGCGTGAATCATAATGGTACTACATTCTTCGTACCCTCACTCTTCTATACACCTCAGTTTAATCTGGGTGTCTTCCATGAATCAAGTTTTGATATTACTGAACACTTGACTGCTACTCTTGGCTTGCGTTATGATTTCACACAGGCGAAGATAGACTACAACGTTAAGGCATTGTTGAATGTTAACTTAGAGGTGATGGGACTTCCTGTTGCTATTAATATGAACAGTCTTTTAGACCGTTCGGAGAAAGCGAATTTCAGTCAACTCTTGCCTAAAATAGGACTTACCTATAAGTTTGAGAGTGGTAGTAATGTCTATGCGACAGTGGCTAAGGGATATCGTGCTGGTGGTTTTAACGTACAATTATTCAGCGATTTCCTTAACAGTTCCCTGATGACCGATCTTCGTAGCAATGCAGGTGAGATGATGTCACAGTTACAGGCTGCAGGACATGGAGGTGATGCTACCGTCAATCTGAATGTGACCTATGGGGAGGATACCTACAGCGAACTTCTGAATAGTATCAAGTACAAGCCAGAGGAAAGTTGGAACTTTGAGGTTGGTGCTCATCTGAATCTCTTCGATAACCTTATCCATGCCGATTTGGCAGCATATTATATGAAGATTCGAAACCAGCAACTTTCCGTATTCACCACAGATAATGGATTCGGTCGTAAGATGATCAATGCTAACAATAGTTATAGTTGTGGGGTTGAGATGTCATTGCGCGGAAGTGCCGTAGACAACCATTTGAACTGGAATCTAAATTATGGCTATACGCATGCGGTCTTCAAGGACTTCATCTTCAAGAAGAACGCAAAGACTCCAGAGGTAGACTGCAACGGCAATAAGGTTCCGTTCGTGCCTTCTCATACGCTGTCTGCAATGGTGGATTATCGTTTCGACCTCGCCAATTCATTTGTTAAGAATATCACGCTGGGTGTTAATATGAATGCACAAGGCAATATCTATTGGGACGAGATTAACAGTTACAAGCAGAAGTTCTATGTTGTGCCTGGTGCGCATGTAAGTGCCGACTTGGATATCTGCAAGATTAACCTTTGGGCTCGTAATCTGACAGATACCAAATACAATACGTTTGCCTTCTCATCGGCAGCAACAGGTACCAATAAATATTATGCACAGCGTGGTACTCCCTTCCAAATGGGAGTGGATATAGATTTTCATTTTTAAGAACGATATACGAAACTAAACTCGATTATTTTTGTTAATAACGTTAAAATTAACGGAATTAATTAACTAAAAGACTTCTTCGTATCGGTAAAAGCAGTATCTTTGCTCCCGGTATGAAGAAGTCTACTATTTGGATTATAGCCATCGTCATGGGACTCGCCTTTCTAGGTCTGCTTTCTCTTCAGTTCTCCTATGTCGAGGAGATGGTGAAGATGAAGAAGGAACAGTTTGACGAGAGTGTCAGCCGTAGCCTTTATCAGGCATCCCATAATCTGGAGGTGAACGAGACAAAACGCTATCTGGACAAAGACGTTCAGATGACAGAACGCCGTGCTGTCAGTCAGGATTCTATGATGGTTGACGGTCTCGACGGATCTATCAAACAGTCACATCAGTTTGCGGTGGCTGCTGATGACGGGACAGTGTACTCGTCTTTCCAGTTGAAGACCTTTGAGATGAAACCGGCATCTGTCCCCAAGGCAATCATCCTGCGTAGGGACAAGAGTTCACTCTCCGAGGCTGCGAAATCGATGCAGGAGATAGTGCACAACCGTTATGTCTATCAGAAAGCGCTGCTTGACGAAGTGGTCTATAACATCCTTTATACGGCAAGTGACAAGCCATTGAAAGAGCGTGTCAACTTCCGGATGCTTGATTTGGATATCAGGCAGGAATTGGCGAACAATGGTGTCAATATTCCCTATCATCTGACCGTGTCAACCACTGACGGGCGTGAGGTGTACCGTTGTCCTGACTATTCTGCAGAGGGGGAGAAATACAGTTATACGCAGTATCTCTTTCAGAATGACCCACAGTCGAAGATGGGTGTGGTGAAGATTCACTTTCCTGATATGAGTAGTTACATCTTCTCCTCAGTCCGCTTTATGATTCCGTCATTGGTGTTCACTTTGGTATTGCTTATCACCTTTATCTTTACCATCGTGCTCATCTTCCGTCAAAAGCGTTATACGGAGATAAAGAACGACTTCATTAACAATATGACGCATGAGTTGAAGACCCCAATAGCGTCTATCTCACTTGCCGCACAGATGATGAATGATGATAGTGTGACGAAGAGTGAACAGATGACAAAGCACCTCGGCGGTGTTATTGCCGATGAGTCGAAACGCCTGCGCTTCCTCGTGGAGAAAGTGCTGCAGATGTCGATGTTCGACAAGAAGAGTGTGGTGTTCAAGAAGAAGGAACTGGACCTGAACGAGATGGTGGAGACCATCGCCTCCACCTTCACCCTGCGTGTGGAGCATACGGGTGGTAAGATTTACACACAGATAGAGGCTGTTGACTCGGGTATCTATGTCGATGAGGTGCATTTCCAGAATGCCATCACCAATCTGATGGACAATGCGGTGAAATACCGCAAGCCGGAGGAACCGCTGGATATCTATATCCGTACATGGAACGACCACGACCGCCTGCTGCTGAGTATCCGTGACACAGGACAGGGCATCAAGAAAGAGAACCTGAGGAAGATATTCGATAAGTTCTACCGGGTACATACTGGTAATAAGCATGACGTGAAGGGCTTCGGTCTCGGACTTGCCTACGTGAAGAAGGTCGTAGACCTCCATCAGGGCGAGATCAAGTGTGAGAGTGACTTGGGCAAAGGTACGAAGTTCACGATCTCCTTGCCGATATTAAAAGAGAATCAAGAATAAAATATTAACACTTAAACAAATAAGATTATGGACGAGAAACTGAAAATTCTTCTTTGTGAAGACGACGAGAACCTGGGAATGCTGTTGCGTGAGTATCTGGCTGCCAAGGGCTATCAGGCAGAACTGTGTCCCGACGGTGAGGCTGGTTACAAGGCTTTCCTGAAGACAAAGTTTGACATCTGTGTGCTGGACGTGATGATGCCTAAGAAAGACGGTTTCACACTGGCACAGGAGATTCGCAGTGCCAATGCGGAGATTCCTATTATCTTCCTCACGGCAAAGACCCTGAAGGAGGATATCCTCGAAGGCTTTAAGATTGGTGCCGACGACTATATCACCAAACCGTTCTCCATGGAGGAACTGGTGTTCCGTGTGGAGGCTATCCTGCGTCGTGTACGTGGTAAGAAAAACAAGGAGAGCTCGGTTTACCATATCGGACGCTTCACCTTCGACACCCAGAAGCAGTTGCTGGTCATCGGTGACAAGCAGACGAAGTTGACCACCAAGGAGAATGAGTTGCTGGCACTGCTGTGCTCTCATGCCAATGAGATCCTGCAGCGTGACTTCGCCCTGAAGACCATCTGGATTGATGATAATTACTTCAATGCCCGCTCAATGGATGTGTATATCACCAAGTTGCGTAAGCACTTGAAGGACGATGACCAGATTGAGATCATCAATATCCATGGCAAGGGTTACAAACTCATCGCACCAGAGGAAGAGTAAACCGTGTGTCTGTCGTCACCCAATGATGATGAGGATAGGAATAGGATTGTTGGGGATACTCCTCATGGCACTGGAGACGCAGGCTGACAACTGGCCTGACGGCAGTGGGATGGACGACTGGTTCCTGAAAGCGGGAAAGGTGGATGTCGCACTGCTGGGACGACAATATGTCATCACGGACTATGGGGTGACGACAGACAGCACGGTGGTGCAGACAAAGACCATCCAGCAGGTGATAGACCGCTGTGCGGAGGAGGGTGGTGGTGTCGTGGTGATACCACAAGGGACTTTCCTCTCCGGGGCGTTGTTCTTCAAACCGGGGACGCATCTGCATGTCGTCGGGAAACTGAAGGGCAGCAACCGTATCGCTGACTTCCCCGTGATGGTGACACGCATAGAGGGGGAGACCTGTAAGTATTTCCCTGCCTTGGTGAATGCCTATGGGGTGGATGGCTTCTCGATAACGGGACATGGAACCATCGACGGCAACGGACTGCGTTACTGGCAGGATTTCTGGTTGCGTCGCCAGTGGAACCCTGATTGTACGAACAAGGACAGCCAGCGTCCACGTCTGACGTATATCGCCAACTCAAAACATGTGACGATACAGGACGTGCGTCTCGTCAACTCACCTTTCTGGACGAATCATATCTATAAATGCCAGTATGTGCGCTACCTGGACTGCTACATCTTCGCCCCTACGGAGAAGGTGTGGGAGCAGGATGCCACAAAAGGGGCACCTAGCTCGGATGCCATCGACATCGACGCATGTACCGACGTGGTGGTGCGAGGCTGTTTTATGCATGTCAACGACGATGCCGTGGTGCTGAAAGGGGGTAAGGGTACCTGGGCTGACCAGGATGCGCAGAATGGAGACAACGAGCGGATACTGATTGAGGACTGTGTCTATGGCAAGGTGCATGGCTGTCTGACGTTAGGCTCTGAGTCGCTGCACGACAGGAATGTCATCCTGCGCCGTTGTGTGACGAATGATGCCAACCGTGTGCTATGGCTGAAGATGCGTCCAGACACGCCCCAGCACTATGAGTATATCACGGTGGAGGATATCAGAGGCCGTTGTGACCGCTTCCTCTTCATACATCCGTGGACGCAGTTCTATAAAATGGGGAAGAGGGACAATATGCCCCTTTCCCGCTGTAATGATATTGTGATGTGTCGCATCCAGGTAGAGACACCCATCATGCTGGATGTAGAGACCTCAGATAAATACGTCCTTCAAGACTTTTGGCTGGAGGGTAAGCGGTTGACGTACTGACTTGAAGCCCATAATCGGGTCAATTAAAGCCTCCATTTGATAAACAAAAACTTGTTTCCATATATACAAAAGGAGTTCATCTATCCTTGCCGAAAGTGATATCCTTTCGGATCATGCTGATGTTTAGAGTATAGAGAATGTCATTCAAGCAACCACTTCCATGCAGGAATTACTTCAATCTGTTTGCCATTTTCTAACGAGACTGTTCCCTCTTCGTCGTTAGTTACAATCACCATACGCTTCAATGAAAGGAAAGTATCCAACTGTTTCAATGCCTTGGTCTCACGCTCAAAAGTGTCCTGCATGCCCTCACCATAGATAGAATAGGAGGCTTGAATGGCATAGCCTTCTTCTGCTATGAGAAAATCAACCTCGACATTTTTATTATAGTAGCACAATTCCTCTCCATAGCGTTTGCGCAGATGAATAGCGCAGAGATTTTCCAACAGCGCTGTATCACCGTTGAACAAAAAGATGCTCAGCAGACCGTTATCAACAAAGTAGTGTTTCTTCACCGTCTCTTTCTCCACGAACTTCGAAGCATAGTTCTCCAATGAAAACAACATGCAGGCTTCCTGTGCATAACGCACATAGTCGCTGACAGAAGAAACGGCTATATTCGTCCCTGTGGAGCGTATCAGGTTAGCAACGCGATTATATGAGATGGGCTGCATAACGTTTTCTGCCAATCGCTTCATGGTCAGCCGTAATGCCATCTCATTCTTTACCTTGTTGCGTTGAATGATGTCACCCAAGAGAATCTTTTCATAGAGACCGTTAAGCCAATTGCGTTTGTTACGGAATAAGAGCAGTTCAGGGAAACCGCCCCACTTCATATAGTCTGCAAAAGACTGTTGCACCACCGCACGTTGGCTGCCATATTGCCATTCCTTCTCCAGTATGATTTCTTTGGCTTCCAAGTATTCCGAAAAGGTATAGGGATATATCAGCGCATCGAAGAATCGCCCACCAAGTACAGTCTGGATATCCCGGCTCAGCATCTTGGCATTACTGCCAGTGATATAGACATGGTATTTCTTGTTGGCCAGACGACGGGCAAAATGTTCCCAGCCCTCAACATTCTGAATCTCGTCGAAGAATAGCACAGGCACATGGTTATATACAGACTGATAGGCTTGAAGAATAAGGTCAAGTTCGTCTGCCTTCATACCCATTAGGCGTTCATCGTCGAAGTTAATATACACCATATCTTCTAACTGATAGCCTGCTTCCATCATCTGTCTGGCACGCTTATATAGCATATAGGATTTACCCGCCTGACGTACTCCAACAAGTACATAGCGTCCGTTTTCTTCGAAGTCAAACGGGCGATTATATAACTCAACGTCTCTTATCTCTTCCTGTCCTTCATGAATCAGGGTACGGAATGTTTCTTTCGTTATTGCCATGATGCATTTGTATTGAAAATATGAAAACGTGGGCAAAGATAATACTTTTATTTGATACCAGCAAACAAAAAAGGTGATTTTTGTTCGATGTCAGCAAACAAAGCACAATAAAATACCTTTGCACAGTATTAATTAATATACAATGACAAAAACTTGTTTCCAAATATACAAAAGGACGTGCACAATAAAAACGGTGACGGTGACGGTTACAGTTTTCCAAAAATGAGAATCCCATAATGCGAATAAAACATGTATATTTATATTACTATATATATAATATACATATTATATATATAGTAAAAGTTATAGTCAACCTTTTCAGTGCGATTTCACTAAACTGTAACCGTCACCGTCACCACTTTAATAGAACCGACCCCATGATTCTCAAGCGGTTTTTGCGCAAATTTTCCAAGATTCTCTTGTGAGTATCAAGAAATTGTTGTAACTTTGCTGTCTAACCATCCGACCGACCGTTATGACACAAAAACGCATATTCTTCTTCGCTGCGCTCATTATAGCGCTGGCTGGTCCGCTGTTGCTCTCCTGCCAACACGGAACAGGCAGCAAGGCAGACACGTCAGGCGACTCCGTCAACTGGAACGACTCCTGTTTTGCGCTCGTGAAGCATGCCCTTAACTATTATAATAATAACGAGACCGACTCGCTCGAAAAGTTTGCGGCATGGAGCATGGCAGTCTGTGCCGAGCATAACCAGCGCCAGTGGTATTACAATATCTGGGCAGTACTGGCAGAGGCTTACGTTTGGGACAACCAGTTCGACAAGGCAACGGACGAAGCCCACCGCATGCAGGAGGAAGCCGAGAAGCGCAAGGAGAATTATGGTCTGTTCTTATCGTATAAGACACTGGGGGTAGGCTATGCCCATGCCAATAACCACAAAGAAGCAGAGGTACATTTGAAAAAGGCCATTGGATACTTCCCCAAAGGGGCTACACCGGGTGAACTGTTCTACTGCTATGATACGCTCTGCGAAGAACAGCTGAAGATGAAACACTATGCGGCTGTGGACAGTACATTGAAGGCATGGCAGAAAGAAATAGACCGCCATCCCGTCATCCCTAATGACTCGGATGCCGCAGCTTACGCCGATTTCCATTACTCTTTCCATTCATCTCGTGCAAACTATCTGCTGGAGACAGGTAACTATCAACAGGCGGAGGCTGCCATCGACTCTGCAGCATATTATGAGGGCACAGCAGGCAACAGTGTCCTTAACCTCATCGCTATCGCACAGCAACGCAGTCAACTGGCAAGGGAACAAGGACGTATTGGAGAAGCCCTGCGGCACAGTGCCCATCTGTTAGAATTAGCCAGAAAAAGCACCGATAGCAGCAATATGACTTTAGCCCTTGAGGAGTATGCCAGAGTCCTGGAGAAGGCTGGCCGTTTTGAGGATGCCCTGAAAACGTATCACCGGCTCGATGAGTTGAAAGACTCACTCACCGCCATCGACCAGCACGACCGGTTGAACCATCTGAACAAACAGTTTGCCGTCAACGAGTTGCAGGCTGCTAATGCTCAGCTCGAACAACGTTCGCGCTTCACCACAGGCAGTATCGCCATGATCATGGGTATCTGTGCCATTCTCGTCTTCCTGGTCTATAACAGTCGTTGGAGCCGCCAGTTGGAAATCAAGAACAGGCAGTTGCAGCGAGAGCGCAATGTGGTAGTAGCACAGAACAAGCAACTTGCCATCGAGCGTGACCGTGCCGAGGCGGCATCGAAGGCGAAGACAGCCTTCATCCAGAGTATGACGCACGAGATACGCACCCCGCTCAACCACATCAGTGGCTTCACCCAGGTGCTTGCCATGCCAGACATCGAACTGCCTGATGAGGAGCGACTTGAAATCAGCCAGCGCATCCAGGACAGTACGCTTCATCTGACCAATATCCTCGACGACCTCATCCAGATTTCCGATCTGGAGAGCAGCAGCGAGTTGCCACCGGCAAAGAACTATTATCCTGCCCTGATTGTGGCACAAGCCTTAGAAGCCGTCAGCCCGTCGGTAGTGGCTGATGTAGCCCTTGAGAACCATTGCCAGGTGCCCGACGATATGGAGGTCAGCACCTATCCGCAGATGATACAGACTGTCCTGGCGCGTCTGCTTGACAATGCCGCCAAGTTCACTCATCTGGGCAGCATCACGCTCACGCTGACCCAAGAAGACGACAAGCTACATTTCTCTGTTGCCGACACAGGACCGGGTATTCCTGCCGACAAGCGCGAGTTTGTCTTTGAGCGCTTTGCCAAACTGGACAGTTTTGCACAAGGCACCGGTCTCGGACTCTCTGTAGCACGCATGATCGCCGAACGCCTTGGAGGAACGCTCACCCTCGATACCGACTATACGGGAGGCTCCAAGTTCGACTTCATCATTCCCATATCATTTAAATCGTAAATAGCTAATAGGTAAATCGTAAATGAAGAGAATCTTTTTATCCCTCGTCGGTTTCTCACCACTGCGCGACAATCTCAAGACCGAAGTGCTGGCTGGTCTCACTACTTTCGCCACCATGTCATATATCCTGGCACTGCTGCCCGCCATGTTCAGTCCGCTGGCAAAGGTTGGATTTCCTATTGACACGGTATTCACCGCCACCGCCCTTGCAACCATAGTCGGCACACTGCTCATGGCATTTGTGGCGCGCAAGCCTTTTGGTCAGGCGCCAGGACTTTCGCTCAACGTGTTCTTCATCGAGACCGTCTGCCTCTCAATGGGCTATTCGTGGCAGTTTGCCCTCACCGCCGTGCTCATTGAGGGTATACTCTTTGTTCTTCTTTGCGTAAGCAACTTGCGACATGTCATCTTCGACATGGTGCCAGTCTCGCTGAAGTATGCCATCGCCGCAGGCATCGGTTTCTTTATCGCTATGATAGGTATGAAGAATAGCGGACTGCTTGCCACGGGAACCATCTTCAATCATATCAACACCCTGACCAGTCCCTCCTCGCTGCTCTTCCTGTTGGGTCTGGTGCTCACGGGAGCATTCGCTATCATGCGGTTTCGGGGAGGACTTTTGCTCAGCATCGTTATCGTCACGTTGGTGGGCATCCCTTTAGGCGTGACGACATTGCCCGACAGGCTGTTCTCACTACCCGACTCACCTGCCCCGCTGTTCTGCCAGTTCTCATGGAACGACTTGTTCTCGCCTGACCTCTGGGTATGTGTGCTGACGATGCTCTTCTTCGACATCTTCGACAGTCTCGGTACAATTGTCGGCGTAATGGCAACATCGGGCAGCATCCGTAAGAACGGTCGGATACCCCACATGCAACGTATCATGCTCAGCGATGCCCTCGGCACTGTGGGCGGAGCCTGTCTGGGCACCAGTACTGTGACCACTTACGTGGAGAGTGCCACCGGCGTTGCCGAAGGAGGACATACGGGACTCACAGCCCTTGTCGTTGCACTCTGCTTCACCCTGAGTCTGTTCTTCGCACCGCTATTCCTTGCCATCCCCGCCGTTGCCACCGCCCCAGTACTGGTTGTGGCAGGTTTCCACCTATTTGGCTCCGTGCGCCATATCAGCATCTCACGTCCCAAGGAGGCTATGCCCGCCTTTCTCTGTATCCTGCTCATGCCTATCACGGGCAGTATCACCGACGGTATTATCATCGGACTCGCCACCTATATCTTACTCTCATTCATAGAGGACTGGACTGGCCGGTTCAAGAAGCCAACAGACAAGAACTGAGCTTATCACTATGTCAATCAATTAACTAAGCACCCAAAACGATGAAACAGACTGATTTACGAGTGGGCATCATTGCCACAGGATGGATCGCCGAGAAAGCGGCATACACCATTCAACGGATGGAAGGAGTCACCTGTCACGCCGTGGCTTCCAGAACATTACAGAAGGCACAGGACTTTGCCGCGAAATGGGGAATACCATGTGCCTATGGCTCTTACTCTGAGCTCCTTGACGCAGAGGATATCGACTTAGTGTATGTCGGTACACCCCACTCCCACCATTTCGACGTGACGATGGAGGCAATAGAAAAAGGGAAACCGTGTCTGGTGGAGAAGGCTTTCATGGCAAACTACGACCAGGCTCTGCAGGTCGTAGAAAGCTGGGGACGGTTCTGAATGATCCACTTTCTACTGATAACATTTTATGTTATTAAATAATAAGAATAATACAATGAAAAAGACCATATTACTATTATTGTTGCTTAGTCTCGTAACTGTTTGCGAGGCACAAAATAAGTATTGTCTATCAACCAAAATTGTGGATTTTCCTGCATTTCCTGCAATATAACTGGAAATCAATGACTTGTGAATTAATTACCTGCACCTGAAGTTGCACCTCGTTCGACAGCTTTGAATGGCATGTGCCGATATGAGGGATACCGCATTCGTATATGTGGTACTCCATATACAGGTATGAGGTACTGGTTATACGAGCACCACGTACAGGGTGTACGACATACTGGTGCTGGTTGTACGAGGTATGCGGACAACCAGTACCAAGAACTCGCACAAATCTTGGTACTGCTTCTTTTTAATCGGTAATAGGGAGTAAGGTGCAACTTCAGGTGCAGGAAATATCGCCTTTTAGACGTGTAACTTATTGATAATCAATCCAGGTGCAGGTTTGCAGGAAATATAAACATATCGCTTGACAATAATCTTCTGTCGTGAGGTTTCAATGGTACGTATAGGTCATTCTCATGGAGACGTAGCCCTTGGGCCATTTCACTTTGTCCAGGAAGAATTTTGCCGAACCATGTGACAGCAGGAACAGGTCGGGTCTCACTTCCTTGAACTCATACTGCATATTGTTCTGTTTCTCCTGCCAGTTGATGCGTGATATCTGCCAGCAGCCATCAGCGATATGCACCCTCATGTTGTCGAGTTTCACGATATAGAACGTCCTTTTGCCCTTGGTGTAACTGCCCACATATTCCATGCCCGTCTCTTTCTTCTTCCTGTATTTCTTCTGTAGTTCCTTCACTTTCTCGCGTACTCTCTTATAGAACTGGTCATATACGTTGGCGCTCATCATGCCATCGTGTTTCAGGAACGACTTGATCTGCTTCTCCGTCAGTTCCTGCTTCATCTCCACCATCCGTACATTCGAGGTCGTGATCCTGCCATTGTTGAACAGTACGTCCTCTGCCATCGTGATACCGAAATGCTTATGTTCCCTGAGGGCAGTCACGATAGGTCCGTAGCCTGCCAGGCGGGCGGCGAAGGTGATGGTCCTGCGGTGGGGGAATTTCGTCAGGTCAATATCCTTCTCCAGTTGGCAGGTCACTGAGTAGCGCAGTGCCCTGACCCGCTTTTTGAGCGGTTGGGAATTGGCAAGTACTTTCTTCAACAGGTATTCCTCGAAAGTCGTACCGTCAGACAGTACCACCGTCTCGGCAAGATTGAGTGAATAGGCAATATCCTCGTCCTCATCTTGTGCGTGTACATTCAATGTCACGAGCAAAACGGCAAACGTAAAGATAAATCGTATAACTTTCATTCCTCCTGTTATTATGTTTTTTGCAAAGATACGAATAAGTGAGTAAAATGCCAAATATTCTCCTCAACAATTACAGAAAGGGGCGGTCAAACATGTTGACCGCCCCTCTTTTCTATTCAGTGTTTGTGTCGGAAGATAGTTTCTTATACAATACCCTGGCTCATCATGGCGGAAGCCACCTTCATGAAGCCTGCCACGTTGGCGCCCTTCACGTAGTTGATGTAACCGTCAGCCTGTGTACCGTACTTCACGCAGTTCTCGTGAATATCGTTCATAATGCGCTTCAGGTAGTCGTCAAC
>DEJF01000075.1 GCA_002353225.1 Prevotella sp. UBA2755 | reverse complement strand
TTTTTCGTAACTTTGCACTATAAATAGCAAAAACAACATGAAAATAGGAATCATTGTGGCGATGGATAAGGAGTTGCGCCAACTACAGCAACTCTTCAGTGACGGGAACGTCTGCGTAGAGAAATGTGGTATCGGTAAGGTAAATGCCGCCCTTGGAGCCCAACGGATGATCAACGAGTTCCATCCTGACGTGATAATCTCCAGCGGATGTGCTGGAGGCAATGGTGACGATATCAACATCCAGGATGTCATCGTCGGCTCTGAGGTAACCTACCATGACGTCTACTGTGGCAAGGCTATTGACGACACCACTGTATATGGGCAGGTACAAGGACTACCAGTCCGCTACCAAGCCGACCCTTATCTGCTCCGCAAAAGTGGAGAGTTGAAAGTGGAGGGTTTTGAGATCCACCAGGGATTGATCGTGACTGGCGACTGGTTTGTCGACTCCAAGGAGAAGATGCGCAGCATCATTGATATCTTCCCAGAGGCAAAAGCAGTTGACATGGAGTCGTGTGCCATTGCCCAGACCTGCTATATCAACAAGGTTCCGTTCATCTCCTTCCGTGTCATCAGTGACATTCCTTTGCGTGACACCGATGCCTCACAATATCATGACTTCTGGAATACCATTGCCGAAAACTCCTTCCAGATTACCAAGACATTTGTTAACTCTCTCTAACACCGTATCTGAAGCAGACTTCGACAATGATTACCTACTGGGGCTGAATGGTTTGACAACCTCTAAGTTGTCGTTCATCACACAAATGTGATTATCATAGTATTCTATAACGCATCAGGTCACCGCATCTGCTGCTGACTTCATCAATGATTTCCCTGCATCGCTGTTCTTTCATTTTGATTTTGGTGCCTACAGCAATGAAATCGTTCATGGAAGGGCGACCTGTGCCATCGACCGATGTGGCATGCTCTCCGTTGTAGCCCTCAGTACATAAGGTCAGGTCGTATGCTGGTGCAAGACTCCACTTCCAAGTATTATTCTCACCTTCCAATACCATAAAACTGAAATTCTTACAGTGGTCATCTTTATTGTCGGTCAGGTAGTTGAAGACCATGCGCCGATACATTTCCTCAACAGCCAAAGCGTCCTGAGTGAGATAGCCTGTCAGCGCAAGCAAGTTAGCATAATCAAGCACAGGATTGGAAAGCGACACACATAACAGACCTCCAGCCGTTACCGTATGAACCCTGTCTCCATTCACGTCAATATCGAACCGCCGTGAGGCAAAATAACGTCCATTCATCAGTTTGAAGTCTGGTACGCTGATGCCACATGCCCTTGCCACTTCGTTATAATGGNNGATACCTGACGTTGAGAAGTTCTATTTTCGTCATTTCCTATGCGCTTTTTTCTTGTTCTGGTTCCTGCGAATCTGCGTTAGTTCCTCCATGGTGGAATACTTGGGCTGGGCGAAGATACTCTTTATTTCCGAAGAGTAGCCTAAAGCCTTTGCTAAACCAATGAGGTTTTTGAGTGAGATCAGTCCTTTTTGCTCGAATCTCACGATATTACTCATCGCAACCCCTGACATCTCCGCCACTTGATCACGAGTAAGATTCTTCTCTACACGCCGCTTGCGAAAGTTGTCAGCAATTTCTTTAGCCACATCCTCACTATCAGTGAGCGTATAGTTTTCAAGAACTGATAATATATCGTTTGTTTCCTCCATAGTCGCACCGAAAAGAATAATATCTTATCAGTTGCAAAGTTACAAAAACTTTATCAGACTACCAAATAACTGGGAGACAAAATGAATAATGAAGTTGAAACTATGCATCTTTAAAGAACTAGTCCCGTACTGATCCCACTTTAACGCATTTACTCAATTCATAGATTACTTTCCAGGTCCAAATGGTTTGACAACCTCTAAGTTGTCGTTCATCACACAATAAACCTGTACTTCATCATTGTCCTCCATGCCGAAACCGTCCTCATCCGCAAAATAGCGACCATCGGGATAGAGGGTCCAACAGAGGGTGATCAATCCGTCCGTACAGTCGTTCCAACGGCTGATACCACCATATTGCAACAATCGCAAACGGGCATTGTGACTGTGTGGCAGTTTCTCGATTGACTCGAAATCAATCTCCTCATCTGAGAAACCGACCAACTTTCCTGGCTCAGAGATTTTTCTCACTTTCCCTGTCGCCATATTCACCAAATAGCGGCCATTATCTTTGTCCTCCACCAACAGGAGATTCTCTCCCCAGAAATAGCAACGGCACCCTTCGAGTTCCGCGATGCCATGAATGAACGATCGTTCTCCTTTTGACTCTATCTGTACCATATCTTTCTTTCGTTGCTAACGTCCCGTATTGAAATGGAGCATTCATATTCTTCTATGTGTTTGTTTACACGGCAAAGATACAAAAATTACCTTTGGGTAACTTACCAAATGGTAACTTTTATTATAATTTAACGCATCAGGTCACCGCATCTGCTGCTGATTTCGTCAATGGTTTCCCTGCATCATTGTTCTTTCATTGTTTTGTCCACTAAATACGAATACGCTTACTGATAAGACACAAAACTCCTGCAAACCTGCACCTTCACTGATTATCAAGCAGTTACATGACAAAGAAAGAGACTTTTCCTGCACCTAAGTGTCACTTTTCCTCCTCGTGTTAATGCTATTTTTTACTCTTTAACTTTTGTCCCAAAATTTGTAAGCGTTCTTGGTATTGTCAGTCCGAATACTGCGGACACCCTGTTCTGGTATGTCGTCCACCCTGTTCGGATGAAACGTATATTAAATACCACATAGACGAATACGGTATCCCCCCATACAAGTACTTGCAATCCAAGGCATTTCTTTGTATCTTTGCAGTGGTTTAATCAACAATTAGTATTCATGAAAATTTCAAAAGCAACCATGAAAGACGGTATGATGAGAGGGGCTGTCACGACAGACCTCAGCACCGTCGTTGAGCGTATGAGAGACAAGAGAACCCTCTTCAAAGAGGAGAAGCCGCAACTGCTGTTTAGCGCCACTTTCGGACGAAAAGGGTATGACGATGTGACACGCATGACAGGTCTGCTGATGATGACCGCCGAGTCAGACCATGAGCAGACCGTCAGTGAATGGCTGCAAAAGGTAGGACAGGTACCCTACACGGCAGTTGCCTTCCGAAGCGATTGCCGCCACCTGCTGCATGTAGTGATTCGTGTCGGCTTCGCTGACGGTCATGAGGCAAAGGACAGCAAGGAATACCTGCGGATGCTCCGGCAGGCACAGCAACAGGTCGCCCCCGTCTATCTTGCCCTCGCAGACTGCACGTTACAGAAGAAGGAACTCACCCTCCTGTCAGGTGTCCCGATGAGTTACGACCCACAAGTCTTCTATCACCCTGACGCACAAGCATTTCCTGTCGTCATGAAGGAAGAGGGAATACTCGTCAAATACCAAGACACGAAAGTGGACACGGACGGCAGCGTGCAATACTATCCCGACCATGAGGAGCGCAAGCGTCTCAGGAAAGAATACTACGCCTGTCTTCAGCGAGCCTTGGAGGATTTTCCAGACGCTGAGGAAGAAGAGCAGGTGCTGGCAACACTTGCCGGCTATTGTCAGAAGGCACGCTTGGAAGAGGAGGCATGTGTAAGGCATACGCTATGGCAATGGCGTTTCCACGAGGACGAGGACATCGTCAGGAAGATATTCCGTACCGCCTATATGAAGAAGTTCCGAGGGAAAGCGGTATCGCAGATGAATCAGAAAGAGCGTATCGCCTATACCATCAGAGATTTCTTCGAGCGTCGCTATCAACTGCGTTATAATGAGGTCAAGCAGTTGGTGGAGTTCCGTCCCAACGACCAGACATTTCCCCAATGGCAGCCCTTGGGAGAACGTGACTTGAAGCGTATCGCCTTCGAGGAGATGCTGGAGGGTGGACATGGGTGGCAGATTGACATCGACTTGTATGTGCACTCCTCGCTCATTCCTCGCTATAATCCCATCCATGAGTTTTTGGGAGGGGTGGGACAATGGGACCAGCAAAAAGACTATATCGGGGAATATGCCCAGAGACTGAAGACCGACTATGAGCAGTGGCAACGCTTCTTCCATCGTTGGTTCCTCGCCATGGTGGCACAGGCAATGAACAAAAGTCGTGACTTCGGCAACTCGATGGTACCGATGCTGATTGGCACACAGGCAATGAAAAAGTCGACATTCTGCAAGAATATCCTCCCCTACTCCCTCAGGGAATACTACATGGACGACCTCAAGATGGACAATGCCGAACAGGTGGAACGCGTCTTAGGAAGGATGTGGCTGGTGAATATCGATGAGTATAATGCCAAAACGGAACGTGAGCAGGCGAAGATCAAGCGACTCCTCACAGAGAAGGACGTACAGATACGAAAGATGCGCTCTGACCAGTATACGATGACTTCCCGCCTGTGCTCTTTCATCGCCACCACGAACGACCGTCAGCCATTGACCGACCCTACGGGTTCCCGTCGCTATCTCTGTGTGGAGATGACCGGCGAGGCAGACATGTCGGGCACCATCAACTATCAACAGATGTATGCACAGGCGGTCTGGGAGATTGCGCATGACGAGCAATATTGGTTTGACCATGATGACGAGCGTGAGATCATGGAGCACAACCGTCCCTACCAACTCCGCTGTTCTGTCGAGGATATGATCTGTGACCTGCTTAAACCTGCCCCTAAAACCAAAGAGAACTTCATGACAGCGACGACTATCCAACAACTGCTCCGCCAGCATCTGCTCACCGCTGACGTACCTACCCTTGGGAAACTGGGACGCGCCCTGCACCGTCAGCATTTCCCAGAAGGGTCTCTGAACGGAACCCATGGTTATTATCTGGGGATGAAATCACAAGGTGCAACTTCAGGTGCAGGAAAATAACCAGCAAGCGCTTGACTATCTGCAACATAGCAAGAAATGCAGGAAAGCCCGCATTTCTTGCTATACCTTATAGTAATTTATCTTTTTACGTAAGGAGCTATAGGCTACTTTCTCACGATGACTGCACCGGGATATTTCGAGGTATCCAGTACGAAGACGTTGTCGTTGACACCGTATTTAATACGATTGAAGGTAAGGGTCATCGTGGCGCCACCCTCCTTGACAGACACCTCACGCAGAACCTCATTGTCCTTGTCGATTTTCATCGTCACCTTCTTCGGGTCGTCCTTGCTGATAGGATTCGTGAAGGTAATGACATGATATTTGTCTTTCAACTTGATGGTGGCTTTACGGTACGACTTATCCAAATCGAAATCCACATCATAGTCAGCCTTGGACTTCTTTGCCACCTTCTTGATGTAAAGGGTATCCTTCTTATTCTCCTTTTTCACATCCAGATGCTTATAGTCCCATTCCTGCTGTCCGTCGAAACCCGACTCTATATGAGCCGTTTTCCCCAGGATTTTCATCGTACCTTTCATGCGCTGCTTGTCACCCTTGGAAAAGACTGTCATCTTCATATTGACAGAGATAATAAACATCTTGGCACGTACGTTCATGTCAACCTCCGTACCTGAAGGATGATCCATTTTAGCCGCTACCTTCTTCAGCAGTTCTGACACTTCCGCAGAAATCTGTGCCTCTGCACTCATGATGCCACACATCATCAGCACGAAGGTCAGCATCCAGAATTTCGACATCTTTCCCATCACATAATAGATATTATCGCTTAATAGGAGCCACCGGGAAGGTAAAATAGGTATCTGGGAAAGGCTCGTTCTCCAGCGTGAAATGCCACCACTCCGTATGCAGGGGTTTGAAGCCGTGGCGCATCATCGCACGGCGCAGGATCATACGGTTGTTAAACTGCTCCGCCGTCAGACTGTCACTGGGCTGATACTCGAACGTATCAGGGTTGCCGCAGAAGTCGGGATGACTCTCTTTGCCGAACCAGTCGAACGTACCACCCATGTCAGCCTCTTTCTCCTTATCCATGTCAAAGAGCGTCAGGTCCAGCGTGGAGCCACGGGTATGTCCGCTACGCTCTATGATATATTCCTGAGGGAAAAGCACGTCTTTGGTAAGGTCGGGATAGAAATAACGCTTCATCACCGTGTCGTTCACATCCTTTGCCCAGCGCACGAAGTGGTCAACAGCCTTCTGGGGACGGTAGGCATCATAAATCTTCAGCCGGAACCCCATCCGCTTCAGGTCATCACTGACAGCCTTCAGACTGTCGGCAGCCTGTCTGGTCAACAGAGCCGTGGGTGCCTCATAGCCGTCAATGCGTGTCCCCACAAAATTATAGGTACCGAAATACCTGATCTCCAGGATCACATCAGGTATCACGTCAGTGATATTCACAAACTGACTGTTATCCTCAAGGGACACGTTCTGTGCCATTTTTTTCTCACAAGAGCTGACGCCGCATATCATCACGGCAATCATCACCCATAACTTTATTTTCTGCATATTGACAATATAGATATATTATCTGTTCACGTTTATTGCTTATTAGCTTTCTTACGCTGGTCATGGTCAAGGATGATTTTGCGCATACGCATCGACTTGGGAGTGACCTCCACCAACTCGTCTTCCTTGATATACTCCAAACACTCTTCCAGAGACATGACGGTCTTGGGGATGATGCGTGCCTTGTCGTCAGTACCGGAGGCACGGACGTTAGTAAGCTGCTTTGCCTTGGCGACATTCACCACGAGGTCGTTGTCATGCACATGCTCACCGACAACCTGTCCCATATATACCTCCTCACCCGGGTCGATGAAGAACTTACCACGGTCTTGCAACTTATCGATGGAATAGGCGAAGGCGGTACCTGTCTCCAGGGCAATCATCGAACCATTGACACGACGCTCGATGTCACCCTTGTAAGGCTGGTATTCCTTGAAGCGGTGTGCCATGATAGCCTCACCCTGTGATGCCGTCAGCACATTGGTACGCAGTCCGATGATACCACGGGAAGGGATGTCGAACTCGATGTTCGTACGCTCACCCTGACTCTCCATGGAGGTCATCTCCCCCTTACGGCGTGTCACCATATCGATCATCTTAGAGGCGAACTCCTCAGGTACGTTGATGGTGAGTTCCTCGATAGGCTCACACTTCACCCCGTCAATCTCCTTATAGATTACCTGCGGCTGTCCCACCTGCAACTCATAGCCCTCACGGCGCATGGTCTCGATGAGTACGGAGAGGTGCAGCACACCACGTCCGCTGACCACCCAACGGTCGGTAGCGTCCTCGAAGGGCTCCACACGCAGGGCGAGGTTCTTCTCCAACTCCTTCTCCAGGCGGTCGTTGATATGACGGCTGGTGACGAACTTACCCTCCTTGCCGAAGAAGGGGGAGTCGTTGATGGTGAAGAGCATCGACATCGTCGGCTCGTCGATGGCGATAGGAGGCAGCGGTTCTGGATTCTCCACATCACAGATCGTGTCGCCGATCTCGAATTTCTCCAAGCCGATAACGGCACAGATGTCACCACAGTCTACCTGTTCGGTGCGCACATGTCCCATACCATCGAAAGTATGCAGTTCCTTGATCTTCGTCTTCTCCATGGTACCGTCACGATGGGCGATCGTCACCTGCTGACCGTCTTTCAGACTGCCACGATGCACACGACCCACAGCGATACGACCCGTATAACTCGAATAGTCGAGGGAGGTGATCAGCATCTGGGGCGTACCCTCTATCTGCTTAGGAGCAGGAATCACCTCCACAATCTTATCCAACAGATAAGTAATATCATTGGTGGGTTTGTTGTAGTCCTCACCCATCCAACCGTTCTTCGCAGAGCCATAGACCACGGGGAAGTCCAACTGGTCCTCTGTAGCGTCGAGGGAGAACATCAGGTCGAAGACCATCTCATAGACCTCCTCCGGGCGACAGTTCGGTTTGTCGACCTTGTTCACCACCACGATGGGCTTCAGTCCGATTTGCAATGCCTTCTGCAACACAAAACGCGTCTGTGGCATCGGACCCTCGAAGGCATCCACCAACAGCAGACAGCCGTCCGCCATGTTGAGCACACGCTCCACCTCACCACCGAAGTCAGAGTGTCCCGGGGTATCTATAATATTGATTTTCGTTCCTTTCCAGTTAATACTTACATTCTTTGATAGAATCGTGATGCCACGCTCCCTCTCAAGGTCGTTAGCATCCAACACCTGGCTCGAAAGGTTCTGTCCCTCACGGAACAGGTTACCTGCCAGCATCATCTTGTCCACGAGCGTCGTCTTGCCGTGGTCTACGTGTGCGATAATCGCAATATTTCTTAGCCGTGCTAAGCGTTCTTCTGAACGGTTACTAATATCCTGCATTCCTTTTCCTTAATTAATTTGGGTGCAAAATTACTACTTTTTTCTGAGAAAAGTTTGATATTTCGAAAAAATGTAGTAATTTTGCACCCGCATTTGACGATGTACCCCACTTCCGATGAGGGTGGCAGGCATCCGAAAGATGTTTAATATTAACAATTTAATCATCAAAACTATGTATTTAGATTCAGCAAAAAAGAAAGAGATCTTTGAGAAGCATGGTAAGTCAGTAACAGACACTGGTTCTGCTGAGAGCCAGATCGCCCTGTTCACTTATCGTATCAGTCACCTGACAGAGCACCTGAAGAAGAACCACAAGGACTTCGGTACCGCTCGTTCACTGACAAAGTTGGTAGGTCAGCGTCGTAAACTCCTGAAGTATCTCTACAACAAGGACATCAATCGCTACCGTTCTATTATTAAGGAACTCGGTCTGCGTAAATAAACGATGTAAGGACAAAAAGAAATCCCGTTCCAATTGGAGCGGGATTCTTTTTTTTGTTTATTTCTGTAACGTGATATTCACGTTTTTCTTCTTGATATTCTCGCAGTTGGTGAAGACCGCGTCTTTCTTGGCGAGGATATTCACATCCTTCAGTGTGATACCATTGATCGGCATCTCAGGAAGTCCGTTGAACTCCATGGCACGTCCGGCACCATTACAGATCACATCCTCGATATTGATATTGCGGAAGATAGGAGTCTCCTCTGTCACAGGCATCTTAGTGGTATTGTCGGGGTTATCACCATCAGCAAGCATCTCAGCAACAGACTTTCCACCATAATACATATTAAAGGTGATGGCATCCGTCTTGATGTCTGTCATCGAGATACCCTTGATGAAGATATTCTCCACGATACCGCCACGTCCACGGGTAGACTTAAAGCGCAAGCCGACATCAGTACCGAGGAACTGGCAGTTCTCCACGAGGATGTTCTTCACACCACCACTCATCTCTGAGCCGACCACAAAACCGCCATGACCGGCAAAGACGGTACAGCCGTCAACCACCACGTTCTCGCAAGGAATGCCACGACGACGACCGTCAGCATCCTTACCGCTCTTGATACAGATACCATCATCACCAGCGTCGAAACGAGAGTTGACGATCAGCACGTTCTTACAAGACTCCAAGTCGAGTGCATCACCATTCTGCGCATAACTGGGGTTACGCACCAGTACCTGGTCGATAATCACATTCTCACTCATCAGCGGATGGAGGTTCCAGGCAGGAGAGTTCTGGAAGATAACACCTTTCAGCATCACGTTCTTACACTGTACGAGAGAGATCATCACAGGACGCAGGAAACGCTTGATGGCATTCCACTCCTCCTCGGTCTGTGCGTTAGGCACATTCATATTGGCACCTTTCTCACCACGGGCATATCCTGCAGAGGGCACCCAGTAACCGGGTTTCATCTCCTGACTGCCAGGGATGGCAAGCAACTCCTTCCAGTGTGCCGCCGTCACCTTTCCTTTCTTGACAGGGCGCCAGTACTGACCATTACCGTCAATCACGCCCTTACCCGTAATGGCGATATTCGTTGCCCCCTTGGCATAGATAGGAGACTGCAAGCGACGGGTATCCAGACCCTCGAAGGATGTCTCAATGATAGGATACAGACTCTCGTCAGCCGCAAAGAGGATGACAGCACCTGCCTTGAGATGCAGTTCGATATTACTCTTGAGCACGATAGGACCTGTGTGCCAGACACCCTGTGGCACCACCAGTTTACCACCGCCTTTCTGACTCAAGGCATTGATTGCCTTGGCGAAAGCCTCGGTATTGAGGGTCACACCATCCCCCACGGCACCAAAGTCGGTCAGTTTCACTGAATAGTCGGGAATGACAGGAGCACTAACTTCCGGCATGTTGAAAGGCAACTTCTCCGTAAATTTCTTGTAGGGGTTGTCTGCTTGCGCGCACAGGCTAACAGCCAATGCGGCAACGATGGTCAGAAATAGTTTCTTCATAATTGTATTGTTTTAGAGATTAGTATTATAATCATGATTGGATTTCCCTAAGAGGTATCATGACGAAGTCACGCTCCTGCATCAGCGGATGTGGTATTTTCAAGTCAGGCTCGTCCACCGTCAGGTCATCATAGAGCAGGATATCGATATCGATGGGACGGTCAGCGTATTCGACCTTCGACTTTTGACCTTCAACCGTTGACTTCTTTCTGCGTCCCAGTTCCCGCTCAATCTTCTGTGTCGTCTTGAGCACCTGCCGTGGGGTACATACCGTCTCACAGAGGATGACCCCGTTCAGGAAAGGATGGTCGGACTCAAAGCCCCAAGGGGCGGTCTCTATCAGCGACGACTGTCGGACGACCTCCCCTACCCGTTCATGGATAAGGGCTATTGCCCTCCTGATGATTTCCTCCCTGTCACCGAGATTAGAGCCCAGTCCCAGATACACCTGATGCTTAGTCATCGAGAATCAGCATCGCGTCACCATAGCATCCGAACATATAGCCGTTCTTCACTGCCTGCTCATAAGCCTCATATACCAACTCATAACCGCCGAAGGCAGCAGCAGCCATCATCATGGTAGACTCAGGATGGTAGAAATTGGTAATCAGCGAGTCGGCAAGTCCGAACTCATAAGGTGGGAAGATGAACTTATTGGTCCATCCGTCGTATTCCTTCAGCATACCATCGGTACCCACTGCCGACTCAGTGGCACGCAAAGTGCTGACACCCACGGCACAGATATGATGCCCACCAGTCTTCGCCTCGTTCACAATCCGACAAGCCTCCGCATTGACAATCATCTGTTCAGAACTCATCTTATGCTTGGTGAGGTCCTCCACCTCTATCGGGTCGAAGCAGCCCAAGCCGCAATGTACGGTGATATAGGAGAAATTAACCCCATAGATCTCCAGACGCTTCATCAGTTCACGACTGAAATGCAGTCCGGAGGCTGGAGCCGTCACAGCGCCTTCGTTCTTGGCATAGATGGTCTGGAAGTTCTCCATGTCATCGGCTGTCGCCTCCCGTTTATCCACGATATAGCGAGGCAGCGGCGCAGAGCCCAAGGCGAACAACTCACGCTTGAACTCGTCGTGCGGACAGTCATAGAGGAAACGCAGTGTTCGTCCACGACTGGTCGTATTGTCTATCACTTCAGCCACCATCGGTCCGTCATCCTCGAAGAACAGTTTGTTGCCAATACGGATCTTACGTGCCGGCTCTACCAACACGTCCCAAAGGCGCAGTTCCTCATTGAGTTCACGCAACAGGAACACCTCGATCTTGGCATCCGTCTTCTCCTTAGTGCCATATAGACGCGCAGGGAACACTTTCGTATCGTTGAGCACCATGGCATCACCCTCACCGAAATAGTTGATGAGGTCACGGAACAGCAACGGCTCTTCGGTATCCTTGCCATCATCATCCTTCTTGAACATATCGATGGTCTGGCTCTTACGATGCACCACCATCAGACGGCACTCATCACGGCGATATACCTTCTCGACGGTGCCGTCCTCGTTCTCAAACGCTTTGTGAGGCGGTTCTAATGCCACTTGTGCCTCTGGTAACTTGAATTTGAATTGTGATAGTTTCATATATTCTATTTTTCGAGATTTCGAGATTATGATATTTCGATTTCCTGTAGGTCAAGCCAATCAGGGAAGGCATCCAGTTCCATGCAGTCCTCCAGACGGACATCACCCACCCTTGTACGACATAAAGCCGTCAGATAGGCGCCACTGCCTAATGCCTCACCGATGTCACGAGCCAGAGAACGGATATACGTGCCTTTTCCACAAACGACCCGAATGGAAACCTGCTTCTTCTCGGCATCAAAAGCGGTCAGTTCCAGTTCGTCAATACGGATAGGTTTCGCTTTCAACTCCACCTCATCCCCATTACGTTTCAGTTTATAGGCACGTTTCCCACCTATCTTCACTGCAGAATACTGCGGGGGCACCTGTTCTATATCCCCCACAAACTGGGGCAGCGTCTGTTCTATCAGTTCCTTAGTGATATGCTCTACTGGATAAGTCTCATCCACCTCATGCTCCATATCATAACTGGGTGTGGTAGCCCCCAACTGGAGGGTGGCTGTATACTCCTTCGTATCATATTGCAGGCGTTCTATCTCCTTCGTCTTCTTCCCCGTACAGAGAATCAGCACCCCTGTGGCTAACGGGTCCAAGGTCCCGGCATGACCAATCTTCACACGCTTTACCCCTATCTTCTTGGAGATGCGAGTTCGGACGAAAGCCAAGGCGCCAAATGATGACATCCGATAGGGCTTGTTGATGTAGATGATCTCTCCCTGCGTGAAATTCATTAGTCAACCATTGCTAGTGAATGACCTGTCAACAGCAATACAATAATGATGCCGCCAACGATGATTCGATAAATTCCAAAAGCCTTGAAACCATATTTCGTCAGGAATGCCACAAACCATTTCATGGCAAGGAGGGCAACAACGAAGGCGACAGCACATCCCAACAGCAACATGGTGATGTTATGGGGAGTAGCCCAAGCGGTATCCTCTTTCAACAAGTCGAGCAGGTCAAGTAATGTGGCACCCGCCATCGTCGGCACAGCCAAGAAGAATGAGAACTCTGCCGCACGCTTACGGGTCAATCCTTGTGTCATACCACCTACGATGGTAGCCATAGAGCGTGACACACCAGGAATTACGGATATACACTGATAAAGACCAATGTTAAAGGCACGTTTCTCATTCACTTTCGTCTCGTCTGATCCCTTATTGAACAGTTTGTCACAGAACAACATAAAGATACCACCCACTACTAACATGATAGCAACCACCAAGACACTGTCAAGCAACCAGTCAAGCAGTCCTGACTTCTTTGCCAACAGACCAATAATGACAGCAGGAAGAACACCGACTATCAGCAACCAGTAGAAATAATACTTGTGCTTCAGTCGCTGCAACAACGTACTGCCTTGGGGGACTGGTGTGTTGTCAAACTGGAAGAAGCGCTTCCAATAAAGACAAACAACCGACAAAATAGCACCAAACTGGATAATAAATGTGAAGGCATGAACGAAAGGATCGCCTTGTGGAATACCCAATAGATTCTGAGTAATAATCATGTGTCCCGTTGATGAAACAGGCAAAAATTCCGTCAAACCCTCAACTATGGCAATAATAACCGTCTCTAACCAAGTCATTTCTCCACCTCCTTATCCTTGGGCTTATGCATTACGGCAAAAATCATCGATACGAAACCGATAAGACATACAACTGGCGCCACCTTGATACGACGGGCGCTGAAAATATCAGGATTATAGGCATTCTCCGAAGAGCCTGCCCCACTCATCAGGATAAACCCGATGACAACGATCACCATTCCTACTACCAGCAGGATATAATTGATTCGGTCAAACGCTAAATTTCTTCTATCCATTGTTTTGATATTACGATATTTCGATATTTCGAGAGGCTTAAATCTTGTAAAGTTCGCCTGCGGTCATTCTCAGGAACTTATTAACGGCAAGCCATGCACACAAAGAGGTGATCAAGAGTCCGAACAAGAACACCGCTCCTGCAGTAATGGCAAGTTCTTCCCATTGTATGACAGAAAGAATACCCGGCTGTGTCAGGTAGAGTCCATAGAAGCAAACACCCAATACGATGTTCGCCAAGATAGCAGCAACAAAGCCCACCATCACAGCATTACGGATAAACGGACGACGGATGAAACTCCATGAGGCTCCCACCAGTTTCATGGTGTGGATGATGAAACGACGGGCATAGACACTCAGACGCACCGTATTACTAATCAGGGAGAACGACACGAATGTCAACAAGACTGCGAGAACCAACAGGATAATACTTATACGGCTCAGGTTGAAGTTCACCTGTTCCACCAAGTCCTCCATATAAGCGATATCACTGACACGGGCATCCTTCCGGATCTCCTTGACAATCCACTTAAGGGAGTCACGATTGGCATAGTCAGACTTCAACTGAATCTCTAATGTCGCAGAAAAAGGATTAAAGCCTAAGAACTCAGAGGGGTCACTGCCCAACTCCTTCGTCTGCTCTTTCTGTGCCTGTTCCTTACTAATATAATCAATATTGCGAGAATAGGGACAATGGTATAAATCACGACATAACCGATGTGCTTGATTGACAGTTACATAATCCTTCAACATCACTGTGACAGTCAGGTTCTCCTTCATGTGGTTCGACAAATTGCGAGCCAATAGGACAGAAAACACCACCATTCCTAATAGAATCAATACCATTGTGGTACTGATACAAAGTGTGACAACCTGCATACCACGACGGCTGCGGGTTCTTTTTCTTTTGTTTGCCATTTCCTTTTCAGACGTAATACACCTAATTTGCTGCAAATTTACAACAATTCAGTCTAAATGCAAAACAATTTACGTTTTATTTGCTAAATTTGCAGCCGAAAAGAAACTTGATTTATGAGTACGATTATTTATCCATCCCCAATATTCGGTCCGGTACACAGCCGTAGACTGGGAATCTCTTTAGGTATTAACCTTCTGCCTGCCGATGGCAAGGTCTGTTCGTTCGACTGTATCTATTGTGAGTGCGGTTTCAATGAGGACCATCGTCCCTCCCTCCCCTTACCTACCCGTCAGGAAGTGACAAATGCCTTAGAGAAGAAACTCCAAACGATGAGAGCCGAAGGGCAGTTACCAGACGTACTCACTTTTGCCGGGAATGGAGAACCGACATGCCATCCCCATTTTGCGGAGATCATAGATGACACCATCGCCTTACGAAACCAATACTGTCCGAAGGCGAAGGTATGTGTGTTGAGCAACTCCACCATGATTCACAGACAGCAGGTACATGATGCCTTGATGAAGGTGGATGACAACATCCTGAAACTGGACACCGTTGATCCTATATATATAAATAAGGTGGACCACCCTAACGGCACCTATGATGTCAACACCATCATCGAGCGGATGAAGGCATTTCACGGACATATCATCATCCAGACGATGTTCATGCGAGGAGCCTGTAACGGAGAGGATGTGGATAATACGGGAGAGGAGTATGTGGGACCATGGCTGGAAGTTGTCAAACAAATCAAGCCTCAACAAGTGATGGTCTACACCATCGACCGTGAGACACCTGCCCAAGGACTGGAAAAAGCAAGTCGCGAACAGTTAGACACCATTCGCGACCGTGTGATAGCAGCAGGAATCCCCTGCTCCGCCAGTTATTAGGATTTACATCTTCGTGATGATACCTATCTGTGTGGCACGGATAAACTCGATGATGTGACGGATAAACGGACCATCGGGCACCTGTTCCTCAATCTGGTTGACAGCATCAAATGTAGAGGTCTTACCATGGAACAGCAGGCGATAG
The DNA here is from genome assembly GCA_002353225.1 of Prevotella sp. UBA2755. GTDB lineage: Bacteria > Bacteroidota > Bacteroidia > Bacteroidales > Bacteroidaceae > Prevotella. The sequence continues at coordinate 34,380 of DEJF01000075.1, read as the reverse complement.
GCATTAGCGATATGCTTCAACGTCTTCTCATCGACACCATGCAGACGAGCCACCTGCATATTCACACCACCATACTCCACATTCTTGGTACAGATAATAAAGGGAGGAACGTCTTTAGAGAATGTAGTACCTGCCTGTATCATTGAGCCACGCCCTACACGGGTCTTGGCATTCTCAATCACACTGGAAGAATAAATCACGCCATCCTCTATCTCGCAGTCACCTGCAATCTTCGTACCATAGCCGAAGACGCAGCGGTTACCCACTTTCGTATCATGTGAGATATGGGCACCCTCCATCAGCACGTTGTCATTACCGATAACAGTCTGACCACCTTTATGGGTGGCACGGTTGACCACTACATTCTCACGGAAGATGTTATTGTCACCCACAATACACTCAGTCTTCTCACCACGGAACTCGAAGTCCTGTGGCAAGGCGCCAATGACTGTACCCTGATGTACCTTATTATTATTACCCATACGAGTTCCATTACAGATGCTGACGAAGGGGAAGATGATACAATTGTCACCTATCTCCACATCACCCTCTATATAGACAAAGGGGAATATCTTACAATTATTGCCGATCTTCGCTTTAGGATCGATCTCGGCCTTAGGACTTATTTCACTTGCCATAATGACTTCAAATTTTCAATTTTACAACTTTTCAATTCTACTTACCACCTCCACCAAGAGCCGTATACAACGATACGACAGCCTGCATCTTGGAGAAGTCATCCGACACCTTGTTAATCTGGGCTGCAAGCAACTGTGTCTGAGCAGTGATCACCTCCAGATAACTCGAACCGGAACTCTTGTAGAGCGCACGGGTATCCTCCACATTCTTGGTGAGCACCTCGATACGTTGTGTCTCCAATTTGCTATTGGCATCATAACTGTTGTAACTGACAAGGGCATTAGACACCTCGTTGCCTGCAGAGAGAATACTGTTCTGCCATGTATTGAAAGCCTGCTCGTACTGTAGTTTCGACACCTTAAGGTTGGCAGTTAAAGCACCACGATTGAAGATGGGCTGTGTGAGATTACCAAAGAGGTTGGTCAACCACTTACCCGGATTGAGTGTGCCGCCAGAATTTCCGAAGGCTCCTGTAAAGCCTACACTAATGGTCGGATAGAACTTCGAGCGAGCAGTCTGCACATCATGGAAGCAGGCAGCCAGTTGCATCTCGGCATTATGCACGTCAGGACGATTCTTCAGCAATGCCATACCCACACCTGTTGAGAACTCGGCAGGCAGTGACTGCTCCGCGAGTGTAGAGCGGGGAATCTGCTGACCTGCCTGTCCGATCAGTAAAGACAGGGCATTCTCGGTAGCACGTATCTGGCGTTTGAAATCATTAGCCTGTGTCTGGGTTGACAAGTAGTTCGCTTCGGCACTCTGTACGCTGGTAGAACGCATCCGTCCTAACTTATACTGCAACTGCATCATCTCCCATGTCTCTTTTGCCATCTGTGACATCTCTGTGACAATACGCAACTGCTCATCGAGCATCAGCAAAGTATAGTAACTGTTAGCAATACCACTGATGACCTGTGCACGAACTGCCATCTGGTAGTCTTTGAATCCCAGCAACTTCATCTGGGTTGAGCGTTTCTGCGACAAGATATTACCGAAGAGATCCAACGTCCAAGAAGCCGTCATTGGGAAGGTGTAGGACTTGAGAGTCTGCGAAGGATCCGTATACAGTGTCTGAATACTACCGACAGAATTACCACCAAAGTTGATGGCTGGTAGGAAGGCAAGTTTTGCAGCCTTCAGCATCGCCTCATACATCTGGACGGTGAGAGCCGCATTCTGTAGGTTGGCATTCTTCCGCAAACCCTGTTCGATAAGGGCTTGCAGTTGCGGATCCGTGAACACACTGCGCCAAGGCAAGTTACCAAACGAGGCAGTATCCTGGGGAGCCACGACTAACGTGTCCACATCACTGACCGCATCACGAATGAGTCCTTTGGTATTTACATCAGGACGCTCGTATTTATTATATAAACCGCAACTGCTCATGAGCAGTGCAACGGTTGCGAATAACATTATTTTCTTCATACTTTCTTACTGCTCTAATTCATAGTCTACGGGACGATGGGCATACTGGGCGATCTCTGTGGCTACATCTGAGTTCTCTTCCTCATCCTCAAACTTCATAGGACTAACCTTCTCCTGTAGGCTCTGGAAGATTACGAACAAGGCTGGAACCACCAAAATCTGACACAAGGTACCAATCAACATACCACCTACGGCTGCGGCACCCAGCGTCTGGTTACCATTTTTACCAACACCAGAGGCAAACATCATAGGCAACAAACCGATCACCATCGCCAGAGAGGTCATCAGGATAGGACGCAGACGGGCTGCAGCACCCAGCACGGCTGACCATGAGATTGCCATACCTGTCTGACGGCGCTCCAAGGCGAACTGTACAATCAGAATGGCATTCTTAGCCAACAGACCAATCAGCATAATCAGCGAGATTTGCATATAAATATCATTAGAGTGACCGAATAGCATCGTAAACAGGAAACAGCCGGCAAGACCGAAAGGAACGGAGAGTACTACCGCCAATGGCAAAATGTATGACTCATACTGTGCTGACAGAATGAGGTAGATGAAGATAAAGCACAGAACGAAGATCAGCGCTGTAGTATTCGATGCTTTTGCCTCCTCACGCGTCAGACCAGAATATTCATAGGTATATCCTTGTGGCAACATCTCAGCAGCCACTTCCTGAGCAGCCTTGATCGCCTCACCTGTTGAATAGCCATCAGCCACTGTTGCCGTCACATTAATAGATGTAAACAGGTTGAAACGGTTGATGTTCGACGGACCATAGACACGTTCCATACGACAGAACTCCTGTACAGGAGACATTCCACCTGGAGTGCGCACAAAGATACTATTCAGAGACTCTGGTGTCATACGAGTCTCTGGAGAACCTTGAATCATTACTCGATAGAGTTTACCGTATGCATTGAAGTTAGAGGCATAGAGTCCACCATAGTAACCCTGCAACGTTGTGAGCACAGTAGAAGGCGAGATACCTGCTTGCTTACACTTAGCCACATCCACATGAAGCATGTACTGCGGATAGTTCGGGTTATAGGAAGTCTGTGCCGTTTGGAACTCTGGACGTTTGTTCAACTCGGCAAGATAATCCTTCACAATACCGAAGAATTTATCGAGCGATCCACCTGTACGGTCCTGCATCACAATAGAGACACCTGAGTTTGCAGAGAATCCAGGAATCATAGGTGGTGCGAATGCTAGAATCTGAGCATCCTTAATATGAGCGGTCTTCAGATAAATCTGTGCAAGAACGCCACTTGCCTCATAGGGGTTCAGGAAGAAACGATAGACACCGTCACCCTGCCATAATCCGCTGAGTTTCCAGAAGAATCCTTTCTGTCGCTCTGAGAACGGTTTCAGTTTAATGATGAAGGTTGCCTGGTCAGAACCAGAACCTGCAATGAAGTTGTAACCCTGAATCTGCTCACGGCTCTGGATAGCAGGATCGGCTCCCAGAATACTATCCACCTGACTAATGACACGCTTAGTACGCTCCACAGAGGTGGCTGGGGGCATCGAGATGGTACAGAAAATAGTACCTGTATCCTCGTCAGGCACCAGACCCGTCTTGGTCGTAGCCATCGTAGCCACCAATGCCACAATACCGATGATAACCGCTATGACAATGGCAACGGGCTTGCGCACCAGTTTTTCCACCGCATTCTTATATTTATCTGTCGTCGCATTGAAAGCGGTATTAAACGAGGCGTGGAAGCGGTCTATCATCGACATTTTCTTCTCATGCCCTTCCTTATCATGCGGTTTCAGGAAGATAGCACACAAGGCAGGAGACAATGTCAAGGCGTTCAGTGCGGAGATAAAGATGCTGACAGCCATCGTCACACCGAACTCACGATAGAACGTACCACTCGTACCACCAATGAACGATACAGGGATAAACACTGACGCCATCACCAATGTAATAGAAATGATAGCACCAGAGATCTCGTTCATGGCATCAATACTTGCCGTTAAAGCACTCTTGTAACCTTGGTCCAATTTAGCATGTACCGCCTCAACAACCACAATAGCGTCATCGACCACAATGGCAATCGCCAACAACAAGGCAGACAGCGTCAGCAGGTTGATGGAGAAGCCAAATACACTGAGGAAGAAGAATGTACCCACCAAAGACACTGGTACGGCAATCAACGGGATCAGTGTCGAACGCCAATCTTGCAAGAAGATATAAATCACGATGAACACCAGGATGAGGGTGAACACGAGGGTGAACACCACCTCCTCAATAGAGGCATACAGGAACTCAGTGACATCATAGTTGATCTTATAAGTCATACCCGGCGGGAACAGTTTTGCCTGCTCCTCCAGTTCCTTCTTCACGTTCTTGGCAATCTCATTGGCGTTAGAGCCTGCAATCTGCTGCACCATACCCATCACAGACGGGATGTTGTTGTTCTTCATCGACACAGAATACTGCTGACCACCCAACTCAATCTTTGCCACATCCTTCAGTTTCAAGGTCTGTCCGTTGGCATCACTGGAGATGATGATATTACCAAACTCCTCTGCTGTCTTCAGACGACCAGTATAGCGCATGGCATACTCATAAGCGACATCTGATTGCTCACCGAAGGTACCAGGGGCTGCCTCGATATTCTGCTCAGCAAGTACACCACTGATATCCGATGGCATCAGGTCATACTGCTTCATCACATCAGGTTTCAACCAGATACGCATGGAGTAGGTCTTCAAACCAGGGCTCTGCACGTCACCCACACCCTGAATACGCTTGATGGCAGGAATGATATTGATGTTATTATAGTTTGTCAGGAACTCATCGTCATAACGACCGTCAGAGGTCAGTGTAAACATCAGCACCTGTGAGGTCTGACGCTTCGTCACCGTCACACCGATACGTGTTACCTCGGCAGGCAACAATGCCTGTGCCTGAGAAACTCGGTTCTGCACATTGACGGCACACATATCAGGATTCATACCCTGACGGAACAATACGGAAAGTTGAGCAGAGCCAGCACCAGATGTAGAGGAGATATAGTCCATACCTTCTACACCGTTGATGCTCTCCTCCAGTGGCGTGACGACGGAGTTCTTCACCGTCTCAGCGTCAGCACCGGGATAACTCGTCCATACCGCAACGGTTGGCGGTGCTATATTAGGGTACTGCTCAATAGGCAGCGATACCAATCCGATAAAACCCAGCAGGACGATGAGGATAGAAATCACCGTCGACAACACCGGGCGTTTGATAAATGTTGTAAAAGTCATACTAATTTACAATTTGACAATTTACGATTTACGATTTTTTCTCGCTCTCCACGAACCGAATTGCATTCCAATCAAGAATACAATGATAATCACTATCAAGCCGACACCGATAGCCGTAACAAGAGTGCCAATGCCATCCTTAGCGCCCATAGCGCCAAGGACATCGCCAGAATTCATTGCCTTAGCCTGCTCGTCAATCTTCTGCTGGTAACGCTCAGGAGTAATGGAAACAATCTCCATACCGTCAGTCAGTTTAGTGATACCGTTGGAGACATACTTGTCACCAGCCTTCAGACCCTCGGTGACGATATAGTTATTACCATCGTTCTGTGGGTCAACCTTGATCTCTGTATACTTGACCTTGTTATCTCCACCTACGGTATAGACGAACTTCTTGTTCTGCACCTCAGAGACACATGCCTGAGGAATAATAATAGCACTGAGGTTCTGACGAGGAATAATCAGATTACCCGTAGCACCGCTCTTCAATATTTTCTCGGGGTTGGGGAAGGAAGCGATTAACTGTACGGAACCTGTAGCCTCATCGATGACACCACTCATACGACTCACCTTACCCTCATGGCTATAGATGCTGCCGTCAGCAAGTTGCAACTTCACGGCAGGAATACTGTTCAGTCCCTTCTGTGAGATAATCATGGCATCCTTCTCAGTCACTGAGAAATACACATCCATTGACGAGATATTAGCCACGGTAGTCAGCGCATTCGACGCACTAACCAGCGCACCCTTCTTGAAAGGCAATGTACCTACCACACCGGATGCCGGACTCTTCACGTAGCAGAAACTCAACGCCTCCTTGGCAGAAGCGAGGGCTGCCTGAGCCTGAGCCAACTGTGCCTTGGCACTCTCATAAGTATTCTTTGAGGTCTGCAACTCATAGTCACCAATGACCTTATTCTCATGTAACTGTAAGGCATTATCATAAGTCAGTTTTGCGGTGTTCACCTGCTGCTGTGCCGTATTCACGGCTGCCTGAGCCTGGCGAACCTGTGCCTGATAAGTCTCGTTATCAATCACAAACAAGGTCTGTCCCGCACTAACGGTCTGACCTTCCTTCACATTAATCTGTACCAAAAAGCCCGAAGCCTTTGGACGAATCTCTACATCCTGAACACCTTTAATCGATGCCGGATATGTTGTCTGCATATCGGCATTTGACGTTCCTACAGTAGTTACGGGATACTCATTGTCGCCAAAATTAGGACGACCACCACCGCCACCACAAGAAACTAACGTTGCAGCCACAGCCGCAAGCATCATTAACTTTTTCATTTTCATACCTATTTATTATAATTACTTATTCGAATAAATTTCCTTCTTTTTCAAAACCCAAAACATCTTCTTCGGTTTTCGACATGCAAAGTTACTAAAAAACCTGCTCACCTTTATAATAGGTAACCTATATTTAACAATCTTTATAGTCAAAACTTACGATAAACCTTCTATCTCTCCTTTTTCAATAGTGATACGCTCAGCCTGAGGGCTCTTGGGAAGACCTGGCATACGGAGCATATCGCCAGCAATGGCAACAATCATCTCACTGCCACAGTTCAGAATGAGATCACGAATACGGATAGTAAAACCTTCAGGAGAACCATAAAGGGTTGAATCGGCAGAGAAGGAGAACTGCGTCTTTGCAATACAGACAGGATAACGGGCGATATCCTTATCATCAGCAAAGATGGTACGGATAGACTCCAGTTTCCTCTTTCCCGTCTTGCTGAACTCCATCGCAGCGGCACCATAGATACACTTGCACACCTTTTCAAGTTTTCCCTCAATACTATCATTCTCAGGATAGGTAAAATGGATGGGCAGCGGCTGTATTTGGTCGATAGTATCTACTACTGTCTGAGCCAGTTCTATGGCACCATCACCACCTTTGAGAAACGCCTCATTGACAGCAAAGCCAACACCGAGATCCTCACAATTCTTGCGAACAATATCAACTTCCTCGTCTATATCTGTATCATATCGGTTAAGGGTCACTACAACAGGCTGCCCAAAGCCCTGCATATTGCGAATATGACGATTGAGGTTCCTCAGTCCCTCTCTCAGTCCCTTGGTATCAGGTTCCCTAATGAGATCCACATCCACCCCACCATGCATCTTCAATCCCTGGGTAGTTGCTACGATGACCACCAAACGGGGGTGTAGTCCAGCCTTTCGGCACTTGATATCAAAGAATTTCTCGGCACCCAAGTCAGCGCCAAAACCTGCCTCTGTCACCACATAGTCACCATAGGTCATTGCCATCTTTGTAGCAAGAACGCTCGAACAGCCATGGGCAATATTTGCAAAAGGTCCACCATGAATGAAGGCTGGTGTGTTCTCGGTTGTTTGGACAAGATTAGGAGAAAGGGCATCACGCATCAAAACAGTGATAGCACCGGCCACTCCCAGGTCACGAACACGGAAGGGTTTGCCATCGGAGGTGATACCCAATAGGATATTCTCTATACGATGCTGTAAATCCTCCTCGCTGGTAGCGAGACAGAGAATCGCCATCAACTCCGAAGCGGAAGTGATATCAAAACCCGTCTCTGACACCACACCGTCTCCACGCAAACCGGTCACCACGTTACGCAGGGCTCTGTCGTTGACATCCAGCACTCGTTTCCAATAGATCTCACGTAACGAAAAGCCCTCTTTACGATGCTGGTAGATATAGTTATCAAGCAACGCGCTGATAGTGTTATGGGCAGATGTCACAGCATGAAAATCACCTGTGAAATGAAGATTTATCTTCTCCATAGGCAACACTTGAGCATAGCCACCTCCTGCTGCTCCACCTTTTATACCAAAGCATGGACCAAGAGACGGCTCACGTAAAGCCACCACGGCTTTCTTACCCAGTTTCTGGAGCCCCAACGTCAGCCCGATGCTGACTGTGGTCTTTCCGATACCTGCCTTCGTAGGACTAATCGCTGTCACTAATATTAACCGACTCTTCTTCACCCGTTTCTCGTCAATCAATGAAATTGGTACTTTCGCCATATAGCGTCCATACGGCTCAATCTTTTCTGGAGCAATTCCTAACTGAGAAGCGATGTCACCAATTGGCTTCAACTGGCATTCACGTGCAATCTGGATATCTGTCTTCATCTCTTACTTCACATATTTAGCGTACAAAGTTAGTGCAAAACATGCGAACTACAAAAAATTCATATTACATTTTTTATTGATTCTTCAGAAAACACCTTAATACTTAAAAAATATAGAAGAACAATAAGATACGGTAACTTTAAAAAGACACAATCTAACAACCATAGCAAACTGCCAGGTTGACACGTATAAATGCCAATATGACAGACACCTATTCACTGGCACATAACTTGTACGAAAGAGGATGAACGCCGAAACGAAAGTGAAGGCAAAAGAGATAAAACAACATTTACAAACAATTTAAAAATAGAATTAGGAGGTATGATTATGTTACCAGTATTCAAAAACAGTTGGTTCCCAACAGTATTCGATGATTTCATGAACAACGATATGATGGCTTGCGCCACAACTACCGCTCCCGCAGTCAACGTCAAGGAAGACGAGAACGCTTACACCATGGAGGTTGCCGCTCCTGGTATCAAGAAGGAGTACTGCCGTGTACACATCAACGAGGATGGCAACCTGAGCATTGCCATTGAGAACAAGATGGAGCACAAGGAGGAGGACAAGAAGCAGCACTACCTGCGTCGTGAGTTCAGTTACACCAACTATCAGCAGAACTACTCACTGCCAGAGAATGTCGACAAGGACGGTATTGCCGCCAAGGTAGAGAACGGTATCCTGACAGTAGTACTGCCGAAGATGAAGAAGGAGGAGACAAAGGTTTCACGTATGATTGAGATATCATAATGGAATCATGTTGAGACAAGAGAAGAAATCCAGATGAAAATTTGGATTTCTTTTTTTTTCTTCTTACTTTTGCACTATGACAAACGAAGAAAAGAAACAGCGTGACGAACTCGTCAGCAAGAATATGGGCTATGTGGTGACACTGGCTCGTCAGTATTCGTGTGAACTACTCTCGACAGACGACCTCATCAGTGAGGGCAGCATCGGCATGATCAAGGCTGCTGAGAAGTTCGATCCCGGCAAAGGAAAACCTTTTGTCACCTTTGCCGCTCCCTATATCCGTCATAGCATCGAGGAGGCGATACGCAAGGTGACAGGAGACATACCTGTTCTCTCTACGGACGAGTCGCTACCTGTCGGCTCTAAGAACAACTACACCCTACTCCATGTTTTAGAAGATAAGGATGCGCCAAAGGCAGACCAGTCGTTGGAGCAGAATGCGCTGTCTGATGATTTAGTACGTGCCATTGTCTTTCTCAATGAGCGTGAGCAAGCCGTCATCAGGGCTTTCTTCGGTATTGACGCAGAGCGCCAGACAATGGCGGAGATTGGTGAGAGACTGGGGTTGAAGCGTGAGAGGATACGCCAGATAAGAGATAAAGCCCTGCGTAAATTACGCAAGGCTTCTATCGAGCATCAATAAATCTTTCTTTCAGAAACTGAATGCTATCACATACCGCATGCCCCACTTGGGACTTGAGGGTAAGTTGTTATAGTTCAGTCGGCGCACATACTCCACATGGAAGAACTTGAAGATGTTATGAATACCCAAGACAATCTCCGCATAGGGTCTGTCTGGATCCATCACATGTGAGCCTTCTGGGAAATACATCAGTCGATGGTTGCCCGCATTCTCTTCCAAGAAGGGGTTATTCTTATCTGAGAGTTCACCCCACAACATACGCACACCAATATACTCACGCCAATGCAACTTCTTCAGTAATGGGATACGATTGAAGATCTTTCCATTCAAGTCCCACGATACCATCAGCGACGCAAAGCGGTCGTTAAGGAACTCCATCGTATTGATAAGGCTGAAGGTCTCTGGGATGATGACATACGACTGGTTGGCGGCAGGATGTATCAGCAGTGGATAAGGAACCTGGTTCCACTGCATACCACCCTTCAGCGAGATATCGAGTTTACCCCAACTACTCAACCAGAAGCGTTTGTAGATATGTAACTCAGTATAGTTGTAGGAATACTGACCACCCATGATACCGTCAAAGCCCATCGTATGAGAGACACTGAATACTGGTGCGTCAAGATTGATGACACGACGGCGCAGTTTATTATTAATATAGGTCTCACCAGGTGCATAGCGCAGTTTTGCCGTCACTTCAGTGGTTCGGATATACTCACCGTTACCCGTCTTATGGAACTCCTCCCTTGGAACAACATCCAATGTGCGGAACGACATCTTGCCACATGCCTCGTTCTCCTCCAGTTTACCAATAAGTGTCGCTTTCAAGCCCCAGTCGGTCTCATAGTCGAAGGTGACCTGCTGACGATTATAATACATCATCTTATTGGTCTCCGCCCACTTAAAGGCAACCATGAAGTTATCCTTGTCCGTATCCATGAAACGGTCGCCTGGAGAGCAGACATCACGTGCTATCTGAATACTCATCGTACGTCTTGGGAACTCATGGGGCAAGTATTTCTTGGGGTTGATAGAGTACGTGAACTCCGCATTATAGTAGTTCTGGTGACTACCCCATCCTCGTCCATAATAGCCAGAGAGGAAGAAGTGCTTGCTCAGGTTCGCCGTCGTCTTCAGACTCAGTCTGCTACGCCAGCCATCCACATAGTTATGACTCAGAATTGTATTGACAGGGCAAATATCGATATAGTTCGGCGTACTGGTCTCTATCGAGTTCTCGAAGAGTGCCTTCAGCCCGAAGATGACATACTTCATGCCTTTGATATTTTCGATGCGGTGAATGAACTTATCCATAGAGCCCTCACTCTTGGTCAGTTCCACTTGACGGTACTGATTCCAGAAGGCCTCGTCACGCATCTGGGCATCCGCCTCTGTGACTTGGGTTGTCATACCCCGGAACAGTTTCTTGGGAATAGGGTCGAAAGCATAGTCCTTCATACGGGTGGTACGGGTCACGATAAGTTCACGGAGGAAACTCAACAGACTTAACTCCGTAGACATATCGTCCTGCGTCAATACCCATTGTCCGTTAGGCAACTTCTCATATTCCTGCAATATCTTCACGTTCTTCACGAAATTGACGTTACTCTGCTTAGGTATCGTCATCTCACAACGACGGACATGCAAGGTGGAGTCCTTCAGGATATAAAGATCACCACGGAAGCCCATGTCATTCTGGTTGTTGGGAAGGAAATGCAGATGAATACAACTGTCACGCTCTATCGCCAGCGTATCTTCGATATAGTAGCGGTAGAAGCCAATACCCTCCTTGGAGATAGGAGAGATAAAAGGATACTGCAATAGTCGGATATGGTCCTGATAAAGGTCGATATCAGTAAAGACATCCTTGATGACGGTATTCACGATATCACCCGTCTGGAAGATATTGTTGACACCCTTTGAGGACTGTCCCTGGATAATCGTCTTCTCAGAACGCGGCTCCTTGCGGTAGACCTTCTGAGATACTGTCTCATCAATACTCACAGGCAGGATCAGTTTACCAGTAGCCGAACTGGTCTCCACCTGCTCAACGAGCCACGGGTGCTTCTTGAAGGGTCCTGTCTCCAACTGCTCTGGCTTCAGGTCATTGAGTGAGGTCGTGATCTTCTCGTACTTATTATACTGATAATAGTCATTCACACTCAGATCCGTCTTTTTCTTAGCCTCCACCACTCGCTTCATCAACTCGACGGCAGGATTGTTCTTACGACTATAGCGACTGCGTTTCGACTTCACAGTCACTTCCGCCAGCATCTGCTTGTCTGGTTTCAATGTGACATTCAGTTTCGCCTTGGTCTTCGCATTAACAGGGATGATACGCGACTTATAGCCCACGGCACTGAAAGTAATATTCCAGCCCTCATGACGGCTAATAGTATAACGTCCCTCCCCATTGGAGATGGTATTCAACTGGTGGCCTTTGTAGACAACACTGGCATAAGGGATGCTGTCACCTGTCTCTGCGTCAGTGACATATCCGGTAATCTGCTGGGCATAGGACATTACACCCAACAAACACATGATGCCAATTAAAAAACCTCTCAGTTTGATCATTTACTATTTCTTAAAAGTATATTCCATATAACCACCGCTTCTGTCGTTCATCCGCAGGGTCTTAAAGGTGGAAGTCTTAGTATCTATCACCAATACAAACGAGGTGAACATCTGACGTTTCTTACCTGTCGGTATGATGGTGATCGTCTTCTCGTTACCCTTCGTTAACACGGTCAGGTCTTCACCTGAGGGTATGGGTCGACCATTGATAACAGCCTCAAGGACAGACTGGAAGGTGGCAAACATCGGGTTACGACGACTATCTGTCACATGCTTCTTCTTGCCCATTGTCATCGTGAACTTAGTACCATCCATGATGAGTTGGTCACGATCGTTATCCGTCGAGATGCAGACGTAAGACGGTTTACGAACCGTCAGTGTACCAGTAGTTACCACATCGGTCTTCAGAGCCTTCTTATGAGTGGTCTTGGTAACTGTCTGTGCATTAGTGCTCACAAAACAAGCAAGCAGACAAAACATTAATAATACAATCTTTTTCATGTGTAGAGTCCTCCATTAATTGAAATAACATTACCTGTAATATATCCTGCATTAGGGGAAACAAGGAAAGCCACCAAGTCGGCAACCTCCTCAGGATTTCCAAAGCGATTAGCCGGAATCGTCTTCTTCAAGGCAGCCTCATCCAAGCCTTCTGTCATGTCCGTCTTGATGAATCCCGGTGCTACGGCATTGACGGTGACATTCTTACGGGCCACTTCCTGTGCCAGTGCCTTGGTGGCTGCGATGATACCACCCTTCGCCGCAGAATAGTTGGTCTGACCAGGCAGACCTTTCAGTCCACTGACACTTGCCATATTGATGATACGTCCGAACTTATGCAACTGCATGGCAGGCAGCAACGGCTGTGTCACATTAAAGAAGCCAGAGAGGGTGATATCCAGCACACGATGCCAGTCTGCCTCTGGCATCAATGCCATGACATTGTCACGACGGATGCCCGCATTATTAACTACCACCTCGATATAGTCCTCTGGATGACGCTGCTGCCATCCCTGCAAAGCCTCCTTGACTTGCTCGGCATTGCTGACATCGAAGGGGAGCAACTCACCCTGTCCTTGTATCTGCTCTAAAGTTTTCTCTGCCTCTGCCTGATTGCTGGCATAATTAATGATGACCTGATAGCCGTCCTTTGCCAGTCTCATCACGATGGCACGTCCGATACCTCGGCTGCCACCAGTTACTAATGCATATTTACTCATATTCTTGAATTATCTAAATAATGATTCCTTATTATATTATAGGTCTGGCTGGCTGTCATGGCGACACCCTCCAGTCCATGTAGCATCACATTCTGTCCTGTCAACAACAGATTATCGAGCGGGGTACGGGGTGACAACATGGTAAGCAATGGCTGGCGACAGTCTTTCCGAATGCCATACGCTGAACCATCGGGGGTATTGGTAAACCGTTCCCATGTATGGGGCGTACTGACATACTGTTCACTGACCATGTCACGCAGTCCTGGTATCACCTGTTCCGCTAATGCCATCGGATTACTGTCGCAAGGGGTCAGCAAGTCAAGCAGCGCCACATAGTCAGAGCCGTCTTCCGGAACCCTACAACTCAGCATCACCTTAGCAGTCGCTTCGTCCCAGACGCTTCCCCCCTCATACACGAACTTATTATGATTAAAATAAGGAAGTGTATCGGGTTTCAGCACCAGTGAGTAGGTGTACATCCCATAAGTATTCTCCAACATCGCCATTCGAGTACGGAAGATTTTCTTCAGGACCTTACTCTCTTTGACAAGAGCAAAGGTCTGGTCAGGATGGATATCGCTGATGAACAGACGACCCTCGTAACGCTCACCATTGTCACACAGAGCAGCCACGATCTGTCCGTCCTGCTCTATCAGTTCTGTTACCTTGGCACGACAGAGGACCTCACCACCCATGTGCTTGATGTCATCCACCAACGAACGGACGATCAGGCTACTGTCACCTTTCAGTCGCCAACTGCTCTGGATATAACTCTTCTGACTATGTGCGAAAGCCAATAATGGTAATGACTCACGACGTAACTCCGTTTTGAGACAGGAACCAGACAAGACATCTATCAATAACGGATCACTGAAAGTCTCGTTCAACCACTGCCAGGCACTGACGGAAGGATTGGGGTCAGGACCTTGCAGCATATCGACATATTTCCTCAATGCCTCACGCTGCTGGGGGAAACTCGCCGCCAGAACATCCACGAAATGGCCGAAGCCCTGCGCCAAACAATAGGTCTGTCCGCTAATGGTTATCTGGTCAGTACCATCCACATCCAACCTATGCCAAGGCAACTGTAAGAGTCCTAACTGTCCGAAGACATCATGCAATGTCTCTCCTTCTCCCAATCCACCCACATAATGAAGTCCGGTGTCAAAGGTATGCCCTTTACGCTGATAACTCTGTAAGCAACCGCCTGGTTGCCAATGAGCCTCCAGCACGAGGACACGGCATCCTGTCTTCGACAATAACTGAGCACAAGCCAGTCCGCCGAAACCACTACCTATGACAACAACATCATACTTCATTTCTTCTGTCTGTTAAGCCATCGGAAGATAGCAGGTTGGAGCACATAAGAGAGAATCACTGCCGAGAGGAGCCCCACAAGTGTGGAGAAGCCTACAGAGCGGATAGCAGGATGGGAGGCTATCAGCATACTGCTGACCGTCGTTATCAAGGTAACGGCACTCAGGAAGATCGCCGTCTTATGGAAAGTCAGTTTCTGCTGGTCTCGATGAACAAGTCCATCCATCACGAATATACTGTAATCCACACCGATACCGAAGATAAAGGTGGAGATGATAATGCTTATCAGGTTAAAGCGGATATCGAACAACACCATTGCTCCCAACACGATCATCCAACTGAGCAGGATGGGCAGGAAGCCTAAGATGGTGTATTTCAGGTTGAAATGGAAACTGAACAACAAGACAACAAAGACAAACGCCATGGACAACCACTGCAGCACATTAAAGTCCTCGCTCATCCGCATTAATGTGTCAGTAGTATAATAATAGGTGTCAAGAACCAATAACTCCGGACGCTGTGCGATAGCGTCACAGATACGGATATAGTCACTATCACTGCTACGCACGCTGTCATTGGCACAACGGACAGAGGTGAAACACATGAAACTACCGTCATACGACTGCTCCATCAATGTTGACTGATAACCTGCCGGGATCAGGTCTGCCTTATACAGGGCATCAGGCTGATAGTCCTCAGCCACCTTCTCAAAGAAGGTGTCAAAGGCATCTTGGCTCAGTCCTGCCTGTGATGCTGTCTCAGCAATCAAGCGACGTACTTTCGCCAGACGTTCTTCTGTCCAATAGGCTTTCCATGCGTCAATACGTTGCTGTTGTACCGTTAATGGAACAAATATC
This sequence comes from Prevotella sp. UBA2755, assembly GCA_002353225.1. Classification (GTDB taxonomy): domain Bacteria; phylum Bacteroidota; class Bacteroidia; order Bacteroidales; family Bacteroidaceae; genus Prevotella. The sequence goes on along the minus strand of DEJF01000075.1, from coordinate 18,562 downwards.
TGATTGGTATGGGTATAACTCTTCACCAGTCCCAACTGCTGGAGCGAGTCGAGTTTCTGGTCCAACAAAGCGAAGTTTGCTATCGCCTCCTCCATGGTCTTTCCCTTGCTGGCGAAGTATTTCTGCTTATCCCCTGTATAGGTCTTGTCACGCAGCACCTGCTCTGAATGCTCTGTGAGTTCTGCCTCATAGCCGAGGTTATGCATATCTGCGTCAAAACGGGTTCCACCCACGAGGTAGGCACCAATGCAAACGACCATCATAACCACAATAACAACCAGCAAAGGTTTCTTTTGGTCAAAGGGATAGGTATTGATCTTGTCGATCCAAGCAAAAGAGTGCTTTGCCGATTGTTTCTCTTTCAGGAACTGGGGCAGATAAGTCAGACTGAACAGCGTGGTACCAAGGATGGCAAAAGCGGCGAAGAGTCCGAAATCACGCAACAGGTCTGTCTGGATAAAGATCAGTCCCGCAAAAGAGCCAATCGTTGTCAGACATCCCAGCCATACGGGTTTTACTTGGTCACGTAACATCTGCTCAATATCGCCCACATACTGCTGATGAGTCAAGACGTGCAACACATAACTGAGTGCCACGCCCAACACAACACCACCTATTCCCAAGGCAAGCAGCGAGAACTGCCCTTTGATGAAATACATCATCGTCAGTCCGAAGAGTGTTCCGAAGACTACAGGCAATAATAATAAGGGTATTGTGTTCCATCGACGGAAACTGACTAAGAGGAATACCAATACCAGAATCAGTGCACCCGTAATCGTCGTCGTCAGGTCACGCTTGATTTGTGAGGAATTATAATAGCCACTTGCAGGAGTGCCATGGTAACTGATACGCACATCGGGATGACTCTTGGCAAATTCCTCAATCTGCTCATTCATCATCTCAAAGAGCGCTGAACCTTGTCCTGTGTTCGTTGCGGAGAAATGGGGAGTTATAAAAGCCAGACACACAGTCGAGTCGGGCACGAAAAAATGTCCGTTAATCGTCTTATAACTACCTGTTCCTCCATTTAATAACGGGCTGAATTGTTCTGCGAGGACAGTGCGCATACCCATAGGATCCATCTGTATCAACTCAGGGAACAGTTCACCGACCTCACTCTGCAGGTCGTTGTAGTTCTGCTGCATCTGTTGCACGAAATGCTCATGCGTCAACAAGGTATCGAAACGGGTATAGACCGTCGTATCGATATAGGCTGGGAAATGGGCAGAGAGATAATCCACGCCGTCCACCATCAAGTCTTCGGGCAGTTGGTAAAAAACATCCTCTATCGTATGACTTATGGAGTCACACTGCAAGAGGGTATCTACGAACTGGTCACATATTTCCGATAGTTGCTCGGGGGGCACATCCTCCTTTAAGCCCTCAAACAACAAGAACGTCTTGTCCTTGATTTTCAAATCGGCAAAGGCGAGTTTGATGCTGCCATCCTCATTCTTCGATGACGGCATTAACTTGTCAATATCCTCTTCCAGATGGATGCGGGTGGCAAACCATCCGAAGACGATGAAGAGCACAGCCATAGACATCCAGCAGACCAGTTGATGGCTACGGAAATAGTGATATAACCTGATGAATAAGTCCGTCATTGCATATATATTTTCAAATCTACCTCAGCCACCGTCTCTTCCCCAATGGCAGAGACACCGTGCGCCAACGTCATATTCCCAAATGAGAAGCCGAACGTCACAACCGTATGTATCTGTTCATTGACCTGTGGGCGACGATGACAACAGAAATTCTTCACTTCCACAATCATGCCGATAGGCGCCGTATCACCATTCACCTTAGAAGCGGCAAGGGCAGAACACGACTGGGCGATATGTTCTATCAGCCCAGTCGGTGATATCATGCCATCGGGCAACATGAAATAATTACCCCTGCTGACGGTCAGTACCGTCTTCGCAGTGTTCTCATCCTGTTGCTCAAACTCGTCGACCATCATAAAAGGGTCGCGTTGCGGAATCAGTCGCTTGATATCGTCGCCTTTAAGGATCATGCCGGCAAGTGTTGCTCGATGTAATCGTACAGATTATTGAATGTCTGAATCTGATGCAACTCGTTCACAGGAATCGTGATCTTATAGGTTACCTGTACCAGAGCGATCAGGTCTACCAGATTGATGCTGTCCAACTGGAGGGTGTCCTTCAGGTTGGCATCTGGGGTGAACTCACTCTGTTCTACTTCAAACTCTTCTGAGAGCAGCCCATTTACCTGCTCAATGATTTCTTCTCTTGTCATAATGTTTTTAATTTAAAAGTTTTGTTATCTCGTTTTTCGATATTCCGATATCTCGATAATCTGACTATAGATTCTTCACAATCAGGGTTGAGTTGGTACCACCGAATCCGAAGGAGTTGCTGAGGAAAGTGTCGAAATGAGCCTCGATAGTCTCTGGAACAACATTCACACAGGCGGTCTCCTCATCAGGATTCTCGAAATTAATATTACCAGCGATGAAGTCGTTCTTCATCATCAGCATGGTATAGATAATCTCGGATGCGCCAGCCATCCACATCTCATGACCCGTCTGGCTCTTGGTAGAGGTAACAGGTACACGATAGTCACCGAATATCTGGGCAATAGCCTGAGCCTCACGACTGTCACCAATCTTCGTGGAAGTGGCATGGGCATTGACATAACCGATCTCCTTGATATCAACCCCACTCTGCTGCAGACAAAGTTCCAGGGAACGGGCAGGACCAGCCACGTTAGGAGTGGAGATATGGTCACCATTACCTGAGAATCCCCATCCGACAATCTCTGCAAGGATAGGAGCGCCACGACGTACAGCACTCTCGTAATCCTCAATAATCAATGTTGCGGCACCACCACCTGGTACCAGACCGTTACGGTCACGGTCGAAGGGACGACTCGCCTTAGAGGCATCGTTATCCTCACGAAGGGCAAACGACTGGATACCGTCGAAAGAGGCTACACCATACATATTCGCCTCCTGAGCACCACCACAGACGACACAGTCCTGGAGTCCGTTCTTAATCAACAGATAACCCAGACCGATAGACTGTGAGCCAGAGGCACAGGCTGCTGACGCTGTCAGATTGATACCCTTCAGATGGAACAGACAGGCAAGGTTCATCGTCACGGTCGAGTTCATCGACTGGAAGATGGCACCACTTCCGCAAGCGGCTGTCGAGCCAAACTGGCGGAACTTGTCAAGGGCACGCATAGTAGCCTCAGCAACAGAGTCGTTGCCATAGATAATTCCCACCTCATGCTGGTCGATATAGTCTTGCTCCAAACGGGCACTTGCCAAAGCGTCACGTGTTGCCATATAAGCATATTGTGCCTCCTCTGGCATGAACTGTCTGAAATTACGGTTCACAAAAGGTTTCAGGTCTGCTTTTGGTACATCAGCGCAGAACGGAGAGCGGAATCCCGCTTCCACACGCTCTTGACTGAAAATGATACCACTCTTTCCCTCATACAGGGACTGGCGTACTTCCTCAAGGGTCGTACCAAGGCACGACCAGATACCCATTCCTGTGATTACTACTCTTCTTTCCATTTTTATATATTCTTTTTATAACATCTTCTACGTTTCACATACTGCGGATGGAGGGGTTTCCATTGTGACAACTCCCTCACATTATTCTCCAACTGGGGGCCAGTCTCTGCCCATTTGAAACCATATTTATTATAAATAGGAATCAGGTCGTCAAAGAACATAGCATTCACACCCAGTCCCTGATAATCCGGACGGATAGCAATGAGTAACATCTCCGCATGATCCTCACGCTTCCATTTCAGTGCTTTCAGCAAGTGATACCATCCCATCGGCAGCAAACGGCCATTCGCTTTCTGCATCGCCCTAGAGAGACTGCCCATCGTGATGGCGACACCCACCACATCCTCTTGTTCATTGACAATAACAGGAATCAACTTTAAGTCAATCAGACGGACGTATTTATCTATAAAGTCATTCATCTGACCCTCTGACAAAGCAGAGAAACCGAAGATGGGCTTATAACACTCATTCAAGAGGTCAAACACCTTTCTGCCATACCCCTTGAGAATATCTCGCAAGGTGAGTTTCTTCACCTTTAACCCAATCTGCTCACGGGCATACTGTGCCACTCGGGCATACCTTGCTGGTATTTCTTGGGGGATATCAATACGAACCTGCAACCAGTCGACCTCCTTTGTCAGTCCGTAAGCCTCCATGTGACGAGGATAATATTCAGGATTATAAATGGTGTTCATTGAGCCCACCATATCGAAATCCTCCACCAGCATACCCTCCTTGTCAAAGTCAGTAATACCCAATGGTCCTTGCATGATTTCCATATCCTTCGACTTTCCCCACTCGGAGACTGCATCGAGCAATGCTTTTGAGACGGCAAGGTCGTCAACAAACTCAATCATGGAGAAGCGCACGTTTTGCGCATTCCATTTCTTATTTGCCTTGTAATTAACGATCCCAACGACACGCCCTACTGGCTGGTCATTCTGATAGGCGACAAATGCCTGGATGTCGGAAAACTCCAATCCTGGGTTCTTCCGACGGTCGAAAAGCATACGTACATCAGACTCCAGATCGGGTACGTACTGGGGACAATTCAGATAGATTTCGTCCACAACATGAACGAAATCATTCATTTCCTTACTGTCCTTGACATTTCGAACTATCACCTCATTCATCGCACTACTCTTTTATGTTCCATACGGTATTCCAACGGGGTTACACTAGCCTGCTCCCGGAAATATTGACTAAAAAACGATGAGTTAGGGAAACCCAGTTTATTGGAGATTTCCTTAATACTCATATCTGTCTCTTTCAACAACGAGTAACAATCTTGCATGGTGCTCTCCGTAATCCATCGCATCGGGTTCTTGCCGCTCACTTTCTTGGAGACAGAGGAAAGATATTTAGGAGAGATATGCAACAAGTCAGCATAGAAGGCTACCCGTTGTCTTTTCTGCTCCTGATTGGAGAGTAATTGAAGGAACTGGTTGAAAATCTCCTTGTCGTGAATACTCGACGAATCATTTTCCAACGTCATACCTTCATGACGAAGCAGTTCCTCACACACCATCAATAACATCGTACGCAAGAAAGACACCATAATCTCACGAGACAGCAACGGCATCTTCTCAATCTTAAAGACAGAACGGGTATATTGCTGCATACCACCGATCCAGTCGTTACCCTCCACCACATAGATTTCCCGCATGTACATGGCTTTATTCCAGATATTTATCTGGTTACCTAATACCGATTTCAACACACGGTCGGAAATCAACAAGGCTGTCGTCTCGGCATCCGTACTAATCAGCAAGGGCTCCACCATCTTACCTGTGGGAATCAGAAGCAGTTGTCCAGGGGCAACATTCACCTGATGATTACCACCCATCTCCACAACGACACGTCCAGTCTTACAATACACGATGGAATTATACGACATTCTCATAGAAGGCAACTCCTTTGCACTCCTCAAATTATCAATAAAGAGCACCTCGTCTTCCATCACATGGAAAGTATTATAATCTTGCATACGTCGTACTTTTTCTTTTCCGCTGCAAAATTAAACATTATTTTTCAATATTCAACGTTCTATATTTCGTATATATTGTTCATTTTGTATCAGTCACTATTTTTTATGAGGACATTAGAAAAGGGAGCGAACAACAGGAGGGCACAGAAAAAGTCCCCTTAGGCACTTTTAACAATTACAATCTGCACATAGTAAGTAAAAAGCTTGTCTATGTGCAGATTTTTTTGTACCTTTATAGCATAAAACGCAAAGGTTATGCTATCTCAGGAACAAGAACTGGTATTGAGTGAATATAGTGGTTTGTATGACATTGTTGTCCCACAAGACAATCTTCTGAGACGTATCAACGCTCTCATTGATTTCTCCTTTGTATATCAGGAGCTGGTAGATAAGTATTGCTCAGACAATGGTCGTATGGCGGAGTCTCCCATCCGTATGTTCAAGTACATTCTCCTTAAGGTTATCTACGACATCTCCGATGTGGATGTTGTGGAGCGTTCCCGCTATGACATGTCTTTCAAGTACTTTCTTGGCATGGCTCCAGAGTCAGACGTTATCAACCCCAGCTCATTATGCAAGTTCCGTAAGCTACGCCTGAAGGATATGGACTTGCTCAATCTCCTTATTAAAAAGACCGTTGATATAGCCATAGAGAGAGGTGTCATCAAGTCAAGGACGATAATCGTAGATGCCACACACACAGCCTCGCGTTCCAATCCATATTCTCCCATAGAGATTCTCCGCCTACGCTCTAAACAACTAAGGAAGACCGTCTACGATGCCGACGAGGATGCCAAGGGTACACTTCCCAAGAAAATGAGGACGATGACCTCGTATGTGAGTTAGATTACACGAAGAAGCTGCTGGATGTCGTGTCAGGCAATGTCAGTATTGCAGAGGTTCCTGCTGTCAGGCAACGCCTTAACCTGCTGAGAGAGACCCTTGCGGACATAGAGGACCACTATACAACGTCCAAGGATGAGGATGCCCGTGTCGGTCATAAGAGCGGGGACAGTTCTTTCTTCGGCTACAAGACCCATATAGCCATGAGCGACGAGAGGATTATCACCGCAGCTGTAGTAACCTCCGGCGAAAAGGGTGACGGTCCTCAATTAGAGAGTCTTGTTGAGCAGAGCCGTAGTAATGGAATGGAAGTGGATACAGTTATTGGCGACACGGCATACTCCGGCATTGAGAACCTAAGATTGGCAGAGGACGAGAAGAATGGATTTGAGCTGATATCAAAGCTGCACCCCGTTATCAGCAATGGTTTCAGGAAAGAAGAGGACAAGTTTGGCTTCAACAAGGACGCAGGCATGTTTGTCTGTCCAGCAGGACACATGGCGATAAGGAAAGCAAGGCAAGGAAAGAAAGACGGAAAATCGAACCAGACATGGACATATTACTTTGACATAGACAAATGCAAGATATGCTCCCGTAGAGAAGGATGTTACAAGGAAGGGACCAAATCCAAAACCTATAGTGTACCAATAAAAGCAGGTGAACAGGAAAGGCTGATGGCATTTCAGAAAACGCCAGAGTTTAAAGTCAAAGCCAGGGAAAGATATAAGATAGAGGCAAAGAATGCGGAACTCAAGCATGTCTATGGCTATGACAGGGCAGAGTCATACGGTCTTTACTCCATGCAATTGCAGGGAGCCGTCACCATATTTGCGGCAAACATCAAGAGAATCCTCAAACTCATCTAAGGAGAGGACGGTTTTCCATAGTACGCCCAAATAAAGCCGCAGAAACGCATTCTGGCGACTTCATAGCGATATGAAAGGAATAATAAAAGCAGATTGCAAATCCGCATGGTAACGGTTATACGCAATCTGCTTTTGTTAATAACAGAGAAGTTTTGTCGGCTTAAAGGGACTTTTTCAGTGCCCTCGAACAACAGTCCTCCCCCTTTTCATTTCATGAACTATTCGTCTATGACTATTTCCCTCTTGGTCCGCCACCACTGTTGCTATTGTAAGATGAGAGCGAGACAGCAGTACCGCCACTAACGGTGGCATCCGTATAGCCTATACCACCCCATATTTCTGTCCCACTGGCAGTGACACCCGACTTAATAGTAGGTTTCGACGAGGCAGAGACGACCAGTTTACTGCCACCACTCGAAGGAGTCTTAAAGGCATAGGTCATATTGCCAACGGCAAAAGAATACCAAGTATTCTTATTCCACGATGAAGCAGAATAACAGGATTGGGTCATACTGGTGCCACTCTCCATATCTCCAAGGGCAAAGAGAACACCACCTTGAATATACAGTTTCTTACTCTGCTCTGTATTGGCATCAAGCGACTTCTCGGCATTGTTACTGCCTGTGCAGACAGCAAATACAACACCCCCTTTGATATAGAAATCGCCATTAGCATCAAGCCCGTCATTGCTGGAAGACTTAGCATAGACATAGCCACCGTTGATTGTCATATCCTGTGCGGAATTGATTGCATCGTCATAAGCATTGACAGTAATATAGCCACCGTTGACAACCAGTGTGTTCTTACTCTCGATTCCCTCACCGTTTATACCACTGGTGGTTACACTGATGGTACCACCATTAATCTCCAAGCCTCCAGAGTAGGTATATGAGGCACTGCTACCGCCGCCATCTGGTCCACCAGGAGCGCGATTAGAAGATACCTCTGTTTTCAAACCCGCCTTTATACCTTTTGGTGAAGAGTAGTAGTTGCTGCTGACATTATCAGTATTCCCTGTATAGTTCTTATTCTCCGTCGTCCCATTATTATAATAAAGTCCACCAGAGGTAACAATAGTTATCGCACCACCATTGACGGTCATAAAACCATCGCATTTCATCCCCTTGCCACCAGAGCCTGTTGCTGACAGGTCTATTGTTCCGCCTTCAATGGTGATATTCCCATCGGCACTGATACCGCATGCAGCCTTGGTGTCAAGATCATCCTCGTCCCATGCACCATCACCAGAGGTCGTCACATTAATAGTACCACCCTTGATATTGATATCGCCCTCCGCTTTGAAACCCTTGGCGGCAGTGGCTGCACAGTTGATGGTGATAGTTCCACCACTGATATACATATTACCAGAATCTTCGTCCTCATGGTCTGTCGTCTCACCAGTACCTGTTGGGTAGGTTTCTGTGTCATCAATATCGCACTGGATGCCGTCGTCTCCAGTACCCTTAATATTAATGATGCCACTCTCCATCTGGAAATACTGGCCACAGTTGATACCGTCACCCACTGCGGAAGTGACATTGACTGTGGCATTTTTGATGGTGAAATACTCCCCCGTCTTGATGCCGTGCTTCACATTGCCCACAATATTCAGGGTACCTTTTTGGGCAAACTCGGCATGTCCCTTAATATAGAAACATCCTTTCTGTGAGCCGCTGGCGGCATCAACGAGTGAGTTCGTTGTTCCTGTAACAACCTTTACCTTAATACGTTTACCATTTTGAATATGAACAGCGGCACCACTATATACTGGTGTCGCGTTGGCCAGGGTCAGTCCATTCAGTTCTATAGTAGACTTATAACTACCTGACATATAGAACTCGCCGTCGTCGCTGTTGCCACTGAGATTATAGGTAATTTCCGTGGCAAGATCGTCACTCTGGGAAATACTGACATGTGCGCCACTGACAACAGGCTCCACATATTGTGCGATATCACCTGCAACGGTCACACTTGCCGATGTGCCGTCATAGACCACACCAATAGTACTTGCCGTCACTTCTGTATTATTCACTGTCATACTAGTGATATCCGCAAGTGGGATTGCCTTTCCCATCACGGTTAAGGTCGTGCCATCCTCAAATGTCATGTCACCTGTATCTGCTGAAGGAAATTGGTAGGTGACGTTACCTACTGTGACATTCAGTGTCTGCGCCTGTGCCGCTATCGCCAGCAACAGGACTGCGAGAAGGGAATATATCTTTCTCATTTCACAGCGATTTTATGGGTTCCTTGCTTGGTCTTGACGATATAGACACCTTTTGTCATCTGATCTTTCGCTATCTTCCGACCTTGCAGATCATAGACATCAATGATCTCATCCAACGTGTTGACAGGCATCTGCCTGATACCTGTCGTCTCGTCGGAAGCCGAGAAATACATCTTACTTAAATTCGAGAGTGTAAACGACTGAGAGCCAGCCGTCAGGGTCGTACCACTGATGGTCAGTGTCAATGCAGAGACATCCACAGAGGTCTTTGCTCCGTCTGTCATCTCAAAAGTCAAGTAGGTATAGTCGGCAGCGTACGTTGTCAGTGTCCCTACCATCATCGTCAAAAATAAAAGTAATTTCTTCATATTCACAGTAGTTAATGTCATTTGATGCAAAAGTACGAAGAATATAGCACCGCTGGTAATTTTTTCAACCAACGGCACTTTTTCTTCAGCGAATACCAACTAAAGAAGGCTTTAATTGGGTTGATTAAGGGCTTTAATCGGTAGGAAAGTGGGCTTCAGTCGGTAACTGATTTCATAGAATTTTTAAGAAAATCGAAAAAACATCTCCCCTTCTCCCGTCAGGTGCCTCAAAATCCGATAAATAAAGGACAGAGAGTACGGGAGTAATTTTTCAAAACTTTTGAATTTTGATGGCTTTACCTATTTGTGGTATCATCTATCTCGCTAATAGGACGAACGATTAGCGTATGATTACTTCAATTTACGGATGACATGACATGGATTACCGACTGCCATAGAATCGGAAGGGATATCCTTTACCACCACACTGCCTGCACCGATGACACAACGGTCGCCAATAGTTACCCCTGGACATACTACCACTCCACCTCCCAGCCAGCAGTCTTCACCAATAGTTATCGGAGAGCATCGCTCTATGGGTTTGCGACGCTCTACATAATCAATAGGATGATTGGGGGTCAGGAACTGGCAGTTCGGACCAATCTGTGTATTGTCACCAATCGTGATCATACCCCCATCGAGCATCGTTCCGTTATAGTTGATGGAGACGTTCTCACCTAATTTAATACCATGTCCATGGTCACAATGGAATGGTGGTATCACCATGGATGATTTTGGGATACCGGGAATCAAGTCTTCTATCGTCTTACGGTAGTCTTCATCCTCGACTGTCATCGTCTGCAGTTTTGCACAAATATGTTTGGCTCGGTAGTAACTCGTCAGTCCCTCTTCGTTTGTGAAGTCATAGAACTCTTCACTGCGCATCTTTTCAAATTCTGTCATAGTTTTATAATCATTATCTTATGTCCAATCCTAATTATTCTTAGAATTCACCACAAAGTTAGTGCAAAATTTCGATTTAGAGAATAGAATGCAAATTTATTTGTATTCTTGAGCGTGAGAAATTTATCTAAACCGAATGAAACACCAATTTTTTCGCTTAATTCTCATATTTTAAGGTGCTCAGGCGAATAAACTCGTAGTTTTTGAATATTTCTGAGATACTGCCTAACCTCAACAGAGGTTAAAATTAGTCTTTAATTCTCAGAACTCATTAGAAATGATTATATTTGCAACAAAGTTTAATAATATAGGCAGATAAATCGGCATTTACTTGTTTCGTTTCTTTGTAATCGGAAAACTAAATTCCATCCTCGGGCTACATTTTCTCTAAAAGTTGGTACTCACCACTTTTTTACAAAAAAGTTTGGTTGTTCCAATTTAAAACAGTATCTTTGTACCACTAGAACCCGCCAAGCCTCTCCATGATACTCAAATGTGCGAGTCGTTTTTATAATATAATGTATGAACTAAACCTATGAAAAAAGACCATCAAGAAACGATTCCGCAGTATTCTTACACAGAAAAGGAATTGGAAAAAGTCTCGGCTTATATTGAACGACAGTACGGAGACTATGAGGAGGTGATGCACGAGATGGTGTCACCTGACATCCACTGTGACATTGTGCTCGTACCGCCGACAGAGTCGTCGCCCTTTTACAAGTTAGTCACGATGGGAGCAGGGGCGTATAAGATGAGTATCCCCAAAGAGTTGAAATCGACAATCTGTGACCGGGCTGAATATGCCATCTTCCTGCCCAAAGACTGGAATGTTTATGCTGACTATGAAGAAGACTGGTGGCCCATGAGGATTTTGAAAAGTGCAGCCCGTCTCACCGTGGATACTGATGATTATCTCTGTATTGCACATTCTGTTCAGGTAGAAGAAGATGGAAGCCCGATTGCGAAGAATACCCAGTTTAACTCCTTCGTGCTTATGCCCTCTATTGGAAAGGAAGGACAGGAGGTAGAACCGCTCAAATTGAGTCTGTTCGGAAAGAAAGTGGCTTTCTACCAATTGTTCCCATTATATCCGGAAGAGTTGAAATACAAACTGGAACATGGCTATGACGAACTGGTCGAATTGTTCCAGAAGGAGCCGATGGTCGTTAATACCCATCGCAGGAATTATTGCAAGGAATAGACAGGTTGGCGAGATAAATCGGAATATTAATTATGACCAGAGAAGAATCAAGAGCGCGTAATTCATTGGAGAAAGTCTCAAATAAGTGTAGGAAACAAGTAGCAAAGAGTTTTGGTTGGAAGCAAAACGACTATCTCAATTGGAAAATAGATTCTGGCTACTATTTCAGTTTGTGTCATTTGATCTTAGAGCAGGTAAAACTTTCCGTGAAGCCATACTTTATTGATGATTTATGGTGGGACATATTTGAGATGCCAGAATGTAAACATGCACCTAAAAGTTTAAGAGGTAATGGATCTTTTGCTGTTCCAGATATAAACTTAAAGGAGTACGTTGTTTTTGATACTATCAAAATTCCAGTTTACACAGAAGATGATGTGGTCGCCCGATGGAAGGACACGTTCAATACTGTAGAAGCAGACATTGCTCATTTCCTCAGCGAGAATCCCAATCCCGATGTTTTTTGCCCAACAGGGCGAACTAACCGCATTTACGAATTGATGATGGACATACACTCAGGTAATCTAAAACAAGCGCTGGAAAAGATTGATTTATTCAAGGCGACCCCTACTGGAGTAAGGTTTCAGGGTTCTAAGGGATATGATTATGAGTATATTGAGAGATGGATTAGTGAACAGAAGCGGTAAATTCCAATTTATTCGCTATAATTATGGTCAACTATTATTTCCAAGTGCATTCCATGCACTAAGGGCTGAATCTCATTGATAAGTTGGCTGACAAAAGCGTTATCATCGTGAATGGAAATGTCGGGAACGACATCGACAGAAATCATATTCTCCTTTTCTGAGTAATAGAATCCATGAACCTGAACTATATCCTTGTGAGTAATGAGGGTCTGCATGACCTTTGTCTGCAGTTCTGCCCGTTTATTATCTCCAGTCGCAATAGCATAGACACCAACGGTTAGGATGATACCGTGACGCTCTAACATCTGCATGGTAATCTTACGAGTAAGACCATGAATCTCATGTGCCGACATCGTGTCATAAACGTTGACGTGTAGCGAGCCTATCTTCATGTCCGGTCCGTAATTGTGGAGTATCAGGTCGTACACGCCGTGCACCCCCTCAAAATCAGAGACTTCCTTTTTGATTTGATTGGTGAGTTCGGCAGAAATGCTGGTGCCTAACAACTCGTTGACAGGAGAGGATAACATCTCGACACCAGCCTTAATGATGACAATGGAAATGAGAACACCAAGAATACCATCGAGCGAAACGCCCCACATCAGCATAACACCCGCCGAGACAAGTGTTGCCAAGGTTATAATAGCATCAAACAGCGCATCTGAGCCTGAGGCTATCAGGGCATCACTATTCAACTGCGTCCCCTTATTCTTGACATACCTACCCAACACCAGTTTCACGATAATCGCCACAACGATGACGATGAGTGTTGTTTTGGTATATTCTGGTTGTGTCGGATAGAAAATCTTCTTGGCTGACTCAATGAGTGAGGTGATACCTGCTGACAATACAATGACAGCAATAATGATGGCACTGAAATATTCAATGCGCCCAAAACCGAAGGGATGTTTTCTGTCTGCAGGTCGTTGAGACAGTTTGGTGCCAACAATGGTGATGACACTTGACAGCGCGTCGCTGAGGTTATTAACAGCATCCATCACAATAGCGACAGAGTTGGCTAAAAGACCTACAGCAGCCTTAAAACCTGCAAGGAGGACATTAGCAACTATGCCTATCCAACTTGTTCGAATAATTTGAGTACTACGATCCATGTATTCCCCTATTTATCGGATAAATCTTCATGATTCTATCACTTCAATATAAAAACTGAACGGACGGAAACCGTCATTGCAACTGATCATCGCACTCATCGGGTTCCGCATCCATCCATCATAGAAGTTTCCGTCGCCTCTTGCCAGTGATTCCACGAACTCCCGCATGGAGTACCATGCAGATGGACACATGCCATCAGGACATTGTCCGTTCTCGGATATCCATTGCTGACCTACTGTCACATCACAAGTATGTTCGATAGGGTTCTCGTATTTTTCCATCAGATCCGTATAGACTGTCTGACGAATAGCGGTAATCCTGACTTTGTTCATTCTCATATACAGGTATATCGTAAAGATCAAATGCAAATGCAGATGTAAATCATCACTTATTTTGCTACAAAGGTACTCATAATGGAGGAAAAATCCGTATCTTTATACCAAATATTAACAAATAATATGGTACAAGCACCATGCAGTCGCCAAGGCAGAACACATGAAGGGTGTAATGGGCACGAAGTGGAATCCACGTACCAGCGAACTTACAGTCATCTACGATGCGAAAGTGACATCAGCCCGTCATATCATGCACTCAGTGGCTTAGATGCCATTCTATATATATCAAGGCTTCGATTAAGCGAGTGCAATCAAACTTGTTCGAATTGTCGAGCGTGAACAGGCTCGACCTTGGTCAAGAAATACCGGCTGGCAACAATGGTAAAGCAAAACACATGCCTACAGAAAGGATCCGTGCCAGAATGACAATAGCGAAAGTCAATCTGGCACGGAATTTAAACTCGCCTTTAATTATTGCCCCTATGTATGCGATAGTCTGCTATGGGTGCCACCATCATCGGATGGCGCGTAGCAATACGATAATCCATACCTATCTGGATGAATTCATCTAAGAAAGCATCGAGATACATGTCATCAGCAAACCGCTGCATCAGACTGATACAGAAGGTGCCGCCCACGGCACTCATCTCAATGGTGAGAGCATACGGCGTATAGGCCTCTGTGTACATCTCACTGACGTATTGTTCGGCTGCACCCAGATTAGCCTTGCCAACGTAACTGACACAGGTCGTTGCTGCTGATGTTGCGACACTGTAGGCTTTGGCCATTGCCTGATGACGCCCCTCAAGGGTGGGAATCTTTTCGAACATGTCTTGCGTTTTCTGACTTTGCCAGAAATTCTCAATGACGTTGTCTTCGTTCGACTGCAGGGCCACCATGCCTCGGAATATGGTCTGCTGCGTTTCAATATCCATCCCTCGCATCTCATCGTTCAGGGTCAGGCGGAGAGATGTTGCCAGCGATTGGCCGGCCTGCGGACAGCCCAGGGCTGGACGCTGGTTAATGGCCAGAGCCACCATCGGCACTCCTTCCGTCATGTCGGGATGCAAACGAGCAATGGCCCGAGTAAGCAATAGCGACACGAGCGTAGCAGGCGAAGTGTCGCCTAAAGACACATACTTCATCATCTCTTGCTCTTCAACAAGGATGTTGACAGTTTCCCCGTCCTCATTTACCGCCACCTTTGCCTGTGTGGTCAGATTGATGCAGCGCAGACGTTCCGGAAGGGGTAGCGGGTTCAGTTGGTCGGGCTTAGCCTGTGCGGCAGGGTCTTCCCATTCCTCTGGGCTGATAGTGTCGCCAGCCACACGAATGTTCGCCATACTCATTCCTTCAGGTGTAAGAATACGCTCCACATGAAAGCCCTTTGGCAATGATATTCTTTCACGACTCAGCGGCGCATCATAGCGGCGGCAAGAATATTCATAAAGCAAGGTGCGTAGGATGTTATATGCTCCTGTGCCGTCGGTCAGGCAATGGAAGAAATCTAATGCGATGTACTTGTCCCAAAAACAGAATGCCAACAGATGGTTGTTCGACTCTGGGGCAATCAGTCTCACTGGTTTTTCTCCTTCGTTTACCACCCACGGCTCACTATTGTCTTCGTACACGAAATATTCCGTGCCTTCAGTATCTTTTCTGATGCCGAGTTTCACTTGATAGTATGGATAACGCTGACTCGTTGAGTCCACTGCCTTACGCAATAAATCACCGTCAACAGGATCTCTCATCTTCAGTGTCATTCTGACTGTCCAGGACATCTGTTCTCCAGCCCATGTCAAGTAGAATCTTTCAGAAAGCAACTTTTTTCCTTTATTGTAGTTCATAACTGAGACTAAATGCTTTTTATTAATTTCGTTTCTCTTAAACTTTGTTGTTATTGATGACAAAGTTACACATTCCTGCCCGAATTTGACTACTTTTGTGCCGACAATTAGGATAGTTTATGAAGATATGATAGAAATTAGACTTAAATCAGTTACCGACTGAAGCCCACTTTCCTACCGATTAAAGCCTGTTTTCATTACGATTAAATAAAGAAACTGCTTTTCCTGAACTCCTTTGGTGTCATGCCTTTCATCCGTATGAAGAAACGGGTGAAGGCGGCTGCCTCCGAAAAGCGCAGGCGATTGGAAATCTGTGCGATGCTTAGGTTTGATTTGTGCAACAAGTAGCATGCCTCCAACATCAGCATCTGATTTATATAATCACCGACAGTACGACCAGAGACCCGTTTGACAATGCGTGAGAGATAGTCGTCAGAAACGCAGAGCTTGTCGGCATAGAATCTGATGTCTCGATGCTGGAGGAAAAACTCTGGCAACAGACGATTGAAGCCGATGAAGATTTCTTCAACACGCGGTGGTACATGGTGGTGGGTGACGGACAACTCCAAGGCATTCTGCAGTTCTACCATGAAAACTGCAAAGAGCATCCGCAGCAGTTTGTCTTTATAAGCATTGTCGGACTGCTGATAATCAATGATCTCACGCATGCGTCTCTCAAAGGTGATGGTTTGCTCGGGCTGGAGCCTCACTGTGGGAGTACTCAACTGCGCAAGAGGCAGGTATGCCAGACTGACCATGTCACGCACGGTAGGAGATTCGAGTGACGTGAATTCATCCACCATCAGACAGATACTCTTATAGTCATCTGAGCCGTCAAGTATGGTTACTGCCAAGCCTGGCGAGTAAATATAGAGGTCACCCTCCCTAATCATCAACTCCCTGTCATTGTATCGCATTCGAAGCCAGCCCTGAGTGACCAGCGTGAAGCTGTAACACGCTGCAAAACCTTGCGTGACATTCGTCTTTTGCGTCTTCTCCAGATTGCTTTCCGAACAAAGCATCTTGCCGTCCCAGTCTTTGTATGGTTCACTGCCCATGGCGAGATACCACCATTCTTTTAATGTGTACATGGGGCAAAGATACAAATTATTTTCCATATTGTTCGCTTTCGGTCAATTTTTGTGCGCTTTCAGGTTTATTTTATACCTGAATTTATTGTAGTTTTGCAAACGAATCTATTGAATAATAAAATCTAATTATGGAAGGAATACAGAAAGTTTACGAGTTCTTAGAGAAGGCAGGAACGTTTTATCTTGCCACAGTCGAGGGCGACCAGCCCCGTGTACGCCCTTATGGAGCCATGCTGTTCTTTGAGGGGAAAATCTATATCATGGCATTCGGCAAGACCAATGCTACCCGTCAGATTGCCAATAACTGCAAGGCTGAGATCTGTGCCTTCAAGGGTCAGACACTGCGCATTGAGTGCAAGCTGGTAGAGGACAACCGCCAGGAAGTAGGTCACGCATTGGTAGAGAAGATGCCTGTACTGAAGGATGCTCTTGGTGAGAACGGTGAGAATGGCGTGATGTATTATCTGAAGGATGCCAAGGCGGACTTCTTCAAGATGATGGAACTAGTGGAGACTGTCACATTCTAATCATAAACGATATGAAAGAGCAAGTATTACAGGCGATGCGTGAGGCAGGAAAGCCCGTCTCAGCAGGTGACGTGACCAAGGCACTGGGTGCAGACCGTAAGGAAGTGGACAAGGCATTTGCAGAACTGAAGAAAGAGGGAGCCATCGTCTCACCTGTTCGCTGCAAATGGGAGCCTGCTGCCAAGTAACGACTCCCAGACCATCAAAAGGGACAGCAGGTCGGAGTGACTCTGCAGTGATGCTGAGATACCAAACCTTGTTGTCCTGACTTACTAAAAGAGCGGCATCCCGACTGAGGATGCCGCTCTTTTAGTAAGTAATCTTAATGCATTAAGAAATAGCTTTTAGCCCTATGATAGACGCTATGAGCGTCGTGAGAAAAAACAGCCGCCAGAACGTGGCAGGCTCACGGAAGATGAAAATGCCAACAAGTACAGCCCCGACGGCTCCAATACCCGTCCATACGGGATAGGCTGTGCCTATTGGAAGTGTCTGCGTGGCTTTTGCCAGCAAAACTGCACTTAACACGTAGGATGCGGCGAAACCGCTAATCCAGGTCCACCACTCGTAGCCTGTCACGCCTTTAGCACGTCCAAGGCAATAGGTAAAACCTACCTCGCACAGCCCTGCGAAAATCAAGATAATCCAGTTCATATTCATTGTGCCCCTTTGGCTTATGCCGCATCCCCGTTTGTCGGGGATAGCTCAAACCTTCTAAGGCGGTGCAAAGATACAAATTTTCTTTCACATCATGCACTTAGTGGCATAACTGTTTGCCATACCATATATATCCAAGAAGTCCCGGCTTGCACGATTGCAGGTCGGGACTTCCGTTTATGCGGTTAATCAATATCCGTTACGAGACCTCGATGGCTTTGGTGACCTTCTCCTTCGGCTCGGTCTTCGGCATCGTGATGGTCAGGATGCCGTCCTCCACCTTGGCAGAGATCTTGTCCTTCACAACGTCATCAGGCAGCGTGTAGTTCTGCTCGTAGTTCGAGTAGCTGAACTCACGGCGCAGGTAGTGACGGTGACTATCCTCATGCTTGTGTTCCTGTTT
>DEJF01000027.1:123509-145394 GCA_002353225.1 Prevotella sp. UBA2755 | reverse complement strand
TTACGCATAACTGTGCATGCCCCTAAGAAGTAATTCACGTTGGAGTAGGTCACCTTGCAAAACTGTTTGATGGCGGGCAAGTCTTTCTCCCCTCGCGATGATCTCAGGACTTCCTCGTGTCACCCGGAAGCATTCCGAATTCTTCCTTGAAGCATTTGGTGAAATAACTGGGAGCGGTGAACCCTACTTGGTAGGCTATCTCGCTGACGGAGAAGTCAGTGGTCTGTAATAACACCTTACTGCGGTTGAGACGACTCAGACGGATGATGTCCACGGGGGTACGTCCTGTCTGTGCCTTCACCTTCCGATAGAGTTGTACACGGCTGACCCCCATCTGTGTCGCCAGATCCTCCACGCTGAAGTCGCTATTACTCATCTGTTCTTGTACATACTGGCGTAGCCGTTCCAAGAAGCGTGCATCACTATCAGCCTCCATCATCGCCTGTTCCTCTGGGGTGACATCGGTAATCGTTGTCGGCTGCTGGGGGGAGGGAGAAGGGTTGAGGGTAGCGGGTGCTGTCTCGCTTTGCGGCACGTTGACCACCATGGAGAAAGCCTGTCGCTCTAGTCGGTGGCGTCGTTGCATATTGGTAACGACCAGTATGGCACTCACAGTGATAATAAAGATGATGGCGACCAGCATCCATGTCATGGTACGCTGGGTGGCAAGTTCCTGCAGATAAGAGTCTGCTTTCTCATGCAACTGGTCGAGATAGGCGGTCTGTCGCATGGTCTCCTCCGTCTCCATCTGTACGATGTTGGCATTGGCACGTGTGACCAGTGCCGATTTCAGGAGGTTCTCTTTCTCATAAGGTTTTCCGTCGAGGATATTGACCGCGAGTTGAATCAACTGGTCACCATGGGTAGGATAGATATAACTGGCTTCCAGCACAGAGTCGCGTACCAGTTGAATACCCCCTTCGTCACCAGGCAGTCCGTCGATACCGCAGTATTTGGTGGAGAGGTTTGGGTTGAGGGAGGAGAGTGCCTTACGGGCTCCCACAGCCATACGGTCGTTCTGTCCGAAGACGAAGTCAATAGGTGTAGCGGATGAAGCCCATTTCCTCACCGCATCATAGGCGCTCTGTTCTGTCCAGTCGCCCTGTAGTGTGTCGATGAGTTGCAGTTGGGGGTAGCGGCTAAGTGCCTTGGCAAAGCCATTGTGCCGCTCGATAGCAGGGGAGGAGTCTTTCAGTCCCTTAATCTCCAGTATCCGACCTTGTCCATTCAGTTGCTGGGCGATATACTCTCCCATCAGTCGTCCCATCTCATAATTATCGGCACCTATAAAGGCGGTGTATTTCTTGGAGTTAGTCTTGCGCTCGAAAACGATGACGGGAATACCTTTGTCATAGGCGCGGTCGATGGCTGGTGAGATGGTTGCCACCTGATTAGGTGCGACGATTAACAGGTCGATACCTGTGCCAACCAGACTGTCTATCTGTTGTATCTGTCGCTGGTCACTGTCATAGGCAGAGGCAAAGCGCACTTCCACGTTGCCATGGATATAGGCACCCATGCGCAGTTCAGCATTCTGTTTCTCACGCCAGATATCCTCAGAGCATTGAGACACTCCAATGACATAGCGTGGCTGTTGCTGGCTGCAACTGGTAGTTAGTAATAGTATGGTTAACACCATACATATCCAATATATTCTCTTCATCATATTCTTGTCCTTTCCTTTCAGCGTATGGCAAGTGCCTTGTTCTCTGCAGCCTCCATGATCTCACGCTCTCCCGGTCCCTTGTCGTTGATGCCGCAGAGGTGCAGGATGCCGTGGATGATGACCCGATGCAGTTCCTCGTCGTAATCTTTATGGAACAGTTCTGCGTTTGAGCGCACGGTGTCGAGGGAAATCACCAGGTCGCCATTGAGGGTATCGCCCTCGTCATAGTCGAAGGTGATGATGTCAGTATAGTAGTCGTGTCCCAGATACTGGCGGTTGACTTCCAGGATATGCTCGTCGTCGCAGAAGAGATAGCCAACCTCTCCTACTTTCTTACCATAGGTGGCAGCGACCCGACGGATCCATGCGGTAGTCTCACGTCGCTTGATCTTGGGGAATCGGACATTCTCTGTATTATAGGTTACCATGATTTCAACTTTACAGATTGTACCTCGCCCATAAGACCCAGGAAATTCATTCCCCATATCTTATATATATCATTAGGTGAATAACCCCGTTTCAGCAATAGGCGTGTAAAGTTAATGACTTCCGAGGCATCAGCAAAACCGCGAACGCCACCGTCACCGTCGAAGTCAGTACCAATACCCACATGATCAATACCCATCACCTCAATGGCATGTTCCAGATGGGCAAGGACATCCTCAACAGTTGCCTCTCCTTCAGAGCGCAGGAAACCATGATACAAGGTAATCTGCATGACACCACCCTTTTGTGCAAGGGCTCGCATCTGGTCGTCAGTGAGGTTACGGGGATGATCGCAGAGAGCACGACAACTGCTATGGCTGCACACAATAGGCATCTTACTGATTTTCAGTGCATCATAGAAACTCTTCTCTGAGGCATGGCTGAGGTCAACCATGATACCCAGTTTGTTCATCTCCTTGATGACTTTCTTACCAAACTTGCTGACACCATTGTGCGTCTGGTTGCCTTTGGCAGAGTCACAGATATCATTGTCGCCATTGTGACAGAGAGTTATATAGACAATGCCACGCTCTGCGAAGTGTTTCAGATTCTCCAATTTGCCATCCAAGGCAATGCCGTTCTCGATACCCAGCATGATCGTCTTCTTGTTACCAGCCTTGTTATAATAAAGTAAACCGGGATTATCTGCAAGGGCGATATAGTCCTCATGTTGACTGACAATCTCTTCTATTTTATCAAAAATCTTGTCGGCAAAAGCGGTAGGATTCTCGGTAGGCTGTGGCAGATAAGCCACCATGATAGTGGCGTCCTGATGTCCGTCCGCCATCTTATGCAAATCAACAAGAATCCGATCGTCACGATTACTAAAGTCGATCCCCTGTGGGAAGAACATCGGTGTGTCACAATGGGAGTCCAGCGTGATCATGTTGTAATGTATGTCACGTGCCTCTTGGAAGAATGCTGCCTCACGAACGAGCCACTCAAAAACGGGAAGCCCGTCGTCAAGACATTCGGGATGCCACTGCACACCCATAATACTCTTGAACTCACAACTCTCCATCGCCTCGATAATACCATCTTCCGATGTCGCTGTCACACGGAACCGCTTCCCACTGTCACATACCGCCTGATGGTGGAAGGAGTTGACAGAGAGTTGAGCCTTGTCATAGAGTTGGTAGAGGATGGAGTCTTTCTCAATAGTGACTTGATGGGTTGCTATGGATCGCTCCTCACTCTGGGAGTGATTGATGGTGGTAATATCCGTGATGTCCTGCTTAACCTTTCCGTCCAGTGCCATGGCAAGGGTCTGGATGCCCCGGCAGATGCCAAGGATAGGAATCTGACGGTTGTAGGCAAGACGGGTAATCAATAACTCAGGAAGGTCACGCTCAGCATTGACCTCACCCAGTTTGGGATGTGGCTCCTCCCCAGCATAACGAGGGTCATAGTCACCACCACCGCTGAGAATCAGTCCATCAATATTCGCCAAGGTATTGATAATGGCATCAGTGTCGGCAACAGGAGGGATGATGACTGGAACACCACCAGCCTTGACGACTGACTTATAATAACCCTCGGCAAGTTTGCAGATCAGGTCTCCATAGTTTCCTGTGATGCCAATAACGGGAAGTTTTGTTGCCTCAGGAAACTTCTTATAGGCTTTCTGTGCCAGTTGTAATTGCCAATCAAACTGATTCATAGGCTACTCCTCAATACTAACGGGAATCTCA
Organism: Prevotella sp. UBA2755; assembly: GCA_002353225.1. GTDB lineage: Bacteria > Bacteroidota > Bacteroidia > Bacteroidales > Bacteroidaceae > Prevotella. Next base: position 141,551 of record DEJF01000027.1, on the reverse strand, counting down.
CGCTTGATGCTCTGCTCCAAAGAGATGAGTGTCTCTGTGGCAACAACGCCAGGAATGTCTTGCAGACGACCATTGAGCAGATGCATCAACTGTTCATTGTCACGTGCATAAAGTTTAACAAGCATAGTATAGGGACCTGTGGTAAAGTGGCACTCCACAATCTCAGGGATATGCTGCAAGCACTCTACTACATCTTTATACATTGAGCCACGCTCCAGGGTAATACCCACATAGGTGCAGGTGCTGTACCCCAAACTCTTAGGGTTGACATCGAAGCCACTACCCATAATTACATTCGCCTCTATCAGGTGCTGTACACGCTGATGGATGGCAGCGCGTGACACGCCACACTCTGCTGCCACATCCTTGAAAGGGATACGTGCGTTCTTGGACAAGATATTCAGGATTTTCTTGTCAAGATGATCAATCTTTTCGGTTGTTGCCATAACGGAAATTTAGTTTTTAGTTTACAATTTGTAAGCAAAAGTAGGAAAAATTATCGATATGGGCAACATTTTGCTAAGAAATTTGCAATAATTTAAACAAAAAGAGCAGATTTATGGTCTGCTCTCCTTGTTTTTATTTGTCTATAATCTCCAAAAGTTCGATTTTGAAGATGAGCATGGAGAACGGTTTGATATCCTTGCCGGCCTGTCTGTCCCCATAGGCAAGTTCCTGTGGGATATATACTTCCCATGTAGAGCCTACGGGCATGTGGGTAAGCGCCTCCGTCCATCCTTTGATGACCTCATTGCAACGGAAATCGGTTGGTTCACCCCGCTTATAGGAACTGTCGAAGACGTTGCCGTCTAAAGTGCGTCCCTCGTAATGTACCTTGACTTTCTGGCTGGCGGTAGGAATAGTTCCCTTTCCTTCTTTCAGGACCTTATACTGTACACCGCATGCTAAGGTCTTGACACCTTTTTTCTTGGCATTCGCCTTGAGGAAATCCTCACCGGCTTTTTTGTTGTCACCATACAGTTTCAAAGCAGTCTTGGACTTTATAGACTGTATCAGGCTCTGTGTCAGTTCTTGGGCAGCGTCAACAGTCATCAGTCCATTCTCGCCTCTCACCCCAGCATTAAACGCTTGAAGGAAAAGGTCCATATTGAGGTGCTGTGTCGAGTCGTTGCCAAAAACCTCCTGGTTAAACTGTTGCAGGAAGCGCACCAGTCCTTTCGACTGTACTAAACCAAAACTATAACTCAGCGAGTCAACAGGGGTGGCTAACTGCTGTGCCTTGACATGATTGAAAGTAGCACCCACCAAGACGGTGAGTGCTACTATGATGATTCTTCTCATGAATTACTTTCTCTTAGGGTTAACCTCCAACAACTCGATCTTGAAGATCAGCATAGAGAACGGCTTGATGTCAGCACCCTGCTGACGGGCACCGTATGCCTTCTCCTGAGGAACATAAACCTCCCATACAGAACCAGCAGGCATGTGAACGAGTGCCTCAGTCCATCCCTTGATGACCTGGTTGCAGCGGAACTCTGCAGGCTCACCACGCTTGTAGGTACTGTCGAACACCTTTCCGTCGAGTGTACGACCCTCGTAGTTAACCTTTACACGAGAGGTGTCGGCAGGAATGGCACCATTACCCTCTTTGATGACCTTATACTGAACACCACCCTCAAGGGTCTTCACACCCTCTTTCTTAGCGTTCTCTGCGAGGAATTTCTCACCAGCCACCTTGTTAGGACCGAACTCCTTCTCCATGTACTTGCCCTTGATAGCCTGCATCAGGGTCTGAGTAACAAACTGGGCAGAGTCAACAGTCATCAGACCACCCTTACCAGTAGTACCACTGATAAAGCCTGCCATGAAGTTCTTCAGGGAAATCGTCTGGGTAGAGTCGTTACCAAATAACTCATGGTTGATACCCTTTACCATCTGGTTGCTGATCTGCTGACCAATCTGAATACCAGCATAGTATGCTGCCTTTTTCTTGTCGTCACCAGCATTGGCTCCCTCGTTGAGACCCTTGATAAACTCGTCCATATAGGCAGTATCGATGTCCAGACGGTTAACAAGATAATCTTTCAGACCATTGGTCTGTGCCATACCGATAGCATAACTGAGTGTGTCAACATCACTCTTCAGGTTTGCCTTCGGAGTACCATTGCCGCAAGAGAACAAAGTGGCTGCGGCTACTGCTGCAATAGCAGCAAAAGTAAATTTTCTCATTTTTTTCTTTTAATTATTTCGTTATTCCGATAATTACATCACTTGAATCAGTTCCACATCAAAGATGAGGGCTGCAAAAGGAGGAATAGAGGCACCAGCGCCACCCTCGCCATAAGCAAGACGATAAGGGATGAAGAAACGATACTTGGCACCTTCCTGCATCAACTGCAAACCTTCTGTCCATCCAGCGATAACCTGCTGCAGTCCGAAGACGGCAGGCTCGCCACGCTCTACACTGCTGTCGAACACAGTACCATCAATCAGGAATCCCTCATAATGGCACTTCACACTGTCCTTAGCGGTAGGCTTCTTACCATTTCCTTCCTTCAATACCTGATACTGCAGTCCGCTGGGTAGGGTAATCACTCCTTCCTTCTTGGCATTCTCAGCGAGGTATTTCTCTCCAGCCTCCTTATGTGCCTTACCTTGTTCGGCACGCTGTTTGTTAATCTTCTCCTCTTGTGCAGCAAAATACTCCTGTACAATCTGTTGTGCCTCACGATTGGATACCTTCAGGTCGTTGCCTGCTATCACATCCTTGATAGCCATGGCAAAATCGTCGATATTCAACTCGGTAGCACCCATCTGAGCCAACTGGCGTCCAATGCCTAAGCCCAGCGCATAACTAACTTTATCCATTTTTTATTTCTCTATAATATAATAATGTGTATCTTATTGATTGATCTTCTCGTTAAATTCCGTAGGACGAGGACCGTAAACCACCTTACGCTGCTCCGACTTTTTCTTGTAATCAAGCGCTTTCTCAAGGTCGCCGCGTAACTTGGCATTCTCGTTATAAAGCGCATCTTTCTCGGCATTCAGATTGGCATTCTGACCCTTCAACTGTTCAATCTCGGTAAGTGCTTCCTTGTATTTCTGCTGAGAGACACAAGAACCAAACCCCAAAGCCACGATCATGGCAGAGAGTACGAGGTTAATAGAATGACGAATCTTCTTCATAATTCAAACGTTTGATGATTTTCGGGTGCAAAATTATGGATTATTATTGAATAAACTCTGAAATAAAGATTATTTAACTGTCTGACCTGCTTCTTGGATGCGTTTCAAGTGGCAGAGAATCAAATTCCCTTCCCCGTCACGAAGGTGCATACCATTGCCTCTGCAATACCGCCAATAGCGGCATTCCTTACAGTCACCCTTACGCATCCAGTCATGATTCCGATAGGGCGCATAGCGTTTCTCCCATACCTCCATGAAGTCGTCCTCATAAATGTTACCCTGATGATAATCGGCACGAATACTGGCACAAGCGGCAATAGAGCCGTCAGCCATCACAGAGCCTACTGTCACACCTGCCTGGCAATCGAAGAACATCTCACGGACCTCACCTTCATAACGTCCGAGGAAGCCCTCACATCCATAGGATGCATTTATCTCCCCCTCATTACGGGTCTGACGGATGAAATCAAGCATACCACGATATTGTTTGTTACTGATCTGCATCATCGGGTCGCTGGCAGCACGTCCTACAGGGAAGATGGAGTAGATACGCCAATAGCCGATGCCCTTGCTGATAAGATAGTCACGGATTGCCGGCAACTGGTCGTAGTTACGTTGGTTGACACAAGTGACAACATCAGAGGCTATTTGCGGATGACGTACAAAGAGGTATAAGACCTGGTCGACCATCTGGAAACTCTGTGGATGACGGCGCATCCAGTTATGATTCTCCTCCAGTCCATCTAAACTGACCGTGACGCTATGCATACCAACCTTCCTCAACGACTCGAAGCGCTCAGGGGTGAGGGCGAGTCCGTTGGTAACCATACCCCAAGGAAAACCACGCTCGAAGATACCTTTACCGCATAGTTCCAAATCATCTCGCATAAGAGGCTCTCCGCCAGAGATTGTCACAAACACCTTGTGCGGGTCTGTCTTTTGGGCTATACTATCAAGTACACGGAAAAAGTCCTCACGCGGCATATCTTTGATCTCAGAGAGTTTCCTGCAATCACTACCACAATGGCGACAACTCACATTACACCGCAAGGTACACTCCCAGAACAATTGTCGGAGAGGATGATCTTTGCGGATATTACGGCTTATCTGTGCCGCCAGTTCTAAGGCAAGACGCTTGCGGAGACCCAGTTCACTCATCCTTGGCAAGTTGAGGATTTTCCTTTCCGTCTTTCGGTAAGAGCAAGTTTAGGATGACTGCCAAGATGAAGACAACGGCAACACAATTCTCTGCAAATATCGTCTGTACGATCTTAGGGAATATCTGGAACATCTCCGTTGCCTGCGTGAATCCCAGTCCTATACTTAACGAGAGAGATACGATGACCATATTCCTGTCGCTGAATCCACATCTCGCCATCATACGGAAACCTGCGAACATGATGGATCCGAACATCATGATGGTACAACCTCCCAATACAGCCTGAGGTATCGTCGTCAACAAGAATCCGACGGCAGGGAAGATACCACCTAATATCATAATACTAGCACCTGTGGCAATCGCATAGCGGTTGACAACACCAGACATCGCCGCTAAGCCCACATTCTGACTGAATGAGGTAATGGGAGTACATCCGAAAAGACCTGCGAAACTGCTCACGAAACCATCACACGTGATACTATTACCTAATTCCTTTTTATGGGGCTGACGATTCAATGCACTCTCACAAAGCGCACTGGTATCACCAATGGTCTCTGTGGCTGAAACCAAATAAATGGCAATAACAGAAAGGATTGCTCCTAAATTGAACTCTGGCTTGAAAGGCAAGAAGTTTGGCAGTGAGACAAAACCAACATGCTGAAATCCTGAGAAATCAACCATCCCCATACAGATAGCAAGGATATAACCCAACACTAAGCCGATCAGTACAGAGAGGGAGCGGAGGAAACCCTTGGCAAAAATCTGGAAGCCCAGACAGACAAGAAGAGTGAAACTACCGACTATCCAGTTATGGGCTGCTCCAAAATCTGCGGCACCCTGTCCTCCAGCAAAAGAGTTAGCACCAATGGGTAATAGTGAGAATCCGATGGCAGTCACCACTGTCGCCGCCACAATATGGGGAATCAGTTTCAGCCAATAATGGGCGCAGAGTCCTAACAAGCCCTCAATGATACCACCCACGATGACGGCACCCATGAGTACACCCATGCCCTGGGTCGTACCGATGAAAAGGGATAAGGAAAGGAAGGTGAAACTAATACCCATCACGATAGGAAGACGAGAGCCGATGCGCCAGATTGGATACAACTGGATGAGTGTTCCAATACCAGCGATGATCATACAGTTCTGTATCAATGTGGCACTCACGATAGGGTCGATGCCTACTACATTCGCAAGAATAATAATCGGCGTGATATTGGCAACGAACATTGCCAGCACATGTTGCAACCCGAATGGAATGGCTTGAATCAAAGGCACTTTGCCGTCCAATTGGTAAAGAGTTCTTTTGCTTTCCATGAAGACTATTTAAGTTTGATCTGATTATTCTCTAATGATTCGATAATAGCAAGAGACTCGATACGGTTGATACCAGCGTCCAACAATACTTTCCTTCCATGCTGGAACTCTTTCTCGATGATAAAGCCCATGCCTACAATCGTAGCACCAGCCTGCCGGCAGAGGTCTATGATACCCAGTCCTGCGTTACCATAAGCAAGGAAGTCGTCAATGAACAACACCCGGTCCTCGCTGGTCAGATACTCACGACTGACTGTCAAGGGATACTCGCGCTGCTTGGTAAATGAACGGACTGTTGACTCATAGAACTCGCTCATGGTAGAGGGTTTTTTCTTCTTGGCGAAGACTACAGGTAACTCCATCAGATAGCCCAGCATGATAGCAGGGGCGATACCAGAAGCCTCCACCGTCACAATCTTGTTGATGTCCTCATCGGCAAAGCGACGGATAAACTCAATAGCAATCTGCTTCATCAGGTATGGGTCCATCTGGTGATTGATGAAGCGGTCTACTTTCAGGATACCACCTTCCAGGCAGCGTCCGTCTTGCATTATTCTGTCACGTAATACTTTCATGGTGTCTATTGTTTATTTTTGCAAAATTACTAAATTATTCTCAATTCTCTGTTGTCAACTCTCAAATATTTATTATTTTTGCAGAAAATCTAAAACAGAAAGACTTATGAAGAAGATCGTGGTTTTGACAGGTGCCGGCATGTCGGTGGAGAGCGGATTAAAAACGTTTCGTGATGCTGATGGGTTATGGGAGAACTATCCAGTGGCAAAGGTAGCGACCCATGAGGGATGGGAGGCAGATCCTACCTTAGTGACAAACTTCTATAATATGCTGCGTAAGAAATGTATTGGTACGCAACCCAATGAGGGACACCGCTTGGTGGCAAAACTGGAAGAGCAGTATGACGTGACGGTTGTCACCCAGAATGTCGACAACCTGCACGAGATGGCAGGTTCCTCAAAGGTTATCCATCTGCATGGAGAACTGATGAAGGTCTGCTCCAGTCGTGATGTAGACGATCCTCGTTACCAAATCACGCTGACCCCAGAGAATTGTGAGGTGGAGCCTGGTACGAAGGCAGGTGACGGTTCTCTGCTTCGTCCTTTCATCGTGTTCTTCGGGGAGGCTGTCCCTATGATCAGTGCCGCAGCCGCTGAGGCAATGCAGGCTGACATTTTCATTATTATTGGTACGTCACTTAATGTCTATCCAGCCGCAGGACTTGTGCAGTATGTCCGTCCAGGTGTTCCTATCTACCTTATCGACCCCAAGCCTGTCTCTGCTGGTGCTAATGTCCAGCAGATCCAGAAAGGTGCCAGTGAGGGTATGAGAGAACTTTCCGCTAAACTCCTGCAATGATGAGAATAGTGTCTACTCCAACATCTCTTTCCTGTGGAATGATAGGGAATGCATGCTGGCTTTTCTAAGAATGCATATCCTTGTTGATCAGTTCCAGTAGTTTTTCTACTGCCTCTTCCTCGGGGATGTTTTTCTCGACACAGACTTTCTGCTTGTAGAGGCTGATCTTGCCCCTGCCTGCTCCGACATAACCATAGTCGGCATCAGCCATCTCGCCAGGGCCATTGACGATACACCCCATGATACCAATTTTCAAACCTACCAGATGACTTGTTGCCGCTTTGATACGGGCAATGGTGTCTTGCAAATTGTACAAGGTACGTCCGCACCCCGGGCAAGAGATATACTCTGTCTTAGTAAACTTGATACGGGCAGCCTGTAAAATGGCATCGGACAGACTAGTTAATCTAGTATCCATATAAGATCTGGAATGGATGACTAATTTAGTTGCCTTACGGTCAATCAGCAAGGCACCTACTGCCATGGCTGCTTTCAGTTGGAGCGTCTCCCAATCAGGCTCTTCAATGGTGAGTGTGATGGTATCGTCTTCAATAGAAGCCTCTGCCTCGGCACGCAAGCGAGCACATTCCTCAATAGAGTCAACCAGTTTGCGAGCCACGGGAATCTCACATTCGGGTTCCTCACTCAAGGAAACACGGATAGTATCACCGATGCCCTCTGTCAATAATGCGCCGATACCAACGGCACTCTTGATCCTGCCATCCTCGCCTTCGCCAGCCTCTGTCACACCTAAGTGTAATGGATAGTGCATATCCTCTTTGTCCATCGTCTCCACCAGCAAGCGAACGGTAGTAACCATGACGACCGTATTACTTGCCTTGATGCTAATGACGATGTCACTAAAGTCCTCCCGCTTACAGATACGCAAAAACTCCATACAACTCTCTACGATACCAGCAGGCGTGTCTCCATAGCGTGACATGATACGGTCAGATAGTGAACCGTGGTTCACACCGATACGGATAGCGGTATGATGCTCCTTGCAGATATTCAGGAAAGGTATGAGTTTTGCCTCTATCTTTTTTAACTCCTCGGCATATTCCTCATCAGTGTACTCCAAATGTTTAAAGACACGTCCTGGGTCGACGTAGTTACCTGGATTAATGCGTACTTTCTCACAGTATTGGGCAGCCACATCAGCGACATGTGCCGTGAAATGTACATCGGCAACCAATGGTGTGTCGTAGCCATCTGCCTTGAGACGTTCCGAGATGTTTTTCATGTTTTCCGCCTCACGAGTACCTTGGGTGGTGAAACGTACCAGTTCTCCACCAGCATCTATGATACGTTTAGCCTGTGCCACACAGCCCTCTGTATCGTTGGTGTCTACTGTTCCCATTGACTGGATGCGGATGGGATTGTTACCGCCAATCTCAATATTACCGACACGGGTGACGGAGGATTTCCTTCTTTGATAGGTCATTTAGTTTGTCTTGAATTGATATTTTACTTCAGCAAGTTCTTTATTTGCCTTAACGATTTTCTCTTTCAGTCCTTTCTTGTAATTGCTTAGACGTTGTGCGATAGTCTCATCGCAGAGGGCAAGCATCTCCACAGCGAGGATGGCGGCATTTTGCGCGCCATTCACACCAACAGTGGCAACGGGAATGCCAGGAGGCATCTGAATAATGCTGAGCATGGCGTCCAGACCATCGAGCATACCTTTGATGGGGACACCGATAACGGGGAGGGTAGTAGAAGCGGCAATGACACCAGGCAGTGCCGCTGCCATGCCTGCTGCTGCGATAATCACACGGATGCCGCGATCTTTGGCGTTACGGGCAAACTCCTCTACTGCCTCTGGTGTGCGATGTGCCGAGAGGGCATTGACTTCAAACGGGACCTGCATCTCGTCTAAGAGTTTGCAGGCTTTTTCCATAACGGGCAGGTCACTGGTGCTGCCCATGATAATACTGACAATTGGGTTCATATTATTCGTTGTTTGATATTTCGTTATTACAAGAAAAGGATGGCAACTGCGGCACAGAAGAAACCCACCCAGAATCCTCCGATGACTTGTGAGAGTGTGTGCTGGCGAAGCACCATCCGGCATGTTCCTAAGATGCCTGCTACGATAAAGACGACACTCAGCCACCAGACAGGGTTGAATCCTAAGTATTCGGCAAAGGCGAAGAGGGCTCCGCCGACTCCCCCGATGGCTGCAGTATGAGTGGAAATCTTCCACCAGACGTTAATCAGAGCACAGACAATTTGAACCATCAGTGCCGCAATGACAATAGATATTATGAAATGGGGCATGTGTAAACGCTCCATGACATAGATGCAAGTGAAATAACAAACGATAGAAATGACATAAGGCACCATGCGCCGTTCCCTTTGTCCGAGTTCGATGAGGTTCCACCCTTGGTAACGGCGATAGAAATGAATCATCAAAGAAGGCAACAGGATGGTGAATAGATAGACCATAATCAGTACCTGCAATTTATATGCCCATGGAAAGATACTCATGTAACTGAAAGTAAACAAGGCTATCAATCCTATGATAGGGAGATAGAAGGGAGTGAAGAGTATGCTGATCACTCGTGCTGCTAATATCATCTGTTGACGCTTTCTCATTTCCTTAGTCTAGCGATGGGTATTCCTAATTGTTCACGATATTTAGCCACAGTACGACGGGCAATGGGATAGCCCTTCTCCGCAAGGAGTTTGCCTAATGCCTCGTCACTGAGGGGTTTCTGCTTGTCTTCCGCATCAACGAGGTCATGTAATGTGGCCTTAATCTCTCTGGTAGACAACTCGTCACCTTCAGCGGTCACGTAACTGTCGCTAAAGAAATGACGGAGAGGGAAAGTACCCCAACGGGTCTGTGCGTATTTAGAGTTGCTGACACGTGAGATTGTACTTAGGTCAAGCCCGGTCTTCTCCGCGATATCTTTTAGGATCATAGGGCGAAGCAATGCCTCATCACCTTCCTCGAAATAGCGATGCTGCCATTGGATGATAGCCTTCATTGTCGTGGACAGCGTCTGGCGGCGTACACGAATCGCCTCGATGAAACCTTGGGCGGCATCTACCTTCTTCTTGGTATAGAGCAAAGCCTCCTTCATTTGGCGGCTCATATTTTCTTTATTATCTTGATACTCCCGAAGAGTATCTGTGAACGACTGGGAAACATGCAATTCTGGTATTTCCCCAGTGTTCAGTTGGAAAGTAACTGTCCCGTCATCCTGTGTGTCAACGATGAAGTCAGGTGTTATTTGCTGCATAGAGTGTCCCATAGCCTCTCCCATAGATGCACCAGGCTTGGGGTTGAGTTTCCGTAGTTCCTTCATTAATGCATCTGCCTGCAAGTCGGTTAATCCCAGTGCTTGCTGTATCTTTTTCCAGTGTTTCTTAGTGAATTCGATGAAATAGTCTTGAATCACACGCATCATCAAATCACGAAGGTGTGAGGGATTGCGACGTTGTATCTGTAGCATTAGGCACTCTTGCAAGGAGCGTCCTCCAATACCTGCTGGGTCGAATTCTTGTAAGCGGTGTAATATATTCTCTATTTCATGGGGAGTGGCATCAATCGCATGGTAGATGGCAAGTTCGTCACTGATATTATCTAAAGTCTTTCGTAACAAACCGTCATCATCCAAGGAACCTATCAAGTATTCCATGATATCCCGTTGCTGTTGGTTTAAGTCAAGAACACCCATCTGCTCTTTCAACTGGTCGTAAAAAGACAGTGTCTCGCCATAGACGATTTCCTCCTTTTCCTCATGGTAATCCTGTCCGCCATGATATACAGGCAGATCCTCATCGTCCCTTCCGATACTCTCCAAAGCGGCATCTAATGCCGATTGACGTTCCTCTCGCTCATAATCATCGGATAATTCGGGTGACTCGGAGTTCTCAGAAAACTCAGAGTTCTCAGAGAACCCAGGGTCTTCATCAGTATTGACTTCTAATGCGGGGTTGTCATCCATCTCCGCATTGACACGTTCCTGCAGTTGTGTAATAGGCAGTTCAATGAGTTGCGCCTGCAACAATTGTTGCTGCGTAATACTCTGTGTTTGCCTTAAAGACAGGGTCTGTTGCTGTTCCTGTATCTGCTCCTGTGCCATATCAACTGCAAAGTTACAAAATAAATGATAATTAAGACAATTATTTGAAGTAATCTTTTAGTTGTCTGGCATACGAGGCGAGTTGTTCCGTGTCACAATTCCCATAACGTTGCCATACATTCTGACAAGCAGGGAAAAGCGGACTGAACAGTACCTCCTTCCGATTCAGGTAAGGATCACAATGTTGGTAGATATCCATGATATCTGCAATCTCGCGAGCAGGCAACTTAATCAGACGGCTGAGTTCCTGAATCTCTGGTGTTTCTGCTACCATAGTGATAGGAGTCAGTCGGAAATACAGGTCGAGTATCAAAATCAGCATCACAGGAGTGATGGAAGTGTCGTCACTGACAGGGCGGAAGTCTCGCTCGAAGGTCTCTTGGACATCTACCCCTTCGTAGAACTCATGATTATTTCCAAAACCCTTCATCTGTCGCAATAGACTGGCGGCACGGCTTAACCGACGGGGATTGGTACCATATTCCTGCCAGATGCGCTCAATACGTGGTGTCTCTAAATTGGCAATCTCGTTCATCTTGTTAAACAAGACTTGCGGATCAATATGCAGTTCCATACTGAGGTCCACCATGCTTTTACTATAGATTGGTTTAACCCCGACAGGTTTCTTAAGATACAATTGCATCAAAAGAAGCCAGTAATCGTCTTGCCATTTCTGAATCTTTGCCATAGTCAGATATTTTATTCGCAAAGGTACGAATTAGTGAGCAGAAAACCAAAAATATTGTCTAAAATTTATCCCTGCATTATAGCCGCCCCTTATCAAGGGGCTTTAAATCTCGAATGGAAGAACATTGGATGAAGTCAAAGATAGCGATAAAAGGGGTAAACTCAAAGAAAATGTTAAACATTTGCAGGATTTAAAACAATTATTTGTATCTTTGCACTCCAACATATGATAAATTTTATGAAACAACTAATACTGACTCTTACTCTTTTTTGTATTTCATCGATGCTGAATGCACAGACCGCTAAGGAGGAAATACAGAAAGATTTGCATAATTCGGCAAGTAATCATCTAGCCTACCCAGGTCCTAAGCAGGTTCGGCTTACGCCGGCTCCTGACGGGAAGAAGCCTTTTTATATTAGTCATTATGGGCGACATGGCTCCAGATACTTGGTGGGAAAAGATGAATATACAAGAACCTATAATATCATGGTGAAAGCGGATAGTATGGGGGCACTCACTACGTTGGGAAAAGACGTGCTGAGACGTATTGCGTTATTGAAGGATGAGTCAGATAACCGCTTGGGTGAGTTGAGTCCGTTGGGTGCTTTACAGCATCGACAGATAGCCCGCCGTATGTATGAGCGTTTCCCGGAGGTGTTTGCTGGAGATGTCTGCATAGATGCCAAAAGCACGGTGGTCATTCGCTGTATTCTCTCTATGGAAAATGCTTTAATGCAACTTGTTATGTTGAATCCCAGTCTGCGTATCCGTCATGATGCCTCTCATCATGATATGTATTATATAGGATTTCGTGATAAGAAACTTATCAATCAGAGAACGGATTCTGTCATCAACGAGAAATTCAATACTTTTGCCAAGAAATACGACCATAGTCAGGAATTGATATCCAAGTTGTTCTGTGACATGGAGTTTGTCGACAGGGAAGTGGATGCCAAATTATTGGCAAACGATATCTTTGCATTGGCATCTAACCTCCAGAACATAGAGGCACGAAAGAAAATCACGTTGTATGACTTGTTTTCTGATGACGAACTTTATGACTACTGGAAAGTACGGAATGCCTCATGGTATATCCATTATGGCTGCTATACAGGGAATGGTGGTAAACAGCCATATGGTCAGCGTAACCTGTTGCGCCGTATCATTGAGGAGGCGGACAGTTGTATTCAACTGGAGCGTCCAGGTGCTACCTTGCGCTTTGGTCATGAGACGATGGTGCTGCCATTGACTTGTCTTTTAGACCTGAATGGCTATGGTTTGCAGACTGATAATCTGGAATCTTTGGAGCGTAAAGGCTGGGTTAATTACAGGGTATTCCCAATGGCTGCGAATATCCAGTTCGTATTCTATCGGAGTGACCCCCAAGACAATGATGTGTTAGTAAAAGTCCTGTTGAATGAAAATGAGGCGACATTGCCGATCAAGTCAGAAGAGGCACCTTATTATAAATGGTCAGATCTCCGTGACTATTACTTAAAGAAACTTGATGCTTATCATGAGGAATAGGAGACTGGGACATATCCTATCTGTTTTGGTCATACTGTGTGGCGTGGTATTATATAGCCATGCCCAGCCGCTATCGGCTTTTGACCGTATCAGTAAGGACCGTCGTTTCTCAGCAAGCAATTACTGTATCTATCCTGATACCCTCGTAGTGCGACAGACTCCCCCTCCTGCAGGAAAGCATCCTTTTTATCTTAGTCATTATGGACGTCATGGCTCTCGTTATCTGAGTAACCGGAAGGGCTATGATATTCCCTATAGAATGCTGCAAAAGGCTGACTCGCTGGGTAAACTGACCTCGCTTGGGCATCATGTCAAGCGACAGTTGGAACTTATCATTAAGGATTCAGAGGGGCGATGGGGAGACCTTACAGAGTTGGGAAGACAGCAGCATCGTGGTATAGCCCGTCGTATGATGATCCGCTTTCCGGAAATATTTGAGGGAAAGGCACGAATAGACGCCAAGAGTACAACAGTGAATCGTTGTATCCTCTCGATGGGTTCTGCGATACAAGGGATGGTCTCTAAGAATCCCAAACTCTCTGTGAAGATGGATGCCTCCCAGCATGACATGTGGTATATGAACCATCAGGACAAGGATTTACGGGATAGTATGATGAACAGCGTCGCCAAGAGAGCCTATAAGGAATATTGTGACTGCAGGGAGCATAATCCCAGACTGATGTCATTGTTGTTTAATGACTCTGTTTATGTCAAAGAGCAAGTGGATGAGGTATGGTTGAATTACTATCTCTTGAAGACCGCTCTTATTCAGCAGAATACCCGAATGGGTAGTCAGATAGACTATTTGGACTTATTTACTTACGAGGATATTCACCAATTCTGGCAGAAGGAGAATGCATGGTGGTATTTTATGTATGGTCCTTCTTTGCTGAATGGTGGCAAGCAACCATATACACAAAGATGTTTGTTACGTAAAATGATTGAGGAGGCAGATAGTTGTATCATGTTGAGGAAACCAGGTGCACAGTTGCGTTTCGGACATGAGACGGTTGTCCTGCCCCTGGCCTGTTTGTTGGAACTCAATCATTTCGGGTATCAGACTCTCAAGTTGGAGGAGTTGGAAGAACAGGCATGGTGGGCTTGTCTGGTATTCCCCATGGCTTCCAATATCCAGTTTGTATTCTATCGTGAGAACTCCTTCGATAAAGATGTCTTGGTGAAGGTGTTACTGAACGAAGAGGAGGCTGCGTTGCCTGTGAAAAGCGACCTCGCACCATATTATAAATGGAGTGATGTCCGGCAGTATTATTTGGATAAGTTAGATGCCTATGAGAAAAGTATTAAATAACTCACTGGTGATGGCACGATTATCTATTATGATCATCATGTGGTATGGTCTGGTTGACTTTGTTTCTGCCCAGACTATTTATGAGGAGATCATCAAAGATCCTAATAAGTCAGCAAACAACTACTGTGTCTATCCAGACAGGGACGACCATCAGTACACGCCAGCACCTGAAGGGAAGATCCCTTTCTATATTAGCCATTATAGTCGTCATGGCTCTCGTTACATGAATAATCCGAAAGCCTATACCATTCCTTTGGATATAATGGCAAAGGCTGATTCGTTGGATAAGTTGACACCGTTAGGCAAGGATGTCCTTCGCCAACTACGAATTGTCCATGAAGACGTACAAGGTCGTTTTGGTGAGTTGACAGCATTAGGCAACGTGCAGCATCGTCATATTATCCGTCGTATGATGGAGCATTATCCGGAGGTGTTTGCGGATAGTGCGAATATAGACGCACGTAGTTCAACCAAGATCCGTTGTATTCTCTCTATGGGTGCCGCTATCCAGCAGATGGTGGCAAAGAATCCCCAACTGCGAATCCGGATGGATGCCTCCAGTCGAGACATGTGGTATCTGAACTATCAGGACAAATTATTGCGTGATAGCATGATGACCCATCATGCCACTCATGCCTATAAGGAGTTTACGCAGAAGCGGGAGCATAACGAGCGACTGATGGGAAGTCTGTTCAACGATACAGCGTATGTGCGTCAGCATGTTGATGACGGATCTTTGAACTATTATTTGTTTAAGGTTGCCACTATTATGCAGGACACTCATTTAAGTGATAGTTTACATCTGATAGATATCTTTACCCGTGATGAGTTATACCGTATCTGGCAGAAAGAGAATGCCTGGTGGTATATAGCCTATGGTCCTTCTTTGCTGAATGGAGGTAACGAGCCCTATTCTCAAAGGAATTTGTTGCGCCGTATCATCGAGGAGGCAGACAGTTGTATCGCCCTGTCGAAACCTGGTGTCTCTCTGCGCTATGGTCACGATACGGTGATATTACCCCTTACCTGTCTGTTGGATCTGAATGGCTATGGCTTCCAGACGATGGACTTAGAGGAGGTGGAGCCTCATCAATGGCTGGCATATCATGTATTGCCTATGGCTGCGAACATGCAGTTTATCTTCTATCGCGAGAGTCCTTCCGATGAGGATGTGATTTTCAAAATACTACTGAACGAAGAAGAGGCAACACTGCCCATAGCGTCCAGTATTGCCCCTTATTATCGATGGAGTGACTTCCGTGAGTATTATCTCCAGAAACTCGACACTTACGAAGCGAGTCGTTAAAGTCCCTCTTTGGTCTTAAAGGCAAGTGCGTACATCCGCATCTGCTTCACCATGGCAAGCAGTCCGTTGCTGCGAGTGGGTGACAGGTGTTCCTTCAATCCTATCTGGTCGATAAAGTACAGTTCCGCATCCAGTATCTCTTGGGGTGTATGCCCACTCAGCACTCGTATCAGCAGTGCGACAATACCCTTCACGATCAAGGCGTCACTCTCTGCGGTGAAGTCGATGATACCATCATGATAGTCGGCTTGCAGCCACACACGACTCTGACAACCGTCTATCAGGTTACTCTCAATCTTGTATTTCTCGTCTAAGGGCTCCTGCTCATTACCTAAGTCAATCAGCAGTTGGTATTTGTCCATCCAGTCGTCAAAACCAGAGAACTCCTCAATAATCTCGTCTTGTATTTCGTTTATTGTCATCTCTTCAATTCTTCAATTTTTCAATCCTTTTAGTCGCTTCGCTTTGTAAAAGCGTCTTGCGACGATTACTTCAATCCTTCAACTTTTCAATCCTAAACAGTTTATCGCTGGGACGTACCTTCTCTGGCACTTTGATACTGACGCGTGTCCCTTTCTGTGCCGTCTGTACGGATTGCACGTCATCATGTATCTCATCGACAGTGACATAGAGTGCCCCTGTAGTAGGTCCTGTGATAAGCATCTTGTCACCCACAGAGAACTCACACGCCTCGCAGGTGAACTCTGCGACACCAAGTTTGGAGAAATACTTCACCCCCTTGCCCACATACTGCTTACGCTCTGTGGCACATGAGCCATAGTGCTTATTCCACTCACCCAATTTCTGCCCTTGGTAGTAGCCGTCCCAGAAGCCACGATTGAAGACAGTGGCAAGTCGCTCGTCCCATGCGTCTTTCTTCTCTTCCGTGAAGGTATTGTCAAGTACACATTGTATCGCTTCCTTATAACATTGTACGACAGTCATCACATATTCTGGACCACGGGCACGTCCCTCTATCTTAAAGACTCGCACACCACTATTCATCATCCGATCGATGAAACGAATGGTCTTCAGGTCTTTAGGACTCATGATGTATTTATTGTCTATCTCCAACTCCGTTCCTGTCTCACGGTCTGTGACGATATAGGAGCGACGACATATCTGCATGCACTCCCCACGATTAGCGGAGCGTCCTGTGTTGTCAAGACTCATATAGCACTTACCACTGACAGCCATGCACAAAGCACCATGACAGAACATCTCTATACGGATCTGCTCGCCAGAGGGTCCGCAGATATGCTGCTCCTCTATCTGACGATAGATGTCGGCTACTTGGTCGAGGTTCAACTCGCGGGCAAGGACGACCACATCAGCAAACTGAGCATAGAACTTCAGCGCCTCGATGTTCGAGATGTTCAGTTGGGTGGAGAGGTGTACCTCCATCCCTTTCTGCCGACAATAGGTCATCACAGCGATATCGCAGGCGATGACTGCAGAGATGTGAGCCTCGACAGCCGCATCGATGATCTGGTGCATCAGTTCGATGTCCTCCCCATAGATAATCGTGTTGACAGTCAGGTAACTCTTCACCCCGTGCTCCTCACAAGTGGCGGCAATCTCACGCAGGTCGTCAATCGTGAAATGGTTGGCAGAGTGCGAGCGCATATTCAACTGCTCTACTCCAAAATAGACAGAGCCAGCGCCTGCCTTCAGGGCTGCGGCGAGAGAGTCGCGGCTCCCCACAGGTGCCATAATCTCGAAATTATTAATACTTTCTTTCATTTCGGGGACAAAGGTACGATTAAGTGAGCAAAATGCCAAATTTATTTGAGCATTTTCGAACGTGAGCCAGTATCTTCGACCCTCGAAGGTGGCACCTTCCTGTTTGTTCCATAGGGTGGAACACTTTGTTCCATGGGGTGGAACAACTTGTTCCATGGCATGGAACAAAATATCCCATTCTTTCGGATAACATATCCCTATGCCTGGAATGATTGATTCCAATGCCTGGAATAATCGACTGGAGCACCTCCTCTCTCCCAATAGATAAACTTTAGTGTGTTTTCGGACCCGTTTTTATCTCTTTTCTCTGAGAAAAACACTCCATTTTTAGGGCAAAATCGCCTCTCCTTGTCACCCTTGCCACCTCGTTGTTAC
>DEJF01000027.1:90794-123395 GCA_002353225.1 Prevotella sp. UBA2755 | reverse complement strand
GTTTGTCGGTAGGAAACTGTCACCAACAAAACGACAGGCAAAATCATTACAGGATAAATCCCAATCGTGCTACAGGCTCCGCCCTTCCATAGTATGTTTGAATCTGTTGATGTAGAAGTCCTCGATATTAGTACCTTTGATACTTCGAAGGTGACAGATATGAGGGGAATGTTTGCATGGAATAATAAACTGACGACCATCATCGTAGGTGATAAATGGGATACCAGCAAAGTGACGGAAAGTAATTATATGTTTTCTAATAATCCTAATATTGTTGGCGAGGACGGCACGACTGTCGGGGGTGTTATAGACTTAACCAATGCCCACACAGGAGCAGGCGGTTATCTGACCAAGAATAGAATCGAGCGTGCTCGAGTTCTATCGAACATGAACGAGTTCGAGCATCGCACAAAGTAATTCTGAAATAACAAACTTAAAATAGATAGTATAATGAAAAAGCAGTATATCACCCCCATGACGGAAGTCGTAACACTCAACGCCCAACAGCCAATACTCACTGCGAGCCTTGGCATTAACAGCGAAGGAACTGGCGAACAGTTCTCTCGCGAGTTGGACCTCGACGATGCCATGAATCAATTGGGAATGTAAAGTAACGCAAAGCGATAAACATAGAATCGGCACTACCCTATCGGAAGGAGTAGTGCCGATTTGTTTGGTTTGAACTTCGGACGAAGGTAGGCTGCATCTCAGAAATACTCAAATAAATTTGGTATTTCATTCGATTTGCACTACCTTTGTCGGCAAATGATAAAGAAACTATTATATTTGCTTACCATCATAAGTCTTGCCGCTTGCCAGAAACGACCAAAAGTGGAGTTTAAGGATGAGGTAAGACTGCCCATGACTCCTGTCAAGAACCAAGGGCATACGGACCTCTGCTGGTCGTATGCCATGCTTGCCACCATAGAGACGGAGCATATTGCGCGAGGTGACTCTGTGCATCTCTCTCCTGCCTATGTCGAAAGGGTGGTGAGAAGGAAACACTTGCGAGGTATGGGCTCCACCTTATTAAATATTATTCGGAAATATGGTATTGTCAGTTACGATGCCTATCCTGATACCTCCTACCATCAACTGCCCCGTCCTCAATGGGTCTTTATGTTAGGAGCACGCTATACCCCCTTGGAGTTCGCGCATAGTGTCTGTGCCCCCGATGAGTATATCGCCTTGACGAGTAACGAGAAGTATCCCTATTATCAAGAGGTGGAACTGGATCTGCCTGACAACTGGGAGCACAACCGTTTTCTGAATATTCCCAAGGACTCCCTCCTTGCCCATGTCGAGCGGGCTATCCGCAACCGTCATGCCGTCTGTTGGGAAGGGGATACGGATGAGTATGGTTTCTCATTCGAGGACGGTATTGCTGACAGCCATTATAGTACTGCTCCGACAGACAATCACTGTATGGCAATTATCGGACTTGCCCGTGCCCCTCACCATCGTTTGTTCTTCACGATGAAGAACTCATGGGGAACGGGTAATCCCTATCACGGACTGATGTATATGTCTGCGGAATACCTGCGTGACAAGACGGTGGCAGTATATATGACCCGTGAGGCATATAACCTGTAAACGTTTACGCTGCTTTTTTCTTACGTTATTGATATAAGTCAATTATTTTTTTGTACTTTCGCAGCCGAAACAAACTATTTACATATATAATATAATGAGGAAATTCTTTTTGACGTGTTTGATGATGACACTGTGTGTAGTGTTATCCAATGCGGCTCAAGTGTCAGTTCTTGAGGCGGGCGGCTGGTTTGAGAGCGCCTATGTTACATGGAGTAAGACGGCGGGTTTAGACTATAATGTCTATGTCAAGGCTTCCACAGGCAACTCATGGTCTAAACTTGACAACGAGTTAGTGCGTGAGTATCCCACTTATGGACGTGCTGACGCTCTTGGTCTGAAAGCAGGCAGTTATGTCTTTAAGGTGGTGCCTGTAAGCAATGGCTCAGAGGTGACCGCAGATGCTAAAGAGTCAGATGTTGTGACTGTTAAGGCCCATGACCGTTCTGGTTTTGCGCATGTAGGTATGTCTGCTGGTATTGGTGCGTATAAAAATGATGGTACGCTGAAGGATGGTGCCCGCGTGGTTTACGTATGGGCAGATAACGCCAAGACAGTAACTTGTGATGTCATAACAAATAGTAAGGGTGGCACGACAACTGGTCAAGGACTGCAAGACATCGTCTATCTGTATCAGAAAGGTTATGATACCACCCCACTTGCCATACGTATCATTGGTACTGTCAAGGCAGAAGACATGGATCGCTTCGACTCTTCCGCAGAAGGTTTGCAGGTGAAAGGAAATGGGAATTACTCTGAGATGAATATTACCTTTGAGGGTGTGGGTAATGATGCCACCTTATGGGGCTTTGGCATCCTCTGCCGTAATGCCAAAAGTGTAGAGTTCCGAAACTTTGCCATTATGCTTTGTATGGATGATGCCCTGTCTTTGGATACCGGCAATTCCAATGTCTGGGTTCACAACATGGATTTCTTCTATGGCAACACAGGTGGTGACGCAGACCAGGCAAAGGGTGATGGTACTGTGGATATCAAGGGTAAGTCAAAGAATATCACGGTTTCATATAACCATTTCTGGGACTGCGGTAAGACCAGTTTAGGTGGTATGAAGAGTGAGACGACTGATTGTTGGATGACCTATCATCATAATTGGTTTGACCACTCAGACTCTCGTCATCCCCGTATCCGTACCGCGTTCTATCATGTTTACAACAACTACTTCGATGGTGTGTCAAAATATGGTGTGGGTGTGACCATGGGCGGCTCTGCTTTCGTAGAGAACAACTATTTCCGTAACACCAAATATCCTATGCTGATATCCAAGCAGGGAACAGATGCTGAGGGCGATGGAACGTTCTCAGGTGAGGCAGGTGGTGTTATCAAAGCCTATAACAACAAGATAGACAACCCCAAGAAAGTGCAATATTGGAGTTCTGCCGTTCAGTCGTCAGGTGCATGGGATGCCGTGTTGGTAGACGATCGCAGCGCTGCTGTCTCTGCTACCGCTTTCTCTGGAGGTACAAGTTACAATAGCAGTGCCGACAATGCTGCCCGTACTACTTATATGGAGAACCACATAGACGCTCCTGATAACGTGAAGGCTGTTGTCACAGATAACGTCTATGGTGCAGGACGTATGCAGCATGGTGATTTCAATTGGACTTTCGATAATGCTACTCAAGATGAGAACTACGGCGTTATCGTAGCATTGAAAACATCTCTGAGGGATTACCAGTCTACCTTGGTGGGCTTCTTTGGTGGTGATGAGATCAGTAATGGAGGAGCAGACAAGACGGTGGATGGTGGTGACAATTCCTCCAATGATGATTATACGCCCGAATGGGGTGGAAGTACGAGTGGCGGCACTACTACGGCAGGTGAGTTCGTCATTGGTTCTTCTAAAGAGTATTTCTGGTTTAACGGGAATAACCAGACAGCCTATAATAATTATGTAACAGCAGGTACCTTTACTACTACAGGTTCCTTCAATCCTAATCANNTAATCAGATTATTGTTAAGAGTGACAAAACCTCTTGTTCTGATTATATCGGCTCAGTTCGTCTTGCACAGAACCAGTCATTTACCATCTATTATCCAGATGGTATTAGCAGTGCCTATTTCTATGTTTCAGGATCAGGCAGTCAGGAATGGAAGTTGGAGACTTCTGACGATAATAGGACCTGGACCCAGTTTGGCGAGAATATCACAGGTAAGTCAGCCACTCACCCCTCCTGTTCCATTACATTGACGGAAGCAGTGAAATATGTGCGTATCACGAATGTGAATAGTAGTACTCGTGATTTGCAGGGAGTGAAAATCGCCTCTCCTAAAGAAGTGAATCCAGATGCAGACCCAGTAGATGAGGAAGAAGAGTCTTCATTGAGTAGTGATGCCTCAGCAGACTTTACGCTGAATGAAGTGGAGATCCCTATGTCTGGGAATGCCTATACGTTGAATGTGGCGTATGATATGGATGATGCTAATGGATATGTAGTAGGAATTGTTCCTGCTGAAGGTGCTACAATAACCGCCGAGGGTGCTACAGCCACTCCTACGGCTAACAACACTTATCATATCGCTGCTCCTATTAGGGGCGAGACGGCTACTGCCACCTTCCGTATATTGGCAGAGAATAAGTCTAACACAAGGACGTATACGATTAATATTATGAAAGGTGTTGACCCATCAACACTTCCGGTATCTATAGGCGAGTTCCTCTATTTCCCTGATGGCAGCAAGACGTATAACACCTTCTTCACAGTTAGTGGTAATACCAGTAATGCCAAGGGCTCAGGCAGTTACACACGTAATGGTGAGACATACAATTGTAACTATACCTTGAAGATAGAAAGTAGTACCAGCATCAAGTTCACTCCTGTTAAGGATGGTACCTTGAAGATAGGATACAGTGGCTCTGGTGCAAGTAATATCAAGGTGAATGATGTGAAATCTACAGAAACATCTATTGCCGTGACAGCAGGAACCCCATATACACTTACAAAGGCAGATGTGGCATATCTCCTCTATCTTGACCTTGTATATAGTGAGGATGGCGGTGAGGAGCCAAGTGAGCCTTCAAGTGTGACAGGTGAAGTGCCCTTTATTGCCACTACGACGAATACAGGTTTCGACTATTATTGGTTCAATAAGGAGAATGAAGACGAAGTAAATGCATGGATTTCAGATGGAACCATCAAATTGACTAAAGGTGCCAGCGAATCTTCGTTTAAACCTGAGAGTCAACCACAGAGTAGTGATAAGAAACTTGTCTCTGAGAAAACAGGAACGTTAGAAATAGGAAAGGCTAAATCGTCTGCTGATTCTGGAGATGGTACGCCAGGTAGTGCCATATTCTATTGTCCTAATGGTGCCAAAGAGTTCAAACTTTATATGTTCCGTACAGGTACTTATAACTTCCATGTCTATAAGAGCACTGACAATCAGCAATGGACGGAAATAGGCTCAGATACCAAAACAGGTAAGGGTAAGTTGGAAGTCAGTTACGCTGAGAAATTGAATACTACTGAGCCTGTCTATGTGAAGATAGAGAACACTTCTACTGGTGGACTGAATATTCAAGGTGTTATCATTACTTATGAAAAGAGTATGAATGTCGTGAAGACAGCCACCAGTGGTTGGACCTCATTAGTTAGCGCCCATGCCCTTGATCTCGCCAATAGCGGATTGAAAGCCTACATCGCTACCAACGTTGACAAGACAGGAAACAAGATTCTGCTGACTGAGGTACAGGCTGTCCCTGCTAATACTCCTGTCCTTTTGAAGGGTGAGCCAAGTACAGACTACACGATTACGACTGTTGATGCTGTTGATCGCCTGAACGATACTAACCTTTTGGCAGGCAGTGCCACAGAGAGTACCTATCTGGCTGAGGCTACAGCCTATATCTTGTCACAGGGTAAGTTCTATTTGAATCAGGCTGGTACGATGCCTGCCGGTAAGGCTTATCTTCCTGCGTCAATGATTAGTAAGGTTAGTAACGCTCATGAACTGAGTATTGTCATTGGCGAGGATGCTACCGGAATCAATAAGGTCTTTGAGTCACAGAATAGCAATGATAAGATTTACGATCTGAATGGTCGTCTGGTACTGAGTCCGACCAAAGGTGTCTTTATCATCAATGGTAAGAAGGTGTACATGAAGTAAGAATGTATTTAATAAAGATGAATCATGATCATAAAGAGAAAATATCAGCAGCCCACACTTGAGGTGGTAAAAATACAACATCATCTGGCTTTACTTGCTGGATCGCCGGATATTATTGAATATGAGATAGACCCAGAGGAGGTAATCCCTATCAAGGATCAGGACGCTCATTTCTTAGAGTTCTTATAGGAAATACTAACAGCAGGATATAATAATCGGGAGTTATGTTTTCACATGACTCCCGATTATTGATGATTGACAATATTATTTATTCAGTCGCCATGTCACACCGTCCTTGGTGTCTTTCACCTCGAAACCGGCAGCGGCAAGTTCATCACGAATCTTGTCAGAGGTAGCCCAGTCTTTGTCTGCCTTTGCCTTGGCACGCAGGTCGAGCACCATATCCACCACCTTGCCGAAAGCCTCCTCACGGGCATCACTGCTGTTACCCTTCTCCTCTCTGAGTCCAAGGATGTCGAAAGCAAAGAGACGCATGGTCTCTGACAGTTCCTTCAAGCAGTCGGCACAGATCGTAGCCTTGTGGTCGACGAGTTTATTGACCACTGTACAAGCCTCGAAGAGATGACTGATGACCTGTGGGGTAGCGAAATCGTCATTCATCGCATCATAGCATTTCTCACGCAGACCCTTGACGATCTTCTCTGTCTCAGCATCGCATTTGTCACTTGCCTGTATCCTGTCTAAGTCATTGATACCCTGTAGCAGTTTCTGAAGTCCCTTCTCAGCCGCCTGCAACGCCTCATTGGAGAAGTCAACAGTACCACGATAGTGGGCAGAGAGCACGAAGAAACGGATCGTCATGGCGGTATAGGGTTTCTCCAACAAAGGATGGTTTCCAGTGAAGAACTGCTCCAAGGTGATGAAGTTATTATACGACTTACCCATCTTCTGTCCGTTGATGGTCAGCATATTGTTGTGCATCCAGTACTTGACGGCAGGGTGTCCCATCGATGCGGTAGCCTGTGCGATCTCACACTCATGATGTGGGAAGACAAGGTCCATGCCACCTCCATGGATATCAAACGTCTCTCCAAGGTATTTGCGTCCCATCGCTGTGCACTCACAATGCCAGCCAGGGAAGCCGTCACTCCAAGGAGAAGGCCAGCGCATGATATGCTCTGGTGCCGCTTTCTTCCAAAGAGCGAAGTCTGCTTGGTTGTGTTTCTCACCCACACCAGCCAGTTCGCGGCTCTCGTCCTTGATATTCTCCAACGAGCGACCAGAGAGAATACCATATTGATATTTCTTATTATAAGCCTCGATATCGAAATAGATAGAGCCGTTCGACTCGTAGGCGAAACCATTGTCAAGGATTTGTTGTACCAGTTGTTGCTGCTCAATGATATGACCAGTAGCATGTGGCTCAATAGAAGGAGGAAGCACATTCAAGGCATCCATCGCCTGATGGTAGCGGTTGGTATAGTATTGTGCTATCTCCATCGGCTCCAACTGCTCCAGTCTTGCCTTCTTGGCAATCTTGTCCTCACCCTCGTCAGCATCGTGCTCCAAATGACCTACGTCTGTGATATTACGGACATAGCGTACCTTATAGCCTAAGTGCTTCAGGTAGCGGAACACCAAGTCGAAGGTGATGGCGGGACGGGCATGTCCCAGATGGGGGTCGCCATAGACGGTAGGACCACAGACATACATACCTACATTGGGGGCATGTAAGGGTTCGAAACGCTCTTTCTGACGAGTCAGCGTATTGTAAATAACCAACTTTGATTCCATACATTAATATATTTAATGGCTGCAAAGGTACGAAAATTTATCAATTATCAGTTGCCAATTGTCGATTTTTTAGTAACTTTGCAGCCAAATTCGTAAATTTATTAAATACAATGGCTTATACACGTATGACCGCTGCCGAGGCTGCAGCGCTGATTAAGAATGGCGATAACATCGCTATGAGTGGCTTTACACCAGCAGGTGTGGCAAAGGCTACCACCAAGGAACTGGCGAAGATTGCCGAGGCTGAGCATGCTGCAGGCAGAGAGTTTAAGGTAGGTATTTTCACTGGTGCGTCGACGGGTCAGTCGACAGATGGTGTGCTGTCTAACGCACAGGCTATCAAGTATCGTGCTCCTTACACCACGAACCCAGACTTCCGCAAGCATGTGAACATGGGTGAGATCCCCTATAACGACTTGCATCTGAGTCACATGGCACAGGAGTTGCGCTATGGTTTCTATGGAGACGTGGACTGGGCAATCCTGGAAGTGTGTGATATCGAGGACTGTGGTAACGACTATCATGTCTATCTGACTGCGGCTGGTGGTATCTCTCCAACGGCTGCTCGTCTTGCCAAGCATGTCATTCTGGAACTTAACTCGTTCCATAACCCCAATGCGAAATATATCCATGATGTTTATGAGCCATTGGATCCTCCTTATCGTAAGCCTATCCCCATCGTGAATGTGAGCGATCGTATTGGTGTGTCTTACGTCTCTATCCCCAAGGATAAGGTGGTAGGTGTCGTTGAGTGTAACATCCCTGATGAGGCTCGTGCCTTCAAAGATAGCGACCCTGTGACTGATAAGATTGGTTACCTGACTGCAGAGTTCTTGGTAGAGGAGATGCATAAGGGTCGTATCCCCAAGGAGTTCCTGCCTTTGCAGAGTGGTGTGGGTTCTACGGCTAACGCTATCCTCGGCGCTTTAGGACAGGATAAGCATGTGCCCGACTTCAATATCTATACAGAAGTGTTACAGGATGCGGTGGTAGAGATGATGATGAATGGTCGTGTGAAGGATGCCTCTGCTTGCTCGCTGACTGTCTCTAACGACTGTCTGATGCAGGTTTATGATAATATGGACCACTTCAAGAAGCACCTGACCCTCCGTCAGAGTGAGATTTCCAATAGTCCTGAGGTTATCCGCCGACTGGGTGTCATCGCTATCAATACCGCTATCGAGTGCGATATCTATGGTAATGCTAACTCTACCCATATCAGTGGTGTGAAGATGATGAACGGTATTGGTGGTTCTGGTGACTTCATCCGCAATGCTTACCTGAGCATCTTCACTTGTCCTTCTACGGCAAAGGGTGGTGTCATCTCCAGCATCGTACCTTTCGTCAGCCATCAGGACAGTTCCGAGCACGACGTGAACATCATCGTTACAGAGCAGGGTATCGCTGACTTGCGTGGTAAGGGTCCTGCACAGCGTGCTGAGATCATCATCGAGAACTGTGCACATCCTGACTACAAGCAGTTGTTGTGGGACTACCTGAAGTTAGGCACAGGCGGTCATACCCGTCACTGTCTCACTGCCGCCTTCGCCATGCACGACACCTTGGCTCGCAAGGGCGACATGAAACTCACCGATTTCTCGGAGTATATCAAATAGGGTATATCTTTAGTTAATAAATGGAATGGTTTCCAAAATCTCATAGGACTTTGGAAACCATTCTTTTTTATCACTGGACAGGGCGGATAGTATATCCACGATACTTACTAGTCTATGTCATCGGCATTCTATATCTATAAGGTTAGACAATTATAATGAATTATTTAATATTTGTTGAGCAGATATTTGCTCAAAATGTTTTCCGTCCGATGACACAATAACATCCTCGCCACGCAATGCTTTTTCCTCTAACATGCGACGTTCTGCTAACTCTAAGCCATATTTAAGTTTTTCTGAAAACTCCTTTATTTCTTTATTTGACATACTCTTGAAGTTTATAAAATATTGACTCTACGAAAATGGAAGTATTAGCATTTATACCACCACAAGCAATTTGTTTTCGAGGATATTCACTATTATCATAAATAGCCCAATAGTCTACTTCTGGCATGAAGATATGAAACAGATTATGAATTCCTGCTTTATACCTTCGTTCTATAACTTCTTTAGGAATATTATGTCCTCCGTGCTGAACGCGTTCTGTTACACGTTTCATTGCTAGTTCAGGAGAGTTGAGCCAAAAGAAAACGATACTTACACGATAGCCTTTTGCTTGAGCTCGTCGTACAAGGTTGATATATGACTTGGTGGCAAGTGTCGTTTCAATGGCAAATGTTAGATTCTTGCTAAGCAAATCTTCAATACGTTGCAACATCAATCGCCCTGCCTCTATTGCCATACTCTCAGGGTTGAAAGGAGATAGTCCCCGAGCAATCTCGTCTGCATTGACAAACTCCCTGCAGTCAAGGATATCAGGTAGGACAGTATATGATGCCGTCGTCTTGCCCGCACCATTACAACCACTGATGATATACAGATTCTTGCTCATATCGATTGCAAATATACAAAAGATTTTGGAATAATAACAATTAAAAGGAGGAAAAATGCCTTATAGGTATTCCATCAGCACGTCCCATACGGCGATGATATGGCAGATGCTGCCGGCAAGGACGAAGAAGTGGAAGACGGAGTGCATATACCGCTTCTTGTTGAACGAATAGAAGAGGGCACCGGTGATATAACACACACCCTCTGCGATAATCCATATCACTGCGGCGGTTGATACGGAGTCGAGGAGAGGCTTGAAAGCAACCAGGACACTTAACCCCATACCCACGTAACAGAACGTCTCGACATTAGAATGCTCCTTCAGTTTGATGAAACTCACGATGGTACCCGCTATCGCACAGGTCCATACGAAGATAAAGAGACTCCATCCCCAATAGCCTTGTGTGCGCAGAGCCACCAAAGTAAGTGGTGAGTACGAGCCTGCAATGTGCCAATAGATGGCGGCATGGTCCCATTTACGTAACCGTTCTTTCCATTTCGAGCGACGAGGTAACGTGTGGTATATCGTAGAGGCAATGTAACTGCCTAACATACCAAAGAGATAAAGGCACACACCCAGTCGTGCCCAAGGGTTGTCGCCCTTGAAAGCCATCACCAGGAACACGATGCCGAATGCAACACCCATCACGATGCCTCCAGCATGACTCCATGCGTTCCATAGTTCTTCCTTATGAGTATATCGAATCGCCATCGGGCTACAAAAATACAAAAGTTTTTGGAATAATGATTACTCAAAATTAAAAAATGACGGATAGTGTAATCTCATGTAATGATTTTCTTGCATGGTTTGGGGAAAAGAACTACTTTTGCAGCGTTCGAACACTTTAAGTCAATTTAGTTATTTACTCTAAAAACAAGTAAGAAAGATGAAAAGAATGATTTTATTAGCCATGATGTCGGCAGGTCTGACATTAAGTGTACAGGCACAGAAGACCGTTGTGTCCAATGAGGCAAGTGCAAAAGAGAAAGTATATGATGTCGTTGAGCAGATGCCAGAGTACCCTGGTGGTATGAGCGAACTCATGAAGTTCATAGGGGACACCATGAAGTATCCTGAGGATGCTGAGAAACAACAGAAGGAAGGACTCGTGATTGTGAGATTCGTTGTGGAGAAAGACGGCAGTGTTAATGACGTGGAGGTTGTCAAGGACGCATGGCCCTCTCTCGATGCTGAGGCTATCCGTGTGGTGAAGTTGTTACCTAAATGGACTCCTGGTAAGCAGAACGGGAAGGTAGTGCGTGTGAAGTATACGATTCCTCTCCGATTTGCCATCCCAGCAGATAAAAAGAAGAAATGAGGAACACATTATTTATATTATTAATTACTCTCTTGATGGCAGGCTGTTCTCAGAAACAGCCTGCCTATGGGGTATTCAGGGAGGTGGAATATGAAGCCGACCATCACCCTGACCGTGCCCATCTGATGCTGGACTCGTTGGAGCGATGCCATGCTATCAATGATACTCTGCTTTATCAACTGGTGAAGGCTGAGGCACTGCATGGGGTGGGTGTCCCTTTGAGTGGGGAGACGGACTTAGAGCAATGTATCGGCTATTTCAAGGAGTTAGGTGATTATGATCATCAGGCTCGTGCCATGCTGCATCAGGGGATGGACTTGTATTCCAAAGGGCATTATATCGAGGGATTAGGGCTCGTCAAGGAAGTAGAGAGGGCGTTTGGAGACCTTGATGATCCTGGACTGCGTTATTTGCTTTATGCCGTATTGGGTGATATCAATGATAATGCTGCAGATTTCCAACAGGCACTTCGTTATTATCATCAAGCCCTGGAGGTGGCAACCCAGGAGGGCGATGTGAATGGACAGGTACAGATGCTGAATAATCTTGCGACGACTTTTGATAAGAACGAGGAGACAGACAGTCTGCAATACTATGTAGAGCAGTCGAAACGGTTGAGGAACCAAACGCAAAATGTTATCCGTGCCACCTCCATCGTCAACGAGGCAAGTATGATGAAGCGTCAAGGTAAGTTGCAGATGGCAAAGCAGTTGGTTACTGTTTCTCGTCAATTTGCCCAACTCGACAAGGGGACGATGCTGCTTGCTGATATCGAGGCAGAACAAGGGAACATCCAACAGGCGCACGACTTCTGGTATGAGTTGTTGCACTCCCCCAATCCAGATATCCGTATTCATTGCTATGAACGACTGATAGACTATTATCAGCAAGAAGGTTTCTATGAGAGAGTCGCAGACCTCTCGCAACGTTTGAATCAATTTTATCAACATGCCTATGTGGAAAGTCCTGCTGCTGATATTATCGCCTATCAGACACAAATCAACCAGCAACAGAAAGAACGCCGTCAGTATCGGGTTACTATTATCTTGCTTTCCTTTATAAGTATCTTATTGTTTGCCATTCTGATAGGTATATGGTATTATCGTCGTCGCATCAATCGACTACATACGCATATTGATGTCCTCAACCAGAAATACCTGACGTGGCAGATTGCCGAGCACCTGTTATCAGCGGATACTGTCAGTCGTTTGCACCAGATGGCGGCAAGAGGCAAAGAGGCAACAGACAGAGACTGGCGGGAACTGCATACCCTTATCCAACAACAGTCACCTGCTTTCCTCGCCCGATTGAATGGCGCCGTCTCGCTCTCACCCTTAGAGACTAATATCTGTCTGCTGATACGACTGCGTTTCACCCCCAGTGAGATAGCGACACTGGCAGCAATATCACCTCAGCGAGTTACGAATATGCGTACGGCACTGCTCTTGAAAATCTTTGGGGAGAAAGGTGGAGCCCGTGATTTTGACGCTCGTTTGCGAGGAATGTAGATTCTTTTTCGTATCTTTGCAAGCATGAATGTCAATGAGGTGACATGGCAGTATGTGCGGGAGCATCGGATGGACGATGTCAGACGACTTGCCCTGAGTGGGGGAAAGTCGGCAGAGGTGGATATGCCCTTCGCCTTGCAACAGATTGCGGGATGGCAGACGGCAAGGCGGAAACTGCCCTCATGGGCTGCTGTGGAGGGGGTTATCTATCCTCCCCATCTGAATATGGAGCAGTGTTCCAGTGAGGAGACGGCTCGGTACAAGGGAAGCCTCACCCCTGACCCCTCTCCTTCTGAGAAGGGAACGTTTGTTGACCTGACAGGCGGCTTCGGCATTGACTTCTATTGGATGTCGCAAAAGTTTGGGAAGCGGACCTATGTCGAAAGGAATGCGGACTTGTGTGATATCGCCCGTCATAACTTCCAGCAGTTAGGATTGGAGGCTGAGGTGGTCTGTGCGGAAGCAGAAGATTTCCTAAAGGAGATGCCACCGGTCGATGCCCTCTTCCTCGACCCGGCACGAAGGGATCAGCATGGCAGTCGCACCTATGGTATCGAAGACTGTACCCCCAATGTCCTCGAACTGCTCCCCTTGCTGAAGGAAAAAGCCGACCGTATCATCCTCAAACTGTCGCCGATGCTCGACTGGCGCAAGGCTGTCAGCGACTTAGGAGGGGTCAGTGAGGTGCATATCGTCAGTGTTGACAACGAGTGCAAAGAACTTCTTTTAGTCATTAGCAGCAAACTCTCAGGTGGCTTGCGCCTTGCTTGCGTGAATAATAATACATCCTTTGAGTTTGTTCCCATAGGGGAAACCGCTGGTTCCCATGGGGGAAACCATCGGTTTCCTTCGTTGGAACCAATGGTTTCCTTCGTTGGAACCAGTGGTTTCCTTTATTTATTCGAACCGAATGCCAGTATCATGAAGGCAGGATGCTTCGGAGAAGTGGCTGAGGCGTTTGGTGTTAACCCGTTATCGGCTAACTCCCACCTCTTCGTTTCCGACCATGAGGTGAGGGATTTCCCAGGCAGACAGTTCGTGGTAGAGACGATGACCTCGATGAACAAACAGGAGTTAAAACAAGCCTTGGCTGGTATCGACCAGGCGAATATAGCCGTTCGCAACTTCCCATTGACTGCAGAACAACTGCGTAAAAAACTGAAGATCAAGGACGGTGGAGACATGTTCATTTTCGGAACAACCCTGTCTGATGGCACACACAAGTTGTTTATTTGCCGTAAAATAGGTTAAAACTTTGTGTGTTTCTTTGATTTTTCGTATCTTTGTACGATTTAATCAATTAAGGTAATAATATGTCATCAGTAGAAATTCGGAAAGTCACCGACAAGCAAAGCCTGGAAACTTTTATCCAGTTTCACTACGACTTATATAGAAATAATCCTTACGACGCACCCAATTTACATTCGGATGAGGTGCATACACTGAGTAAGGACAAGAACGCTGCCTTTGAGTTTTGTGAGGCAGAGTATTTCCTTGCTTATAAGGACGGCAAGGTGGTAGGACGTATTGCAGGTATTATCAACCATCGTGCCAACGACCGTTGGAATCGTAAGAGTGTGCGTTTCGGATGGATAGACTTCATCGACGACATGGAAGTGTCGGCAGCCCTGTTTGATGCTGTGTCTGCATGGGGTAGGGAGAAAGGTATGACAGAACTGGTAGGACCGTTAGGTTTTACGGATATGGACCCAGAGGGAATGCTCATCGAGGGCTTCGACCAGTTGGGAACCATGTCGACCATCTATAATTACGACTATTATCCCCGTCACATGGAGCAGTTGGGTGGATGGGAGAAGGACAACGACTATGTGGAGTTCAAACTCATCGTACCCAAGGACGGCATGCCAGAGAAATACAAGAAGATTGCCGAGATGGTGATGAAACGCTATAATCTGCATCCTGTGCATCCTAAGCGTAGCCAGATAATGGGTAAGGAGCAGATAGGTCGTAAGGTACTTGAGGTAGTCAATAAGTCGTATCAGAACATCTATGGCTTCTCGCAAATGACAGAAGCACAGATAGACGAGTATCTGAAGATGTACTTTCCGATGCTCGACATGGATATGCTCTGTCTGATAGAAGACTGGAACACTCCCAATCACGACATTATAGGAGTAGGCGTCAGCATTACCAATATGACCCGAGCCTTGCAAAAGTGTAAGAACGGGCGACTGTTTCCCTTTGGCTGGTGGCATTGTCTGAAAGCCTTGAAGTTCCATCAGGCAGAATGTCTGGACTTGTTGCTCATTGGTTTCTTGCCAGAGTACCAGCAGAAAGGTGCTAATGCCCTGTTGTTCTATGACCTTATCCCCATATACCAGAAATACGGTTTTAAGTGGGGTGAGACCAATGTGGAGATGGAGACCAACGAGAAAGTGCAGTCGCAGTGGCAGTACTTGGAGCACGAGCAGCACAAGCGGCGCCGTTGTTATAAGAAAAGTTTATAAAGAGATATGAGCGAAGAGAAGAACATCGTAGAGAGTCAAGAGACCGTCAATTATGACGAGGGTAATATACAAACCTTAACAGGATTGCAGCATATCAGGCTTCGTCCTGGTATGTATATCGGACGTTTGGGTGACGGTTCCTCCGCAGAAGATGGTATCTATGTGTTGTTGAAAGAGGTCTTCGACAACTCTATTGACGAGTTCAAGATGAAGGCGGGCGACCGTATCGAGGTGACAGTGGAGGACCATCTCCGTATCTCTGTCCGTGACTATGGTCGTGGTATTCCCCAAGGAAAATTGATAGAGTCTGTCAGCATCCTGAATACCAGTGGTAAGTTCGACTCGAAGGCGTTTAAGAAGTCTATCGGACTGAATGGTGTTGGTGTGAAAGCCGTTAATGCGCTGAGCAGTCGTTTCGAGGTACATAGTTATCGTGACGGTAAGGTTCGCAAGGCAGTCTTTGAGTGTGGCGAACTGGTCAGTGACGTGACAGAGCCTACACAGGATGAGAATGGTACCTATATCTATTTCGAGCCCGACAACACGAAGTTCCTCAACTATCAGTTCCATGATGAGATCGTGGAGAACATGCTTCGCAACTATACCTATCTGAATATCGGACTGACCATCATGTATAACGGTCGTCGCATCCTCAGCCGTCATGGATTGGAGGACTTGTTGAAGGACCGTATGACGAATGATGCCCTTTATCCTATTATCCATCTGCAAGGTGAGGATATCGAGATCGCCTTTACGCATGCTAATCAGTATGGTGAGGAGTACTATTCCTTTGTCAATGGACAGCATACTACGCAAGGCGGTACCCATCAGAGTGCCTTCAAAGAGCACATCGCCCGTACCATCAAGGAGTTCTTCAACAAGTATGAGTATGGTGATATCCGTACGGGTATCGTCGCAGCCATCTCTATCAATGTCGAGGAACCTATCTTTGAGAGTCAGACGAAGATCAAGTTAGGCTCTACGACGATGTCACCAGACGGCGTCAGCATCAATAAGTATATTGGTGATTTCGTCAAGCAGGAAGTAGACAACTACTTGCATATCCACGCTGATGTGGTGGAGGTGCTGGAGCAGAAGATCAAAGAGACAGAGCGAGAGCGTAAGGCAATGGCTGGTGTGACGAAACTGGCTCGTGAGCGTGCCAAGAAGGCAAACCTGCACAATCGTAAATTGCGCGACTGCCGTATCCATTTCAGTGATACCAAGAACGACCGCAAAGAGGAGTCGTGTATCTTTATTACTGAGGGTGACTCCGCCAGCGGAAGTATCACCAAGAGCCGTGATGTGAACACACAGGCAGTGTTCTCTCTGCGAGGAAAACCCCTGAATTCCTTTGGATTGACGAAGAAAGTAGTCTATGAGAACGAGGAGTTTAACCTGCTACAGGCAGCGCTCGATATCGAGGAAGGACTTGATACCCTCAGATATAATAAGGTGATTGTAGCGACGGATGCCGATGTTGACGGCATGCATATTCGTCTGTTGATTATCACATTCTTCCTGCAGTTCTTCCCGGAACTTATCAAGAAAGGACATGTCTACGTGTTGCAGACTCCTTTGTTCCGTGTTCGTAATCGCCGTACTAAGATTCGGAAGAAGGAGATGCGTGAGGATGGAAAGAAGGGAGATTTCGTTACTCGTTACTGTTATAGTGAGGAAGAGCGTGTGAAGGCAATACAGGAATTGGGACCAGATCCGGAGATAACACGCTTTAAAGGGCTTGGAGAGATTAGTCCTGAGGAGTTCGCAGGCTTTATCGGTCCTGATATTCGTTTGGAACAGGTGACCCTTCATAAGAACGACCAGGTGCAGAAACTCTTGGAGTATTATATGGGTAAGAACACGATGGAGCGTCAGAACTTTATTATTGACAACCTCGTTATCGAGGAAGACCGTCCAGAAGAGGAAGAATACTATGATTAAGAAGCATGTTTTGTTTGCAGCGATATTATCGCTGTTCTCCTTTAATGCCTCAGCCCAAATCCGTATCAATATGGGCGAGGATAGTCCGATACGCAAGTTGCAGATAGCAGAGATGGCAGTCTCTAACCTTTACGTGGATTCTGTCGATGAACAGAAACTG
The DNA here is from genome assembly GCA_002353225.1 of Prevotella sp. UBA2755. Lineage (GTDB taxonomy): Bacteria > Bacteroidota > Bacteroidia > Bacteroidales > Bacteroidaceae > Prevotella. The sequence goes on along the minus strand of DEJF01000027.1, from coordinate 106,022 downwards.
GTAGAGGATGGTATTCGTGGGATGATAGAGAAACTGGATCCTCATAGTAGTTATATGACAGCCAAGGAGGTGAAAGCAGCAAACGAGCCACTGCAAGGAAACTTCGACGGAATAGGCGCGCAGTTTAATATGGTGGAGGATACCTTATTGGTGATTCAGCCGGTCGTTGGAGGCCCGTCGGAGAAACAAGGAATCCTTGCTGGTGACCGTATCGTCTATGTGAATGACACTACTATTGCAGGAGTCTCTATGCCCAAAGAGGAGATTATGCGACGGTTACGTGGTCCGAAGGGAACAAAGGTTCGTCTGGGTATCGTCCGCCGTGGTATTGCCGATACCTTGCGTTTTGTGATTACCCGTGATAAGATCCCTGTGAAATCTATTGATGCTGCTTATATGATTCGTCCAGGTATCGGCTATATCCGTATAGGTAATTTTGGTGCCCAGACCCATGATGAGTTTTGTCAGAGTCTGATGAAACTGACAGGGGAAGGGATGCAGTCGCTGATACTCGACTTACAGGAGAATGGGGGTGGCTATCTGCATGCAGCAGTTGCTATTGCCAACGAGTTCTTGGGAAGTAATGATCTAATCGTCTATACACAAGGTCGTCGGGCTCCTCGTAATGAGTATCGGGCACAGGGTGACGGACTCTTTGAGAAAGGAAAGGTCGTTGTATTGGTAGACAGTTACTCGGCATCGGCTGCTGAGATTGTAACAGGTGCCATCCAAGACCATGACCGTGGACTGGTAGTAGGTCGTCGCTCTTATGGTAAAGGACTGGTGCAACGTCCGATTGATTTACCTGACGGTTCGATGATTCGTTTGACCATTGCTCATTATTATACTCCTTCTGGGCGTTGTATCCAGAAACCGTATGTGAAAGGAAAAGCGGAAGACTATGCGATGGATGTGCTGAACCGCTTGAAGAGTGGAGAGTTAATGCATGCAGACAGTATTCATTTTGCGGACTCCCTGAAATACTATACGTTGAAAGAACATCGTGTCGTCTATGGAGGCGGTGGTATCATGCCAGACTATTACGTGCCATTAGACACCACCAAATACACTCGGTTCCATCGTGAGTTGTCGGCTCGCTCCTTCATTATCAATGGCAGTCTGCGTTATGTCGACCAGCATCGTAAGCAGTTGCAGAAGCAATATCCTACGTTTGCGAAATTCAAGGAGCAGTTCGAGATACCACAGTCTGTGACGGATGGTATCATTGCCGAGGCTGAGAAACAGAAGATCAAGCCGAAAGACGAGGAGGAACTGCAGAAGACGCTCCCTTATCTCCGTTTACAACTCAAAGCATTGGTGGCACGTGACCTCTGGGAGACCAGTCAGTATTTCGCCATCATGAATGAGACGAACGACATTGTCAGCCGTGCCTTGGAACTGATCAACCAATAAACACCTTATTATATATATGAGGAAAGTTCTACTAACCTTATTATTGTCCATCGTGTTGCTGAGTGTGAAAGCACAGGCGACACAAAAACTTTGGTATAATCGTCCAGCCTCTCATTGGTTGGAAGCACTGCCTATTGGTAACTCACATCTTGGAGCGATGGTGTATGGTGATTGCGATGGGGAAGAGATTCAACTGAACGAAGAGACGTTCTGGAGTGGTTCTCCTCACCATAATAATAGTTCAGAGGCAAAGGCACATCTGCAAGAGGTGCGTGACTCTATCTTTGCAGGTAAGGAAGAGGCAGCACATGCGATTCTCGACAAGTATTTCTTCAAGGGACCTCATGGTATGCGTTTTCTCCCATTGGGAAGTCTGAAGTTGTTTGGGGGCATAGATTTCGAACATACTTCCAATTTCCGCCGTGAGTTGAATCTGGAGACGGCTGTATGCACAACTACCTATAAAAACAAACTGAATGGTGTGACCTATACTCGTGAGGTCTTTGCCTCGCAAGCCGATAATGCTATTGTGATGCGTCTAAAGGCTGACCAAAAAGGACAACTGGATTTCTCATTGTCTCATTGGTGTAATACGAAACTCAAGAATAGCAGTCGTGCTCAAAAAGGAGAACTAATTGCTACCATCCTGAATGACGAGCAGGAAGGAATCCCTGGAGGACTGACAGCAGAAATCCGTGTACAGGTGAAGAGTGATGGTCAATGGGATAATACACCTGATATGATCGTCGTGAATGGAGCCACAGAGGCAACCATTTATATCACTGCTGCTACAAACTTCGTTAATTATCAGGATATCAGTGGGGATGCCTCTTCCCGTAATCAGCAGGTAATGGCATCATTACAAGGTAAGAGTTATGAGGAGTTATTGAAAAGACATCTCGCCAAATATCAAGAACAATATCAACGTGTTAGTCTTTATTTGGGTGGGGAAAGGCTACGGGAAGGCGACGGTACGTCGGGAATGGACGCTTCCGACCTTCCTACAGACGAAAGACTTGCCCATTTTGCAGGAAGCAAGGATATGGGAATGGTGGCATTGATGTTCCAATATGGACGTTACCTGCTTATTTCTTCCTCTCAGCCTGGTGGACAACCAGCCAATTTGCAAGGTGTGTGGAATGATAAACTCTATGCGCCATGGGACTCCAAATATACCATTAATATCAATGCGGAGATGAACTATTGGCCAGCATTGGTAGGTAATCTTGCCGAGACACAACAGCCTTTGTTCTCTATGATCAGAGATTTGAGTAAGACAGGGGCAAAGACTGCAAGGACGATGTATGGATGTAATGGTTGGGTGGCTCATCACAATACAGACCTATGGCGTATCGCAGGTCCTGTAGATGGTACTACATGGGGGATGTTCCCTACAGGAGGGGCATGGCTGACTACCCACCTTTGGCAGCATTATCTGTTTACTGGTGACAAGGACTTCCTGAACCAGTATTTCGAGGTGATGAAAGGGGCTGCTGACTTTCTATTGGATTATATGCAGATGCACCCGCAGTATGGTTGGCTGATGACGGTACCGACTGTTTCGCCAGAACATGGTCCGATGGGAAAGCAGACAACAGTGACCGCAGGTTCTACGATGGATAACCAGATAGTTTTCGATGTTCTGTCAAATACCTTAAATGCCATGAAGGTGTTAGGTAAGAAAGATAAGACTTATCAGCAAAGACTCCAAGACGCTATCAGTCTGTTGCCACCCATGCAGATAGGACGTTATGGACAGTTACAAGAGTGGTTGCAAGATGGTGATGATCCCAAGGACGAGCACCGTCATATCTCCCATCTCTATGGACTCTATCCCTCTAACCAGATATCACCCTATAGTCATCCAAAACTCTTTGCTGCCGCTGCTAATACGTTAAAGCAAAGAGGTGATATGGCGACAGGATGGAGTTTGGGGTGGAAGATTAACTTCTGGGCACGTATGCTGGATGGTAACCATGCCTTCCGCATCCTTTCTAATATGTTACACCTGCTTCCTGATGACGCTAAAATGAAGGAGTATCTTGATGGACGAACCTATCCTAATCTGTTTGATGCTCATCCTCCTTTCCAGATTGATGGAAACTTTGGTAGTGCAGCAGGTATTGCCGAGATGTTGTTGCAAAGTCATGATGGTGCCGTCCATCTGTTACCAGCCCTCCCTGATGTGTGGTCGGAAGGTGAAGTAAAGGGTTTACGAGCCCGTGGTGGTTTTGAGGTCAGCATGCAATGGAAAAAAGGAGCACTGCAAAAAGCCGAGATTCTATCAACGATTGGAGGAGTCCTTCGCATCCGTTCTTATGTTCCATTGAAAGGAAAGGGACTACGAGAGGCAAAGGGGGAATGCCCCAATTCCTTATATGCACCAGCAAAGATAAAGGTCCCTGTGCTCTCAAAAGAACTCAAGGACCTTACAGCACCTGTTATTCGTCAGGTGTATGAGTATGATTTGCCGACTCAGGCTGGTCAGCGTTATTTCTTTGTAGCGCGAATGAAATAGGCAATTAACAGCAAATAGGCAACGAGTGAGCAGAGTTCACTCAATGGATTTCCCCACCATTCGCCATAGTCAAACTGGATACCACCAAAGCGTAAGAGGGCACTGAGAACTCCCATCAGGGCACCGCCTGCGATAAAACCGGAGGCAATAAGGTTGCCTTTCTCTCCACGTTCCTTATTGGTATCACTATCTTTTGAACGTGTTGTCACATACCAGTTGATAGCACCGCCAATAACTAATGGTACATTCAGTTCCATAGGGATAAACATACCCAGGGCAAAGGCAAGGGCAGGAATCTTACAAAGTGTAAGGATGATAGCAATGACAGCACCAATGGCATAGAGTACCCAAGGTGCTCCCACACCATTCATCAATGGGTCAATGACCGCTGCCATGGCATTAGCCTGAGGAGCAGCAAGGGCACCAGAGGCAAAGCCATAGGTCTCGTTTAGCAACATCATCACGCCACCGACAGTAGCAGCACTAACCAAAGTTCCTAAGAACTTCCACGTCTCCTGTTTCTTAGGAAGGGTGTCCGTCCAATAACCTATCTTTAAGTCGGTGATGAAAGAGCCTGCCATAGAGAGTGCCGTACATACCACACCACCCATGATCAAGGCTGCTACCATACCACCAGTACCTTTCAGTCCTACAGCCACCATTACCACGGAGGCAAGGATAAGTGTCATCAAGGTCATTCCCGAAACAGGATTGCTACCTACGATAGCGATGGCATTCGCAGCAACAGTCGTAAACAGGAAGGCGATGACTGCCGTTAAGATGATAGCAACAGCAGCAAACAACAGATTGCCGTCCATCACACCAAACCAGAAAAAGAGGAAGGTGATTAATAGGGTGATGACCGATGCGATAGCAATGAACCTAAAAGGAAGATCCGTATTCTGTTGACCGTCATCCGTTGCTCCCGCTTTGGAAGCCAGTCCTACAGCGCTCTTGATAACACCCCATGACTTGATGATGCCGATGATACCCGCCATAGCGATAGCACCAATACCAATGGACTTGCCATAAGAGGTGAAAATCTGTTCTGGTGACATGTCACCAACAGTAGTGGTAATGGCAGGATTCCATTGGTTTAGCACTGCATCACCAAAGAAAAGAGCCATACCAGGAACTACCAACCACCAGACGAACAAAGAGCCCAGTGTGATAATTAGAGCATAGCGGAATCCAATGATATAGCCCAATCCAAGAACTGCTGCTCCTGTATTATTCTTAAAAACGAGTTTTGCCTTTTCCGCAATATCCTCACCAAAGGGAATCATTCGACTGGTTACATTCTCATTCCACCATCCGAAAGTCGCAACAATAAAGTCATATAGTCCACCAACTAATCCTGCCAACAACAGCGGCTTGGCTTGTGAACCTCCCTTATCACCACTCTTCAATACTTGTGTGGTGGCAGTAGCCTCAGGGAAGGGGAACTGCTCTTGGGGCGCCTCTACGAAATACTTACGGAATGGAATAAGGAACAAGATACCCAGGACACCACCTAATAAAGAAGCGATGAATATTTTCAGGAAGTCTGCCGACATCTCTGGATATTTCGCTTGAAGGATATAGATGGCAGGTAAAGTAAATATAGCACCAGCCACCACAGCACCCGAACAGGCGCCAATTGACTGGATGATGACATTCTCTCGTAAGGCATTGGAGCGTTTTGCAGCAGCAGAAACACCAACTGCAATGATAGCGATAGGTATTGCTGCTTCAAAAACCTGTCCGACTTTCAGTCCTAAGTAGGCGGCTGCCGCTGAGAAGAGCACAGCCATGAGCACACCCCATGTCACAGACCAGGTGTTTACTTCACTTCTTTGTTTCATGATTGATAGTATCTTTAATACGTTTTAATCCTTCCATCATACGACTTCGAGGACATGCTATATTAATACGGATATAGCCCTTACCACTTTCTGGTCCATACATCGTGCCAGGATTCACCCAAACTTTTCCGTCTGTCAAGAGATGGTTGCAGAGTTCCTCTACATTATTAGCATAATGAGTAACATCTACCCATACAAGATAAGTGCCTTCCAGTTTGGTAACTTTGCAGTGGGGAAGTTCCTTTTCAAAGAATTGGCAGAGTGCTTGGTAATTATCCCATAAGTACAGGTTGAGTTCGTCAATCCAGTCCTCACTCTCGTTATAGGCGGCTTTCAATGACACTGGACCAAAAGGATTCAGGTCACATACCTCATTAATATTAATAGCGCGGTCGATCCTGCGTCTCCATTCTAGTTGCGAGCAAATGATATTTGCTGTTTGGAGTCCAGCGATATTGAAAGACTTAGAAGGTGAGTTGAGAATGACACTATTCTGACGACAAGTCTCACTGACAGCGGCAAAGGGTTGGAATTGGTAACCTGGCATGATGAGTTCTCCATGTATCTCATCACTAATAACCTTTACACCATATTTCATACAGATGGTGTTCATACGTTCCAGTTCCTCCTTGGACCACACACGTCCAGTTGGATTATGAGGATTACAGAGTAGGAAAACAGTCGTCTTCTCGTCTGCACATCGTTGCTCGAAGTCCTTCCAATCCACGACAAAGGAATCTCCTTCCTTTAAGAGAATGGTCTCTGACACCTCACAGCCGTTATTGCGGATAGAGGAGAAGAAACAGTTATAGTCAGGAGAGAGAATTAGCACTTTCTCTCCGGGCATGGTCAGAGCTTTGATAGCACATGACATGGCGGGAATGACACCAGTGGTGTAGAGGATCTCCTCCCGTTTGATTCTCCATCCATGGCGACGCAGGAACCATGAGATAATGGCTGCGTAATAGTCTTCTTGAACATAGGTATAGCCAAAGATGCCATGCTCAGCCCGTTTCCTAATCGCCTCTTGAATGGCGGGTGCCACCGCAAAGTCCATATCGGCAACCCACATGGGAATCACATCAGCATTAGTCTCATCCCACTTTACACAACTGGTGCCACGTCTGTCGATGAGTTCGTCAAAATTGTACTTCATCCTCTTGTCTTGATCACACAGTTATTGGGTTGACGGACATTCTCGTCAATCGTAACAGAGCCGATAGAGTCAGCAGTGATATGTCCACTGGTAGGATTCTTAATATGCTCAATATGTCCTCGGATGTCTGCCTCTACCGTTGAGTATTCGAAGATACGGTCACATGCCTTGTCAAACGTACAGTTCTCTAACACGAGGTTATCCGCATAGCAGAGCAATTGCTCTCCTGCAAGGTGACAATTGACGAGTCGTACGTTCTTCGAGTGCCAAGCCAAATACTCGCCATCCAGTTCTGAGTCGTAGATAGTGACATTCTCGCACTCCCAGAAAGAGTCTTTTGTCAGAATCTTGGCATGATGAATCTCTACGTTCTGACAATATTGAAACACATACTTCGCATCACTCTCCAAACCATCCACATAGATGTTCTTAGAGAACATAAAGGGATAGGTGCCGCCATGAAGGCGTACATTTTTCAGTTTCAGTCCGTCAACCTTCCAGAATGTCTCGTCGGCATCACAAATCTGCACATCCTCCAGTTCCACATTCTTCATCTCACGGAAGAACTTGGGGGCATCAATGCGACAGCGACGCATCACGAGGTCGTTGGTGTACCAGATGGCAGAGCGGGAGTCCAAAGCGAAATAGCAATCCTCTATTAATGCACCGTCCACATGCCACCAAGGATACTTTCCATAAAACCGACAATTACTTGCCTCTATATTCTGACATTGCTTGATACCACTCTCACCGTCTGTAATGGTGATATTCTCCAGTCGTGTGTCATGAATGGTGAACAACGGACGTTCTCCACCAAACTCTTTGTCTTTTATCAATTCCATTAGTAACTATCTTAGGTCATTCGTTTTAAAAAAAGAAGAAAAAATAAGCAGCAGCCCATTCCTTGGGTACTCCTTGTACCTTTCCAATGCTTGAGCCGTTGCCATTACGAACTGTACCGTCGCTCTCGATTTTTCCGATACTGCTTCCGTTACCGTTGCGGACAGTTCCATTACTCTCTACTTTACCAATACTGCTGCCATTGCCATTGCGGATAGTACCATCACGGTCAATCTTACCAATGCTGCTACCATTGCCGTTACGCACGGTACCATCACTGTCGATTCTTCCGATACTGCTTCCACTGCTGTTGCGAATAGTACCATTACTCTCAATCTTTCCGCAACTGCTGCCGTTGCTGTTATACACTGTCTGGGCAGATGCGCCAGCAGTCATCATCACCAACAAAGTGACAAATAAAACACGAAGTAATTTCATCATTTCTTGAAGTTTAGTATTAATAACGATGCAAAAATACAAAAAAAAGCGTAACTTTGCAAGCAAAAAGAGAAAATACATGAAGAAACTCTATATAGAGACATACGGCTGTCAGATGAATGTTGCCGATTCGGAAGTGGTGGCAAGTGTCATGCAGATGGCTGGCTATGAGACGACGGAGCAATTAGAAGAGGCAGATGCCGTCTTCCTGAATACTTGTTCTGTCAGAGACAATGCTGAGCAGAAGATATACCATCGCCTGGATGCTTTGAATGCAATGCGAGTAGCAAGACGGAAGAGTGGTGCAACGATAAAGTCCTCCCTTGGCAGGGAGGATTTAGGTGGGTCTTCCCCTTTGATTATCGGTGTGTTAGGATGTATGGCTGAACGGGTGAAAGACGACTTACTTGAGCATCATCATTGCGACCTCGTGGCAGGTCCTGATGCTTATCTCTCCCTGCCGGATTTAATAGCACAGGCAGAAACAGGACATAAGGCAATGAATATAGAATTGTCTACCTCTGAGACATATAAGGATATTGTTCCACAACGATTGCATGGGGCGAAGATTGGCGGTTTTGTTAGCATCATGCGTGGTTGTAATAATTTCTGCCATTATTGTATCGTACCCTATACCCGTGGTCGAGAGCGTTCAAGGGATGTCGAGAGCATTCTTCGTGAGGTGCGTGACCTCAGGGACCGTGGATTCAAAGAGGTAACGCTGTTGGGACAGAATGTGAATAGTTATCAGTTCATAGTTCCTGGTTCAGAGTTCATCGTTGACTTCCCACAACTGTTGCGCAGAGTGGCTGAGGAAGTTCCGCAGATGCGTATCCGTTTCACCACCTCCCATCCTAAGGATATGAGTGATGAGACTCTGAAAGTCATTGCGGAGATGCCTAATGTCTGTAAGCATATCCATCTGCCAGTACAGAGTGGTAGTGACAGAATATTGAAACTGATGAACCGCAAATACACTCTGGAGTGGTATTTAGATAGGGTTGCTGCTATTCGTCGTATCATTCCTGATTGTGGTCTCTCTACGGATATCTTTGTGGGTTATCACTCAGAGACTGAGGAAGACCATCAACTTAGTTTGGATTTGATGCGTGAGGTTGGCTATGATTCCGCTTTTATGTTCAAGTACTCTGAGCGTCCTGGTACTTATGCGTCGAAGCATTTACCCGATGACGTACCAGAGGAAGAGAAGATTCGTCGTTTGAACGAGTTGATTGCTTTGCAGACAGAGATCTCCGCCCAGCAAAACAAAAAGGATGAGGGGAAGGAGTTTGATGTGTTGGTGGAGGGCTTCTCTAAGCGTAGTCGTCAGCAACTCTGTGGACGTACAGAGCAAAACAAGATGGTGGTGTTTGACAAAGGCAATCATCATATTGGTGAGACGGTACGTGTGAGAATAACGAATAGTACAAGTGCAACTTTATTTGGCGAAGAGGTATGAAGGATTTTATGCAAGTGTTAAGGCGTTTCGTGATGCCTTATAAGAAATATGTGGCTCTCTCGATAGTCTTTAATATTCTGTCTGCACTGCTTAATATTTTCTCCTTTGCGGCATTGATACCCATCTTGCAGATTCTATTCAAGACAGGTGATCAAGTAGTAGTCACTTCTCTGATGGAGTGGGGTGAGGGGAGTTTTAAGGATGTATTGATTAATAACATCTACTATTACATCAATTACTTCATTGCCGATGTAGGGTCTACCACGACCTTGTTGTTTATTGGCATTTTCCTGATTGTTGCGACTCTGCTGAAGACTTTCGCTTATTTTCTTGCATCTTCCAGTGTTGTCCCTATCCGTACTGGTGTGGTGCGTGATATGCGAAACCAACTGTACAACAAGATCGTCAGTCTGCCATTAGGTTTCTTTACAGAAGAACGTAAAGGTGATATTATTGCTCGTATGACGGGTGATGTTCAGGAGGTGGAGACCAGCATCATGTCGTCGCTCGACCTGATGTTCAAGAATCCTATTCTGATCATTTCCTATTTTACGACATTGATAATCATCTCTTGGCAACTCACCCTTTTCTCTGTGGTAATCATTCCGGCTATTGGTTGGTTCATGGGATGGATAGGTCGTAAACTGAAGGCACAGAGTATTAAGGCTCAGTCGCTATGGAGTGATACGATGAGTGTGGTAGAAGAGACCTTGGGTGGTCTCCGCATCATCAAGGCATTCTGTGCGGAGGATAAGATGCGTGATAAGTTTAACACGATTAACTCCACTTACCGTAATGATATTATGAGGGTAAATATCCGTCAGAACATCGGACATCCTTTGTCAGAGTTCTTGGGTACCTGTATGATAGTCATCGTTCTTTGGTTTGGTGGTGTGTTGGTATTAAATAACCATAGCCTTTCTGGACCTACCTTTATTTATTATATGGTGATTCTCTATTCGATAATCAACCCATTGAAGGAGGTATCTAAGGTGGGCTATAACATTCCCAAGGGACTTGCTTCCATGGAACGTATCGATAAGATTCTGTTGGCTGAGAATACCATCAAAGAGCCAGAGCACCCCAAGCATATTGCCTCTTTCGAGCATCAGATAGAGTTCCGTGATGTGTCCTTCCGTTATGGGGAGACTTGGATATTGCGACATATTAATCTTGTCATTCCCAAAGGAAAGACGATCGCTATTGTCGGACAGAGTGGTAGTGGTAAGTCGACGATGGTCGACCTGATTCCTCGTTATTATGACGTACAGGAGGGAGAGGTGCTGATTGACGGAATTAATGTGAAAGACTTGGGTATTCAAGACCTGCGTCAGTTGATTGGTAATGTCAATCAGGAGGCTATCCTCTTTAATGACTCCTTTAAGAAAAATATCTCTTTTGGCGTGGATTCAGCGACAGACGAGCAGATTGCCGAGGCTGCTAAAATAGCCAATGCCTATGATTTTATCATGCAGAGTGAGCACCAGTTTGAGACGAATATCGGAGACCGTGGTGGTCGCTTGAGTGGTGGTCAGCGTCAACGTGTGTCTATCGCTCGTGCCATCTTGAAGAATCCTCCTATCCTTATACTTGACGAGGCTACCTCTGCCTTGGACACAGAGAGTGAGCGACTGGTGCAGGATGCGTTGGAGCGATTGATGAAGACCCGTACTACTGTTGCTATTGCGCATCGTCTCTCTACCATCAAGAATGCCGATGAGATCTGTGTGCTTCATGAGGGACAGATTGTGGAGCGTGGTACGCATGACGAGTTGCTGAATATCGATGGCTATTATAAGAAACTGAACGATATGCAATCCTTGTAGAGTTCATAGTTTAGAGTTCATAGTTCATAGTTATGAAAGCACGCGTGTTATATCTGTTGAAGTTCTATGTGGCAACCCTCTTTTTCTTTGTGGTTGCTAAGATAGGTTTTATGCTCTATCACTATGGAGGGCATCACTTTGTCTTTAGTGACATGCTGCAAGTCATCGGACATGGGTTGTCCTTAGATCTCAGCACTTCTCTTTATATTCTTATCATGCCTTTCCTTTTGGTAATCGTTTCATTATGGTTACGTATACCTCGATGGATATATAGGATTTACTATGTCATAGCAGCCATCCTCTTGGCATTAGCCTTTGTTGCCGACACCAGTCTGTATGAGTTCTGGCAGTTTAAGTTGGATGCCTCTTGTCTGTCGTACCTGGAGACTCCTACTGAGGCGATGGCAAGTGTCAGCATGGGGTATATCCTTCTTCGATTCTTATGTCTGGTAATACTGATTGGTGCTATTTATTGGGTATATGAGAAACTGACTCCTCTATTCACTAAACTAACAGTGGTCAGCCAAAAGATCATCTCCTCCCTTGTTGCCCTGTTGTTGATTCCATTGATGATTATCGGAATCAGGGGTGGCTTGGATGAGTCAACGACAAACATCGGGCAGGTGTATTTCTCGCAGAATCAGTTTTTGAATCATTCTGCTGTCAATCCCTTCTTTTCTTTCTTCGCTTCTTTTGAGAAGACGGCAAGTAACAATGTGACCTACCATTTTATGGAGGACGAGGAGTGTGAGAAGATAGTCTCTGAACTGTATAACACACAAAGTATTGGTATTGATACATTGCTGACGACCCAAAAGCCGAATATCATTGTGATTTTATTAGAGAGTTGTGGCGGGCAGTTTACGGAGATTAGCGGTCGAACGGATATCACCCCGAATCTGAATCGTCTTGCTAAAGAAGGTATTTATTTCACGAATTGCTATGCTAATAGTTGGCGTACCGATCGTGGTACGGTATGTACGTGGAGCGGTTATCCTTCCTTCCCCACCATGTCAGTGATGAAGATTCCTTCTAAGTCTCGCACAATGCCCAATATTGCCAGGACATTACAAGAACAACGAGGTTATACCACCCATTATATCTATGGTGGTGATATCAATTTCACCAATATGCGTGGTTATCTTGTCTCTGGTGGGTTTAGTGACTTGACATGGAAAGAAGACTATACGAAAGAAGAACGGGCTTCGGCAAAATGGGGTGTTCGTGATGATATCACCTTTGGGACACTCTATCAGTTAACTGCCACGATGCAGGAGCCTTATCTGATAGGCTATTCCACATTGAGCAGTCATGTGCCTTGGGATGTACCTATCCATCATTTCGATGACGAGGTGCTCAATGCTTTCTATTATCTCGACCAATGTGTGGGGCAGTTTATTGAGAAACTACGGAAGAGTCCTGCCTGGGACCATACGTTGATCGTGATGTTACCTGATCATGGCATCGTTAATGACGGTCTTGACGAGTCAAATCCTTTGCTGAACCATATTCCGATGATATGGGTGGGCGGTGCTGTCAAGGAGCCCCGGCGTATCGAGCAGATATGTAATCAGACCGACCTTCCTGCTACCTTATTAGGACAGTTGGGACTCAACCACGATACCTATACTTTTAGTCGTGACGTGTTGAGCAAGACCTATACAAGCCCTATTGCCATTCATACATACGATGATGGTTTTACCATGATGGACAGTACGAGTTTCGTTAATTACGACTTCATCAGTGACAGGATAGTGAAGAGCCAAGGTACTGGCTATGAACGCCTCATCCACCAAGCGAAGGCAATCTTACAAGCAGCAACCAAAGACTTGAATGAGCGATGAGACGATGGCTGACTAAGACATATTCCCCTTTATTGGCAGTTCTTTGGAACTTGCTTTTAGTCTATTTGGTCTATCAGATAGCCCGTCTCGCCTATTATTTGGAGAATACCGACTACCTCTCTTATTCTTGGGATATCCTCTGTGGAGGATTACTCTTTGACACCTCCGCTATCCTCTATACCAATGTGCTTTATGTCGTCTTGATGCTTTTGCCTGTGCATTGGAAAGAGAACAAGACCTATCACTTGTCGTGTAAGTGGTTGTTTATGGTGGTCAATGGTCTCACCCTTGCCGTCAACTTAGCGGACGCGGTTTATTTCCAATATACCATGCGTCGGACGACGACGACTGTATTTGAAGAGTTCTCTAATGAGGGGAATATTAGTAGTATCATAGGTACGGAGTTCTTGCGTCATTGGTACTTGGTATTACTCTTCTTGGTGGTGATGGTTGTCCTTTGGATAACTTATGCCATGCCGCAGTTAGATTTCCGCAAGATACAACAGAAATGGCGATATGCTATTGTTTGCTTGTTGTCGCTCCTTGTCTTTGCTCCTTTCTGTATAGCAGGTATGCGAGGTGGCTTTACCACAGCAGTCCGTCCTATTACTGTTTCAAATGCCAACCAGTATGCTACGCGTCCCATTGATGCCGCCTTGGTTTTAAACACTCCCTTCTCGCTTATCCGTACGATAGGCAAGAGTGTCTTCGTAGTTCCAAAGTATTTCGATAGTGAAGAGGAGATGGCACGCATCTTTACTCCCATTCACCCTGCTAACGATAACATGGCGGTAGCAGATTCTTCATTCATCATTCATCATTCTTCATTTTCTAAGAACGTCGTCATCCTCATCGTCGAAAGTTTCGGAAGAGAATACATCGGAGCGTTGAATAAGACTTTGGAGAACAGTCAATACAAAGGCTATACCCCTTATGTCGATGCCCTTATCAGCAAGAGCACCACCTTCCGTTATAGTTTCTGTAATGGTCGAAAGTCAATAGACGGAATGCCCAGCGTCTTGTCGAGCATTCCTATGTTTGTGGAACCGTTTATCCTGACCCCATCCTCGATGAACGACTATACGGGACTGGCAGGGATCTTGGGAGCAGAAGGTTACGAGACTGCCTTCTTCCATGGAGCACAGAACGGTTCGATGGGCTTCCAGGCGTTTGCTCAGAAGACGGGCTTCCAGCATTATTACGGACGTACGGAGTATGAGGCGGCAAAGGGTACGAATGATTTCGATGGCACGTGGGCAATTTGGGACGAGCCATTCCTGCAATATTATGCGGAACAGATGTCCGAGATGAAAGAACCTTTCATGACGGCTGTCTTTACAGCCTCCAGCCACCATCCCTTTGTGGTTCCAGAGCAATACAAACAACAATTCCCAGAAGAGCACATCGCCATCCAGAAGTGTATCCGCTATACGGATATGGCTATTGGTAAGTTCTTTGAGACGGCAAGTCGTCAGCCATGGTTCAAAAATACGATTTTTGTCTTGACCAGCGACCATACCAATATGAGTGACCATGCCGAGTACCAGACCGACTTAGGAGGTTTCTGCTCACCTATTATCATTTATGACCCCAGCAATCCAGTGGGTGAGATACAGGACAAGATAGCCCAGCAGATTGACATCCTGCCTACTGTCTTAGGGAAACTGGGTTACTCCAAACCTTATTTTGGCTTTGGCATCGATGTGTTGAATACTCCCAAGGAGGATACTTGGGCGGTCAACTACCTGAATGGTGTCTACCAGTATGTGAAACATGGACACGTACTCCAGTTTGATGGACAGAAGACCAAGGGACTCTACTCATTGCAGGATTCGCTCATGCAACACAACCTTCTTGATAGTTCACAGTCCACAGTTCATAGTTCACAGT
>DEJF01000027.1:56739-90687 GCA_002353225.1 Prevotella sp. UBA2755 | reverse complement strand
TTTACTAACTAAATTCAGTGTATTTACTCAGTAAATTCAGTGTATTTACTGACAACCTTCCCATTGATAACTTCAAAGCGCCTGTCGAACTCCTCTCGTGTGCGACTCCAGCGGTTATGACTCCACAGCCAATAGGCGGGTGCCCGGCGGATATTCTCCTCTAACATCTGGTAGTAGATATCTGTCAGTTGGTATTCTTCCAACTGTTGAGGCTCCTTGGTCATCAGTTTGAACTCCGCCTCATAGTAGCCTCTACGGATGCGGCGCTCATCGACATAGAACACGGCATGGTTGAATTTCCGCATGATACGCTCGGCACCAGTCAGTACGGGTGTATCGTGGTTCAGGAAATCTACCCAGTGATGGATATTAATCCAGTTAGGTTTCTGGTCGGAGATATAGCCAATGATAAAGAGTTGTCCTGCCTGCTTGAACTCTAAGATCTTGCGGAGGGTATCAGCCATCGGGATGCAGACAGAACCCATCCGCTGACGTAAGCGCAGATATAGTTGGTCGACACCCTTGTTCTCAATAGGGTGATAGATTTGTGCGCATTGTGCTCTGCCAGTCAGTGATAAAGGCAATGAGGTAATCCATTCCCAGTTGCAATAATGCCCCAGATAGAGTCCGACGGACTGTCCTTCCTCGAAACACTGTTCCAATCGCTCTACTCCCTTGAACACCATTCGTTTCTTGATATTCTTCTTGCTGATAGTCAGCAGTTTCATACCCTCTACGATATAGTCACAGAACCACTGGTAGAAATCCCGTTCGATAGCGCGTAATTCTGCCTCTTGTTTCTCTGGGAAGGCACTGGCAAGATTCTTCCGAACTACCTTCACACGATATCTTCCCACATGATAGATCAGGACATAAAGCAGGTCAGCGAAGAGATAGTGTATCCAAAACGGCAGTAATGATATAGGATAGCACACAGCCATCAGGAGGTAGTATAGGATTTTCATCAGCAAATGGTTTTATGTGCCACAAAGGTAACTAATTCATAGTGAATAAGCAAATAATTAGGTCAATTTTTGCCGAATTGACAGAAAAACACTAATTTTGCAGTCATAAGATAGGATATGACGAATAAACGAAAGATATACTATATGCTGCATAGTGGAAAGAACAGCAAGATGAAGTTCTTTGCTAAAGCCTATATGCGGCAATGTATACCGTCATGGCTCTCACGTCGTTTGCTAAGGAGAGAGTTATTACAGTTGGAGAAACGTAATGACCGTGAGGATATCCTGCGGAGGGTGGACTATTATTGTAAACTGACTCCTGAGACACCATATAATCGTGAGGATTTCATCAGGCAGGCGGTCAGTATCAAAGACCAGCCAGTCATTCAGCCGAAAGTTTACTATTTTGACGCGATGGATACGGCAAGGTACTTTGACCGGCATTATCGTTGGGTTCTGAAGGCTGGTGATGTGGCAGACTTACAGTCGGTTCCTACAATCCTGAAAAGCCGTCCCATTGGAGATAATAACCATTGCTCTGTAGTGCTGAATCTTAACAAGGTTCGTCATTTCCTGTTTGTCAACGACTCAAAGGCATGGCGTGACAAGCGTGATGTAGCCATCTTCCGTGGTGATGTGGGGAATCCCAAGGATGGTAATGTGAAACCTAACAGAGTCGTCTTCATGAACCGTTGGTATGGTCACCCACTTATTGATGCCGCTTCTATCGACTATATAGAAGGTCATCCCGAATGGCAGAAGGAGAAACTGACGATAGGGGAGCATCTCGACTATAAGTTTGTGATGTCTCTTGAGGGGAATGATGTTGCCTCGAATCTCAAGTGGGTGATGTCTTCCAACTCGATTGCCGTGACTCCTCGTCTGACGTGCGAGACATGGTTTATGGAGGGGACACTGATTCCCAATTACCATTATATTGAGGTGAAGCCTGACTTCTCTGATCTGGAGGAACGGTTGACCTACTATATCCAGCATCCTGAGGAAGCGGAGGCGATTATTCGACATGCCCATGAGTATGTCGCTCAGTTTCAAGATAAGAAGCGTGAGAGACTCATCTCTCTGTTGGTCCTTAAGAGATACTTTGATATCACTAATTCATCGCTATGATATTTGCCAGAGATAAAGCCCAGATGTGCAACAACCTGTTGCAGTATGCCCATGTATATGCGTGGGGCAGGGAGCATGGACGTAAGGTCATCTCCATGCGCTTTAGTTATAAGTACCAGTATTTCAAGATCTGTCACACGAATCTGACGGGCTTTGGCTGGTATCTGTTGGCGAAATATCTTGCAGCCCTCAGAATTCTTCCTACAGCCAGTTTCAAATATAAGAACTGTGACCGTGAGGCTTTGGAGCGTAAAATGCTGAAACATCGCCATATCGTGGTCAGCGGATGGTTCGTACGTTACTACGACCTCTTCTTGAAGTATCGCGATGAAATAGTTGATTTATTCACATTGGATGAGCAATATACCGCTCCTGTAAAATCGAAAATGCAGGAGATGGAAAAACGCTCAACGCTCAATGCTCAACTTTCAACTCTTCGACTGGGTGTCCATATCCGTCGTGGCGACTATGCTCAATGGCGTGACGGACAATACTATTTCGACAATGATGTCTATGTGGCACATATCAACAGGTTTGCGGAGATGCATCCAGACCAGAAAGTTCATGTCTACCTCTCTACGAACGACCCGGAGGTGTCTGCGACAGACTTCCAACAACATTGTCCTCAGGTGGTCATCCATCATCTCCAGGGCAGTGCTCCCGAAGACTTGTTTATGCTCTCTGAGTGTGATTATGTGATAGGTCCTCCAAGCACCTTCTCCTTAGTAGCAGCCATGTATCGCGACATCCCCCTTTATCGCATGGATACTGCCGACGCGTCACAAATGACAGAGGAGGGCTTCAAACTGTTTGCTTATTGGTTTCAGAATATGGTGTAGATATGTCCCAGCTCCGTAAGATAAGATACCGTTTGTTCTCATGGTGGAGGTTTCCTGACTTGCAACCTTCCAAGGAACCCATTGACGTGGTGATACCCATCATTGCCAAAGACCTTCATATCCTGCCCCTTTGTCTGGAGGGAGTCAGGAAATGTGTGGCTCATCCTATCCAGGAGATCTATATCGTGGCACCAGCCCAGCAGGAGATCCTGGACTTCTGTAAGGAGCACCGTCTGCAGTTCGTCGACGAGACCACTATCTTCGGATTCAGTCCTAAGGAGTTGGATATCCAGTATATCAGCGAGAAGGGTGAGGTCAGGGACCGCAGCGGCTGGTTGTTTCAGCAACTGGTAAAATTAAGCGGTAAGGTAGGTACTTGTCAGCATTATCTTTGTATTGACGCCGACCATGTGCTGATTCATCCGCATGTGTTCTTGACGAAAGAGAATAAGACGGTCTTCTATATGAGTTATGAGGAGCACCAGCCTTACTATGACAATATCCATCGCCTGATACCTGACCTGCCTCTGGATACCCTGTCGTATGTCGACCATAAGATGTTGTTTGACAAGGAGCAGCTGGAGGTGTTACATCAGACATTAGGGGGCGAGGCGTGGGTCAAGACCATCCTTGAGAACTATGACCGTCATAGTCATGCGGGTTTCTCGGAGTTTGAGCTATATGGCAATTTCGTCAAGGAGAAAGTCAGACGTCCTTGGTTACAGAAAACGTTGCGTTATAAGAAACTTGCCGACTACGAGACACTCTGCAAACGATGGAAAAAATCTCGCTGGTCACTTACATTCCCAGAGTATATGAATAAATAGGTTATTTGACATCCATCACCAGTCTGAACCCTACTTCCATGCGACGACGGCGCTGGTCGTACATGAAGCGATTAGTCACTCTGCTGTAGCGTATGTCACAGTCATAGGATCCTCCACGCATTACATGGAAACTGCTAGAGGGCTTGCTCGTTGGTGTCTTACGATACCAGTCCTGGCAAAATTCCCACACATTACCCGACATATCGTAAAGTCCTAACTCGTTGGGCTTGAGTTGTCCTACGGGCTTATGGTGGTCGTCAAAGTCGTTGGTCAGCGTATAAGCGACCTCATCGGGGTGGTCGCTGCCAGCATAGAGATAACCTTTCGATTGGCGTCCTCCTCGTGCGGCATATTCCCATTCTGCCTCTGTCGGCAGTCGGAAATGCCTGCCACTCATTTTGTTGAGTCGTGCGATGAATTCCTGGATCTGCTCGTAGGTCACATATTCCACAGGCATATCGGCACCTTTCTGCTTGGAGCGGTTCTTGTGCATCACTACTTCCCACAGGGCTTGGGTCACCTCAGTCTCTCCGATATAGTAGTCACCGACCGTTTCTTGGTGGCGCACCTCGTCAGCATCGGCAAGGGTGTCCTGTGGTAAGGCTCCCATCATAAAACGACCGCCCTCGACAAGTCGCATCTTGTAAGTGACACCTTTCACTTTTAAGATACGCAGGTTCGATTTTGACTGTGCCTGTGTGCCTAATGGCAGCAACAGCATCAGCAAAGGCAGTATAACTTTTAACTCAACCTTCTCACATCTTACATCATCCATCAGACATCTGTCAGGTCCCACTGCCCACCAGATCATTCTGAGCCAGCAGAAGAAATAGGTATAGACATCCAGCCAGAAGGTGCGGTGGATGAAGTTATGCAACCATGCGGGACAGAGCACGTCCGTTGGGAGAATCATGTAGTTGACGACCAGCGACCAGAACAGGGTCCAGTCTATCCAGTTGCGCTGGGGCTGCAACCAGAATGCCATGACGTAGAAAGGCAGACAGATGATATAGGTGTGGGTCTCCGGACAGTCGCTGAAGAGGATCATAAAACCGCTCAATACGCCCAGAGCCTGTACACGGAAGCGGAAATCACTCCATCTTTTGTACCGCCAGAAGAAGAGTACTGCCAGCATCGCTAATACCACGACCTGCACCAGACGGTAGTTGGGCAGCAGGAAGGGTTTGAGACCTACGGCAAAGAGGATGCCGATATAGTCGGAGTCGCTGTGATGGGCGGCTATCATGTCGAACATCTGCTGATAGAGCACGAAGACATTGTCGAAGTTGGTGTTGACAGCGGGCAATAGCAGGAAGAAGGCTCCACAGAGGATGGCATAGCCGAAGTTACGAAGGGTCTTCGGATAGCAGAACAGGATGGCAAGCTCGGCAGCCCCGTAGATCTTCGTCGTGGCAGAGAGCATGATGAGGAACACCGCCCAGAAGCCCTTGCCTCGCTCCAGCAGGATAAAGGCGAAGAGGTAGATATAGGCGACAATGATATTATGCTGGTAGCAGAAGACGGTTTGCAGCACCACTGACAATAGGAATACGAAGATATACAGCTTATACTTGTCAAGTTGTTGCGGCAACCATTTGATGGCTAGTGAGAACAGGGTGTAGTTGCCGATGTTCCACACATAGGGTCCCAACCACCACGGCAGGTAGAAAATAGGGGCGAAGAGGACGCTGAACACGGGGGAGTAGAGGAAATAGATCTGATGTGCCTGGGCATATTCCAGGTTATAGGGCGAGAGTCCCTCCCAAAACATACGGGTGGAGTCCTGGTAGTCGAAATAGTTGGTGTTACGTCCGCGGAACACCTCCACAGAGGTGGCGATGAGGACGACCAGTAGTCCTAAGCCCCACCAGAAATACTTATTCGAGAAGATTTTTTTAGTCATTCGAAATTCAGTTTTTCGTCAATGATATATGAAGGACGGTGCTTCACCTCGTCGAAGATGCTACCGATATACACAGCGATGATGCCCATGACAGAAATCATGATGCCGGCGATGAACCACATGGAGACGAACAGTGTCACCCAACCGTTGACGGGTGTGTCCCTCACTATGGTCTTGATGACGAGTCCCAGGGCGGCGATAATGGCAAGGAGGGTGATGACGACACCGAAGTAGACAATCAGTCGCAACGACTTGGTACTGAAGGATACCGCTGTCGTCACGGCGAGCTCGATACGCTTGCGCATGGAGTATGACGACTCCTTGCCGTCTGTCCGCTCGTCATGGTTGACGAATACCTTTGCCGTCTTGAAACCCACCCACTGGTTCATCAACGGGTAGTAGCGGCGATAGTCACCCATCTGTGCCATCGCGTCAATCACCTTACGGCGATAGATGGCGAACTCAGCGAGCGACTCGTCCTGCTTGGTGTCTGTCAGGAAACCCATCAGTTTGTTGAAGAGATGCGACCCTTGTGTCATGAAGAAATTGTCAGGACGGTTCTGCCGACTGGCGAACACGATGTCGTAGCCCTCCTGTATCTTCTCGTAGAGGTCTTTGATCTGGGCGGGCGGGTTCTGCAAGTCACAGTCGAGGGTCACCACATAGTCACCTGTCGACAGGTCGAAGCCTGCGTTCAACGCATACTGCTGTCCGAAGTTACGACTCAGGAAGACGCCCTTCACCCGTTTGTTCTTCCGACAGATCTCCGTGATAATCTCACGACTGTTGTCGGGACTATGGTCTTCCACCAGGATAATCTCATAGTCGGAGGTCAACTTACTCACCGTTTCCTCTATCTGCCTCACCAACTCTTCCAACAGGGTAGGGGCTCCATAGCATGGACTGATAACTGATATTTCCATATATCTCTAATCTTTCAACTCTCAACTCTCACCTCTCACCTCCCGGTAGTCTTTCGTCAGCATCTCATAGCAAAGTTTCAGCCAGATGATGGTGACGGGTAATGCCTTCAGGGCGTATGGCTGTACGAACTCCTTACGCAGATAGGCTGGGAAGAGGTCGCTGGGTGACATGCTCGACAGGATGAAAGCGAACACCAATAGGAAGATGTCCCAGCCTGTACGCTGCCAAGGGGCTGCCGTGTACCAGATAACGATGCCGATGAAGGGGGTGATGTAGCCACTGGACTCACTGCCTGTCGAGAAGAGAATGATGAACATCATCACAGAGGCAAGTAAGGTCTGACGGAACGCCACATTCTTGTATTGTCCGATGCGCAGATAAGGTAAGGCAAACAGCAGCATACCAGGCAGGATAAGCCATAGGTTGTTGAATTGTAAGCCCGTGACGCGGTGTACCATGCCTAGCAGAGAGATGTTCTGCATGATGGACCCTGCATTCTGCGCGTTCTTTTCTACCAGTGAGATATACCAATTATGATACTGGCTCACGATATAGTCCCAACCATGGAAGAATGGCATGGGTGCCACAAACATCACGACCGCCCAGAATAGCAATGAGCCAATCAACTTGCCTTTGTGCTTGGAGAAGAAGAAAAACGCCAAGCCCACGATGCTGTATGCCTTGACAAAGGTACCCAGCATGATAAAGAATGCCGCCCAGAAATCTTTCTCTTTCTCAATGAGATAGTAGGCAAGCAATATAGTGGCGGCAATGGCAATATTGAATTGTTGCATGAAGAGTGCCGTCAGCATCTCATGGGCACAAAACCACAGGATGAACACCTGTTGGTATTTCGTGAACTGCGACTTGCGGATAGCCCAATAGAGGAACAGGGTCAGTGCGATACCCCATAGCAATAGTCCTATCCACTTAGGACCAATGGCGAAAGGGGCAAACAAAAGGGAGAACAGCGGACCATAATGGTGGCAGTCTGCATACTCCTCAGGGTTGAGTATATAGAGGTTCCATCCTCTCACAGCATTCCAAAACGAGCCCCGATAGATGTCGTAGTTGTTGGCACGTGTCATCTTTGTCAGCCACATGGCAAAGGGCAGTATCATCCATAATCCGAACAGTGTACGGTAGTCACTGAAGAACGGTTTTGAAAAGAATTCACGAAATTTATTCATCATGTTTAAAATGCTTGAAGACGAAACGGACAAGGAGGAAATTGGTGGGAACGGCAATGGCATAGACGCCTAAGGGGGCTATCTCTTTGCTCAGACCGATCCACAACCAGAAGTTCAGGAGGACTATCTGTAGGCAGTAGTTAAACAGGTGGGCACCTCCGAAACCGACACCATTGCGCTTGGTCGCTTTCTCGTGGAAAGTGAAATGGGCTGTCAGGTAATAGTTCACCAGAAAACTTAGTCCGTACCCAATCGTATAGGCGATATTCACGTTCATCCAGTGTTGCAGCACCCAGTAGATGCCATAGTGTAATGCCGTGGAGATAGCCCCCACGATACCGAAACGTAAAACTTCGCCTAAAGTGTCTTTTTTCATATTCTGTTTGCAAAAGTACGAAATATTTCGTAACTTTGCAAAAATAATTGCTATAAGACGATGATTCCTTTTAATAAACCCTATTGTTCTGGTCGTGAATTGGACTATATAAAAGAGGTGTGTGGTTCCATGACCATGTCGGGAAATGGTGATTTCACCAAACGTTGTCATGCGTTCTTCGAGAAGCGTTACGGCTTTAGGAAATGTCTGTTGTGTACCTCGGGTACGGATGCCTTGGAGATGTGTGCCATGCTATGCGACTTACACCCTGGCGACGAGGTGATTGTGCCTTCCTATACCTTTGTGTCGTCAGCCATCGCTTTTCTGCGCGAGGGTGCCAAGGTGGTGTTTGCCGACAGTAGTGCCGACAACCCCAATATCACTGTCGACACCATCCGTCCACTTATCAACGAGCATACCAAGGTCATTGTCGTCGTGCATTATGCAGGTGTTGCCTGTGACATGGATGCCATCATGGCACTGGCAGAGGAGCATCACCTCCTCGTCGTTGAGGACGCGGCGCATTCCATTGACTCCTTCTACAAGGGTCGTCCCTTGGGCGGTATTGGTCATCTGGGGGCTTTCTCCTTCCATGAGACAAAGAATATTAATTGTGGCGAGGGTGGTATGCTCGTCGTTAACGATGAGCGTTTCGTCCGTCGCTCCGAGATTATCTGGGAGAAGGGTACCAACCGTGCTGAGTTCTATCGGGGAATGGTCAACAAATACGGGTGGTGTGACATTGGCTCGTCATTCCTTCCCTCCGAGTTCAATGCTGCCTTCTTGTGGGCACAACTGGAGCAGTTGGAGGACATACAGGGTAAGCGCATCCGTATCTGGAATATTTACGACTGCATCCTGCGTGGCAAAGTCGAGCCACAGGGTATCCAGTTGCCGGACATTCCTTCCTATGCCACTAATAACGGTCACATGTATTACCTCGTGTGCCCCTCCTTGGAGTTCCGCACCCAACTGATGGCATTCCTCAAGGAACACGACATACAGACCACCTTCCACTACCTGCCATTGCACTCCAGTGCTTACTATAAAGACCAGTTCAAAGGTGAACCGCTGGTTCATTGCGACCATTATGGTGACTGTCTCGTGCGTCTGCCCCTCTATTATGAGTTGAGCGACGAGGATGCTACCCGTGTAGGACAACTGGTGTTGGAGGGTATCACATCGCTAACTGTTAACCAATGATTATCGGTTTTGACGCAAAACGAATCGTACGCAACGGGACAGGTCTCGGCAGTTATGGGCGTACCCTCGTCAACGACCTCATCCGTCGGAGTGACACCGATATGGAGTACCTCCTTTATGCCCCCGACAAGGGCAGGGACGACTTGCGTCAACAAATCATCGAGGGTGCCCAGTTCCGCTATCCATCCTTCAATTCTTTGCAAGCAAAGCGTCTTGCGACGATTACTTCCATTCTTCAATCCTTCAATTCTACCCTCTGGCGTACCTACGGTATCGTCAACGATCTGAGACGAGACGGTATCCAATTGTATCACGGTTTATCTGGTGAATTGCCTATCGGTATCCGAAAGAGTGGTATCCGAAGTGTGGTAACCATCCACGACCTCATTTTCCTGCGTCATCCCGAATACTATCACTGGATAGACACAAAACTCTATGCGTGGAAGTTCCATCAGACCATTAAGGAGGCTGACCGTATCATTGCCATCAGTGAGCGTACCAAACAGGATATCATGGAGTATGGACATATCTCCGACGAGCGCATCCGTCTTGTCTATCAGAGTTATGCACCCCGTTTCTCTACCGCAGTCACCCCCGACCAACAGCAGGAGGTACGTCAGCGTTACCTTCTCCCTGAGCGTTTCATCCTGAACGTCGGTACCATCGAGCACCGTAAGAATCTCCGTCTTGCCGTCGACGCACTGTCTCTGCTGCCCTCCGATATCCATCTGGTGGCTGTCGGCAGACAGACCAAGTACGCACAGACATTACCCCAGAGTAACCGTCTCCACCTGTTGAGTGGTGTACCTGACGCCGACCTTGCCGTTATCTATAGTCTTGCTGAGGCATTTGTCTATCCCTCCCGTTACGAAGGTTTCGGTATCCCCATCATTGAAGCCATTGCCGCAGGGCTTCCCGTTGTTGCCTGTACCGGTTCCTGTCTGGAGGAAGCAGGAGGTCCCTCCTGTCTCTATGTCGACCCTGACGATGTTGAAGGCATGGCGGCAGCCCTCCTTTCTGTACTGGAGGGAGCCGACGGCAGAGACGAGCGTATCCGTCTTAGCCAACAATACATCGAGCGTTTCCGCGGCACTGATGTAGCAGGACAAGTATTAGCAGTTTATCGGGAACTCTTCTGAACGTTCCGCAAGTTCACCCAGTGACTCTTCTTCCCACTCTGCACCATACGGGCACGCTCTACGATCAGCGAGGCTGGTAGCAGATTAACCTTTCCGCCCATTGAAGCATCAATATATACATTCGAACTATCAGTGTTTACTGCGATGATATAAGTGGTGAGTTTGCGTAACGAGGGGAAGTTATGGGGTAATAATCCCTTGTCACGGGAACGTAGCACTATCGGTGACGCATCCAATCCCGCGTCTCTCAGCGACTGGATGAGTAGCATATTGATATCGGCATTCGAGCCGCTTCCCTCCTTTAATGTCTCACTGGTACTGCGAGGCCATAGTGCATATTTCTCGTTCCATTTCACATGGTCCATCACCAGTTTGCAGACAGCCTCAGCCCTTTCTTTTTGACTGGTGATGTCCGTCACCTTCGCATTCTCCAGTTCCTGACGCAATGGACTATGGTGACTCAGTTGCTTTCCCAAGTCTTCGTCGTCCAGCAGTATCTGGTCTATCTGTTCCCACGACTTGATACAGTCCATCATCATCGTGTTCTGCAGACTGAAACTCTTCAGTTCCATGATGATACCTGCATAGTAGTCGTTCACGTTCCACACGTTCATATTAGGTACCGTGAAGCGTAATTGGTACTGCTGTTCGTCTACCTGCTCCTTCACCACCGTTTTCTTGTTCAGTGATGACTTCACGGTCTTGTTGCCCTCCAAGTTATAGGCAATCACCTTCAGGTCCTCTACATCCTCATCACTGAAATTCCCCAGAGCGTTATCAATGAACGAGCCCCCTGTATGAAGTTACCACTCATGTCTCCTGTCATCAGCGAGAACTTCGATGCTCTCATTTTATTCTTATCAGTGTCAATTTTGTAGTATGGAATCGTCATGTTAGCCCATCGTGTCCCCTCGGGTTTCAGCACTTTGATACGTATCTTCTCATGGTAGTCCACCAGATAGCCGTTCTGTTGGATAGAGAAATTGACATCAGTCAGTCGACAGAGCACCACGGCTTCGGCAGTGCTGTCCTCCGCGTAGGTAGTCATCTGTAACTCCTCCTTGGTAGGTTTGCCAAATTTCATGTTCACAGCAGACTGTGCGGTAACGTTCAGTCCGATAACGAATGAATAAACTAAAAGAGCGGTTCTTCTTAGTTTCATAATTTTCAGATAAAAGATTGATAACGGATGCAAAGGTAAGCCATTTGTATGGATTTATATATTCCATAAGTTACAAGTTCTTTGCCAGATGTATCATGAGGGACATTTCCCCCATTTTAACATTTATTATTACAAAAACAGCGGTTTTTCAAGAGTATGGAACAAAAGTTAATGTTTTTGGAACATTTCGTAAGTGATGCAACCTGATAAATGTTGTAACTTTGCACCATGAAATTAAGAGTTTTATTATTATTCATTACAGTATCTTCCCTAACGTGTTCTGCTCAAGATATGGCAGACTGGGAGGAAGCACTCCGTCAGTGGGCAGATTCAGAGGAAGCAGGGTCTGCCCTGGCGGATGCCTATGATGAGTTATCAGAACAGGCAGTTCATCCTATCAATCTGAATCAGGCTAAACGGGAGGAATTGGAGCAGTTGCCCTTCCTCACGGCTCAACAAATAGAAGAACTATTGGCATATATCCATCGCTATGGTGCTATCCGTTCCATTGGGGAATTGCAGATGATATCCTCGTTGGATGCGGCGCGTAGACAATTACTGAGGTTTTTTGTCTATATAGGTGAACCTATGAAGAGCGACAACCGATTACGGATAGATTCAGTATTCCGACACGGAAAGCATCAAATATTGGCAACGGGGAAGATTCCCTTCTATACCCGAAAGGGTTTTCGGGAGGGCTACTTAGGTTCTCGCTATCAGCATTCCTTTCGTTATCAACTGACTTACCAAAACCGTGTGAAACTCGGAGTAACAGGAGCAAATAACGCTGGTGAGCCATTCTTCGCCGACAGGAACAGATGGGGCTATGACCATTATTCCTATTACTTCCAACTAAAGGACATTGGCCGCATCGATAATCTTTGCATAGGAATGTATCGGGTACAGCAAGGTATGGGACTTATCATGAATGGTGGTTTTTACTTAGGAAAACTATCCACACTCGAATCATTAGGACGTTCTACGGCGACACTGCGCCCTCATTCCTCTCCATCTACTAAAGGTTATATGCGAGGTATCGCAGCCACTATCCGACTGCACCATCACTGGCAACTAACAGCCTTCGCTTCATATAGACCCTTGGATGCGACGCTCAACAAAGATAGTACGGCACGGACGCTCTATTATAGCAATGATCACCGTACCCCAACTGAGATGAGTAAGAAAAACAATACTCATGAGACAGATTTAGGAGGAAGTATCGGATGGCGTAAAGGAAGTCTCTTTATCCATACGAATATACTCTATACCCATCTTGACAGACGTCTAACACCACAAAAGGAGAATACTCCCTATCGCCGCTATGCTGCTGAGGGAAAAGACTTTCTGAATATGAGTATGGACTATGGCTATACTAACGCAAGGTTTTCCTTTTCAGGTGAGACAGCATTTAATCGGGAAGGAGCCCTTGCTACCATCCACCAATTCAGTTTCACGCCATATCACCCTTTGAAACTCATGCTGCTTCACCGTTACTATGATAAGAAATACACGGCTCTCCATGCACTAAGTTTTTGCGAAGGCTCCAGTATACAGAATGAGCATGGTGTCTATTTAGGACTTATATGGCAGCCAACACCGAAACTCACTATTAACTGGTATGTTGATTATGCTCATTTCACGTGGAAAAGGTATCAGGTAAGTCTCCCCAGTGATGCTTTTGATACTATGATATTCGCGCGTACATTATTTAATAATAGATGGCGACTGGAGGGTCGTTATCGACTACATATCCGCCAAAAGGACAATCCAGAGAAAACGATGCTTCTCAACCGCATCGAGCATCGGGTGCGGTTACGTCTTATTTATGACTCTCCTATCGGTCTTTCCCTACAGTCCCAGTTCGATGGTATTGATGTTACTTATAAGGATCATGACAAGGGCTTTATGCTTACAGAGCAGGTTACCTACTCATGGCAGAGGTTTCAGTTTTCAACTAATTTTGCTTATTTTCATACAGACAATTACGAAAGTCGCCTCTATCTATATGAGCGTTCTGTCCTCTACAACTTCTCATCCCTTATGCTTTACGGCAAAGGTATCCGATATGCTTTCATGGCTCGTGCCGATATGGGGAGACACCTCCTGCTGATAGCCAAGTTAGGAGTCACCAACTATTTTGACCGTTCTAAGATTAGCAGTGATTTGCAAGAGATCAATCATTCCTCCATGGCAGATATGGATGTACAGATCAGATGGAAATTTTAAATAAATCCCCAGGAACAATGCCGTTCTTGGGGATTATAATATGTGGGAGAAACTCTCTTTCCGGTTAATTGAAGAGATATCGGATCGTAAACATAATCTGGTAGGTGGAGGCTGCGCTCTGGAAATTCTGGGAAGTGCTTAGATGGCGGGCACCATTCACCGTATTATAGGTGTACTTTCCGTCTCTGAAGGTCAGCAGGTCATTACCCGTGATCTGTTTGAAGAGTCCCCAGTCCTTGCAAAGGAAGTTTGGTAGGTTGAGGATGTCGATGCCTAACTGCAGGGTGTGCTTTGTCTTACCCCAGTTGAGGCTCATGTCACGGGTATATTTGAAGTCCAGTTGATGATGCCATGGCATCTTGGCACCACCACGCTCGGTGTACTGTCCTTTACGGTTCTTCAGGTAGTCATCCTGGTTGATGAATGTCCAGAAGTCGTCGCGCTGCATGTCGGCAGTATAGGTCTGACCGTCCACGGAACCATTGTCAGTGAAGTTCCAGCCGTTGAGTTCCTCACGGGAGGCAGGGATATAGAGCAAGTTGCCGGGGGCGGAGGGATCGCTATTGATATTATTACTGAAGATATAGGAGTAGCGGCTGTAGGAGTAGTTACCTAAGTAGCCGTACTGATAACCATCGTATATCAGACTGAATGTGGAGGTAGCATTCTTAGATTCCTTGAGTTTGTAACTGGCGGAGAGCAGCAGACGGTTGGGTGCCACATAGGTGGCATAGCCAGTCTCCTTGTCATTGACGGCATGGACGGAATTACGGTAGTTGTTATAGGCGGATGATACCTGGTCGCCAATCCCCTCGGTATAGGACTTTGCCTTGGAGAGGGTGTAGGAGGCAGAGAGGTCTAAGCCGAAGTCGAAAGACTTGCGTAACAGGGCGGTCAGTGACATATAATATGCCTTGGAACCAGCGTTCTCTAAGACGTAGGCGGAGTGCCCTGCGTCGTAGTATGACATCTTATGGCGCACGTCGCCATGACCGAGGTCGACGGTAGAGGCACCGTCCCAATAGATATCGGCATTAGAGACGACAACGGGGTTGAGGTCTTTGTTGAAGATACCCTCTAATGTGAAGTCAATATCTCCGGGCAGTTTGGCATCGAAGGCAAGAGACGCCTTCCATGTCTTTGGCATGCGGAGGTCGTCACTGAGGATGGTAGGACTGGTGGGCACTGTAGTCTGGCTGGTGGCTCCAATCTGCTGTAGCATATCTGCCTGACTCATGGTGAAAGTGGGCATTTTCTTGCCGTTGGCAAGAGTTGCCACATAAGAGGTCTGTCCCATTCCTGAGTTGCCGACGGAGGAGACGAGCCATACGAAAGGCATGCGTCCTACAAAGAGACCAGTACCGCCGCGGAGGATGTACTTACGGTCGCCCGTGATATCCCAGTTGAAACCAACACGTGGTGAGAAACTGACACTTGCCGAGGGTACATTATCGGTGCGGAAGTGCTTACCGCCAAAGTCGATATCATAATAGTCCTTGTTGAAGTTGTTGTCCAACGAGGGGTAGGTGGGCAGTTCGAAGCGCACACCGAAAGAAGTGCGGAAACGCTCCGACCAACTGACGTTGTCTTGTATGTAAAACGACCACTGGTTGGTCTTCATGTCGGAGATGAACATGGAATGGGCATCGTTGTTGCCGTATGTGATGCCGAACACACGGGGCTGGCGGCCGAAAACGGCTCCCCAGTTGCCTGTGCTTGCCTCCTCGGGAGTTGCCTCGAAGGCATAGTAGCCTGCGGCAGCCTGTGCATAGCCGTTGGCGGCATAGTTATGTTCAAACTGGATACCGGCAAACAGGTTGTGCTTGCCGAGGGTGACATTCGCCTCGTCGGTGATGACGGTAGTCTTTGTCTGTGCGAGGTTGCCGTATGTGAAGACATCTCCAAGCATCGCCCATGAGGGATAGTGGTCCTGTCCGTCATTCATAACAATCTCGACGACGGGGGCTGCATCGTTATACTCGGTAGAGCGTGGCTGGTCTTGGAAAGAGTAAGTGCCACGCAGGGTGTTATGGAACTTACCGAACTTGCTGTTCAACTCAGCGGCAACAGAGGTGAAGCGGTATTCGGAAAAGTAGCGGCTCGACAAAGAGTTCATGCCGTAGTTCGTCAGACTACCATAACTGTTCTGGTTACCGCCATAGATCGCCGTTGCTTGGTTGCTGCCGATGGAGCGTGAGGCAGAGGCATTGTTAGATACCTTGCGGTTGGACTTGGTGAAACGGACATTGAACTTATGGTTATCATTAATGTTCCAGTCGAGACGTGCCAAGATACGGAAGGCAGGAGTCTTTACATTATAACCTTGCCAAGGACCTGTCGTGAGTCCGTAGGTCTTCTCCATATAAGAAGAGAGACTCTCCAGTTCCTCAATCTGTGGACGGCGGTTGGTAACCGTATACGGTGTCGCACCATTACCGGCACGAGCGGCGGGACCCGTGGTGACGTTATCCTCTATCTCTCCATTAACGAAGAAGAAGAGTTTGTCCTTGATGATAGGACCGCCGAAGGTCAGTCCATAGGTGTCGTTATGCCCATTGTCGATGGTGAGGGTAGCATCTCCCACGCGTGAGCCTTGCAGGCTGGTGCTGGTGATATAGGTATAGACACTTCCCTTGAACTCATTAGTACCACTTCTGGTGACGGCATTGATGCCACCACCAGTAAAACCGCTCTGGCGCACGTCATAGGGTGTAATACTGACAGTCATCTGCTCGATGGCATCCAAGGAGATTGGTGTGCCACCGCCTGGCAGGGGTGAGGCACCCAGACCGAAGGCGTTATTGAACGACGCACCGTCGATGGTGACGCTCGACTGGCGGAAATTACCACCACCGATAGCCAAGCCACTTGCCGATGAACTCTGTGGTGTCAGTTTCATGAGGTCTGTCATGCTGCGCCCAACAGTAGGAATGACCGACATGGCAGCAGCGTTCAGGTTGGTGACGGCTCCCGAGCGGTCGGAGCGCATGGTGTTGTTCTTCTTCGCCACCACCTCGACCTCGGCAAGCATCTCACTGCCTTCCGACAAGGTGGCGTCGATGACGGTGTTTTGTCCCAGTTGTAGTTGCAGTTCCGTGAATGTCTTGGTCTGGAAACCGATATACGAGATTTCCACCTCGTAAGGTCCGCCTGCACGCATACCACTGATGGTATAGCGTCCGTTGATATTCGTCACACCACGGTAGATGGTTCCCGATGGCGTATGCTTTGCTGTGATAGTGGCACCGATGGCTTCTTCATTGCCAGCCATAACGATACCGCTGATGCCGGCTGTCGTCACCTGTGCCTTCAGTGTCATCACCAATGTCGACAAAAAAATGGTTAATAAGAATGCCTTTTTGTTCATTTGTCTATATTCTATTTTTGTGTTGTCTTAGTAGTCTTTCTGTCGTGTACCCATGCGAGCCTCTACGACGTTCACCACATAGTCGCCCAACTTCTCACATTCGTTGATGATATCCATATAGATGGTACCCACGGCATAGGTGTACTCATGGTTGTTGACATCATTGATGTTTTGTGACTTCAACTGGTTACGGTAGTTATTGATCTCGTTCTCAATGTTGAAAGTGCGGTTGACATCGTAGGAGTCCTTACGTCCTGCCATCAGACGGTTCATCTGTGTAAGGGCCTCGTCGGTGAGTTCCATCATCTGGTGGATATGGTCATACTGTTTCTCGCTGAAGTGATCCTGCTTGCCTTGGTACTTACGGGCGATGGTGCGTGCGATGTTATAGTTGGCATCACCGATACTCTCCAACTCAGAAATCTCACGGAGCATGGCACGAATCTTCGCCTTCGTGTCGTCACTCAGGTGGGCGTCGCCAACCTGGTCGAGATACTTGGCGATCTCCAGTTCCATATTGTCGGAGATACCCTCGTATTTCTCGATCCGCGTAAACAGTTTGTTGAAGTCACCCACCTGTGCGCTGTTCTTCTTCGCTGTGGCACTGCTGCTGAGTGTGAGCAAGTCACGGACCATGTTGAACATACGTTGCATACGGTCGGAGAACGCCTGTATCTCCTTCTGTGCCTCCAGCACCGAGAGTTCCGGAGTCTTCATGAAGCCAGCAGTAATGAAATGCAGGCGGAAGTCCTCCTCCTCGTCGACCTTCTTTGGTTTGATGACCCAGCAGACCAGTTTCTCTATTTGTGGGATGAACCAGATGAGGATGAAGGTATTGGCGACATTAAACGTGGTATGGAAGGCTGCCAGTACGAAACTTAGTTTTGCGGAGTTGGCAAGGAAAACACTTGTCTCAACGGTCTCTTTCTGCATATTCACATCGTATCCAACCCAGCCGCACACCATATCGATGAAAGGACGAAATACGAACAATATCCAGAAGACACCGAACACGTTGAAGAACATGTGGGCAAGAGCCGCACGGCGTGCCTGTGTGTTTGCCGACATGGCGGCAAGGTTAGAGGTCACCGTGGTACCGATGTTCTCACCCATCACCAGTGCGATACCTTGATAGATGGGCAGTGCCCCACTCGAACAGAGTATCATCGTGATAGCCATTACCGCTGCCGATGACTGTACGCAGAACGTCAGTACACCACCAAGGACGAGGAAAACGAGGGTTGTCAGGAACGAGTTGGGGTCGAAAGAGGCAAAGAAGTCGAGCAACGCCTGGTTCTCACCCAGGTGCATCTCCGTCCCCGTCATTCGTAAGGTGCCCAGTCCTAATAGCAGGAACGACAGACCGAAGAGGAAGTCTCCGATATAACGGTATTTCTTCTGGTATATCAAGATGATACCCATGAAGAAGGCTGGGTAGACGGCACTGGTGATGTCAAACGACATACCAGCCGACATGATCCATGCTGTCAGCGTGGTACCGATATTCGCACCCATGATGACTGAGATAGCCTGTGCCAAGGTAAGCAGTCCCGCATTGACGAACGAGACGGTCATCACGGTAGTCGCCGTTGATGACTGCACACTTGCCGTAACAAGTGTTCCTGTCAGCATACCAGTAAAACGATTAGTGGTCATGGCGCCAAGGACGTGGCGCAGTTGTGGTCCTGCCATTTTCTGTAATGCCTCACTCATAGACTTCATACCGAACATCAGTAAGGCGAGCGAGCCCAGCAGTTTGAAAATAATCCAAATAGACATAATTATGTTATAAATTCGTAATTCCTTTTCGTTTTTCGAAAATCCTTCGTATCTTTGTACAAACGTTTTGAAAATATCGTTGTTATGGAACAGAAAATCTTAATCCGTTGCAAAAATACTAAAAAAACTTTAGAAACGAGCATTGGAAGCACACTTTCTGAAATATTTTCTCAGACAGGGCTTGAAATGGAGTATGGTCCTGTCAGTGCCAGGGTGAATAACAAGGTGGAGGGAATGCACTTCCGCGTATATAAACCCAAGGAGGTGGAGTTCCTCGACATGCACGATTCATCGGCACTGCGTGCCTATACCCGCAGTCTGTTCTTCGTGCTTAACAAGGCGGCTCACGACATCTATCCCGACTGTACGGTGGTCATTGACATCCCTGTGTCGAACGGTTATTATGTGGACCTGCGCCTTGACCGTCCTGTGACCATTGCTGACGTAGATGCCATCCGTGCCCGTATGAAGGAGATCATCGCGGCGGCATATCCCATCCATCGCCACGAGACGACGACGGAGGAGGCAATAGAGATGTTCCAGCAGTCGAGGTCCTTCTCTAAGGTGCGTCTGTTGAAGGGTATGGGCAACCTCTATACTACCTATTATGATATTGACGGCTATGTGGACTACTACTACGGCAGTATGCTCACCAACACGTCACAGATATACCTCTTCGGACTGGAACCTTATTACGATGGCATGCTGTTGCGCATCCCCACGATTAGTGACCCCTCGAAACTGGGTGAGATGGTGCAGCAGGACAAGATGTTTGAGATTTTCAAGGAGCATCATCGCTGGCAGGGTATCTTGGGTATGCGTACCGTTGGTGACCTGAACATGGCGATCAGAAAAGGTTTCACGCCACAACTCATACAGGTCAGTGAGGCACTGCAGGAGAAGAAAATAGCACAGATAGCCGATGAGATAACCTCTCGCAGGGAGGTGAAGATGGTGCTGATAGCAGGACCGTCGAGCAGCGGTAAGACGACGACCTGCAAGCGACTCTCCGTACAACTTGCCGTCAACGGCATCCAACCAGTGGGCATCTCCCTTGATGACTATTTCGTGAGCCGTGACCAGACACCTCGGGACGAGAAGGGTGACTATGACTATGAGCACCTGCACGCTTTGAATATCCCCTTGTTGAACGAGCAGATGAATGCCTTGTTGCGAGGGGAAGAGGTGGAACTGCCCCATTATAACTTCCAGAAAGGACAGAGTGAGTGGAGTGGTAAGAAGTTGCGACTGAAAGGCAATGAGATATTAGTGGTGGAGGGTATCCATGCCCTGAACCCTGAACTGACGGCACAGATTCCAGAAGAGCAGAAGTTCCGCATCTATGCCTCGGCACTAACGACAATCTTGTTGGATAATCATAATTATATTCCCACCACAGACAATCGTCTGTTACGTCGTATTATCCGTGATTATAAGTATCGGGGTGTGTCGGCACAGGAGACCATACGCCGTTGGCCTTCCGTACGGCGTGGTGAGAACAAATGGATATTCCCTTATCAGGAGAATGCGGACGCTATGTTTAATAGTGCCATGCTCTTTGAACTTGCAGTCATCCGTGGGCAGGCGATTCCCGTACTGGAACAGGTGCCTGAGAACTGCGTGGAGTATGCTGAGGCATATCGTCTGTTGAAATTCCTGCGCTATATCCAACCCATCCCAGAAGACCAGATTCCACCAACCTCCCTGTTGAGGGAGTTCTTAGGCGGAAGTTCATTTGAATATTAAAACCGTAATTACGACAATGATGACAATCAGTTGCCTGCTGCTCTCTGCCGTCGCCTCTGTGACTGCCGCATTGAGCCAGTTTGACCAACAACCCCAAGTGGCGCAAGCCAACCAGTTTTTCCAGTTGCTCGACAAGGAGGAGTTTACCGACGAGCGCATCCAGTTTAATAGCAATGTCCCTAAGGACTCCCTTTGCCAGCAGGTATGGTACTGGGCTGCTGAGTGGTACTACGACCAGCAGCAATACGAGCAGGCGGCAGGTTATGGTAAGAAAGCGTTGCCCTTGTTCCGTTACGACAACGACGACAAGGCTGGGTGTCTGAATATCCTTGGGTGTATCTATGTGCGGATGGGAGATATCCAGCATGCCGTAGAGTATGCGAAGGAGTGTCTGCGTATCGATATGAAGAGTGGGGACGACGACCGTATCTCGTCCAGTATGAATACCGTGGCGGGTATCTATATGGCTGGTCACCAACCCAAGGAGGCTGAGCAATATATCCTTGGCGCTTTGGAACATGCCGCAAAAGTCAATAACCCGGCTCGCAAAGCGGTTATTATGGGGATGGCATCAGAGATATACCATTCGCTGAGTGACGACGAGAAAGCATTGTCGTATGCGGAACAAGCCTATGAGATTGACTCCCAACTGAAACGTGAGCCACAGGCAAGTATCCGTCTGTCACAGAAAGCATCGGCATTGCTGGGACTTCATCGCTATCAGGAGGCAGAGACCATCTATCGCAAGATCATCCCCGTCCTCAAGCAAACAGGTGACTACCACTCCTATGCCATCGCTCTCAACCGCTTGGGAATGTCACTCCTTTGTCAGGAGCGACAGCAGGAAGCCATTCCTTATTATCAGGAGGCTGCTATGCTCTTCTCGAAGATGGGTGACCTCTATAACGAAATACACTCAAACAGAGGACTTTACGAGAGTTATTGGAAACTGAATCCCGACTCGGCAAAGATAGCCCTCGACCGTTTCGACTTGTTGAAAGACTCCCTCTATAAGCAGTCCACTGCGGAGAGTCTTGCCCGCTATAATGCTGAGTTCGACAACGACCAGTTACTGCAAGAGAACGAGGAGGTGCGTGCTGCCCATCAGCGTACTATCGTGCTTGCCATCATCGTTATCCTGCTGCTCGTAGTACTCGGCTGGTGGTATATCCGTCGTGTCCATCAGAAAGAGAAGGAGCATGTGGAGGCGTTGATGCGGGAGATAGAACTCTTACGCAAGGTGTCAAAGGTGGATCATGGGGACGGTTCTGGTGATCCGTCGCCGACAGGCGGCTGTGATCACCAGAACCGTCCCCACGATCCACAGGTACCTGACGAGGATCGCAGGTTCCTGATGCGAGTGGTGGAGGTGGTCAACGACAGGATGCCATCGGGGCAGATCAGTGTGGAGCAGATAGCATCCGACCTGAATATGAGTGCACAGACCTTCCGTCGCCGTTTGCAGAGTGCGGCAGGAGAGACGCCCAAGGCTTTCGTGTCGGCTATCCAGATGGAGAAAGCAAGTAAGTTGCTCAAAGAGCACCTCGATCTCCCCATCCTGCAAGTGGCAAGTCAGTGCGGCTTCGAGGAGAGCAGTTCCTTTGCCCACACCTTCAAACGCATCTTCGGCATGTCACCCAAGCAGTATCGCGAACAATAGGTGGCACCTTCTTGTTTGTTCCACGGGGTGGAACACTTTGTTCCATGGGGTGAAGTAACTTGTTCCATGGCGTGGAATAAAGTATCCCCTTCTTTCGGATATCAGATTCCAATGCCTGGAATGGTTGATTCCAATGCCTGGAATAATCGATCGGAGAGCCATCTCTCTCCCCAAGGACAAACTATAGTATGGTTACGAACACTTTTTTCTCTTTTTGAGGTATAATGACTCCTTTTTGGGATATACTGACTTCTTTTTTGAAGCGGAATGACCCCATTTTTGCGGCAAAATCGCCTTTCCTTGTCACCGTTGCCACCTCGTTGTTACCTGCAATCTTCAAGGCTTTTTCCTTTGTTAAAAGCATTTTGGAAGAAAATGACAAGCATCCCAGCGAAGATTGGAAGATTTTATCAACTGACAAAGTACCCTTTTGTAGTAACTTTGCATTTGAAAAAGCGAAGGTGCTCACGCTCGGCAAATGAAAGCATGCTTTATTGCACTCGCTTAACCGCGCCTTTGCAAACGGAAATTGATACAGCAAGATGAGTAAGACAGAACGACAACAAGAGGCTACCAGGTTCTCCTTCGACTACCTCAACTACCTGATGGAGCAGGAGGGGGTGGTGGAGCGGATGGTCGAGAAAAGGATCCGCCAACTGGAGCCCCGCCTGGAGAAACTCATCGACCAGAAGATAGAGCAACGCATCAAGAAACTTAATAATAAATAATGTGTAACTAAAACAAACGTGTTATGAAAAAAGTATTATTCAGTATCGCTATCGTAGCAGCAGGGCTGTTCGTGGCATCGTGTGGTAACAAGAGTGCAGCAAATGGTGAGGGTGCAGACTCTGCGGCAGTTGCTGAGGAACAAGTTGACGAGGCAACAGAAGGCAAAATTATCATAAAAGAGAAAACCAGAGAGGGTGAAGATATGCTTGTGTCTGCTGAATTCACCTATCCTACAGATCAAGATATCAAAGTGGCAGAACGTGGCGATAAT
Source organism: Prevotella sp. UBA2755 (assembly GCA_002353225.1). Taxonomy (GTDB): domain Bacteria; phylum Bacteroidota; class Bacteroidia; order Bacteroidales; family Bacteroidaceae; genus Prevotella. Next base: position 67,253 of record DEJF01000027.1, on the reverse strand, counting down.
GGATTTTCTGTAACTAGCGAGAAGGGCAACTGGAAACTTTTTATTCATATGCATGAATACGGTTACGACGAAATGAAAGAAAGGCATAAGAAAGAACCGAGTTTCAAAGAGTTGAAGATAGGCAACTATGATGCGTGGTATGATACTAAAACAGGTTTTGAGTTGAATATATTTTTTGAGAATGTTCCAAATATCGAAACTATACAGCGTTATGCTAGTGTTGAGGTTAGACCAGTAAGATTTTTTAATGACGGTCCTTCAGGTTTAGAGATTTTCGAAAGCAACGAAGATGTCAAAGCACTTATAAATACTGTAAAGTACCTTGGAACAATTAAGAAATAAACTATGAACAAATCTGTATTAACAACCATATTGCTGTGTCTGTGCGCCGTGCTTGGCGCACAGGCACAGGTTGACGGAGGCAACTGGTATGACGGGGAAATCGTGTACTCCGCAAGCCAGCAGGCTGACGGCAAGGTGAGGATGCATGCGATGGACGAGGGGGAGGAACTTGAGTTCTGGCTCATACCCATTGCCGACAAGAAGGACACCTATCTGATCACTCGCGATCCCAACAGTCAAGACTATGAGTATCATGATGTCGTCAAGGTACGCCATCTGAAAGAGAAAGGTCTGGACGTGCTCTGCTTCTATACCAAGAAGAACGGGCTGAAGACTGTGATGTCGAACGAAAAAGAGTGGGATGCTGAGAAGATCAACAAAGCGAAATGGCTCACCCAGTTCTATGGTGATTACGTAACGGAGGAGGAGAGTGAGTTTGAGAAACGACTGTCGTGGAAAAGTTCTAAACTCACAGTTAATGGCACAGAACTGCCCTATGATGTGATAACCTTCAATGGACGGATTACCGACTTCATCCGCATCTATGACGTGGAGGATACTAAGAATGAGTTGGTGAACGAGTTTGTGGGGACATGGAAGGTCATTCCGAACCGCGAAGGTTTCGAACTCATCTCCGTGAATGATGAATCAGATAACATGCCCTATCTATGGGAGCCCGATGGTCCCAAGTACCAGTTCAGCCTACCTTACAACTACAAATCCAAAGGTCGTTTTGACTTTGCCAACCACATGCTGCTCAATGACAAGCAGTTTGCGAAGATGGACAAGAAGACGCTCCGCTTCATGCGCAACGAGATACTGGCATACCATGGCTACCGCTTCCAGTCGAAAGACTTGCAGGATTTTTTTGATGAGGAGCCTTGGTACCATCCTGCTTCGTCCAACGACCAGATAGAACTGTCGCTATTGGAGCAACTGAACATCGAATTAATCAAATATGTGGAGAATTCGAAATAAAATTTGGAGATTTCAAATAATTGTTGTACCTTTGTCAACGAACCAAGACCAAACGAGATATGAAGAAAACCTATTTATTCTTAACCATCGCGATGATATTGTCTGCCTGTGGCGGCAAGAAGGCACCAAGTGACAGTGATGCCGCCAAGACAGACTCTATAACTGTAGCACAAGATAGTATAGCAACAGAAGCATCTGCAGAGGATGACAAGGAGGCAGCCCTGTTCTACGAGCAGTTGGACTTCGGGAAGTTTGTGGATCTGCTGAAAACGCCAAGTAAGGAGAAAGCAGAGAAATGTGGACTGTCTTTCGTTTACGAAGCAGAAAGTGATGTCGCCTTGGAAGGTGATGCTGCAGGAACCTCAGAAGTCTATGGCTGGCACATAGAGAAAGGGAAGAAGAATGAGTTCGGCTATGAGTTGAACAGTACGTCTCCTCATGCCTGCTATTTCTATTATCAGGCAGATACCTCCCAGCAGGCTGCCATGTGTTTCAAGAGCAAAGCCGATGCCGACCGCTTTATCGAGAAAGCACTGGCGTATGGTATCGTCAATATGAACGGTGATTATCATATCGCAGAGGAGAAACTGCCCAACGGAACGGTCAAGGTGGACTCGCTCAGCGGCTATACCATCTTGACATCTATGGAGAAACCTGTTCTTGACAACGAATACCACAAGGGATTCTATGTCATCCGTTTCTATTATTTTGCCTAACACTTAAAAAACAAGACGATATGAGAAAAGTACTACTCTTATTGACAGTCCTGCTAACCACACTGGGTGTACAGGCTCAGACAATTAAGAAAGGAGACAAGTTCTGGGACGGGAGAAGTCTGTATACCGTCCAAGAGGTGAGGATGGATAAGTATGTCTATATGACGAACTCTCAGTATGATGAGATGACCCTTGAGAAAGTAGCGGGGAAGGCTGGTGAGTATAAGATTATTCCCAGTCGGCAGGCAGAAGAATGTCCCATCCGTGGTGCGGAATGGAACTGGCGTGTGCAGTATGTCCGCAAGGATGGCATGTATTTCCTTGCTGTTCGCAAACCCAATGGTGACGCTATGTGGACGATGGTGCTGACACCAGACAATGAGAAGAACTGTGACGCACAGCAGGCTGACCTCATCAATGCCAAGTGGGAGAATGTCATCAACAACACCCTGTTGAATACCCCTTACCTGATGAATATTCCCAGAGAGCAGTTGCGACTGATGCGTAACGAGATATTGGCTCGCCATGGATATACTTTCAAGTCGAAGGACTTGAGAGATTATTTCAGCAAGAAGTCGTGGTATAAGCCTGGAACGGATAATGCCGCTATCAAACTCAACATCATCGAGCAGACCAATATGGAACTGATCAAGAGTGAGGAGGCAGTAGAGCCAGGGCTCCATCCTGCTGATGTCATGGGTGATGTAGACCAATCAGATGTAGATTAATTAAATAGGAATAGATGCCTATGAGAAAACTTTTTATTTTAACCATCTTGCTGTGTCTGTATGCCTATGATGGTGTACACGCACAGTCTGCGTCCCAATGGTGTCTGAAGACAGACCAAGGACAGTATATCGAGATGGCTCGTGTGTCGATGCTTGCCGCTGTCGACGGACAGGCCGCCTTTGAGGTGGTGGTTCGTGAGGGACAAGGTGCCGTGGGGGTGAAGAGTATCACCTTTGAGATGCATGAGTCTGATTATGTGGCTCCTGCTGATGACCAGCCCGCTGTCATTACGGAGACAGGACCATGGTGTATGATTACCGACGTTGGCGATTCGATTGCCATGAGCCGTGTAGCAATGCTTGCCAGTGTTGACGGTAGTCGCCAGTTTGAGGTGGTGGCTACGGACGGTGCCAACCTGGTGGGTGTTAATACCGTTCGTTTCGGACGAGGATTGAGCAATGCCAGTGGTGGTTTCAAGCCTATCTCCGAAGGTGGTTCTACCACCGACCCCAACCGTTATAATCCGTGGTGTATGATAACTGACAGGAACGACACTATTGCGATGAGTCGTGTACAGATGATCGCCAATGTGGATGGCAATAATGCTTTTGAGATTGTCGTTAGCGATGGTGCCAATGTGACAGGGGCACAGTATGTGCGCTTTGCACATGGTGACTCCAAGACGGCTGGTGGTTTCCAGAAGATTAAGGCAGGAGAGCAGCCTTCAACAGACTTAGGCAGCGGTCCTTGGTGTCTGATTACCGACAAGAACGACTCTATCGCCATGAGCCGTGTGGCTTTCTTGGCGTATGTTGACCAGACAGGACTCTTTGAGGTCGTGACTCGTGAGGGCGAGGGAGCCACAGATGTCAAGCAGGTACGTTTTGCACGTGGTCTCAGTGCCGAGTCAGGAGATTTCAAGCCGTATCAGGAGGGACAGGAACAACCGTCATCTGCCACTGGTGCGTTATGGTTGCAGACAGACAAGGGAGATAGTCAGCCGATGAGTAATGTCGCTATGCTCGCCAATGTCGATGCCAAAGGACGTTTTGAGGTCGTTCTCCAAGAGGGAGGCAGTCTGATGGATGTTGCCTATGTTACCTTCTTCCGAGATACGGAGACGGCTATTCAGCAACCTAAGGTGGAGACAGGTGAGGAAAAGGAGCCTATACTCCGTCTGATGACCCCTGTACACTTCGAGTTAAAACTCTCAGGATGCGGTGATGCCACAAATGCCGTTGTTTATGACATGCGTGGTGCTAAGATGGCTTCCGCCCCTGTGGCTAATGGAACTACTACGATTGCGGTAGGTCACCTGATAACGGGTGTCTATATCGTAAGAGTAGGTAATAAGACATTAAAATTCTTCAAGAAATAAAAACAACAACAAAAAATAGTACGACTATGAAAAAGATTTTTGTAACCATGGCTTTAACAATAGCCGCTGCTACTGTTTCAGCACAAAGTGTGACCTATTTCCGTGTCCAGTTCTCTGAGAACCTGGAGCAAGTGAAAACTTATGCTGCTGATGGCAAGACATTCTTCAATCCTGCCTACGACTACATTGACTTCAAAGGTTCTCTGCCTTTCACACATGCCAGTCTGTCAGGCAATGTGGATGAGAATACCGACTACTATATCGGAAATGCACCTAATGACAAAACCAAATTCACATTAGTCAGAAATGGTTCTCTGGCTATCAAGAAAATCTCTGCCTATACTCAACCCGTACAGACGATTACTGTTAGTTCAGAGGAGGGTACATTTACCAATGGTAAGAAACAGGTGACCTTTACCTTCGACGCTCTGCCTCGTAATATCGAGGAACTGAAGACCTTGGAGGTGGATAACAGAAAGTATTTTGAGTCTCAGTATTTTGTGACAGCATTGTTTATCTGCTGCCTGAATCGTTTGGCTGATAACAGTGCTGATGCCTGGGAGATGATCAACTATCTGCGCACCCATACGGCAACAGTGGGTATGAATGGTGTCGAACTGGTTTCCAATGTCGATATGCAGAACATTGTACAGAGCAATCTGGTGGGCAAGGATACCAATGGCTATCCCGTTGTCAATGGACTTCGCAGTTACTTCGCAGGTTCTTCCCCGTCCAATCTCTATACACCGACCACTCCTTATAAGGTGACTGTAGTAGAGCAGCATGCGGAGCCCCTTTACACCCTCGATGGTGTCACCTATGCCCGTCTGCATGTCCTCAGTTCTGGTGCTGACAGTCCTATTGGATGGCTCACCCTGCGCAAGACAAAAAACCACGGTTGGCTGATTACTGAGGGCGAGAATTTCTTTACAGGTAGCAAGAAAAACCAAAAAGAGGAACTGTAAACATGAGAAAAATCACATTATCTGCATTATGCTTTTGTACTGTGCTCGTCATTGCGCTGACAGGGTGCAAGCAGGCTAATAGTGTACAGACAACAGATGAGGCTTGGTATGCTGACGACTCTGCCCTGTGGGCTCAACTCGGAGCAGCCATAGAGGTGGCAAAACAACTGGACTCCACGAAGATTTACGACCAGTTGATGCCGATTAAGAAAGGCTACCCAGGTGAGGAATGGGTGAATATTGACGGACACGACATGGTGCTGGTGATGACTTTGGTCGACTCCAGCCGTTTGGAGCGTTTCTTCAGTGGCGACAGTCTCTACCGTATCGACCGTGAGATGGGTACCTGGGTGTCACTGCCTGCCGACTGGGCTAAGCGAAGCGCCGCTTTCGAAGGACTTGACAGTGTGGCTGCCCATATGAGAATGCTGCAGATGTATGGTCTCAGTCCCGACTGTGACTACAACATCATGGTCATGTTCTATGCCGATCCAACGTATATGTTCCGTCCTTCTCCCAATCCTGATATCACTACGACATCCGCACAGTTGGAGTTCCCTGCCTATGCTGACGAGAAATACAAGATCGGAGAGACCAACTTCCGTGAGTGGTACCGCTATAGTGTGGCATCAGCCTATGAGGATGACACGCCACTGCCTTGGACGCAGATGGGCTATACCTATGACTGGCACGAGGGAGCAGATTACCATGGTGTGTCGGAGTATATCGTCACCCATCAGTCACTGGTGAAGGTGAAATCACATGTGGATGTCTGGACTTTCATCCAGTCAATCACCAAGAAATAGTTATACGATAAAACGTATATTCATGCAGTTCCTGTGAGGTTTTTAGACAGGAACTGCATTTTTATTGCAAATTGTTTGGTTGTTTAATGAATATTTACGACCTTTGCAGTCACTTACGGAAAAGAATAGACACATATTATATATATTATGGCTGAATTAGAAGTAAAAGAACTTGACCAAGTGGTCGTACGCTTCTCAGGTGACTCCGGCGATGGTATGCAACTCGCAGGTAACATCTTCTCAACGGTGAGTGCCACCGTGGGTAATGGTATTTCCACGTTTCCCGACTATCCTGCCGATATCCGTGCTCCGCAAGGTTCTCTGACTGGTGTTAGTGGTTTCCAGGTGCATATTGGTGCAGGTAAGGTTTTTACACCAGGTGACAAGTGTGATGTGCTGGTAGCGATGAATGCTGCTGCTTTGAAAACACAGTTGAAATATGCGAAGCCACAGGCTACAATTATTATTGACACCGACTCTTTCGGTCCCAAGGACTTGGAGAAGGCACAGTTTAAGACGGAGGATTATCTGGGTGAGATGGGTGTTGATCCCGACCGCGTTATCCAGTGTCCTTTGACCACAATGGTGAAGGATTGTCTTGCTGATACCGGAATGGAGAACAAGGCAATATTAAAGTGCCGTAATATGTTTGCCCTCGGACTGGTCTGCTGGCTCTTTGACCGTGACCTCTCACTGGTGGCAAACTTCCTTAGAGAGAAATTTGCCAAGAAACCCGCTATTGCGGAGAATAATATCAAGGTGGTACAGGCGGGTTATGATTATGGACATAACACCCACTCCTCAGCGATGAACGTCTATCGTATCGAGACCAAGGAGAAGGAGCCTGGACGCTATATGGATATCACAGGTAATAAGGCAACGGCATACGGTTTTATCGCTGCTGCCGAGAAAGCCGGTCTGAAACTCTACTTAGGCTCTTACCCCATCACTCCTGCTACCGACGTGCTTCATGAGTTATCGAAGCATAAGTCTCTGGGTGTGACGACAGTTCAGTGTGAGGATGAGATCAGTGGTTGTGCCTCCGCCTTAGGAGCCTCTTTCGCAGGAGCCTTAGGAGTGACCTCTACCTCTGGTCCTGGTATCTGCCTGAAATCAGAGGCAATGAACCTTGCCGTAATTATGGAGTTGCCACTTGTTGTTCTTGACGTACAACGTGGCGGTCCTGCTACGGGACTTCCTACGAAGTCAGAACAGACAGACCTCTTGCAGGTTCTTTTCGGACGTAATGGTGAGAGTCCGATGCCCGTACTTGCCGCTACCAGTCCTGCCGACTGTTTCGATGCCGCATATCAGGCTTGTAAGATCGCCTTGGAGCACATGACTCCTGTCGTGTTGTTGACGGATGCTTATATCGCTAATGGCTCTGGAGCCTTCAAGTTGCCGGAGATGACTAAACTCGATGGCATCAATCCTCCCTATGTGCCCGAAGAACTGAAGGGGAAATGGACACCTTATATGCGTGCCGAGAATGGTACCCGTTACTGGGCAGTGCCAGGTCGTGAGGGCTTCACCCATATTCTCGGAGGACTGGAGAAAGACTCAGAGACAGGGGCTATCTCTACCAATCCAGAGAACCATGACTTGATGACTCGTCTGCGTCAGCAGAAAATTGCCAATATCCAGGTACCAGACTTGGAGGTAGAGGGTGATGTGAAGGATGCTGATTTGCTCGTAGTAGGTTTTGGCTCTACTTATGGTCATCTGCACTCAGCGATGGAAGAACTTCGTCAGAAAGGTTATAAGGTCGCTCAGACTCACTTCAAGTATCTGAATCCGCTGCCAAAGAACACGGCAGAGGTCCTTTCTAAATACCAGAAGGTTGTTGTCGCTGAGCAGAATATGGGTCAACTTGCTGCCTATTTGCGAATGAAGGTCGACAACTTCACACCTGCACAGTTTAATCAGGTAAAAGGTCAGCCTTTCGTTGTGGAAGAGTTAGTCAACGCATTTGAGGATATTTTAAAGAAGTAAAACTATGGCATATACAGCACAAGATTATAAAAAAGGACAACCACGATGGTGTCCGGGATGCGGTGACCACTTCTTTCTGGCATCACTGCATAAAGCATTGGCAGAGATAGGCGTTGCTCCTCATGATACAGCCGTTATCTCAGGTATCGGCTGCTCCAGTCGTCTGCCTCATTATATGGCAACTTATGGTATGAATACCATTCATGGACGTGCTGCCGCTATTGCCACAGGTGCCAAGGTGGCTAATCCTAACCTGACTGTATGGCAGGTGAGTGGTGATGGTGACGGACTGGCTATCGGTGGTAATCATTTCATTCATGCTAACCGTCGTAACATCAACCTGAATATGATCCTGCTCAACAACCGTATCTATGGTTTGACGAAAGGACAATATTCTCCTACCAGTCCTCGTGGCTTCGTCTCTAAGTCGAGTCCCTATGGAACAGTAGAGGATCCTTTCCGTCCTGCAGAGTTGTGTTTTGGTGCCCGTGGACATTTCTTCGCCCGTGCCGTCGCAACGGATGCGGCAGGAACTGTAGAGATCCTGAAAGCAGCCTATGAGCACAAAGGAGCCGCTGTCTGCGAGATTCTGCAAAACTGTGTCATCTTCAACGATGGTACACATGAGAGTGTCTATAATAAGGAAGGTCGTAAAAAGAATGCCATTTATGTACGTCATGGTGAGAAACTCGTGTTTGGCGAGAATAATGAGTTTGGACTGGTTCAGCAAGGCTTCGGTCTGAAGGTTGTTGAGATAGGAAAGGATGGCTATACATTGGATGACGTTCTTGTCCATGATGCTCATTGTGAGGACAATACCTTGCAGTTGAAACTCGCTCTGATGGGTAATGGTGATGGTTTCCCTATTGCTTTAGGTGTTATTCGTGACGTAGATGCTCCTACCTATGATGAGGCTGTGCATGCCCAGATTCAGGAGGTAAGTGCACAGAAGAAATACCATAATTTCTCAGAGTTGTTGGAGACCAATGATATTTGGGAAGTGAAATAAAAGAACAAGAGAAAAGGCATCCAAATCGGATGCCTTTCTTGTTATTTCTGATTATTTTTATTTCTTGTCCGCAATCTTACGGAACGATTGTAGTTTCTCCCCAAAGCAGAGATCACCACAGTCGCCAAAGCCTGGAACGATATATTTTTGCTCATTCATGCCTTCATCGATAGCGGCACACCAAATAGTGGCATCGTCAGGCAATGCCTCTTTCACTACCTCAATACCCTCTGGGGCGGCAATCACGCAGCAAACATGGATAGCCTTAGGCTTACCGGCTTCGAGAAGGGCTCCTATAGCAGCGGCCATACTGCCTCCTGTTGCAAGCATCGGGTCGGCAATAATCAGCGTCCTGCCTTTCATACTTGGGGTGGCTATATACTCAGCATGGATACCAACCTCAGTATGCTCACGGTTAAGATACATACGGAAAGCGGAGACGAAAGCATTATCTGCTTCATCAAAAACATTCAGGAAACCCTGATGGAATGGAAGACCGGCACGAAGGACTGTGGCTATAACCATATCTTCTTGCTTGCTGAGGGGGATGTCAACTGTTCCCAAAGGAGTTTTAATCGTTTTGGGCTTATACTCCAATGTTTTGGAAATCTCATACGCCATTATTTCTCCGATACGCTCCACATTGTGACGAAAGGTCAGACGGTTCTTCTGATAGTTCTTGTCACGTAACTCAGCCATATAATGGTTGATGATACTGTTCTGTTCTGCAAAATTAATTACTTTCATTTGTTGTTTTAGGTATTTGTAATTGGGTGCAAAGGTACAAACTCCTTTTGATTTTTGCAAAGTCAAAGTGACAAAAATAGAAAGGTATAGTCCTTTTTTGAATACTTTAACCAAAAAACAAACTTACTAAAGCAAATAAATCTTAATTCCTAATTCTTAATTCCCAATTTCTTCGTAACTTTGCGGTCGGTTAATGAAAATAGGTAATAGTATAATTCAATTAAATAATAAAATTATGGCAAAGTTAGATTTGACAAAGTATGGAATCACAGGTTCTACCGTGATTGCTCACAATCCATCTTACGAGTACCTCTTTGAGGAGGAGACAAAGGCTGGTCTGACTGGTTATGACAAGGGTCAGAACACAGAACTCAATGCAGTTAACGTAATGACTGGTATCTATACTGGTCGTTCTCCTAAGGACAAGTATATTGTTGACGACTCTCAAAGCCATGATAAAGTTTGGTGGACTACTGAGGAGTACAAGAACGACAACCACCCCATGAGCGAGGAGGTATGGGCAAAGGTTAAAGAGATTGCTATCAAGGAACTCTGCAACAAGGAACTTTATGTTGTTGATGCTTTCTGTGGTGCTAACGAGGCTACTCGTCTTGCCGTTCGTTTCATCGTCGAGGTTGCTTGGCAGGCTCACTTTGTGAAGAACATGTTCATCCAGCCTACCGCTGAGGAGTTGGAGAAGTTTGAGCCCAACTTCGTCATCTACAATGCTTCTAAGGCAAAGGTAGAGAACTACAAGGAACTGGGTCTGAACTCAGAGACTTGCGTAGCCTTCAACACTACTACTCGTGAGCAGTGCATCATCAACACATGGTATGGTGGTGAGATGAAGAA
>DEJF01000027.1:23172-56695 GCA_002353225.1 Prevotella sp. UBA2755 | reverse complement strand
TCTATGCACTGCTCTGCCAACACAGATATGGAGGGTAAGAATACCGCTATCTTCTTTGGCTTGTCTGGTACAGGTAAGACCACACTGTCAACCGATCCTAAGCGTCTGCTGATTGGTGATGATGAGCACGGATGGGATGATGAGGGCGTATTCAACCTTGAGGGTGGTTGCTATGCCAAGGTCATCAACCTTGATAAGGAGAGTGAGCCTGATATCTACAACGCTATTCGTCGTGATGCTCTGTTGGAGAATGTTACAGTTGATGCTAATGGTAAGATTGACTTCGCAGACAAGAGCGTAACAGAGAATACTCGTGTATCATATCCTATTGAGCACATTGAGAAGATTGCCAAGAAGGTAAATGGTAAGAGTGCTGGTCCAGAGGCTAAGAATGTTATCTTCCTCTCTGCAGATGCCTTTGGTGTACTTCCTCCAGTATCTATCCTGACTCCAGAGCAGACCAAGTACTATTTCCTGAGCGGTTTCACCGCAAAGTTGGCAGGTACTGAGCGTGGTATTACAGAGCCTACACCTACTTTCTCCGCTTGTTTCGGACAGGCATTCCTTGAGTTGCATCCTACAAAGTATGCAGAGGAACTCGTTAAGCGTATGGAGAAGAGCGGTGCCAAGGCATATCTCGTAAATACTGGTTGGAACGGTACAGGTAAGCGCATCTCTATCCGTGATACTCGTGGTATTATCGATGCTATCCTCGGTGGCGCTATCTTGAAGGCTCCTACGAAGAAGATTCCTTACTTTGACTTCGAGGTTCCCACAGAGTTGGAAGGTGTAGATACCAATATCCTTGATCCTCGCGACACATACGCTGATGCAGCAGAGTGGAACAAGAAGGCTGAGGATTTGGCTGGTCGCTTCATCAAGAACTTCAAGAAGTATGAGGGTAATGAGGCTGGTAAGGCTTTAGTTGCTGCTGGTCCAAAACTCTAAACAGTTTATAGTTAAGAGTTCATAGTTCATAGTTATTGTGAACTAATTAGAATAGTTGGCTGTGCTGAAAAGTGCAGCCAATATTTTTTGATGTAAGTCAAAAAGAGAATTAAAGAGAATAAATTATTACTAATAACGAATCATAATAGCAGATTTATTCGTATCTTTGCATTCGTAATCGAGACGATTACGTTGTTATTCATTAGGTTAGTAGTTAATAGATTTAAGGTAAAGATTATGTTATTAGATTTTCAAACAACGGTTGTGTTGGTTACAGTTGCAGTAGCAACAATTCTTAGTGTAATTACACTGACGAAGACCAACATCCGTTAGGAAAGGAGTGCGGAGTGAGTGATTCATACCGCACTCTTTTTTTGTTTACAAAATCTAAAATATGACATTTTATCATATAATTAACTTAATAAAAGGTAGAAAAATGTCGCTATTTGAGGAATTGTGAGTAAATTTGCACCCAAAAATTGAAAGTAATCAAATGAATAAACTAATGAAGGCGATGTGTGGAGTGCTGACAATGATACTTTTGTTGGCATCTTGCATGAAGTCAGACGACAAAACGAGTACCCTCTATAATGATACAGCAATCACAGCATTCTCTTTGGGAACGCTGAATCGATATTTGCATACGACCTCCTCTAAAGGAACCGATTCTATTTATAAGGTTACTGTAACGGGTAGTGACTACAAATTCAGTATTGATCAGGCGAATCACCGTATTTTCAATGCGGACTCCCTTCCTGTTTCTACGGATGTGGAGCATGTGGTTTGCTCTGTGTCTTCCCTGAATAACGGTTCGGTATTTATTGAGGACACAGAGGACAGTGACATCCTGCATTTTTATAGTTCTGCCGATAGTATTGACTTCTCTACTCCCCGTAAGTTCTTAGTATATGCCGCAGACGGTTCTGGATATGAGGAGTATACAGTCCAACTGAATGTTCACAAAGAGGAGGGTGACCAGTTCCGCTGGATTATTCATGCCGAGAGTCAGGAAATGACAGGAATGGAGACCATCAAGGCGTTGATGATAGAAGATCAACTTTTTGCTTTTGGTGTCAAGGAGGGTAAGACGCTCGGATATATGACGACAGACGGAGAGTCATGGACACCCATTGCGGAATTTGACGACGAGAATGCTTGCAATAACATGTTGGTATTTGAGAATAGTCTTTATACCATAGTCAATGGCACTTTGAAACAGTCTAATGATGGAACAGAGTGGACTGATGTCAACACCGCCTTGGATGTTACACAACTGGTTGCTGCCAGTTTTTCGGAGTTGTATGGTTTAACCAGCGATGGGACATTAATGATCTCTGATGACAATGGTGTAACCTGGATAGAGGACGTGCTGGATACAGATAAGAGTAAGTTACCCACGATGGATGTCGCTTATATTTGCTATCCCGCAAATATGACCTATTATGCTGACTATATTCTGATGGCAGGTTTCTCCACTGGTGTGGACAAGATATCTTCTGTATGGCGCAAGATTGTGGAATATGACTTGCAGGGAGACGAGAAATGGGCATATATGGATCGCTCTGACGATAATCGCTATGCCCTTCCTCAGTTAGAGAACCTGATACTGATGCATTATGATGACGGTATTCTTGCATGGGGAATCAAGGACGGTACCTTCTCACCCATCTACCAGAGTCGTGATAACGGAATCGTTTGGAAAGAGAATAGTTATTACAAACTGCCTGTATACTTTACCCAAAATGAAGTGTGTGCCTTTGGTGCCACGACAGACGGGAAAGAGATATGGCTCATTGGTAGCAATGGGCAGGTATGGCAAGGTCATCTGAACAGGGTGGCTTGGGATAGGTCAGAATAAGGACAGATGTTGAGAAAGACGCTCTTATCCATCTTGCTGTTGATAGCAACAGTGCCACTCAGTGCTCAGGATGATCCTGAATATCGCGCTGAGATAGGTGGTGGAATAGGCGTCGTTTCCTATGTGGGTGACTTCAATGGGAATCTCTTTAAGAATATGCAGCCGATGTTCACGTTGCTGGGGCGATATAAATTTAACCCCCGTATGGCATTGGCACTGAATGTGAGTTACGGAAAGATCAAAGGCTCATCGAAGAATGCGGAGACATATTATCCCCTTCTTGAGGACGTGGATTTCAACCATGGACTGTTAGATGTGGGATTGAGATATGAATATAATTTCTGGCCCTTTGGAACAGGAAGAGAGTATCGTGGAGCGCAAAAACTTACACCATATATATATATAGGGCTGGGTGCTACATTTGCGAAACCAGATAAGACGGAGGTCGCTCTTAACTTTCCCATTGGCGCTGGTGTGAAATATAAAGTGGGTGAGCGCTGGAACTTAGCGTTGGAGTGGACGATGCATTTTACGACAAGTGACTTGTTGGACGGTGTGAAGGATCCCTATGGTATTAAGAGCAGTGGGCTCTTTAAGAATACCGACGGCTATAGTCATCTGCGCTTGTCGCTGACCTATGATATATGGGCGAAATGTAAAACTTGTCATAATGACAGAGAATAATATATAGATATGGCACAACAATTAGATATGACACGTATCCCGGCACATATTGCCATTATCATGGATGGTAATGGACGATGGGCAATGGATCGTGGACTGGACCGCACCTTTGGCCACAAGGCAGGTCTTGACAATTTAGAGACTATAACCACCCTGTGTTCAAACTTGGGTGTGAAGTACCTGACGGTCTATGCTTTCTCTATAGAGAACTTCAACAGACCTGCTTACGAAGTGGAGGCTCTGATGGGACTGGTACTCAGTTTTATCAAGATGGATTTATTCCATAATAACAATGTGAGTTTCCATGTAGTGGGTGATCGTGAACGCCTTCCTAAGAGTGTACAGGATAAGTTACGCTCCATGGAAGAGGAGACGGCGATGTATGACGGTATGGCAATGACGATAGCCATGGGCTATTCCTCTAAACAGGAGATCGTGAATGCCACTAAGCAAATTGCCCGTAAGGTACAAAGTGGTGAGATGAGTGCAGATGATATCAGTGAGGAGACTGTCAGTAAGCATCTATGGACAGCATGGATACCTGACCCCGACCTGCTTATTCGTACGGGTGGTGAGATTCGTATTTCCAACTACCTGCTTTGGCAGTGTGCCTATTCAGAGTTCTACTTCTGCGACACCTATTGGCCAGACTTCGATGAGGAGGCACTTCATAAGGCTATTGCCAGTTATCAAAGTCGTCAGCGCCGTTTCGGCAAGACAGAAGAACAAGTAGAGAAAGAAAATAAAGAATGAAGAATGAAGAATGAAGAATTTGCGACCGCCAGCATGATAGGCGGAAAATGGGAGTGTTTGAACAGAAGGATGTGCAGAGTGTTGCTATGCGCGGCATTCTTCATTCTTCATTCTTCATTCTTCATTTCCATACAAGCACAGGATGTTATTATAAACCCTGACATCTCTTATGCAGGTACACCAAGGACTTGCGAGATAGGAGGTATTGCTGTGAAGGGAATCGAAGGCTATGAGGACTATGTCCTGACAGGTCTGTCAGGGCTCTCCGTTGGTCAGGTAATCACAGTTCCTGGCTCAGAGATTACGGATGCGGTAAAGCGTTATTGGCGACATGGACTATTCTCCCGTGTGGCTATTACCGCTGATTCTATCGTAGGCTCTAAGATATACCTGTGTATTCACCTTGCCACTCGTCCTCGAGTGAGCAGAATCAATTATAACGGTATCAAGAAGTCCGAGCGTGAGGATATGGAGGCAAAGTTGGGTATTATGAAAGGAAGTCAGATTACGCCTAACATGATAGACCGTGCCAAGATACTCGCTAAGCGTTATTTTGATGACAAAGGCTTTAAGAATGCTGAGATTGAGATTGTCCAGCGTGATGACGTGACAGACAAGAACATGGTGATTCTGGATGTCAATATTGACAAGAAGGACAAGATGAAGGTGCGTCATATCATCTTCGATGGCAATAAACAACTCTCATCCAAGAAGATTAAAGGAAGTCTGTTCAAGAAGGGCGCCTTTGGTAAGATTAATGAGGCAGGTAAACTGCGTTCGTTCTTTAAGGCGAAGAAATTTACGCAAGAGCGTTACGATGAGGCGAAGAAATCCCTTATTGAGAAATATAATGAGTTAGGCTACCGTGACGCGGTGATTCTGGAGGACTCCGTATGGAATAACGATGAGAAGCACGTTAACGTATATGTCAAACTGGAGGAAGGACAGCGTTATTATATCCGTAATATCACATGGGTGGGTAATACGGTGGTGACTACCGACTATCTGAATGCTGCATTAGGCATGAAGAAAGGTGATGTGTATAACCAGAAGCAGATGAGGAAACGCCTGTCGGAAGATGAGGATGCGGTAGGTAACTATTATTGGAATAATGGTTATCTTTTCTATAATCTGGATCCTACCGAGATTAATATTGTAGGTGACTCCATTGATTTGGAGATGCGTATACAGGAGGGTCCTCAGGCACATATCAGTAATGTGCGTATCTTTGGTAACGATCGTCTTTACGAGGAGGTCGTTCGCCGTGAGTTGCGTACCAAACCTGGTGACCTGTTCTCGAAAGAGGCTATTACTCGTTCCGCACGTGAGGTCGCCTCTATGGGTTTCTTTGATCCTGAGAAGGTCAATCCGGATATCAAACCTAATTATGAGGACGGAACAGTAGACATTAACTGGGAGTTGGAGCAGAAATCGAACGACCAGTTGGAGTTCTCTCTTGGATGGGGACAGACAGGTGTCATTGGGCGTGTCGGCATTAAGTTGAACAACTTCTCCATGCGTAACCTCTTTGGTAAGAACAAGATGCACCGTGGAATCATGCCTATCGGTGATGGTGAGCAGTTGTCACTGTCGTTGCAGACCAATGGTCGTTACTATAGTTCTATCTCCACAGGATACAGTACGGGATGGTTTGGCGGCAAGCGCCCGAACGCGTTGAACATCAGCGCATTCTACTCTAAACAGTCAGATATATCCAGCAGTTATCGTAACAATAGCCTCTATAATAACTATTATAATTATATGTATGGTTATGGTTCCACTGGCTATGGTTACAACTACGATGCCCTGCTTGATGATGACAAGTATATCAAGATGTTTGGTGTGTCAATAGGATGGGGAAAGCGTCTGCGTTGGCCTGATGACTATTTCCAGTTGTCTGTCCAATTGTCATATACCCGTTATATGTTGCGTGACTGGAACTACTTTATTATCTCGAATGGTAACTGTAACAATATCAACCTGGGTGTCACACTGTCGCGTACCTCTACGGATAACCAACTCTTCCCACGTCGCGGTTCTGAGTTCATGGCATCTGTCACCCTGACGCCACCTTGGTCGGCATTCGACAACAAGGACTATAAGAATCTTGCTACAGACCGTACCTCTGCTACCTTCGAGAAAGAGCAGCAGGATAAATACCGTTGGATTGAGTACCATAAGTGGAAGTTTAAGTCACGTACCTTTACTTCTCTGACAAATGGTCAGAAGTGTCTGGTATTGATGACCCGTGTGGAGTTTGGATTGTTAGGCTCCTATAATCAGTATAAGAAATCACCTTTCGAGACCTTCTATGTTGGTGGTGATGGTATGAGCGGTTATTCGACGGGTTATGCGGAAGAGACTATCGGACTGCGTGGTTACGATAATGGCTCTATCTCGAATACGGCAGCCTATAAGGCAGGTACCAGTAGTTATTACAATGCCTATGCCTACGACCGTTTCACACTTGAACTCCGCTATCCGTTCATGTTGGGTAATACCACTATCTACGGACTCGGATTCCTGGAAGGTGGTAATGCTTGGGTGGACACCAAGAAGTTCAACCCCTTCGACATGAAGCGCTCTGCCGGAGTAGGTGTGCGTATCTTCCTGCCGATGGTTGGTCTGATGGGTATCGACTGGGCATACGGCTTCGACAAAGTGTATAGTGGCAGCAATTACCAAAAAGGTGGTAGCCAGTTCCACTTCATCTTAGGACAAGAATTCTAATTTAAATGAGTAATGAGTAATTAGTAATGAGTAATTATGATTAGAAAGTTTATTATCTGTACATTACTGGCTCTGTGTGGCTTTACTGGGGTGCACGCACAGAAGTTTGCTTTGTTGGATATGGATTATATCCTGAAGAACATCCCAGCCTATGAGCGTGCTAATGAGCAGTTGGCACAGGTGTCCAAGAAATGGCAGGCAGAGGTGGAGGCTATCCAGACGGAGGCACAGACGATGTATAAGGACTACCAAAAGGAAGTCGTCTTCCTCTCCCAAGAGCAGAAGAAGGCTCGCCAAGATGCCATTATGGAGAAAGAGCGTGAGGCATCAGAGTTGAAGAAGAAATACTTTGGTCCGGAGGGTGAGTTGTTCAAGAAGCGTACTGCCTTGATGTCGCCTATTCAGGAGGAGATCTATAATGCCGTGAGCGAGATTGCCGACCTGCGTGGCTATCAGTTAGTGCTCGACCGTGCCAGCGATAGTGGTATCATCTTCGGTTCTCCGAAGGTTGACATCTCCAGTGAGGTGCTGAGCCGACTGGGATATTCCAATTAAGTTCCCCCTAGAACGCTATAGAATACTCTAGAACGTTCTAGAATCATCTAGGAAAATCTAGAAAAATCTAGAAAATCTATAATTAATAACAATAAATAAAACAAAAAGAAGAAATGAAAAAAGTACTTTTAATGTTGTTCATGTTTGCCCCTTTGGCAACATTTGCACAGAAGTTTGGTCATGTGAATGCGCAGGAGGTTATTCAGGCAATGCCTGAGTTCACGAAGGCTCGTGCTGATATCGAGGCATTGACAAAGACCTATGAGACTGACCTGAAGAGTATGCAGGACGAACTGCAGAAGAAGGCTGAGGCTTATGAGAAGGAGCAGGCTACACTGCCTGCCAATATCAAGGAGCGCCGTGAGAAGGAACTGCAGGATATGTATCAGAAAATCCAGCAGACCTATCAGGATAATCAACAGGCTCTTGCTAAGGAGCAGTCTGAGAAGATGCAGGCTATCCAGGCTAAGGTGATCGACGCTATCAAGCAGGTAGGTCAGGCTGGCGGCTATGTATATATCATGGATATCGCAGGTGGTGTTCCCTACATCAGCACGACTCTCTCAACTGATGTTACCGCTCAGGTAAAGGCTAAACTTGGATTGAAATAATTGATTAATATATTATGAAGCGGTTTTTATGTTTATTATTAACCGTCATCTCCCTTTCAGTATCGGCGCAGACAGTGACGCCGGTACTGAAATTTGGCTTTATAAGTTATGATGCGGTACTCCAGTCAATGGGTGACTATGCTGTTGTAGAGACCAGTATGGCGCAGTTGCAGGAGCAGTATGCCGCAGAGCAGAAACGGGTAGAGGACGAGTTCAACAAGAAGTATGAGGAGTTCTTGGACGGTCAGCGCGACTTCCCACAGTCTATCTTGCAGAAACGCCAGTCGGAGTTGCAGGAGTTGATGGAGAAGAATATCGCCTTCAAGAAAGAGAGCCAGCGCCTGTTGGCTGAGGCTAAGGAGAAGGCTTTGCTGCCTCTGAAGAACCGTCTTGCCGACGCACTGGCAAGGGTGGGTAGTTCACGGGGACTTGCTTTCATCCTCAACACCGACCAGAACGCGATGCCTTGGATGAATATCACGATGGGTGAGGATGTGACGGAGGCTGTTAAGGAAGCACTGAGATAATGACTTGTAGTCAGCAGCCCGTTGCCAATAGCCCGTTGCCCAAGAGTCCGGGACCAATCGGTATCTTCGACAGTGGCTATGGCGGACTGACCATCCTGCATGGTATCCGCCAACTATTACCCCAGTATGATTATCTATACTTGGGTGATAATGCCCGTGCCCCCTATGGTACTCGTTCATTCGATGTGGTCTACGAGTTTACCCGTCAGGCAGTAGTCCGTCTATTTGAGATGGGGTGCCACTTGGTGATACTGGGTTGTAATACAGCCTCGGCGAAGGCGTTACGCAGTATCCAGCAGAACGATTTGCCCAATCTCGACCCCCAGCGTCGGGTGTTGGGCATCATACGTCCCACGGCGGAGGTTATCGGCTCACTGACGCATTCCCGTCATGTGGGTATTTTTGCCACAGAGGGAACGATTCGCAGTGAGAGTTATAACCTGGAGATTCATAAGTTCTTCCCAGACATACAGGTCAGTGGTGTCGCCTGTCCGTTCTGGGTACCCTTGGTGGAGTATAATGAGGCAGACTCCCCGGGAGCCGACTATTTCGTGAAGAAGCGTATCGACCAGTTGATGCGCATGGACTCCGAGATAGACACCATTATCTTAGGTTGTACCCATTATCCCTTGTTATTGCCTAAGATTCATAAGTACATCCCCCGTGGCATCCGTATTGTCTCGCAAGGGGAGTATGTGGCTGGTGCCTTACAAAAGTATTTCCAGCGTCATCCTGACATCGAGCAGCGTTGCACACAGGGTGGGAGTGTGCATTACCTCACAACAGAGAACCCCGAGAAATTCAAAGAGTCAGCCCAACTCTTTCTCCACGAGCCTGTCGAGGTCGAGAATATCACGCTTGGTTTTTAGCCTGTCGCTAACTGCCAAACGCTAATAGCCTTTTCGCAAAATAACGTACGGGATACCATACGCTGAGGAAGCCGACAGCGATGACGGTGAAGAAGATCAGGACGATATCCCATGGGTGTACGCTGACGGGGTAGGCATCCACGATGAAGGAGCCTTCCGACTGTCCTAAGCGTACAATACCATATTGTTGTTGCAGCCAACAGAGTAACAACCCGATAGCAATACCAATCACGGCACCCATCACACTGATCATACGTCCCTCAAACAAGAAGATATGTACGATCTGCTTGTCAGTGGCTCCTAAGTTACGCAGCGTCACCACGTCATTCTTCTTGTCAATCATCAGCATCGAGATACTGCCAATGATATTAAAACAGGCGATGACGAGGATAAACGTGAGGAAGATATAAGCCATCAGTTTTTCTATCTTCATGATGCGGAACGTGTCGTCCTGCTGCTCGTAGCGGTCACGTACATAAAACCTGTTGCCAGCAATCTCCTGCATCTCCGCTTTCACCTTCTCGAAATCACTGCCGGGCTTCAGGCGTAACTCCAACGAGGAGAGCATGCCCTGCTGGTCGAACAACTGTCGGGTGAACGCTATCGACGTGATGATATAACGCTTGTCATACTTCCCTTGCTTGATACTGAACAGTACCCCAGGCGAATATAACTCGTCCTCCACGAAGCCTTCTTGCAGGTTTGCCATGTTCAGTTGTCCCTCCCTCCGTGGCGCATAGATCTTCAGCGGATGCTCATAGGTATAGCCCGTCCCTAACTGATAGGCAACACCCATGCCTAAGATACCATAGTACATATCTGCGGCATGCAACTCAAACTCCCCATCACCTTCCAATACCTCACGGATATGCGTCAACTTGTCGAAGTTATCCTCCACGCCCTTCAGTCGTATCATCGCCTGCCGTTCCCCATAGACAGCGAGCGCCTGGTCCTCCATCACCTCCGTTGCCACATCGACCTCTGGCAACTGACGGATGCGAGTGAGCAGCGAGTCGTCGGCAGCCACCACCTTACCCTTTATGGGAGTTACCTTGATTTGCGGGTCAAGTTGGGTGAAGAGAGTCGCCACCATGTCATGGAACCCGTTGAAAACGCTCAGTGTCACCACAAGTGCCATCGTGGCAACGGCAACCCCAACGACGGAGATACCGCTGATCACATTGATAGCGTTGGTGCTCTTTTTCGAAAAGAGATAACGGCGTGCGATGTAGAACGGGAAGTTCACTTCTTCAATCCTTCAACCCTTCAAGAGTTCGTCAATACGGTCAATATAATCCAGGGAGTCGTCAATGAAGAAGCGTAACTCAGGGATGATACGCAGTTGATAGCGCACCCTCGTCCCCAGTTCATAGCGTATCTGTTTCTCGTTCTTATTGATATTCTCCATGATTTCCTCGGCACGCTCACTGGGGAAGATGCTCAGGTGAGCCGTACAAATACTCAGGTCAGGGCTTACACGTACCCTTGTGACACTAACCATCACCCCGTGCATACCACGAGTCTGCTGCTGGAATATCACGCTGAGTTCCTTCTGCAGCAGTCGTGCAATCTTATTCTGTCTTGTCTCTTGCATAGTCTTTCGTTTCTTTTCGGGGACAAAGGTACGATTAAGTGAGAAGAAAACCAAATATTATTTGAGTTTTCTCGAACGTGAGTACTTTCGAGGTTTTCCTCAAAGGTACGAAATTATTCTCAATTATTAGGTTTTCACAAAGAATAAAAAGCAGCCATCAGTTCACGGCGGTAGTTCTTACTGATTCTCAGTTCTCTATTTTCCTCGAGGGGTTCTGTTAGGATACAAATGGAGTCTTGTATCATTTTGATTTGGTTGATATTCACAATATACCGTTTGTGAATCTGTATGAAGTCAGGAGAATAGTTAAGGATTACATCAGAGGTCGTGCGATGGCGTAAGATGTAACAAGTACCATCCTTGCATACGACCTCCCACAACTTGCGGTCTTGGTTGTAACGGAAAAAGGCGATATCTCCTAATTGTAAGGTACGGTGCTCGTTCATGGCGTTTACCACCAGGATGATAGGCAGATGGCTACCCTCACGGACGGAAGCCTGTGGAATACCTGCCAGTTTGTTCTCGTAGTAGCGTGTCATAATCTGCCCCAGTTCCTGTTCTGTAGCAGGCTTCATGAGGTAATCGAAAGCCTCGCGGCGTATGGCGTCAAGCAAATATTTGTCATGTCCTGTATAGAACACGACCTTGGTCTCTGGCTTAACCTCGCTGCGGATGAGTGTGCAGAATTCCAATCCAGACATAGAAGGCAGTTCCACGTCGACGAAAATCAGGTCGGGCTCCAGTTCAATCACCTCTTTAATCGCTGTTTCCGCATCGGTTGCCTTGCCCACCACCTCAACGGAGTAGTTGCTTTCCAGCATACGGGCAAGAACTTCTATTGCCGTCTGACTATCGTCAATGATATAGGCACTGACCAGTTTCTGCTTATTCATTCTTTATTTAGTTTTGTGCAAAATTACGAAAAAAAGTGAGAACATTTGACTTCCTGTCAAGAAGATACCTTGTCCCGAATGGGTGAATATTCCTTTTATCAGAGGAAAAAGTGCTTTTATAGGTACGTTTTGGCTCTTTGACAGAAAAGAAGTGGACTACAGAATTCTATAATGAAAGTCATCGGGTAGGAGGATCCATGAGCGACAACCGTTTTCGCCTTGCCATTGGTAGTTCCCGATACCAAATTGGATAGGCACGGCATTGTGCTCATTCAGCATCTGGATGGTTTGACGGACCACACGCATGCCCGTCTGTTCCTTATGAATACGTCCGCCCTTCAGTCCTTCCCCATTATCCAGCACTTCCACCATTGTGGCATTTCCTTTCCTACTGACATGGATAGTCAGTTGGCGGTTCTTTCCTTGTTGTGGATTGATGGGGCGTAGTCCGTGCTTGATGGCATTCTCTGCAAATATCTGGATAGTCATGGCAGGTAGTTTTACATTCGACAA
Organism: Prevotella sp. UBA2755; assembly: GCA_002353225.1. Lineage (GTDB taxonomy): Bacteria > Bacteroidota > Bacteroidia > Bacteroidales > Bacteroidaceae > Prevotella. The sequence goes on along the minus strand of DEJF01000027.1, from coordinate 44,160 downwards.
GTCAATATCCCCATCAATCAGTTTCTCATAATGGAAGTCATCACCCATCTGTTGCCCCTCAATAATGACATAGTAGTCAACAAAAGCAAGTTCTTCCTCTAATGTGATCTCCAGCGTGTCAGCCATGTCCACACCTCTGCGAAGGAGTTGGGTCAGTGATTCGAAGTTCACCGTTTTGCCATCCATCTGGGCGAGCATCTCATGGTTGAGCGCATTATAGATAAAGTGTGGTGAGAGACGGTTTCTCGTGTTCCGTAATCGTGTCTCTATCAGTTGTTGTCTGAGTTCAAGGGTCTGCATGTGTCCTTTCCTGCGATGTAGCAGATAAAGCACGAAGAGTAAGATGACAGCCATCGAGGCAGTGATGAATAAAGTCCATGCAAGACGGTTTGTCATCTTGCTATGTTCAATCTGTCGCTGTTGTTCTATCAGTCGTTTGTCATGCTCATACTCCAAGAGGCGTGTACTCATCTGCATCTTTACGTTTGCCGTTTGGATAGAGTCGTTGAGGGCATGCATCTCCTGATGGGCGAGATAGGCGTTTTGTGCATTACCTGCTTGTCGCCAAGCCTGCTCGACAGCCTTTAGCCGCATCACAACGGCGGCGGGAATCATCCCTTCAGGGGTCTTATCTTGTTGTATCATACGGATGGCATCGACAGTCCTGCCCTCCAGTGTCGCCAGTTCTATCTCAGAGGTCTTGATATAGTAGAGCAGGATTCTGAAGTTTACTTTTCGGAAGAAAGAGTCTACCTCGGCGAGTATGGGCTTTGCCTTGTCTGCCTCTTTCAGATTGATGAGGATCTCCGCGATATTAGTGCGTGCCGTGTAGTAGTCCCAAGTCTTCTTCTCATCGTCCTTGACGAGAGAGGCGGCTTTCTCAAAACAGGGAAGTGCCTCGGCATAACGGTCTTGCAGGTAATAGTCGTTCCCCACATTATTATAATATATAAATTGGTCGGGCTTCTTCATCTTGGGCAATAGTTCCTTGCATCTTGCCCACCATTTGGCACTATTCACAAAGTCAGCCATGAACGTATAGACAGTGCTGATGCCCAGACTGATGGCTATCCTGCTATCCTCACTTGTCTGGAAGGAGTCGGCGACGGCAAGTGTTCTCAGATAACTGTCGGCACTCAGGTCGAGTTGACCAGTCTGTCGGTAGAAGTCTGCTTTGTTCAGCATGGTGATGACACGTAACTCTGGGTCCATCTTCTCTTGTTCCATCAACTGGATAGCCTTTTCTGTGTAGATGATGCCAGAGTCAGGTCTGCCGGCAATGGCGGCGAAGTAGACTCCTTGTGCCTTCAGCCATGCGGCACGGAGTTGTTGTAACTCTTCCCGATTCTCTTCTTGATGGCGTTGCAGATATTGGTGGATCTGTTGATTCGTCCACACAAACGAGTCGACTTGATATGCCTGATAAAACGCCACACCGCGTGCAGACAACTGCATGTAATAGTCGTCACTGTCCTTTATGATACCTCCTTGTGAAGTCCCCTTCCCCTCTTGCTGGCAGGCAAAAAGATGCAGCGCTGCCACTAAAGTCATCGTCCAGTATACAAGTCGTTTCATAATCCTATTTGTTTGTATGCAACAAAGTTATCTTCATAAACATTGTTGTCGCAAAGATAAGAATAAATCCCCAATTATCAATAATGATTATCCAAAAATAACATAAATCCGTCGCTTGCCATTGATGCCACCAACTTTTTACTCCCTCATATCGTCATTTTTTGCCGTGTCATCTACTGATATTCCCTTTTGTCCGTATTTTAATACATAACCAATTGCGTAACTTATTTATTTTCAGTATCTTTGTAGCAACAATAATAACTAAAAACAAAAGGGAAATGAAGAAAATCGTATTTACATTGTTTGTACTTATAGCAATGAGTCAGAATGTTTTTGCACAAGGAATGACTGCTACATTGCAGAGTGGTGAGAATCTTTCAGTTTTTTATGGGGTTGATGCCTTCAAAGAAGCATACGCAGAAGCAAAGGACGGAGACCAAATTACCCTTTCCGCAGGTACTTTTGATGCTCCAGAGGGGAGTATTTCCAAGTCGGTAAAGATAACAGGAGTAGGTGCTTATGAGGAGACAGGAAATACTGTTTTTGAGAGTCTCACTATTAGTGGTACTGATGTTCGCATTGAAGGTATTTTATTTTCGAGTACTTTATATGTTTCAGGTTCAACCAATCTGATAGTCACTCGTTGCTGGGTAGAGAAATTAAATGCCTCCAGCAATTACACTAACGCATTATTCGACCAATGTGTACATAAAGAAATAAAGGGAATGCCTTATGCAATAGACTTTACCTTTAAGAATTGTACCATTGAGGATTTTTCTGACGTGAATACAACTTCCAATATAGGAAAAATCCTTAATTGTGTTATTTACTATTATTCAAGTTGGTATGATATTCACAAGAAGCCTTATGCCATATACAAAAATTGTCTATTGGGGGCGGAGTCTCTTTCGGGGAATTCTGCCAGCATTACTTGTACGGCACCTTCCGAGTTTTATTATAATGTCGGTTTCTTTGTAAAGAAAAACACAGGGACAGTTACTTTTAATACAACATCAACCTCTTTGGCTTCTAATAATTCCGGAGGTACTTTTGGAGACCTCTTTAAAGGTGAGATTCTTTATCCTGCAAAACCGCAAAATGCACCAACAGGAGAAGATGGCACAGTAGTCGGTCCTTATGGCGGAACGGGCTTCTCTCAATACCCTGCTATCCCTCGCATTATCAGCAAAGACATTGATGGAAGCACTAATGACGAGGGAAAGATCAATGTCAAAATAGAAGTAAAGGCGGAGAACTAAAAATCAGGATAATGATGAAAAGGTGGATTTTATTATTGTTCTCCAGTGGACTGCTTTTGTCTGCACAAGCAGATGACCGTCAGTTAAGCCGTTTCCAATACTGGTTTGATGATAATCAGACGGAAATGACGGAAACGAGCATAAGCGGGACAAAGCAGACTATCAATCAGTCGATTGATGCGAGTCAGTTGAGGGAAGGTATGCATAGACTTTATTTTCGCGTTGGAGATGACCAAGGTCTGTGGAGTCCCTTGCAGCAGTGGGCTTTCTTTGTAAAACCGCTGCGTGATAAGGGCGCAAAAGCGATAAACACAGTAGAATATTGGCTCGATACGAATACTGCGGAGCGTAAGTCAGTGGTTGTCAATGATAATCTCTGGCAACAGACGATAGATGTGTCAGACCTGTCAGAGGGCATGCACACCCTCAATTATCGCTTTGGTGACAACTATGGAGATTATGGAGCCTTGCAGCAGGCAGTCTTTATGAAACTCCAGCAGAAAGCGACACAAATAAAGAAACTGCGTTATTGGTGGAACAATCGCACAGACTTAATAGAGGAGGTGGATGTCGGGCAGCCATCGTTCATCTACGAAAGTCTTCTCGCGGTTCCAGACCATGCCCGTCAAGACCCGTCAACAGACAAAGGTATAACTCGTTTCACCTGTGTTGCCGTTGATGATTTAGGACGCCAGTCAGCCCCTTTCTATGAGGAGATAATTTATGCCACGGGACCAGAATTGACAGCAGACAGATATACTGCGACTGCAGGTTCTGACGTGAGTCTCTCATGGACATACAATGACGGTGAGGGTGTTCGTGACTACAGTGTATACTATGCAAAGGAAGACGGTCCTTACGTGATGTATATCCCTTCTACACAAGAATCCTCAACAACATTCAAGGGACAGAAGGGTATCTATCGCCTATTGGTTGTTGCCCGCAACAATGCGGGGCAGCGTACCAACATGGATGACGAATGGGCTGTTACCATAATATTTGAATAATTTAGACAGATTCGATGTATGAAAAAAAATAGGATCATACTTCTGATACTTACGATGGTGATGTTCAGTTTGAATGCATCGGCCTTTGGATGGTATGAAAAGACAATCAAGGTAGGAGAGGCGTTTACTTGTACTCCTACTATTGCTATGGGTAGAAACTATAGTTGGAGTTATTCTGGCAATACGTCTTGTGTGACAAGGATGGGAGGAATGAACGGACAAGTGTATTGTATCGTTACTGGAAGATCAGAAGGCTATATTATAATTACGTGTGAAGGAACAGTTTCAGGTACATTCCCCATCTTCTATTCTGACACATGGGTTATCACAGTGGAGAATCCTGTTCCCAAAAGTGTTACCCTCTCCCCCTCGTCATTAGAGATAGACCAGTACGAGACTGCGACTGTGACGGCTTCTGTTTCTCCTTCAGACGCTCCCTACAGTTTGTCGTGGACTTCTGAAAACGGGGGAGTCGCCTCCCTTTATGGGGATAATTATTCTGCTACGATAACAGGTCTTTCGGTAGGAGAGACGACAGTTTATGCTACCACAGACAATAATGTGACGGGAAGTTGTAGTGTGAAAGTGTGGGGAATATCACCCACATCCGTTTCTGTATCTGGTGAGTCAGGTGTGTATATTGGATACACAACACAGATGACGGCAGATTTTACGCCCTCTACTCATCATTCAGCGGTCACATGGTCGTCTGACAAGCCTTCTGTGGCAACTATTGATGAGAAAGGAGTGGTGACGGGAGTCAGTGCGGGGACCGCTGTTATCAAGGCGACCACGGCAAATGGTCTATCAACGACCAAGACGATCACGGTGACGGAACCTCCATTCACTGTGGAAAGTATATCGCCAGAAAATGGCACTACCAATGTGACGGTATTCCAACAACCATCTGCCACCTATTCCCTTGCGCTATATTCCGGCACACTGGCTTCGGGAATCAAACTCTATGCAGGGTCAGAGTCTAACAAAGTGGAGGGTACGGTAAGTATTTATGGAAAGACGGTCACTTTTATTCCTGCTAAAGCCTTAAAGCCATTTACTAAATATACCTTCCTAATTCCCGCCAATGGGGTGAAGAACCAATGGGGCACAGGCTATAATAAGGACGTTAGTTTCTCCTTCACGACAGGCGATGTCTCCCCGATGACGATGACAGCGTCAATGGCGGCTGGCTATGTGGAGGCAGGTGACCAACTGGTACTGAAGGCAAGCGAGAGTGATGCTGAAATCAGATATACATTGGATGGCTCTGAGCCTTCAGAGACGAGTACGTTATATACCTCGCCTATTACTATCACCAAGGAAGTGACGGTATGGGCTAAAGCCTATAAGAACGGCTATGTGACACCTGTATATAAAGGGACATATAAAATCAGCCACGTCCATGTTATGGAAAGATATCCTTTGGACGAACAACTTTATATATACAAAGATGTGAACCCGTACATCACTTATGAGATTGATGTGAAGAAGGGTACGCAATTCAAGAACCTGTCGGTAAAAAGAAACGATGGGCAAGTCGTGGACGGCAAGTTTATTTTACAAGGCAAGCGATTGGTATTTGTGCCTGCTAAAGATTTGGAGTTAGGCTACACTTATACTGTGGTTGTTCCTGAAGGTGCTGTGGTAGCAGGTAATGGAGAACCAAACAAGGCTGTGCAGTGGAGTTTCACCACAGGAGAGTTTATCCGTAGCGTCTCCGCAGGCAATCAGCAAGCGGCAGCAGTGAAGACAGACAACACCTTATTATATTGGGGAAGGAAAATCAACCAGTATGATGGTGGCGACTATACAGACCAGACGCAATGGTCCAGTCCTCGTCAGATAGCCAGTGATGTCAGTATGGCAAGTTGTGGTTACACCCATAACTTATTCACAAAGACCAATGGAGAAGTATGGGGCTGGGGCTTGCAATTCTGTGGCGAGATGAATAGTGATGGTTCGTTGATTGTAGATCCGTTGCTGATTTCCAGCGTAAAAGGAGATATCGTCTCGGCGGGAGGACAAGCATCTGCTATCTTAAAAAGCGGTTCTTTGTGGATGGCAGGTCGTAATGACTTCGGACAGGTTGGTGACATTGAGAACATGTCGTATAATCAGTTCCAGCAATGGTCTTCATTGTCTAAGGTGAAACAAGCAGTTCCTGGTTGGCAAACCTCTTTTGCCTTGTCGCAAAACGGGACCCTTTACGGATGGGGCTGTAATTCCAATGGGTTATTGGCTGACGGCACAGTTAAAGATAGCAATACTCCAAAACAAATCATGACAGGTGTCGATACTTTCGCTGTCTCTAAATGGGATCATGCTAATGTCGCTGTCGTAAAGACTGACGGGACGTTATGGATTTGGGGAAAGAACGATGCAGGTCAGATTGGTGACGGTACCAATATTCAACCAGACAATCCCGTTCAAGTGATGGACAAAGTAAAATCCGTTGCGGTGGGTGACCGCTTCATGGCGGCAATAGACTCTGATAATGCATTATGGACATGGGGAGATAATAGTTGTGGACAGTTGGGAGACGGTTCAACGACCAGTGTCTCTCAGCCTCAAAAGGTGATGGAAGAAGTCGAAAGTATCGAATTAGGAAAGAACTTTGCAGTTGCCTTGAAAGCAGATGGAAGTGTATGGACATGGGGAGCCAATGACTTCTCTCAATTGGGAGATGGGGGAACGAGTGGCAATAGGTCGACTCCCAAGCAGATTCTTACCGGACGAGAAAGAAAACCGTTGCAGGGTGTGAAGATACTGGATGCCACACTTCAGATGTCGGTAGGTGAGCAAGTCGTTATCTGTGCAAAACCTGTTCCTTTGCAGGCAGACTACCAAGAATGGACATGGACGACATCTAACGCATCTGTTGCCACAGTAGACAGCCGGGGAATGGTGACAGCCATAGCAAAAGGAAGTGTGGAGATAGTACTTACCTCAGATAATGGGTTGACGGCGAAATGTACTGTCAATGTCAATGGAAGTAATGTCTTACGTGGTGATGCTAATAGCGATGGATTGGTGAATGTGACGGACATCGTGGAGATCGTGAACTCCATCTTAGGTCATCCCTCTGATAAGTTCGACCCGATAGCAGCCGATGTGAATAATGACGGTGTGATAAACGTGACGGACATTGTCAGCGTGGTGAACATCATCCTGTCGTCGAACGCTCGTGAGTTAACGAATCGTGCGGCTGCTACAAACAACTTGAAGTTGAATGGTGCCAGCATTAAGTTGAGGAATGCGGAGAATTATACTGCGGCTCAGTTTGACATTAACCTGTTGGATGGTTCGACTGTCAACGACATCAGCCTGAACAGTGTAAGTGATCACCAGGTGACATGGAGGATGATTGACGCAAATACTTGTCGTGTAATAGTTTACTCACCATCCAACTCACCCTTCCATGCTGATAGCGATGTACTGTTTAATATTATCCTCAGTGGCAATGCCATTATCAGCAATGAACTGCTGGTTAATGTGGGTGGCAACGTAACAGGTGTTGACGAGATAGGGCAAAGCAAAACATTTGATGTCTATGACCTGCGAGGCAATAAGGTTCGCTCGAACACGACCGTCCTCAATGGTTTGGCAAAGGGTGTCTACATTGTCAACGGCAAGAAGATCATTGTGAAGTAAATCTTTTTATCTCTTTGAAGAATGACTGGCAGGACAATGAGTACCTGCCAGTCGTCTTGTTTGTGTTAAAAGGTCCTTAACTTACTAAATCCCTCGCTCTGCCCAGTCGCCTCTGTCAAGACTGCGATATCCGATGGCTTCAGCGATGTGCTGTGACTGGACGTTCTCCGAGTTATCTAAGTCAGCGATGGTCCTTGCCACTTTTAAAATTCGGCTGTACGCTCTTGCGGACAACTTCAATCTTTCCATTGCCATACGTAGCATATCCATTGATGCGACATCAGGCTCTGCGAATTGGTGTAACATACGTTCAGTCATTTGGGCATTGCAGTGAACACTCTTTATATCCTTGAAACGAGCCTCTTGGATTTGCCTTGCTTTCATCACCCTCTCACGTATTTTCTCGCTTGGTTCGCCAGGCTTCATCTTAGATAAGTCAGAAAACGGGACCGCTGCCAGTTCGCAGTGTATGTCGATACGATCGAGCAATGGTCCACTGATCTTATTCATATAACGTTGAATCTGTCCCGGAGTACAGGCACAATGGTGGGTCGGATCGCCATAATAGCCGCAAGGACAGGGGTTCATTGAGGCGACGAGCATGAAGGAGCAGGGATACTCTACGCTGTACTTGGCTCGGCTGATGGTAATCTTGCGGTCTTCTAATGGCTGGCGCAATACCTCTAAGACACTGCGCGACAGTTCGGGCATCTCATCCAGGAAGAGCACACCATTGTGGGCAAGGCTGATTTCTCCAGGTTGAGGATTGTTACCGCCACCGACCAGAGCCACCTGCGAGATAGTATGGTGAGGAGCGCGGAAGGGGCGCTGGCTGATTAGACTGGTGTCTCGGTTCAGTTTTCCTGCCACGCTATGTATCTGGGTGGTCTCCAGACTCTCTGCCAGCGACAATGGAGGCAGGATGGAAGGTAACCGCTTAGCCAGCATTGATTTTCCAGAGCCAGGAGGACCTATCATGATGAGATTATGACCGCCTGCCGCTGCCACCTCCAAGGCTCGCTTCACACTCTCCTGTCCACGGACATCAGAAAAGTCAAGTTCAAAGACTTCCTGTTGCGCATAAAACTCACGACGAGTGTCAACCGTTGTGGGAGCAATAGCCTTTGAGCCATTGAAGAACTGGATAACCTCTATCAAGGAGTCCATGCCATAGACCTCCACCTGATTGACCACCGCTGCCTCACGGACATTCTGGCGAGGTACAATAAGTCCCTTAAAGTGTTCCGCACGTGCTTTGATGGCAATAGGTAATGCACCGCGGACAGGCTGTAACTTCCCGTCAAGTCCTAACTCACCTACCATCATATACTTATCAAGGTCGTCGCTGGTCACTTTTCCGTTTGCCGCTAAGATGCCAATGGCAAGTGGCAGATCATACCCAGAGCCTTCCTTCTTGATATCCGCAGGCGACAAATTAACCGTGATATCCATCACAGGCATTTTAAAGCCGTTGTTCTGAAGAGCAGCCTTGATACGGTCGTAACTCTCTCTTACTGCTGTATCAGCAAGTCCTGTGAGATGAAACTGCACCCCTCTTGCCATACTGATTTCCACTTTCACCGTATTGACATCCAGTCCATTGACGGCGGCACAATATGTATTTACCAACATTGTAATGAATAATACTATATATGTTTACATATCTATTTATTAAATATTTCAAGTGCAAAGTTAATAAATATTTTAGAGAAATGATTACCTTTAAAATAATTTTTAAGATACTCACGTTCGAGAAAGCCAAAAATATTGGGTTTTCTTCTCACTTAATCGTACCTTTGACCTCCGGTCGAAGATAGGCGGCACCTCGAAAGAAAAAATAAATAGATTTATTTTGTTCTTTACTCGGTTTGCACTAACTTTGCACTGGAAAATTTAGGGAACATGGGATTGATTCGATTTTTGAAGGACTGGACACTGCCTGTGGCAATCGCTACAGGGACGGTGTGCTACCTGACATTCTATTACGTGCCGGCACTGGACTCCTTAGGGGACACACTGAGTCCTGTATTCGATGTGATATTCCCGTTCTTCGTGTTCCTGACACTCTTCGTGACGTTCTGTAAGGTGGACTTCCACCAGATGCGTCCTCACCGCTGGCATGTAGGGGTACTGATGGCGCAACTGCTGCTGGTAGCGGCGAATATCGGCATCATCTTCTGCGTGGAGGCAGATGCCGAACAAAAGATCCTATGGGAAGCAGTACTGACATGTATCATCGGACCATCGGCATCGGCGGCTCCTGTGGTGACAGGAAAACTGGGTGGTAATATCTCAACGATGACGACGTACACACTGATATCATCCCTTGCCTCGGCACTGATGATTCCGCTGGTTTTCCCACTCTTGGAACAGACAGTACACGTGGCGTTCCTCGACGCGTTTCTCATTATCTTGGAAAAGGTTTCTATCGTCTTGCTGCTGCCCCTCGTTCTGGGCTGGCTCATGCAACACTACGTGAAGGAGGTATGTGACAAGATTGCCGCCATGCCTAACCTTAGTTTCTACTGCTGGGCTATCTCACTGTCGATTACTACAGGTATCACGGTAAAGAATATCACACATAGCCATACCACACTGACGCTGCTGTTACTGATCGCCGTGGCAACATTCATCCTCTGCTTCATACAGTTCTTTATCGGACGGGGCATCGGACGCCATTTAGGAGAAGAGGTCAACAGTGGACAGGCGCTCTTCCAGAAAAATACCGCCCTGAGTATCTGGGTGGCTTATATGTACTTGCATCCTGTCGCTTCTATTGGTGCCGGCTGCTATGTGCTTTGGCAGAATATCATTAACTCTATTGAACTATGGCAATACCGAAGAAGGACATCAAAGTGATCGCTTTTGACGCGGATGACACGCTGTGGGACTGCCAGTCGTGGTTCGACGAGGTAGAGCGGAGATGCGGAGAACTGCTCAGCCGGTGGGTGACTCCCCAAGAGGTGAGCAAGGGACTCTTCGCCACGGAACATGCGAACCTGCCGCTGACGGGCTATGGCACAAAGGCATTCACACTGTCACTCATCGAGAATGCTATCCGTCTGTCGCACGGAGAGATTGGTGGGGACGACGTGATGCGACTGATCGACATGGGAAAAGAACTGTTACGATTCCCTACGACACCGTTGCCAGAGGTACAGGAGACACTGGAGCAGTTGGCGGCACTACGCCGCTACCGTCTGGTGGTGTTCACCAAAGGGGAACTGATGGACCAGGAGGACAAACTAAGGCGGTCGGGACTGGAACAGTATTTCTCGCACATGGAGACGGTGTCTAACAAGACGGTGACGGAATATCGCCAGTTGTGTGAGAACTTAGGGGTGGCTCCCGAGGAGACGCTGATGGTGGGAAACTCGTTCCGCAGTGATATCGCCCCTGCCCTGGAGGCTGGCGCATGGGCTGCCCATATCCCCTACCATGTGGTGTGGGCATTAGAGAAAGCGGAGGAGTTTCCGCATGAACGACTGGTGAAGATGACGAGGTTCGGGGAAATCACGGACATATTGAACACTCATAAAGACTAAACAATGGCACTGATTAACGAGCATTTCCTGAAACTACCTAATAACTACCTGTTTGCGGATATCGCCAAGAAGGTGAATGCGTTTAAGACGACTCACCCGAAGGCGGACGTGATATCATTAGGTATTGGGGACGTGACACAACCGCTGTGTCCTGCCGTGGTGGAGGCACTGCACAGGGCTACCGATGAGATGGCGACGAAGGAGGGTTTCCATGGGTATGGTCCTGAGCAGGGCTATGACTTCCTGCGCAAGGCGATACAGATGAACGATTTCCTGCCGAGGGGTATTCACCTGAGTCTCGACGAGATCTTTGTGAATGACGGGGCGAAGAGTGACACAGGGAATATTCAGGAACTAGTGCGGTGGGACAATACCATTGCGGTGGGTGACCCTATCTACCCCGTATATATCGACTCTAACGTGATGATTGGCAGGGCAGGCATACAGGAACAGGGACGGTGGTCGAACGTCTATTATATGCCGTGTACGAGGGAGAACGGTTTTGTACCGCAGATTCCCGACCGACGGGTGGACATCATCTACCTGTGTTATCCCAATAACCCGACAGGCACGGTCATCACCAAGGAGGAACTGAAGAAATGGGTGACTTATGCGTTGAAGAACGATGCCCTGATCTTCTATGATGCCGCCTACGAGGCATATATCCAAAGTGACGAGATACCCCACTCTATCTACGAGATACGGGGAGCAAGAAAATGTGCCATCGAGTTTCACTCATACTCCAAGACGGCAGGATTTACGGGAGTGCGCTGTGGCTACACCATCGTACCGAAGGACGTGTCCGCCTCGACACTGACAGGTGAGCGTATCGCCCTGAACCCTCTCTGGAACCGCAGGCAGTCGACGAAGTTCAATGGTACGAGTTATCTCAGCCAACGTGCTGCAGAGGCGATCTACAGTCCTGAGGGCAAGGCACAGGTACGTACGACCATCGACTACTATATGCGTAACGCCCATGAGATGAAAGAGGAACTGACGAAGATGGGACTGGAGGTGTATGGTGGTGAGCATGCCCCTTATCTATGGGTGAGGACTCCTAACGACCAGCCGTCATGGCAGTTCTTCGAGCAGATGCTGTACGGGGCAAAGGTGGTATGTACACCCGGTGTGGGGTTTGGCCCCAGTGGTGAGGGGTATGTGCGGTTGACAGCGTTTGCGGATCATGATGCCACGCTTCAAGCCTTAGAAAAAATAAAGAATTGGCTCTAAGAACCAATTCTTTACGTGCCGCGAGCGGGACTCGAACCCGCACAGCCATTACTGGCCAAGGGATTTTAAGTCCCTCGTGTCTACCATTCCACCATCGCGGCAGTAGACATTTTGCGTCTTTGCGGGTGCAAAGATACGAATAATAGTTGAAAGTCGGAAGTTGTAAGTTGAAAATTTTACTTTTTTCCGCTATTTTCTTTATTGTGAGAGCACAACGACCCTTCCTGTGGGACCCTCCGTCGTGGCATTTCGATAGCGTTCCAGTCCTTTGTCACCCTCCTGTCCCTTGACAAGGAGTCCCCCATTATTGAGGTCGTACTGGTCACCACACTTCCCACAGGTGGCGATGGCGGAGCCTTTCTTATCGAGGGTGACGGGATAGGTCGGGATGATGGTGTTATTCTCCCTACGAGCACAGTTAGGACACATCAGGTCGTAGGCGGCAAAGCGGAAGTCGCCCATGCTCTGTACCCCCACGATGATACCCCCATTCTGTCCGATGCGCAGGTTCTGGCGCAGTTCCTCCGCCATCATCTGGTGACGAGAGGATGCCCCTTGGTTGTTCTCGAAAATCAAGTAGCGGGTACCGCCCCTCGACTCCTCGGTAATCTTACAGAAGATACCTGTGATGGTAGGGTTGATGGCTGCCCCTATCGTCTGGTCGAGGTAGGTGCCGTTGTTGAAGATAAAGCGACACGACCATGAGGAATAGGTCTGTTCCGCTCCGCAAGAGGCGAGAAGTAAGACGTATGATACCAGAAGGATGATGTATTTTTTCATTTCAGTAAATTCTTTTCAGCATGAATGACGCGATCGAAGCCGAAGCCGTCGAGCACCTGTTGCATGAGTGCCGCGATACGGTCGGTACAGAGGTTGCCGATAGACCCTTCATGGGTGTGATGGATATTCTTATTCGGTGTGAAGGTTCCTGCCTCGATATCAAGTCCCACCTTTTTGTAAGCGTCACGGAACGGCATGCCCTCAGCAGCGAGGCGGTTGACCTCCTCGACAGAGAACATCGGGTCGTACATCGGGTTGTCGAGGATATCCTCACGCACCTCTATCTTATTGATGATATACGCAGCCATCTGCAGGCAGTCCTTCAGTTCGTCGAAGGCAGGCAGGAACACCTCCTTGATGATCTGCAAGTCACGGAAATAACCCACGGGAAGGTTGTTCATGATGAGTGTCACCTGCTGGGGCAGTGCCTGCAACTTATTACACTTCGCACGGATCAGTTCGAAGACATCCGGGTTCTTCTTATGCGGCATGATGCTGGAACCCGTGGTACACTCCTTCGGCAATCGTACGAACGAGAAGTTCTGGGAGTTAAACAAACACGCGTCGAAAGCCAGTTTGGCAAGGGTTCCGGCGATGGTAGCGATGGCAAAGCCTACGTTACGCTCCATCTTACCACGACCCATCTGCGCATACACCACGTTATAATCCATGGAGTCGAAGCCCAGCAGGTCGGTTGTCATCTGACGGTTGAGGGGGAATGACGAGCCATAGCCGGCGGCAGAGCCTAACGGGTTCCGATTCGTCATCTTATAGGCAGCCTGGAGGAACAGCATATCATCGGCAAGTGACTCAGCATAGGCACCAAACCACAGACCGAACGACGAGGGCATCGCCACCTGCAGGTGCGTATAACCCGGCATGAGAACCTGCTTATACTGCTCGCTCTTCGTCTGTAACTCGTCGAAGAGCACCTTCACGCTATCGGCTATCTCCATCAACTGATGGCGTGTGAAGAGTTTCAGGTCGACCAATACCTGGTCGTTGCGTGAGCGTCCTGAGTGTATCTTCTTACCCATATCCCCGAGTTTACGGGTGAGCATCAGTTCTACCTGAGAGTGTACGTCCTCGACACCCTCCTCGATGATGAACTCCCCACGCTCGCAGACGGCATGGATATTCTTTAACTCGGCAAGCAGTTGTCGGAGTTCATCAGTTTCCAAAAGACCGATGCTCTCCAACATCGTGATATGTGCCATAGAGCCTAACACGTCGTAGGGGGCGAGATAGAGATCCATCTCACGATCACGTCCAACTGTGAAGCGCTCAATCTCGGCATTGACTTCGAAATTCTTTTCCCAGAGTTTGTTCATTGTTTTCTTTTTATAGGGACTATAGGAACTATCGTTAAATATAAGGCACTTGCGCCAGGGCATCAGCGATCTTCTCAACACCATCCTGCAGGGGACCGCAGACCATCCCTTTGAGCATAAAGGGGATATCCGCCTTTACCGTCACCCGCATCTTACTGCTGGTGTCAGTGACAGGCAATACCTGTATCCAGAGATTGAAAGGCATGGGTGACTGCTCTGTCTCGAACTTCACACACTTACCCTCCTCACGTTCGATGATACGCAGTTTCAGGAGCCCTACGGGGTCGACCTTCACCTGCACGGTATCCTCGTCGAAGGCGAAGTCAGACAACTTATCCTCTGGTACACGGTCACGCACCCTGTCGAGGTTACGCAAGTCACTGATATTACGATAGACATCCTCTACAGGATAGGGTACCTGCTTGACACTACTTTCAAATTTTTCCATATCTGTCGTGAACTATCAATTTTACACGCCCCATACTGATGGGTCCTTACGCCACTCAGCCAATACCGCCTTGTCTGCCTCTGCAATATACCCTGTCTCGGCAGCCTGCTCGATGACAGCGTTATAGTCGCTCAACGTGATGAGGCGCACACCAGCGTCCTTGAAAGCCTGTTCGGCAACAGGGAAACCATAGGTGAAGGAAGCCACCATACCAATGACCTCCACGCCATACTGGCGCAAAGCCTCCACAGCCTTCAGACTGCTGCCACCCGTAGAGATCAGGTCTTCGACAACGATGACCTTAGTACCTTTCGTGAGTTCACCTTCCACCTGATTACCCATCCCATGGTCTTTCGGTTTCGGACGGACATAAGCATAGGGAAGTCCTAACTCGTCGGCTACCAGTGCTCCCTGTGCGATAGCACCAGTAGCGACACCAGCCACTGCCTCAGCCTCGGGGAAATACTGCTGGATGAGGTGGCAGAGTTCCAACTTCACGAACGAGCGAACCTCAGGGAAACCGAGTGTCTTACGATTGTCTGTATAGATAGGTGATTTCCAGCCCGATGCCCATGTGAACGGCTCGTTAGGCTGTAACTTGATGGCTTTGATATCCATCAGTTTCTTGGCAAATAATTTCTTGATTGCGTCCATAATCCTTGTTTTTGTTTCTTTGCGACTGCAAAGATACAAAAAAGTTCATAGTTCATAGTTCATAGTTCATAGTTTTTTTACTATGACTTCGTAAAAGCGAGGGTCAGGACACTGACACAGAGGCGTGGGACGGTGTCGAGGACACGGGCGCAGGCAGTGAGGGTGGCACCAGTGGTACAGACATCATCCACTAACAAGACATGCTTGCCCTCCAGACCATTGGTGTCACCAAGAATAAACAAGTCTGCCACGTTCTCCTGACGCTGATGCCGCATGAGTGTCGTCTGGCTCTGTCGGAAATGTTTACGGCGGAGTGCCTTGGGCAAGACAGGAATACCCGTTACCTCACTGATGCCCCGCGCCAACATCTCACTCTGGTTATAGCCACGCTGTCGCTTCCTCTTAGGAGAGAGAGGGACAGGTATGACAGCATCTATCCCATCGAAATAGCCCGCCATCCGCATCTCTTCCGCCATCATACGTCCCATATCCTCCCCGATATCAGGGCGGTCGGCATATTTGAGGTCGTAGACCAGTTGTGCTGCCTCTCCATGTGGCTCGTAAAACAAGAGGGCGGCAGCCCGGTTGACCGTTGAGAGTCCCCAGAAGAGTTGTGTCATCGGATTATCATAAGGTGTAAACTGGTAGGTGGTGCGTGGCAGATGGAGGTAGCACGAGGTGCATACGGCATGTTCCGTAATACTCAACCGATTGCCGCAGACAGCACAGGAACGAGGTGATATCAGGTCGAGAATTCTAGTCCATAAACTCAGCATCGTCATCGACATTGACACATTGTTTGATGATATCCATCGTAAAGCCACGACTGATGGCAAAACGGATGAGTTTCATATTCAACTCGTAATCGTTAGACACCTTCAGAGAACGGCGTTTCTGTTGGAGCAGGGGTCGCAGGATACGGATATACTCATCATCCTCCACCTCGTCAAGCACCTGTTGGCGCACCGTCTCATCAATATGTTTCTGCCATAACGCCTGTTCCACTTTGCGACGCCCCCATTTGTTATAGCGTACCTTATCCTTGACGAAGGCACGGGCAAAACGCTCGTCATCCACATAACGCTCCTTGACTAATCGCTCCATGATACGAGCCTGTGCCTCGTCGGGAAGTTCCCAACGGCGCATCTTCTCCGTCATTTCCCATTGGCAGTGCTCCGCACTCGCACAGAGGGATGCCAAGGTCAGATAGGCTTCTTGTTCGGTTTTCTGCTTCATCGTTGTGCTCTGATAAATCGGGGTTTATCGAATTGGTCGTCCTTGGTTTCGATGTCGTGCCACGACATCATACGTAACATCTCGCGGAGTGCGTTGGCATAGAGAGGGTTGATCTCGAAATAGAGCCAGCCACCGAGGCGTAGTGCCGTCTGACCGAAAGTAGCAATGGCACGATAGAAACGAAGTGGGTCTTCATCTGGTACGAAGAGGGCAGTATGCGGTTCGTAGTCCAACACATTAAGGTCCATCTCCTCGCGTTCCTTATTTGTAATATAAGGTGGGTTACTGACGATGAGGTCGTAGGAGGGAGGGGTGAGAGTGGAGAGGTGAGGGTTGAGGATATCCACCCGCTCAAATGACACATGGGCATGGTTACGCTGGGCATTCTCACGAGCCACTGCCAATGCCTCCGATGAGATATCCCAAGCACTGACATGTGCGTTTGGAATTCCTGCCGATAGGGTAATAGCGATATTTCCAGAACCCGTTCCGATATCTAAGATCTCATAAGGGGACTGTCCTCCTGTGAGACTTGACAAGATCCATCGGCATAACTCCTCCGTCTCGGGTCGGGGGATGAGGACATGCTCATTAACGAGGAAAGTATGTCCACAGAAATCCGTTTGTCCCAAGACATACTGTACAGGCTCATGCTGCTCCAACCGCAGGGCTATCTGTTCCAGTTCCGCAACAGGCACCTCGGTGTCACGTCCCATCAGCAGGTCGCTGAACGACAAGTCGTAACGCACCTCATACACTATGCGGGCAATGGCTTTCGCCTCACCCTCGTCATACACCTTTGCCAACCGATGCCACAATTCCTGATAGGTCATAGCGTGACGATTTTTAGGAGTTGTGAGAAATCATCAATCAACCAGTCGGCACCCGCTTCGACCAGTTGTTGACGGGTATGGTTGCCATAGGTCACACCACAGGTCCTGCATCCCGCATTCCGTCCCATCTCGATATCGAAAGTCGTGTCACCCACCACTAACGTCTCGTCAGCCTTGCCCTTCACCTGTCGTAAGGTGACCAGCACGGGCTCAGGATCTGGCTTTGCTTGGGTGATATCATCAGAAGCCACGATGAAGGAAACGGTCTCCTGCAACTGCATACGCTCCACAAAATGTAGCAAAGAACTGTGACTACGACTACTGGCTATCGTCAGCGTATAACCCTCAGCAGCCAGTTGGCGAAGCGTCTCTATCACATGTGGGAAAGGCGGCACATCCATCGAATGAACATTCTCAAAGAAGATACGCCGATAAGTGTCCGCACAATGGTCACCCATCTCGTCAGTGATAGTATACAGATGGGTGAAACACTGTTTCAGAGGCAGTCCAATAGTCGAGGCACAAGCCTCAGCACTACGTGGCTCTAAGCGCAACTCTGTAATTGTCTGCTGCATGGTGCGAACTATTAACTGTTGTGTGTCGCCCAGTGTTCCGTCGAAATCAAGGATGATGGTCTTAATCATATCTGCAAAATTACGAATAAATTTCCAAATATCTTCTCTAAATTTGGTATTTCTCTCGATTTGCACTATCTTTGCAAAGATGAATGACGAGAAATACATGCGACGCTGCTTGCAACTGGCAGCAAACGGAATACAAGGCGCACGACCTAACCCGATGGTGGGAGCCGTGATTGTAGCCGCCCCTCAACAGGGGAGGTTGGAGGGGTCCATTATTGGCGAGGGCTATCATGTCCGTTGTGGTGAGGGACATGCCGAGGTGAATGCCTTTGCGAGTGTCAAACCAGCCGATGAGCCATTGCTGAAAGATGCCACCATCTATGTGTCGTTAGAGCCTTGTGCCCATTATGGAAAGACACCACCTTGTGCCGACCTGATTATCAAGAAGGGGGTGAGACGAGTAGTTGTGGGGTGTGTCGACCCTTTTGCTGAAGTACAAGGGAAAGGTATTGAGCGCATTCGGAAAGCAGGTATCGAAGTCACGGTGGGTGTTCTGGAAGAGGAATGCCGCTGGTTGAACCGCAGGTTCTTCACCTATCACTCCAAGCATCGTCCGTACATCATCCTGAAATGGGCACAGACGGCTAACGGCTTTATCGATGACCATTTCCAACCCATGATGATCAGTAATGAACAGACACAGATGCTCTCTCATAAGTTACGTGCCGAGGAGGATGCTATCTTGGTAGGACATACCACCTTCGACCGTGACCATCCCCAACTGACCGTTCGTCATTGGCACGGACCAGATCCCAAACGTATCGTACTGACCCATGACCGTCCTCTGCCCCAACTCATTGACGACCTCTACCAGCATGGTATCCAGTCGTTGATTGTCGAGGGAGGCAGACAGACCCATGAGGCATTCCTCAATGCCAACCTTTGGGACGAGATACGGATGGAGGTTGCCCCGAAGACCGTCTCAGACGGAACGAGAGCCCCCCAACTGCCTTCAAAGGCAATTGTTATGCGTCAAGAGAGATATGGGGAAAACACGATTACTTACGTCCGAAATCCGCAGGAACCTCACCCCATTTCTGGGTCTCCCACTTGACAATCGGATTCTTCCATGTGTGTGTCTGCAACCATCGTTCGGCACGCAAGATAATCTGGTAGAGTCCCTCCGTCTCTGGAGTACGCTCTAATTTCGTCTTACACTGTCGCTTATTGACCCAAAGGATGGCATTATAGGAATCGCTGTATATCGTCTTCGTATAGAGCCCCTGCTGCTGCATCAAGGCAAGGGCATGGACAATGGCAAGAAACTCCCCGATATTATTCGTACCCTTCATTGGACCGAAATGGAACACGCGATAACCTGTTTGCAGGTCTATCGCCTGATACTCCATCGGACCTGGGTTACCAGAGCATGCCGCATCGACTGCCCAAGCGTCAGCCACAGGTCCAGCCTCCCCCAACCCCCTCCAGGTAGAGGGGGCTTTCGGTACACTCTTCTTTCCTGGAATGATTTCCATAAGTACTTTCTTTATCTCATTTAAGACACCTGCCGGATTATCAATAACCTCTTCATTCGTGAAGCGTATAATGGTATAACCACTATTTTGCAGATCTACGGTGCG
This sequence comes from Prevotella sp. UBA2755, assembly GCA_002353225.1. Taxonomy (GTDB): domain Bacteria; phylum Bacteroidota; class Bacteroidia; order Bacteroidales; family Bacteroidaceae; genus Prevotella. Next base: position 24,390 of record DEJF01000027.1, on the reverse strand, counting down.
ACTCTGGTCTTTGATCATTTGTTTGTCCTTCAGATGATACTGACCATCAATCTCAATAACCAATTTCTTATGAAGACACACAAAGTCAACAATATAGTCATTTATGATATGCTGCCGCCTAAACTTATGCCCACCAATGCTTTTTGCTTTTAGGAAATCCCATATGAGACTTTCTGCTTCTGTAGGATGTTGTTTATTATAATCAGCATAAGCACTTAGCAAATCGTAATTTGCACTATCAGCAGTCTCATACACAAATTTCATCTCTTTATCTCATTAAGCCCTCTCTACTTGGAGGGGGTTGGGGGAGGCTATTTACATTCTCTCAGGAACCTCAATACCAAGCAGCGACATACCGTTCTTGATGACCTTAGCCACATTGCGGGCAAGAACCAGACGCATCTGTCGTTTCTGCTCGTTCTCTTCATTGAGGATACTATAATCATGATAGAACTGGTTGAAGATCTTCGTCAACTCATAGCAGTAGTTAGCAATACCACTGGGTGAATAGTCCTTGCCAGCCTGCTCAACGGCAACAGGATACTCACTCATTTTCTGGATGAGTTCGATTTCCTTATCTACTATAGGAACTATAGGTACTATAGGAACTATAGAATCTATAGAAGCCTTACGCAAGATACTGCATATACGGGCATAAGTGTATTGGATGAAAGGACCTGTATTACCATTGAAATCGATAGACTCCTCTGGGTTAAACAGCATATTCTTGCGGGCATCCACCTTGAGGATAAAATATTTCAAGGCACCCATTCCTACGATACGGGCAATCTCCTGTTTCTCAACATCTGTCAGGTCGGCATTCTTACCAGCCTCATCAGCAGCCTTCAAAGCATCGCTGACCATCAGGTCCATCAAGTCGTCGGCGTCGACTACAGTTCCCTCACGAGACTTCATCTTACCATTCGGCAGTTCCACCATACCATAAGAGAAATGCACCAGTTCCTTACCCCACTTGAAGCCCAGACGGTCGAGCAGGATAGAGAGCACCTGGAAGTGGTAGTTCTGTTCATTGCCTACCACATAAATCATCTTGTCGATAGGATAATCCTGAAAACGCATCTCCGCCGTTCCGATATCCTGTGTCATATAGACAGAGGTACCATCCGAGCGCAACAGCAGTTTCTGGTCAAGCCCCTCGTTGGTAAGGTCAGCCCATACGGAGTTGTCGGCATGACGCTCGAAGAGTCCTTTGGCAAG
>DEJF01000027.1:22022-23163 GCA_002353225.1 Prevotella sp. UBA2755 | reverse complement strand
TCCTCTACCTTTGCCTTACCTTTCAGATATGTCTGACTCTCATAATATATCTTATCGAACGACACACCCATCTTCTGGTATGTCTCGTCAAAACCAGCATATACCCAGTTATTCATCTTCTCCCACAAGGCACGCACCTCTGGGTCATTCTGTTCCCATTTGACAAGCATCTCATGAGCCTCCTTGATGAGCGGAGCCTCTTGCTTTGCCGTCTCCTCGTCCATCCCTTGTGCCATGAGTTGTTTGATTTCCTCACGATAGTGCTTGTCGAAAGCCACGTAATAGTCACCTATCAGATGGTCACCCTTCTTACCACTGGTCTCGGGTGTCTCACCATTGCCCCACTTCAACCAGGCGAGCATCGACTTACAGATATGAATACCACGGTCGTTGACGATATTGGTCTTAACCACCTTATTACCGTTTGCCTGCATAATCTGGGCAAGTGACCAGCCAAGGAGGTTGTTACGCACATGACCCAGATGGAGGGGTTTGTTCGTGTTAGGCGATGAATACTCAATCATCACGAGCGGACTCTCATCGGTAGCCTGTTTATGACCATAATGCTCATCTGCGTTGATATCGGCAAGCAGGGAGAGCCATGCCGCAGGAGCAATAACCAGATTCAGGAAACCCTTCACCACATTGAAAGAGGCAATAGCCTCACAATGGTCTGTAAGATACTGTCCTATCTCCTGAGCCGTCATTTCGGGGTTCTTCTTGGAGATCTTCAAGAATGGGAATACGACGAGTGTCAAGTTACCCTCAAACTCACTGCGTGTCTTCTGCAACTGTACCATCTTCTCTGGTACATCCTGTCCATACAGGGCTTTCACTGCCTCGATGGCGGCATTCATGATTTGCGCTTCAATCTTCATCTTTGGTATACCTATTTAATCGTGAAATCATCCACATGGGGCATGCGGATGATTTAAAATCGTTGTCCAAGGCGGATTCGAACCACCACAAACAGAACCAAAACCTGTTGTGCTACCATTACACCATTGGACACCATGTGCTCGTAAGCGAGTGCAAAGGTAGTGGTTTTTCATGCCACTACCAAATTTTTCGCCAATTATTTCACTATCAGAAGGTAATAATTCTTCTTTCCCTTCTGTGCTAAGAGGTACTTTCCGTCTAT
>DEJF01000027.1:0-21943 GCA_002353225.1 Prevotella sp. UBA2755 | reverse complement strand
CGCATCTCACCCTTAGAGGGGAATACAGGAGCAATAGTAGTCAGCAACTCTATAGCAGGCTGTCCTAACTGGTCCTTGGAAACCTCATACTGAGGAACACCGTCGAACACATCAAGGAAAGTCTGCTCGTCGAGTTTCTCCAGTCCTTCCTTGGTCGATTTACCAAACAAGATGCTGGAAGCCTCAATGGCGGTATCCAAAGCCTCCTGTGAGTGTACCATGACAGTCACCTCCTCAGCAAGACGCTTCTGCAGTACACGGCGACCCGGATCCTGCTTGTGCTCCTCTACGAGGGCGTCAATCGTCTCCTTGTCCAAAGAGGTGAATATCTTGATATAGCGCTCGGCATCCTCATCACTGACATTAAGCCAGAACTGGTAGAACTTATATGGTGTGGTACGAGCGGGATCGAGCCAGATATTTCCACTCTCCGTCTTACCGAACTTCTTACCGTCACTCTTGGTAATCAGCGGACAGGTAAGGGCGAAAGTCTCTACCTCATTACCCAGCGTGCGACGAATCAACTCCGTACCTGTAGTCATATTACCCCACTGGTCGTTACCACCCAACTGGAGTTTCACGCCATAGTGTTGGTAGAGATACAGGAAGTCATAGCCCTGCAGAAGTTGATAGGTGAACTCAGTAAAAGACAATCCGTCACGAGCCGTACCGTTTAGGCGCTGCTGCACACTCTCCTTAGCCATCATATAGTTAACGGTGATATGCTTACCCACCTCACGGGCAAAATCAAGGAACGTAAAGTCCTTCATCCAGTCGTAGTTATTCACCATCACAGCGGCATTGGCATCCTTTGACTCAAAATCAAGGAACTTAGCCACCTGTTTCTTGATACACTCCTGATTATGGCGCAATGTCTCGTCATTCAGTAGGTTACGCTCCTGGCTCTTACCAGAAGGGTCACCAATCATACCTGTGGCACCACCCACCAAGATGATAGGTTTATGACCACAACGCTGCAAGTGACGCAGCATCATGATACCACACAAATGTCCGATATGCAGGGAGTCAGCCGTCGGGTCTGTTCCCAAATAGGCTGTCACCATTTCTTTCTGGAGCAGTTCTTCCGTACCAGGCATCATCTGTGCCAGCATCCCTCGCCAGCGAAGTTCTTCAACAAAGTTCTTCATTTCTATTTTTATTTTATTTTTCTCTATTATTTCTAGAATGTTCTAGAACGTTCTAGATTTCTCTAGATGATTATAGATGACAGGTTAGGGTACTGGGTCGTACCCACTGCCACCCCAAGGATGACATCTCAATATCCGCCTAATGGCGAGATATAGTCCTTTGATCGGACCATGTTTCAGAAGTGCCTGTCGTGCGTACTCACTACAAGTGGGTGTAAAACGGCATGAAGGCGGAGTATAAGGTGAGATGGCTGTCTGATAGAAACGGATAGGGAGCACCAATACCCGCGCTATTGTTTTAGAGATGATATGTATGATAGTTCTCATAGTCTCTCTACCATCCGCTGAATCAGTTTTCCCATTCTGTCAGCCACATCCGCCGAATGATACAATTCATTGGCAAGCCAAATGAACGCTATGCTGACGGAACGTCCGGTTCCCTCTAATTGGTCATATATTGGTTGTTTGGCAAGTCGATAAGCCTCACGCAACTGCCGTTTGACACGGTTACGCTTAACCGCATGCTTAAAATGACGTTTTGAGACACTGAACATTACCTGTACGGGTGACTCTTGTGCCTCACGTTCTTTCTCCATCCACACCACCCGCAAAGGGAAGGCTACCATGGAATGGCTGCCTGCTCCATTAAAGAGTTGGTCTGTGAGTTTCATACTACACAACCGCTCTCGCTTCTTGAGCGTATGGGCTGCCATAGTAATATCTTAATTACTTTTGTTTCTTCTGCAAGAAATCCTGCAAAGCACTCGTCATCGAGGGGTATTTCTCTGACGGAGCCTCTAAGTCAAGACGTAAGCCTGCATCCTTCACAGCCTTTGCCGTAGCAGGACCAAAAGTAGCAATGGCAATCTTGTCTTGCTTGAAGTCAGGAAAGTTCTTAGTCAATGACTCTATTCCAGAAGGACTGAAGAAAATCAGCATGTCATAGTCGAATGTCTTGACTTCTTCTTGTGTGAAGTCATTACTTACCGTGCGATACATGACACACTCCTGATGTTGCAGTTTCTTGGCATCCAGCATCTTGGTCACACTATCGTTATGGACATCGCTCATAGGTACCAGATACTTCTCCTGCTTGTGTTTTACCATAGTAGGAATCAGGTCATCAATCTTACCAGTATTTCCAAAGAACACCTTGCGCTTGCGGTATTGCACATATTTTTGAATATAGAGTGAGATAGTCTCTGTTACACAAAAATACTTCATATCCTCAGGGATAGCGACACGCAACTCTTTTGCCAAAGTGAAGAAATGATCAATAGCGTGACGCGAGGTAAACACGATGGCTGTATAGTCAAGGATGTTCACTTTCTGCGTACGAAACTCTTTTGCCGTCATTCCTTCTACTTTGATAAACGGGCGGAATACCAATTCTACTCCATACTTCTCAGCGATGTCATAGTAAGGAGACTTCTCGCTAGAGGGCTTAGGCTGAGAAACCAGAATCTTCTTTATCATTTTGGTGTCCTAAAAATTGATTTTTAAATTATTCGCTGTCATGCCAAGCACGCCCCAAAAGGCGAGCAAGGGTACTATTTCGAGGGTGCAAAAGTACAAAATAATTTGCAAACGAACGACATTTCGGCGAAAAAAGATAACATAACACTTATAAATCGTTAGCATTTTAACAAAAACAAGTGCTATAATGACATAAAATGTAACCTTTTTAATCTCCAATTCAAAGTAAGCGCCCAACAAGACAGCAGGTGACAAGAGTACTCCTTCTACTAAGATGATAAAGAGCATGGACTTAATCCATTGTTGATTTCTTTTACCATCAAAGAACACCAGATTGACCAAGGTGTACAACCCTGCTTTCATCAAGAAATAGCAGACGGTTATTCCCATATATATCGCAATCAATGTATATTGCGAGCGCAAGACAAATGTGTCGCCAATATATTTTAAGGTGTAGAAATAGAAAAGTAGGGAAATAAACAGGCAGGTAACACCCACCAGGAACATCTGGAAACGAAACTCGTTACTGGTCTCGGAGAACTCCGTTCTTTCCTCACGAGGCGCATAGAAGAAATTCTTTGCCTGACGGATAATAAAGCGACGGGCATTGCCAAAGGCAACGACAGCAATCAGGAAACATGCCAACAGCAAGGACGTAATGATATTATCATTGCGCACATTATATGGTACAGGGTCACCAGCGACCCCCACACGTCCTCCTTGTATCTCCGGATGAAACAATGTGTCTTCTGAGAAATAGCCTTCCTTATAATACTGAGGAAGTTCCGCATTCATCAAGTCAACTCCTGGAGGATGCCCCGGCAAATGAAGGGTGTCAGGATGTTCACTGTAATGAATCTCTGAGGGTTTGAAGCGTGACTGGATGGCAGAGTCCTGTTGGGCAGGAGTGGCATCACGAGGTAACCAACTCAAAACCTGGGCTGGTGTCAACGGTCGGTGCTGAACGACTACGGAGTCGCTTTCTGGGACTACCGACTGCTGGGATACTATAGAGTCTTGCTGTAACAATTAGAGTCCGAATGCTTTTTTGATATCCCCCACACGGTCGAGTTTCTCCCATGTAAACAACTCAACTTCCATCGTCTTGGTCTCATGATAACGACTGGTGAACGTTTTCTTCACCACCTCACACTGACGTCCCATGTGTCCGTAGGCTGCCGTCTCCAAATACATCGGTTGACGCAGTTTCAAGGATCGCTCAATGGCTTTCGGACGCAGGTCGAAGAGTTGTTCTATCTTCTTGGCTATCTCGCCATCTGACATATTCACCTTTGAGCGCCCATAGGTGTTCACATAGATATTCATTGGTTTTGCCACACCAATAGCGTAACTAATCTGTACCAGCATCTCGTCAGCGACACCGGCAGCCACCATGTTTTTGGCGATATGGCGTGCGGCATAGGCTGCGGAGCGGTCGACTTTCGAGGAGTCCTTACCAGAGAAAGCACCTCCGCCATGGGCACCCTTACCGCCATAGGTGTCAACGATAATCTTACGACCTGTCAAGCCTGTGTCACCATGAGGACCGCCAATAACGAATTTACCCGTTGGGTTGACATAGTATTTGATGTCGTCACCAAAGAGGGCAAGTACTTTCTGGGAATGTATCTTTGACTTCACACGAGGTATCAGGATGTGAATCACATCGTCCTTGATATGCTGGAGCATACGCTCGTCATCCGTGTCAAACTCGTCATGCTGGGTAGAGACAACGATAGTGTCAATACGCTCGGGGATCCCTTCGTCGCTATACTGGACAGTCACCTGACTCTTAGCGTCAGGGCGTAGGTATGTCATCTCCTTTCCTTCCTTACGGATCTCCGCAAGGGTACGAACCAGCAGATGGGCAAGGTCCAGGGATACAGGCATCAGGCTCTCTGTCTCGTTAGTAGCATATCCGAACATCATACCTTGGTCTCCGGCGCCTTGGTCCTCGTCATCTTCACGGTCCACGCCACGGTTGATGTCCTCACTCTGCTCGTGAATAGCCGTCAGAATACCACAGGAGTTTCCGTCAAACTGGTACTCTGCCTTCGTATAACCTATCTTCTTGATGGTATTGCGGGCTATGGTCTGCAAGTCAATATACACCTCACTGCGCACCTCACCCATAATCACTACCTGTCCTGTCGTCACGAACGACTCACAGGCGACACGGGCACGGTCGTCATAGGCAAGGAACTGGTCGAGTATGGCATCACTAATCTGGTCGGCTACCTTGTCGGGATGCCCTTCTGATACGGATTCTGATGAGAATAAATATGGCATAATTATCTTTGTTTTGAATTTGGGTGCAAAGGTAGTGCAAATCGAGAGAAAAACCAAATTTATTTGGATTTTTCCGAGGTGCAGCCTACCTTCGAGACTTGTCTCAAAGGTACGGAGTTTTCGGGACATGACAAAATAAAACGGCTTGCTCTTTTACGAAACAAGCCGTTTTGGTTATGAAGTGAGGTTGGTTATTTTGCCTCAGGAGTCATGATAATCTCTGTATGATTACCACTCTTCAGAATAACATTATTCAGGAAATCACGTACACTCTCTACGGTCAGAGCCTCAACGGTCTTCTTATAGTCAGTGTAAACATCCATTCCATAATCCTTGAAGGTCGTGATGGTATTGATCCAATAATTGTTCTTCTTGGCATCCACGTCAATCTGCTTCAGCATATACTCCTTCACCTTGGCGAGTTGGTCGGCATCAACTTTCTTCGCCATGTTAGCGATACCCTCATGCAACAGGCGAACAGCCAGTTCTGACTTATCGGGATTCATAGGACAGTAAGCCTGCAACATTGCTTTGGGCTGACGAGATGAGAGATTGAACTGGCCATAGGCGCCACAAGAGTAAGCAGCACTCTCGTCCTCACGGATCGTCTTCAGGTAAATCATAGAGAGCACCTGTCCCACAGCGTCAATCTTTACGCTGTTCTCCAAGGTATAAGGAGCATCAGCATACCAGATCTCAAAGGCTGTTGCTTTTGGTGACTCAGTCTTTACCTTAAACTGATTAACCACCTCACCCTTGGCAAGGGTCAAGATCTCGTTGAAGTCCTCTGCTTTTGCATTGGTAGCGGGCAAGGATGCGATATACTGCTCAATCAGTGGACGGATCGTCTGCTCGTCGAAGTTACCACAGAAGATGAAGGTAAACTGTCCTGCGTTCTGGAAACGGTCCTTGGCAATCTCCAGGATACGGTCGTAGTTAATATCCTTCAGGTCTTTCACGTCAATCTGTGCGAAGCGGGGATTATGTGCATACCTAGTGGCAGCCAGTGAGTCAGAGAAGACGGCGTCAGGTGACAATGACTTGTTCTTCAGAGCCATGTCAAGTTGGGTCATCAGGTTCTGGAACTGCTTGTCATCCTTATTGATATTCGTAAAGTACAGATACTGCATCTGCATCATCGTCTCCAGGTCTTTTGGTGTAGAGTGAGCCGTCACATACTGACGGGTGTTACCCAGACTCGCGTCGGCATTACACTCCTTACCGGCGAGTGCCTTCTGCAACTCGTTGCTGGAGAAGTTACCCAGTCCACTGATACCGATGACCTGATCAAACACCTTCAGGTTGGTATAGTCGGCAGCACCATAGAGTGACTTACCACCCTTGGCGAATGCCTGCATCTGCACCTCATCGTCCTTGAAGTCGGTCTTCTTCAGAATCACGGTAGCACCGTTAGAAAGGGTCAGTTCCTTATAGCCGAATGTCTTGTTCTCCGTCTCCTTGACAATCTTACCTGCCTTGATGGTAGCAACATCTACCAACGGCTCGTCTTTCACATTGTCCACGTATGCCTCAATCTTCTCAGCACGTGCGGCAGCCACGGCAGCAGCCATATCTTTCTCAGTAGGATGAACCTTGCCCTCCTTGTCCTGAGCCATAATCATAACTACGAGATTGCTGTCAGTAGGAGTAATCAACTCGGGCAGCATCTGGTTGATAGCCTGTACAGGGATATTGGGAACAATCATCTGCATGGTCTGATAGAGCACATCCAATGGAGGAATAGGCTCGTTGTCCAGGTAGTGGTCACGATAGGCGTTGCCAAACTCATCGTTCTTGCGCTTGTCGCGGTTGGTATAACGTTTCTCCAGACCACTCAGATAGTCTGCCTTGGCACGCTCATACTCTGTTGCGGTGAAGCCGAACTCACGGACACGCTTAGCCTCGCGATAGAGCACCTGCAAGGTCTCCATCTCCTTACCCTCTTTGGGAATACCAATCAACTCGAAGCAGTCCTTTGTCCTTGAGAGCAGGTAGTTGCTGTCATCAGCAAAACCCTGGAAGAAGGGGCAGGACTCGTCCTGTGTCATCTCTGACAGACGCTGGTTGATCATCTGCGAGATAACGTTGACAGCATAGTCCTGAATGAGATATGCCATGCTGGATTTCTCCTCGGGTTTGGTAGCCTCATGTTTCATCATAACGAAGACATTCGCCATCTGCATCTCTTTATCCGTCTCGTAAACATAGATAGCCTCCTTATTGTCTGGAACAGCCTCGGCTACTACCTTTGGAGCATTGGGATCTACCTTGATACCACCGAAGAGTTCCTTGATTTTTGCCTCGATATGGTCTACATCCACGTCACCGACTACGATGATAGCCTGATTGTCGGGACGATACCATTTCTGATAGTAAGCACGCAGGGTCTGTGGCTTGAAACTGTCGATGACCGACATCAGTCCGATAGGCAGGCGCTCACCATACTTAGAACCAGGATAAACCTTCGGCAGGGCACGCTGGAGCATACGCTGTGAGGGACCCTCACCCAGACGCCACTCATTGTGTACCACGTCACGCTCTTTGTCTATCTCCTCCGGCTCCAGCAAAAGACCGTTCGACCAGTCTTTCAGAATCAGCAGACAGGAGTCTACCGCTGTAGCACGCTTGGTGGGAACGTCACAGACACGATAGACGGTCTGGTCAATACTCGTATAAGCATTCAGGTCGCTACCGAACTCCACACCCAGTGAACGGGTGAACTCGATAATACCATTGCCCTTGAAATGCTCAGAGCCATTGAAAGCCATGTGCTCCAGGAAGTGGGCAAGACCACGCTGGCTCTCATCCTCATTGATAGAACCCACCCGCTGAGCGATGTAGAAGTTAGCCACATGCTCCGGATACTCATTGTGACGGATGTAATAAGTCAATCCGTTGTCCAGTTTACCGATACGCACGGCGGGGTCAACGGGGATAGGCGGCATCTGCATTTCCTGGGCCACCATCGTTGCGGAACTGATAACCATCAGTGCGGCAACAAACAATTTTCTAAGTCTCATAGTTATCTATTTGATAGTTAAATGTTAGCAACATTTGTCATAAAGACGCACAAAAGTAATCAAAAACTACAGAATATAGTTAAAATGATAGACAATATTAATGTTTTTTATCATTCATGCTTCATATTCCTCGGATGATGCTCCAGTATTTCCTGTCGGAGGGTGGACATGTCAATATGGGTATAGATCTCGGTGGTACCGATAGACTCATGCCCTAACATCGCCTGTATGGCACGAAGGTCAGCACCTCCTTCCAACAGTGCGGTGGCAAAGGAATGACGGAGCGTATGGGGAGAGATGGTCTTGGTAATACCTGCCTCCGCAGCCTGCCGCTTGATCATGATGAGTATCATGGTACGGGTCAGATGGGCTCCACGACGGTTCAGGAACACATAATCCTCCTCACCGGGTTTGATCTTCATCAGGTTACGGTCCGAAAACCAGTTGTTCAACTCACGGATAGCCTTGGGTGAGATAGGCACTAGTCGCTCCTTAGACCCTTTACCGAACACCCGCACATACTGCTCGTCAATGTAAAGACTGGATAGTTTAAGGTTCACCAACTCACTGACACGCAGACCACAGGAGAACAGCACCTCGATAATGGCTTTGTTACGATGCCCTTCCCATTTCGAAAGGTCGATGGAGTTCTCTAATATATCCACCTCCTCCGTGGACAGCACTTCTGGCAGATGCTCACCCAAGACAGGACTCTCCAGCAATTCCGAAGGGTCGTCGTCACGCCAGCCGTCCGTCTGCATGAAACGGAAAAAAGAGCGCACCCCACTTAGGATACGGCACTGCGAACGGGGATGGATGCCGATATCATGCAGGGTAGCGGCAAAATGCTGCAGGTCATCTAACTGCACTTCCCACACGTCCTTGCCCTCCTGCTCCAGATAAGTGAGTAGTTTCTGCAGGTCATGACGATAGGCATCCAGCGTATTGGGCGAGAAACCACGTTGCAGTTTCAGGTAACGCTGGTAGTTCCTCACAACATTTACTTGTGAATTCTTGCCTGTTTCCATTTTATTTTGTACTTTTGTGCGCAAAAGTACAAAATATTTCCGAAATATGAAAATTTTGATAGTCAATGGTCCCAACCTCAACCTGTTGGGCACTCGTGAGCCCGGCATCTACGGCTCCTCGTCTTTCGAGCAGTACCTGCCCCAGTTGCGGAATCGCTATCCTGATGTGGATATCGAGTATTACCAGAGCAATGTGGAGGGAGAACTGATCAACAAGATGCAGGAGGTGGGCTTCTCCTACGACGGTATCGTGCTCAACGCTGGAGCCTACACCCATACCTCCGTGGCACTGCACGACTGCATCCGCTCACTGAAGACACCAGTCATCGAGGTGCATATCTCCAATGTCCACCAGCGTGAGGAGTTCCGCCACCATTCCTTTATCTCCCCTGCCTGCAAGGGGGTCATCTGCGGTTTCGGTCTCGACTCCTATCGCCTTGCCATCGAGGCTTTTGCACATCCCCTAAGTTAGGGGACATGGGGTCTGAAGAATATCATCATGAGTAATTGTGAGAAGCGCATAGCCTGTTCAGACCCCCAGCCCCCTAACTTAGGGGGCTTAGAGGACTATGTCCTCCAACATATTGAGCCAGAGCCTGACTATCTGTACAGACTATGGAGAGCCACGAACATCCACATGCTGCATGGCAGGATGGCTTCAGGACATCTGCAAGGGCGATTGCTGAAGATGCTCGTGCAGATGATCCGCCCACATTATATATTAGAGGTGGGTACCTTCAGCGGCTACTCCGCCCTTTGCATGGCAGAGGGACTGGATGCCAACGGGCATCTCTATACCTTTGAGATCAACGACGAGCAGGAGGACTTCACCCGTCCTTGGATAGAGAACTCCCCTGTCAGCGATAAGATTACCTTTATCATCGGCGATGCCATCACAGAGGCCCCCAAACTCGGTATCGAGTTCGACCTTGCTTTTATCGATGGTGACAAACGTACTTATCGGGAAACTTATGAGATGGCTCTCAGCATTCTCCGACCTGGTGGTTTCATCCTTGCCGACAACACCCTGTGGGACGGTCATGTCGTCGACCCCGCCTACCAGAAAGACCAGCAGACGCATGGTATCGTTGCCTTCAACGACTACATCCAGCAAGACCATCGCGTAGAGCAGGTCATTCTCCCCCTTCGCGACGGTCTCACACTGATTAGGAAACGATAATGTAGAATATTATTCTCTTCATCTGCTATGCTCCCATTTTCTCTGCCTCCTCTTCACTCTTTTTCCGGTTCCTCAGTTCGTTCATATAGCCGGCGGTGATGATACCGGAGGGAAGGGCGATGATGGCGATACCTACCATGGCGGAGATGATACTGATGACACGTCCGATGCTGGATATGGGATAGAGGTCGCCATAGCCGACAGTCGTCAGGGTGCAGGCTGCCCAGTAGAAGGCTTCGAAGAAAGAGTCAAAAAGGTATGTGCCTGTCTCTGGGTTGATGTCTACTTCTGCGTTGAACATAATCAGGGCAGTGATGAAGATATAGAAAATGGCTAACGAGAGGACAGTACATAGCACTTTACTCTGCTTATGCACGACCGCCGTAATAATAACTAATGGTTCGAAGTAACGGATAATCTTGAAGATGCGTAGTATCTTCAGCAGGCGGGACACACGGACGATCTTGAAGGTGGGACTGATGATGTTCAGGATGGGCAGGATGGACAACAGGTCAATGATTGCCATGGGTGTGAACGGATAGAGGATAAAGGCTACTTTGCGGCTTCGCTTGGAGTTCAGGTCGGCAGTCACCCAGCGCAACAGGTAGTCGACGATAAAGCAAATACTGGAAATCAGGTCGAAATACCAGAATAGGGTGGTCTGCTCACGGAACATCAAAGGGAAGATGCCGATGATGATGGCGATGAGCATGACAATGTCATAGGTTTTTGAGAGCCAGTTTTTCTCGTTCAGTGGCTCTATGAGTTGGTATATATAATTCCGTATATCCATCGTTCCTGATTATTAGTCTTTGTTTTTCTCTGCTTTGCGTCTTTCTTTCTCTGCCCTTTTCTGTTCTTTCAGGGCAGCCTTCTCTGCTTTCTTCTGTTCTTTCAAAGCAGCCTTCTCAGCCTTTCTCTTTTCCTTCTCAGCCTTTTTCTGTTCTTTGAGGGCGGCCTTCTCTGCTTTCTTTTTTTCCTTGAGGGCTGCTTTCTCTGCCTTCTTCTGTTCTTTCAAGACAGCCTTCTCAGCCTTTTTCTTTTCCTTCTCAGCCTTTCGTGCGGCTTTCTCCTCGTCAGTCTCTTTGTCGAAGAGGTGGAAGCGGATGCCTGGTTTGATCTTCGTCTTCTTCATCTCGTCGGTATTGGTGAAGGAGAAAGAGCAGAGGATGTCGGCAAGTTTTCCTTTCATATTGATTTTACCCTCGGCAATAGCACCGTCACTCACGATATGGGCGGCGATGTTCGAGAACCTTACACCACTGAGGTAGGTCTCGTCAATCAGGGCATCGACATTACCGATAGGCAGTTTACCGCCTTTGATGCGGCGCATCTGTGCCGTACGGGGTTTGGAGATGTCGAAGCGGAAACCGGCACTGCAGGTGGTCTTACCCAGGTCGGGATAGTCCATCGCCTTGCCTAACTCGAAGTTTCTGGTTTTCACATTACCCGTGAGGTAGTGGTTGAGGGCATTGATCTGGAGACCGAAGTTGATACTTCCACAGGCGGTACCTATCGTGCCGCGGAACTGTAGTTTCTTATAGAGCACGTTGAAGGAACCGGTATAGTTGATGGTGCCCAGGGTGTGCAACTGTTTCATCATGAACTTCTTCACGGAGAACTGGTTGATGATACGTTCCTTGGAGTCGCCCTGTATCGTCGCCTTGGTGATATTGAAATGGACGTTGAGTTTGTATTTGTCTTTCAGTCCCTCGATACCGCCATAGCCCTTGATGTGTACTTTCCCATCGTCAGTCTTGACAATGACATCACGGAAGACGAGGGTGCTGTCAGTGCCACTGAACTTCGTGCTGAGCCTCAGGGGCAGTTTGAAGTTCTTCAGGGCAGGAGCGAAAGGATGCGAGATATCGGTGAGTTGCGTGGTACCTGTGATAGGGGTGGTCTGGAAGAGAAGGGGACGTCCCTTTTTCTTGCTCGGCAGTTGGACGTCAGCCTTGGCGAAGGTCAGTTGGGTGTTCTTCATCCCTATCACAACATTGCTGACGGTCAGTTTCTCGCCTTGCTGATGGAAGCGCAGGCGTAAGTCTGTGATATGAAGCCCAGAGGCGACATCGTTGACATCACCCTCGGTGAGCATCCCCACGATACTGTCCTTGTCGGCATGTGTCAACTCTGCCTTGAGGTGTGCCACCACTTTCATGTGCCCATCGTCAAACCATCCTCGTTTGGGTTTTGCCACACGCTTATGAGGGAGGTGATTGTCTGTAGACCAATGGACACTGTCAATGGCGATGATGCGCTTGCCCTTTCTGTCTTCCTCAAAGGTAAGGGCATCGACCAGCAGGTGATTGTCAACACGGACAGAGTCACGTTTCTTGATGCGTACCCACGAGCCTTCTAACTTTTGTATCTTGCCGGAGAACTTACCCCGCCAGTTCTGCTTCAGTTGCAGTGAGCCCAAAGAGGCGTGCTGGTCGTTATAGATCAAGTCGACATCCTCAATACGCAGTTTCTTCAAGTCAAGCGTCAATTGCTTGCCGGAAGGTTTCTTTTTCTTCTTTTCGCCCCCTTCTGTCTTTTTCTTCTTGAAGGCATCCAGCACAAACTGGTAGTTGGCAACACTGTCAGTCTTCTGTTTATAGAGTTTGGCATGCAGTCCATTGATGTTTACCTCCTCCAATTGCACCTCACCGTTGAGCAATGCCCACATATCAATCCCGACACCCAGTTGTTTGAGTTGGAGCATCGGGCGGTGCTGCTGATCCTCTACTAACAGGCGATAGAGACGGACATCATCAGAAAAAAACCCGATGCGGACACTGTCAATCTCGACTTTCGTCTGTAGTTCCTCCTGTAACATCTCAGTTGCATAGGATAACACACGGTCTTGCACGGATGAGGTATTGAGCAGACCGACGGCGCCCACTACCAATGCCATGAAACTGACGGCAGCGATGACCACCACTTTAATAATACGTAGGATAAACTTCTGAATGATTATCATAGACTTTTTGTTTGCAAAAATAATAAATTAATCTCAAATAGTATAGAAGGTCGTCATTTTTTTGTATCTTTGCCCCATGAAAAAGTGGTTAATATTGTTTTTTCTTACCTTTTCCGTATTTCTTCCCCCTTCCCTTGCGCAAGACGACTTGTTGGAGGCACAACGTCCTGTGACCGGTGACGGCTATGCTTTTTGGGTCTATACGCCGCAGGACTATGCGCAGTATCAGCGGACCACCCCCGTCATCCTGTTCCTGCATGGTGCCAGCCTGAAGGGTAATGACCTGAATAAGGTGCTGCGCTACGGACCGTTGGACGCGGTGATGAAGGGACTGGTGATACCTGCTATCATCGTCGCCCCCCAGAACCCGAAAGGACCGTGGAGCCCTCGGAAACTTAACGACATCCTGACATGGCTGCAGGACCATTATCGATATAACCCACAGCGAGTCTATGTGATGGGGATGAGCCTCGGGGGTTACGGTACCCTTGACATGGCGGCAACCTATCCCGACAAGATAGCGGCGGCAATAGCCCTCTGCGGCGGTAGTACGCTACGTGACTATAGCGGTTTAGGACAGTTGCCCCTCTGGATCATCCATGATACTGCCGACAAGGCGGTGAAGATAGAGGAGTCGAAGAAAATCGTCGGTCAGATGAAGGATAGGCATATAGACCAGCGGTTGCGCTACGACTGGATTCATGGTGCCTCACATGGTGACCTGGCACGTTATTTCTACCTCTCTGACACCTACGACTGGTTGTTCCTGCATACCCTGATAGAACCCCTGCGCTCTGTGGATAGGAATGTGGAGATTACCACTGACGAACGGGCAGGAGCCTATCAGAAAATCAAGAAACGGAAAAAGGAACTGACTATCCGCTGAATACTGAAAATATGCTAACAATCGTGTTAAGTTGCTAAATATCAAGGTTATTTGCCGGAAATTGTGTACCTTTGCCGTGTTGTAGCAATCAAAATGCCTATGATTTACCGATTATTACTGATACTGGCACTACTATTGACCCTACAGGCGGATGGCTTTGCCCAGCAACGGGGAAAGGCGACTTTCTATGCCAAACGGATGAACGGACATAAGACGGCAAGTGGGGAACGCTTGTATAACGACAGTCTGGTATGTGCCCATAAGACGCATAAGTTCGGAACGCTGCTCAAAGTGGTGAATCCGGCAAACGGCAAGGAGGTAGTGGTGAAGGTGATAGACCGTGGCCCATACGTCAACGGACGTATCATCGACCTCTCCATCCGTGCGGCTCGTGAGTTAGGGATTCTGTCACAAGGTGTCGCTGTCGTGGAGGTGTCTGTCTACAAGCCGCCGACGGAGGTGCCTTATAAACCAGAGGATATCGATCTTCCGGAGATAGAGATAGAAACAACCACGGGAGAGTCTATCATACCGCAGTGGCAGGACTCCGTCGTGGTGGGAGAGAAATTTAAGCAAAAATGAGTAAATTACATATCATTGTCGCCAGTATCCTCATCGTAGGATGCACAGGGCAGAAGACACCTGTCGCAGAGACTGCCGACTCGACAGAGACAGAGGTCCCCATAGCACAACTATTCTATCCTGACACTTCCTACGCTTCTGTGAAGAATGTGGATTTTGTCGTGGATCATGGGGACTCTCTTCCTGCCGACCTCAAAGACTTAGACGACCGCTACGAGAAGGCGAATGGTATCTTCGCCTTCCGTAAGAACCTGCACCGGGACGCCAGTTTCGGAGGCAGGGTGAAAGGCACACCTGATACCGTTATCATCGCCTGGGAGTTTTCTACTGCCTATGACACTACCCATACGCGTTTCGGGACATGGGGCGGCGGCTCTGGATGGACAGGGCAACCACTGTATATACATTGGACAGACCAGCAGGCTGCGCAGTTCAGGAAGTCTTCACCTGGTCTGACTGCTGATTTCGGCAACGAGGAGATTATTGTGGGCTCGCTCTGTGGCAAGGGCTATTTTATCAATTATCAGACGGGGAAGGCTTCCCGTGAGCCGCTCGACTTGGGGAATGTGGTGAAGGGAACGGTGTCTCTTGACCCCGAATACTATAATTTATATGTAGGACAGGGAGTACCTCGGCAGGCAGGACCCTTCGGCTGTCAGGCTTTCGACCTGTTGAAACATGAGCGCACCTTCTTCTTCGGTCCTGACCCGAAGGCATGGCGAGGGTGGAATGCCTTCGACTCCAATGCCATCGTGGCTGGTGGCTACCTGTTCTGGTGTGGTGAGAATGGTGGCGTGTATAAATACGAGCGCAGCCAAGGGGCTCTTCGCAGGGTCAGTGTGATGCGCTATCGGGTGAAGGGTATGGCACCGGGCATCGAGTCGAGCCTGTGTGTCTACCGTAACTATGGGGCATTCTCTGATAATAGGGGGAATGTCATCTGTATCAACCTGAATACGATGCGCCCTGTATGGCACTATGACAACCATGACGACTCCGACGGCACAATGGTGTGCAGGGAGGAGAACGGCATCCCTTATCTCTATACCGCCTGTGAGGTCGACAAACAAGGTGAGGCGGGTGTCAGCCATTTCATCAAACTTAACGGACTGGACGGCTCGCTGGTATGGGAACAGCAGATTCCCTGTCGGCGCATCAACCTGCCGGGGAAGACCCTCGATGGTGGGATGTATGCCAGTCCGCTGATGGGTGATGGTGACTGCAAAGACCTCATCTTCGCCAATATGTGCCGAAATGGTGCCGGGAAGTCGGGTGGTGAGTTGACAGCCTTCAGCACGAAAGACGGACAGATCCGCTATACCGTTCCCTATGGACAGTTCGCATGGTCGTCACCCATCCCGTTCTATAACGAGAAGAACGAGTTGTTCATCTTCGCAGGCGATGCCTCTGGTATTATCCGCATCATCCGTGGCAAGACGGGCGAGGTGGTATGTAAGAAAGTGGTGGGCTCTAACTTCGAGTCGTCGCCCATCGCGATTGGTAATACGGCAGTGGTAGGCTGTCGGGGTAATAAAATCTATAAATTCGTCATCCAATGAAAAAGATACTCCTGTTAATACTTTTTACATCAATTATACACCTCCCCTCTTTCGCCCAGTACGACCTGCTGTCGGCAAAGCGAGGAGTTATCAAGGGCAACTATAACTTCTGGGTATATACCCCAGAGGAGTATTACTATACCCAAGAGTCCACTCCGCTGATCTTCTTCCTCCATGGTGCCAGTCTCTGTGGGCGCGACCTGAACCGTGTGCTGCGCTATGGCTCTATCGACGCGGCGAAGATGGGACTAATGATACCTGCCTTGATCGTCGCTCCGCAGAACCCCGGCGGGTCGTGGAATCCTCATAAACTCAATGAGATTCTGGAATGGATGAAACAGCATTATGTCTTCGATGAGTCACGTGTCTATGTTCTGGGCATGAGTCTCGGCGGCTATGGGACACTCGACTTCGCAGGTACTTATCCCGATAAGATAGCGGCGGCAATAGCCCTTTGTGGCGGCAGTACGCTGAAAGACTATCGCGGACTGGGTGAACTGCCCTTGTGGATCGTCCACGGTACTGCCGACCGTGCTGTTTCTGTCCATGAGTCGCAGAAGGTGGTCGATGGTATGAAAGTGCTGGGTATCACCAGCCGTCTGCGTTACGACTGGTTGCCGGGTGCCTCCCACGGTGCCCTGGCTCGTTATTTCTATACCAGCAAGACTTACGAGTGGTTGTTCCAGCACACGCTGAGAGACCCGTGGCGTCCTGTGGATACTACGATTGACATCACGAAGAGCGATCTCTCCAACGCCTATCGGGAATTCCAGCATCGTACCGACCAGTTGGAGCGGGAACTGGATAATGAGCGATAATTTTCTGAGGCTATTTATCTGAATATCAATTATTATTATTACCTTTGCAGCCGAAATAGCGTAAAAAGGTATTTTCATGATAATGAAAAGAATAGGATTGCTGATTTTATGGGGCTTGTGGCTGTGCGGAGCGATACAGGCACAGTTGCCTTACCATGTTGTCTTACTGGGCGACTCCAACACCTTCATAGGGGGTGATGCCTGTGACAAGCCTCAGGGATGGAACAAATGGTTCAAGGACATGGCAAAGCCCAAGTCGTGTCGCAGTTATGCCCGTAGTGGAGCGACATGGACACATACCCCGAACACTGTCTATGACACGAAGGAGAATATTGGTGTCATTGGTGACAATAATGTGATATATAACCAGATCAACCGTCTGAAGGAGGACGTGGAGGCTGGCAGACAACCGAAACCTGACCTGATCCTCATCATGGCGGGCACCAACGACCTGTGGTTTATGGACCAGCGACCGGACTGTCTTAAACTAAGGGCTTCCGATATCTATAGACCCCCCGTCAATAGTATCCTGTTTTACAAACCCTCGGAGTTAACCAAACTGGCTCAGTGCGTGTGTTACGACGGGGAGATGCTGAAAGAGGCATACCCCGAGGCTCGTATCATCCTGATAACCCCTCCGCAGAACAGTAAGACCGACTTGGACATGCAGCATTATGTGGGCAGTATGATACAAGGATGCGCAGAGGAACTGAAACTCCAGACAATCTCTGTGGATAAGGAGTATAAGGTGTTCTATGGTCCTGACATGATACGTGTGGGATACTCCAAGGACGGGGTGCATACCACCGTGAAGGGCGCTAAGGTGTTAGGACGTTATATTTACGGACAAGTGCAGAAGTTGCTGCAACAATAAGATAACGACATGGTATTCTCAGATTTGTTTTTTCTCTTCGTCTTCCTCCCGGCATTCCTGCTGTGCTATCTGTTAGCCACATGGGTAGACCGTAAGTGGCTGTCGTCAGAGGGTGTGCGGAGCAATCGTGCGAAGAACCTCATACTGGTATGTTTCTCCCTGATCTTCTATGCCTGGGGAGAGCCCGTCTATGTGTTCCTGATGCTCTTCTGTGTGTTGGTGAACTACCTGGTGGGACTGGGTATCGACCGTTCGGACAAACATCGGAAAGCCGTATTGGTAATCGGTTTGATACTCAACATCTGTATCATCGGCACGTTCAAGTACCTGGGCTTCCTCGCCCAGTGTCTGTGTGACATAGGTATCGAGGTGGCACAACCGACTATCGCCCTGCCGATAGGTATCAGTTTCTATACCTTCCAGTCGATATCCTATCTGATAGATGTCTATCGCAGGGAGTCACCGGTGCAGCGCCGGTTCCCCGACCTGCTACTGTATATCTCCATGTTCCCGCAACTCATCGCAGGACCTATCGTCCGCTATGGGACGGTGGCTGACGAGATACACCACCGTCATGTGAATGCCGCCGACTTCTCGGACGGTCTTTATCGCTTCCTCATCGGACTGGGAAAGAAAGTGATTATCGCCAACCAACTGTCGGAGATCTCCGACCAGTTCCTGGTGGGTGGGCTTAACTCACTGACAATGGCTGGCGCATGGATCGGTATCGTCGCCTTCACCCTGCAGATCTATTTCGACTTCTCGGGTTATTCCGACATGGCAATAGGACTGGGACGCTGTATGGGATTCCATTTCAACGAGAACTTCCGTCATCCGTATTGCTGTAACTCCATCACCGACTTCTGGCGAAGATGGCATATCTCGTTGGGTAGTTTCTTCCGCGACTATGTGTATATCCCCTTGGGCGGCAACCGTTGCCATCAGGCTGTGAACATCCTCGTGGTGTGGTTCCTGACGGGTATGTGGCATGGTGCCAGTTGGAACTTCATCATCTGGGGTGTCTACTTCGGCATCATCGTCATGTTGGAGAAATACACCTTACTGAAGGTTCATGACCGCATACCTGCCGTCGTCCTGCATGTCTATAGTATGCTGCTGGTCATCGCAGGCTGGGGAATCTTCTATTTCGACAACTTCGACCAGATGGTGGTGTTCTTCCAGGCGTTCTTCGGTAATACCGCCTCCCTCTATGACTTTGTCGACGAGAGTGCCTTGCTGGATAACTTCTGGCTGTGGATAGTCGCTATCTTCTTCTGTCTGCCGGTACGTACGACGATAGGGGAGTGGACCGACCGCCTGTTAGGCGACAACGGTTTTAAGACGACAGTGGTCTATGCCTCCCGCATCATCCTGTCGGTGGGCATCCTGATACTCAGCACCGCCCTGTTGGTGGGTGCTACGAATAATGCGTTTATTTATACTAGATTCTGATTATGAGAAGAAAGATATTTTTAGGAGGACTGTTTTTGTTGGGCTCTTTGATGGTTTTTGCCGAGCATGCCCGACTGACCCGCTCAGGGATCATCATCGTGGGTAGCGGTGAGCATGTGCGAGCCTTTGAGCCGTTCCGTGGTACGATAGATGGCGGACAGGGCTATGCTGATGCCGTCAACAGATACAAGGAGACCTTCGGTGATGCCGTCAACGTGTATTGCATGATTATCCCGACAGCCGTCGCTATCTATTGTCCTGACGAGGCAAAGGGATGGACCAAGGACCAGCGTAGTACCGTCCGTAATATCTATGGCAGACTGTCTGACTCCGTGAAGGCTATCGACCTCTTTGACACGATGGACGAGCATGCCTCTGAGGATATCTACTCACGTACCGACCACCACTGGGCTCCCCTGGGCGCTTACTATGCCGCCCAGCAGTTTGCCACCCTTGCCGGAGTACCTTTCGCCGACCTGTCGACCTACGAGAAGCATGTCATCCATGACTATGTGGGGACCATGTACCGCTTCTCCCGTGACGCGGCAGTGAAGAACGCTCCCGAGGACTTCGTGTATTACGTGCCGAAGGATGTCGACTATACCACCACATATATCCGCTACCAGTTGGGTAAGAACCGTAAGGTGGTCAGCGAGAAAGAACCTGAGGAGGGTAACTTCTTCTATACTTACGAGGACGGCAGCAGTGCCGCCTATATGACCTTCATGCATGGGGATACCAATACCACGAAGGTGAAGACCTCCACCCGTAACGGACGCCGTCTGCTGATACTGAAAGACAGTTACGGCAATGCCATTCCTGCCTACCTGTTTCACTCCTTCGAGGAGATCCATGTGGTAGACTGCCGTTACTTCACGAAGAATATCGTACATTATGTGCAGAAGAACGACATCACCGATATCCTCTTCGCCAATAATGCGGGACATGCCTATGCGGCAGTCACCCACCAAGCCTATAACCGTTATCTGGAGCAGTAAGTCATGAAACACTATATCTATATCGCAGTCATCGCCCTCGTCTTCATCGCCTTTGCCGTGGTATTCGACACTTTTCCACGGAGCACAGTGTCGGAATTGGAGAAACGAGAACTTGCCACCTTCCCGGAGTTCTCATGGGAGCGTCTTGCCGACGGCTCGTTCACGAGTGATATCTCTACGTGGTTCAGCGACAGCGAGCCTTACCGTGATGTGTTCATGACGCTCAGCATGCAGGTCAAAGACCTGATAGGTATCGCTCCCTCTGACGATAATGTGACGTTCCATGCCTCTGACACGCCACAGGGTGGCAGTGACGAGGACGGAGAGGAGGGGAAGAAGGAGGAGCCCGACAGCATGACGATTGCCGATTACGAGAATCATATCAATGCCGATGAGAACGCGAAGATAGCCAATAAGGGTATTATCATTGTCGGCAAAGGCGACAAGGTGCGTGCCCTGATGGCGTATGGCGGTGGTCCGAAGGGTTGTGTGGGCTATGCGCAGGCTGCTAATAAGTATAAGGAGGTGTTTGGCGACAAGGTGAATGTGTATTGCATGGTGATCCCAACCGCCGTCGAGTTCTATTGTCCCGACAAGGCGAAGAGCCGTACCAACCCGCAGTTGCCCACCATCCGTAATGTGGTGGCACACCTCGACCCCGGTGTGAAACCAGTCGATGTGTATACCACTCTTGGCAAACATGCCAATGAGGATATCTACCTGCGTACCGACCATCACTGGTCACCCCTTGGCGGCTATTATGCCGCACAGGAGTTTGCCCGGGTGGCAGGCGTTCCCTTCAAGGACCTCTCCCATTACGAACGCAGGGTGACGCATGGCTATGTGGGCAGTATGTATGGCTACTCGAAGGATATCTCTATCAAGAACGCTCCCGAGGATTTTGTGTATTACGTACCACAGGGCGTGGAGTATACCACTACCTATATCAACTATAATATTAATAAGAACTATCAGGTGACGGGTGAGGGAAAGCCCTTCACGGCTCCTTTCTTCTTTAAGTTCAAGGACGGACATGGGGGTGCCTACTGTACGATGATGGGTGGTGACACTAAACTGACACAGGTTCGTACCTCCACCCATAACGGTCGTCGTGTGATTATCCTCAAGGACAGTTTCGGGAATATGCTGCCAGGCTATCTCTTCTTCTCCTTCGAGGAGGTGCATGTCATCGACTCCCGTTATTTCACGAAGGACATCATCGCCTATGTCGCCGAGAACAAGATCACGGATATCCTGTTTGCCAACAATATCTTCAAGGCATACAGCAGCCATACCTACGGCTCCTACCTCCGCTTCCTCCATCAGCAGTGGCACCGCCCAGGTACCGATCCTGCCAAACCTGCGAAGGCGAAGGGCGACAGTGTGAGGCAGAAGGAGCCTAAGAAGGTGGCTCCCGTCAGGGACTCAACATCCACCATGAGTACAAGTCTCAATCTCAAATCTCAAATCTCAGTTTCCTAAAATGCAATTTCACTCATTGTTTGTGAAAAGATCGTATATTTATTTATTATATATATAATATATATATTATATATATAATAATATATTGATACTGCTTTTTTGGTCATTTCGATTTTTAGAAACTGAGATTTGAGATTTGAGATTTTGAGATTGTTGCACTGTCAGAATCACGTCACCAGTAGCATG
>DEJF01000015.1 GCA_002353225.1 Prevotella sp. UBA2755 | reverse complement strand
CGACCATGCACAGCAGGGCAACGGAGAGCATCGCTGCACGGCTGACACCCTGCTGCACGGCACGGTCGATGAGCCTCTGGTTGCGACGCACCTCGCGCACGATGACGTCGTTCTTCTCCTTCAGCTCGTTGTTCTTGTGTATCAGGCGCACCACCAGTGCACCCACCACGATGGCCATCACCACCAAGGCAACAGCTAGCAGAACAATTAATGTTGTTAATTCCATATTTTTATATTATATTTGTATTTTCTGTTGCAAATATAGGGAAAAAAGTCCGTACTCACCAGAGCACAGACAAATGGTCGGATGGTTTTAGACAAATAATCGGGTGGTTTCAGTGGTATTTCTGCGAAAACGACAATCCGTCGGATATAAAACGACGGATTGTCAAAGTGGCAAAGCTATCCTTTCGTCTGCTTGTAGGCGGTGGGTGTCATGCCGTACTTGGCGCGGAAGTTGCGGGTGAAGGTGTCGGCACTGGTGAAGCCGCTGGCCAGGCTGACCTGCTCGACAGTGAGGTCGGGCTGGTCGTTCAGCAAGCGGATGGCATAGTCGAGGCGCAGTTCGCGGACGTGTGCCGGCAGTGAAACACTGTTGCTGCCCTGCGCGAAGGCGGCACCGATACGCTCCTTCGTGAGGCCTGTGCGGTCGATAAGCGACTGTCGGCCGAAGTCGGGCTGGAGGAAGAGTTGCTCGTTCTGTATCAGGTCACGCAGGCAGAGGAAGAGTTGCTCGTCAGAGAGTTCGGTGAAATCGGAGATGGCTAACTTAGGTTTAGCCGGATGAACTGACGTCTCTGCCGAAATGCTCAACTCACGGTATTTCTCCTTATACTCCACCGCCTCGGTAATCTGCTGGGCAAGGATGCGATTGCGTTGCTGAGTGATACGCCACTGGCGGAAGGCATACAGGGCAAAGGCAAGAATCAGCAGGGCGAGGCTGCCAGTGGCAATGCTGATGGTATTGGCGATGCGCTTGCTGGCTCGCTGTTGCTCTATCTCGCGTTGCTGTTCCTGGGCGTGGTAGCGGGCGGCAAAGAGGTGGGCCTTGCCCCTGAGGAGCGAATCGCTCAGTTGTTGGCTGAGGTTGGCATAGCGTCGCCAATAACCGTTGGCAGCGACGGTACGCCCCTGTGACTCGGCTACTTCGGCCCTGCCACGCAAAATGTCGGCGAAGTTGGCGTTCAGCGTGTCGTCCGCCATCGACTGCTCCACCTCGTCATAGATGGCCAGCATACGGTCGTAGCGTCCAAGGCGATGCAGTATCGGTGTCGTCACGTAGCGCCCATGCAGGGTCTGGCTCGCATCCGTCTGTCCGTAGAGGTCGAGATAGCGCATGGCCTGCTGGGGCTGGTGTTGTGATGCCGCGGCCAAGGCGAGGAATGAGTATGCCCGGCTACGGTAGAAGTCGATGTAGCGCGGACGCTCCTCAACGGTGATACCGCTGTAGGTGTTGCCCTGGTCATAGTAGTCGGCAGGGTGCTGCTCGAAGTCATCCAGCATGCCGAGCATCTGCTGTGCGGCATCTGTCGCCTCTTGGTAGTGTCCTATTTCTGCGGAGACATCCGCCTTGCGCTTCAGTGAAAGCAGGGCGAGGTTCATTTCTGTGTAATGCCGATGCCCTGCCAACTGCCGTACCGCGCTGTCGATGCGTGCCAGCCCCTCCTGCTGTTGCCCGATGCGAACCATCAGGGCACCTATCTCGGCATTGCTGTAGGACAACAGATGGCGCATGCCGTGTTCGCGATAGACATCGCTCAGCCGGGTGGCCCAGTACAGGGCCTGCTCATAGTCCCTTTCTAATCGGTAAGCATCGAGCAGGATTTCAATCACGTCAAGCTGAAGGTCGTAGTCGGCCTTGACAGAGTCGTGGCGCATGAGACGCTCGCCAATCAAGATGGCAGAGTCGGTTCTGATTTCCGCATGCGACCGTCCGTAGACTCTTGCCCGCTGAATATCGGCACGGACATCCGACAGGTTGCCCGCCAACCGGGCTGAGTCAATAAGCTGTAGTGCCCGTTCCGGCTCTGTGTCCGCAAACGTCATGGCATACGCTGCCGTGTAGAGTGAATCCGCGGCCTGCGGCGCACGCTTATGATCCTCGTCACCACTCTTGCAGCCTGCCGACGCCAGCAGGATGGCTGCTACCATTATTATATATCTCAACACGTGATGTTTCATAACCTTGTTCTCAATAACATCTGCAAAGGTAGTCAAAAATTGTCGAAGAACCGCTCTTCTTCCTCATTTTTAACCTCTTTTGATGACATTTTTTCTTGTAATGCAGCTGAAGGATGTCTTAGTCAACCAAATGACTTATACTGAATGTTCTCTGAATGTTCTCTGAATGTTCTCTGAATGTTCTCTGAATGTACTCCGAATGTTCTCTAATTCCTGTCCACTATTACTCCACTCTACCCAAGGCCTACCGCCGCATACGGCACGGGCAAATACGCGCTGGGCGACAACTGCTTCACGTTCGTCTATCCAAACAGTGAGCCGACCCTGACCTACAACATGACGAACTGTTACTATACCAGCATCCTCGGCAATAGGCAGGGCCGCCCCGTAGCCACGGCAACCGTTGCGCCCGACAACCTCGGCAATGCGACCACCGACCACGGAATGGTGGATGGCTACAAGAACGGCTTCCTCTACAACGGCAAGTACTACACGCCGAAGTACGGCGACGCAGTGGTGGAATACCGCTTCGATGACTGGAATGAAAGGGCTGACGTGACCATCAATGGCACAAACAATCAGGGAACAGGCATCAACGTTGTGGGCGTGAACATCACGGAGGAGGTAGGCAATATCAAGAGCGTGACCTACAACCGCCCGTTCAACACAGCACAGGCCGCGACGGTGATACTGCCGTTCAACTATATCTGCAACGGCAGCGAGGGCGGCAAGTTCTATGGCTTCAAAGGAGTGGTGTACGACGAAGACTTGCACAAGTGGGTCTGCACGATGCAGGAGCCGGGCGAAGAAGGTACAAATAACGTGACCTCGCTGACTGCCAACACGCCGTATCTGTTCATGCCGAGCGAAACGACGATGACGTTCCCGAACATCGTGAGCATGACGGGCGGAGTCGTAACGCTGCAGCCCACGACGGATGCAGCCTGGAATTTCCACGGCACGTATAAAGGGAAGAGTTGGGCAGTTGCCAGCAATGACTACGGCTTTGCAGCCCAAAGTGGCACCGAGGCTGGCGGCGCGGCAACAGTTGAGGCCGGGCAGTTCGTCCGCTTCACCCTTGGCGCATTCATCAAGCCCATGCGCTGCTATCTGTCGTACGTCGGCACATCAGCCCCGGCCCCGGCACGTGGCTTGACACGCTCAGCCGCTGCCACCGACGACCTGCCCCAGAGCATCACCGTGCGCCTCGTCAGTCGCAACGGCGAAACAACCGCCATCGGCGAGATTGACACCAAGACGGGCAAGATGACCTTCGACAGTGAGGTATGGTACACGCTCGACGGTGTGCGCCTGAGCGGCAAGCCCAGCACCAAGGGCATCTATATCAACAATGGTAAAAAGGTTGTAATCAAATAACGAATGGAGGACACAGCAATGAAAAAGAAATATATGAAGCCATCATTCAGAGTAGTGGAACTGCAACACAAGTGCCAGTTACTGGCTGGCAGCGGCGACCCCACAAGGGAAGTACCCTGGTGGGACGGCGAGGGCGATTAAAAGCTATCAGAATAGTATTTACTAATCATCGATACGATGAACAATCTAAATACTCCTGCGCAAGTCTTAATGACAGGCGCAGGAGTTCTTTTTTTACCCCAATTATGGTATATTGCATATACAATATATCCATCATTTTATCATTAAAAGTTGTAAAAGTGTTTGCGGATTGTAACAAATTTTGTACCTTTGCATGACATTGAGAAAAGAGCTCAGTCTTGTGCCCCAAATTGCATCTTGATAAATCACGAGACAAGGCTGTCATGCTCACGGCGAACGGCGTGGGCATTGACGGTATATCGTGATAGGATAACTAAAAGCATAACTAAAATCATTATGGAAAAAATGGACGACACTTCATGACCCTTTGGGAATCATATAAGCTATGATTATTCTCTGAATTTGTAAAAACCACACTTAAAAATTCAATATTAAAAACTCATATATGAATCAAACAGAAGAAAATGATGTATTGTCTCTCATTCGTGAGAGACTGTCAAATGCGAATTTAGACCTTCTAAAATAGTTTCTAAATGTTCTAAAAAACCTTCTAAACCTTCTAAAAAACATTCTAATGCTCCGACAATAATTGCCTGGGCTTTTTTTATGTCCTACTTTTGCAATGTCAATAATGACACAGAACCCGAGTGAAGTGAGTGACGGAAGTCTCATGAGTGAAAAGGTACCGATTTCAGCACTTCTTCCTCACAAAACTCGAAAAAAATGAGAACAAAGATTCAAGTTTTCAAAAACAACATGTTCGGAGAGGTACGGACAATGACAAATGGGAGGGGCGAGACCTTCTTTGTAGGTAAGGATGTGGCACAGGCACTGGGGTATGCGAAACCAGAGAATGCTCTTGCGACACATGTAGACAAGGAGGACAAAACCACTACCCTGATTCAGGGGACTGGTTTTAGTCCTGATAATACACTTTCTTCACTCGGTTGCTGACACTCGTCATCACCTCATAAGGGATAGTATCAAGGACATCGGAGAGGACGGTGACGGGCAGATGCTCGCCAAAGATCTCCACACTGTCACCTTCCTTACAGTCGATATCCGTCACGTCAATCATGGCGACATCCATACAGATATTACCCACGTAGGGGGCTTTCTGTCCGTTCACCAGACAATAGCACTTGCCACGTCCCAAATGACGGTTAAGACCATCGGCATAACCGATAGGTATGGCGGCAATCACACTGTCACGGGTCAGGATTCCCTTACGGCTATATCCCACCGTCTCCTCCTTAGGTACGTGACGTAACTGGAGGATGGTGGTCTTCAGGGTGCTGACGGTATGCAGCATACGGTTGTCACGGGGATCCACGCCATAGAGTCCGAGTCCTAAGCGGCACATATCCATCTGACGCTCAGGGAAATGCTCTATCGCCGCAGAGTTGTCCATGTGACGGAGTATCTTATGCGAGAAAGCAGCCTGCAGTTTTTTGCTTGCCACATCAAATTTCTCAAACTGCATAGCGGAGAAGTTATCGAAGTCATCACTGTCAGAACCCACGAAATGAGAGAATACCGATCGAGGAATGATAGCATTCTGGCGCTTTAGTCGTGCGATGACCTCATCGATGTCTTTCTCGGGGTCGAAGCCCAGACGGTGCATTCCCGTATCTAACTTGATATGCACAGGCCAGCCCGTGATACCCTCTTTCTCCGCCGCATGAATCAGTGCGTCCATCAGTCGGAAGGAATAGACCTCAGGTTCCAAGTCATAGTCGAACATTGTCTTGAAGGCGGTCATCTCCGGATTCATAATCATGATATTCTGGGTGATGCCATGCCGACGGAGCGTCACACCCTCGTCAGCGACAGCCACGGCAAGATAGTCGACACGATGGTCCTGCAACGTCTTTGCCACCTCCACAGCACCGGCACCATAGGCATCCGCCTTCACCATGCAGACCAGTTTGGTCTCTGGTTTCAGGAACGAACGGTAGAAATTCAGATTATCCACCACCGCATTCAGGTTGACCTCCAGGATGGTCTCATGTACTTTCTGTTCCAAGAGTTCCGTGAGATGGTCAAACCCAAAGACACGGGCACCCTTTAACAAGATTACCTCATCATGCAGACTGCGGAACAAGTTACTTGCCACGAACTGTTCGACCCCTGGGAAGAACGCTTTGTCTTCCACCGTTATCACATCAGCCTGCGACTGGATAGCGGTTCCAATACCTATCAGTCGGTCGATACCCCGTTTCTGGCAGAGGTCACTGACTTCCCGATAGAGTTCAGACTTATCCATTCCAGTCTGTTGGATATCACTAAGTATCAATGTGCGGTGACGTCCCTGATTCTCTGGGCGACGGTTCATGAAGTCGAGGGCAATATCCAAAGAGTTGATATCGGAGTTATAGGAGTCGTTAATCAACGTACAGCCATGCTGTCCCTCTTTCACCTCCAGGCGCATGGCGACAGGCTCCAACTGGGACATCCGAGCGTCAAGGTCTTCAGCAGTCACACCTAAATAGAGGGCGATGCCGGCACAAGCGAAAGAGCACTCCAAGGAAGCCTCATCAATAAAAGGCAGGTGATATTCCCCTCGGATGCCTTTATAAATATAGGAAACGCTAGTGGAACTAGTATATCTCGTAGAACTAGGATTACTATAGATATTATCTATAAACAGCGGTGCCGACTGGTTCTCACGGCTCCATCCAATCTTCTCACCCTTATAACCAGAACGTCGGATGCAACGGCTGATGGTATCATTATCACTGTCATAGGCGATAACTTTCGCACCATGGAAAAGTTGCAGTTTCTCCATGCATTTCTCATCCATCGAGCGGAAATTCTTCTGATGGGCGCTACCCAAAGAGGTCAGCACACCGATGGTCGGTTGGATGATATCATGCAGGGACTGCATCTCACCAGGTTCACTGATACCAGCCTCAAAGATACCCACCTGTGTCTGTTCATTCAATAACCATACCGACAGGGGCACACCTATCTGTGAGTTGTAACTACGAGGAGAGCGTGTCACAACCATCTGCGGGGACAATATCTGGTAAAGCCATTCCTTTACCATCGTCTTACCATTAGAGCCAGTGATACCAACGATAGGAATATCAAACTCATCACGATGGCGCTCCGCCAATCGTTGCAACGCCTCCAAAGGTGAGGGCACGACCAGAAAGTTGGCATTCTCATATTGAGCGTTGAAAGTTGAGAATGGAGAGATATTCTCCACTACGAAATTCCGTACACCTCGACGGTACAAGTCATCAATATACTTATGTCCGTCATTCCGTTGGGAGCGAAGGGCGAAAAACAAAGTCTCTTCCGGGAAACACAAGGAACGGCTGTCTGTCAACAGCCATCCAATCTTTGCATCGGCATGTCCGATGCGACGGGCTCCAATGAGCGTTGTAATCTTTTCTATTGTGTAAATCATAGTGCAAAGGTAGGATATTTCTTCTTCAACTCGTCTACTTTTAACATAGTTTTATCCATAAACGCCTTATATTCCTCAGAATATGGGTGGAAAGGCTTGTGATTCAATGCCTGTTTAATGGGATACCATTCCTGCAAAAACTTTTTTGTAGCCTCACTGAAATACGTCTCTGACAAGCGTTCCCAGATATAGTCAACTGTCTGTTCTGAGGGATGCAGCATATCGGAGGCATAGAAGCGGTAGTCACGCAACTCGTCGTTTACAATTTCGTAGGCAGGAAAGTAACTAGTAGTACTAGGGATACTAGGAGAAGTAGGGATACTAGGTATTCTAGTTACCTTATCCACCGCCAGCAAGAGGGTCGCTTTGGAAAGTTGGCTGCCATGAAATCCATATTTCTGATAACGGATAGGACTCACTGTCAATACCACATGAACGTCGGGACGGCGTTTCCGCAGGATATTGATTGACTTGCACAGATAGTCCACACATGCCTCCACGGTCAGTTCTTCTTCCTGAAAGAGACTCTGAGGGCGTTTCTCACAATTATCCACAATCTCACCCGTCTCTTTCAGACGGTAAACATGATTGGTGCCTAAGGTCAGGAACACCACTCTGGGAGCATCCTCTATTCGCTCAATCGTATGGAGCACCGAGGCTGGGTTATACATCACCCCGAAAGGATTGACTATAGCCTTAAACTTATCATCCACGAATCGTTTCCCTATATTGTCTGCAAAACAAGAGCCTACCAATAGAACCTGCTCCATCGGTTCAATCTGGAAAGACGGACGGTCTATCGTAATCTTTGTACGGAAAACCATGGACACTTATCACTTAACCTGATAGAACTTACGTAACAGACCAGTCTGCATACCTGCATTCCCATCAGAATGAATCGGGTTCATCACAATACTGAAATCAATAGGGTCAGGTGTCGCCATCAACAGGAATACTTCCTTAGAGGGATTGTCACCAAAAATAAAGGGATCCGCCTTGAAAGATACAGTTCCAAAAGGTGGTACCAATAAATGAGCACAAGTATGTGCCTCATCTATCGGTAATACCAGATATTTATTCCCTTGATCATCAATATCAAGGACATTCATATACAACACCTCTGCAGAACGATTATTGACTCTTACATAGCAACTGGTACCTGCTTCCACATTATCGCCGACAGGCAATCCTGTGTCACAGTTGATTAAATCAAACTCTACATCATAATCCGTCAGAAGTGGAGTCTTTGGATCTATCAGACGAGACTCCATGCTTTCCAGTGGATTACCAGACAGCAACTCTGCCATTTTATTTATCAGGAGTGAATCATTTGTGCCAGAACGATATGCTGTAGCAGTCGTTTGCATATAACTATCGGGATGTGACATCTTCTGACTGCCATCAGCAAACATCTGCTTCACAATATAACTCATATATTGTTTTGACAAATTCTTAGCATGAGACGCGGATTTGGTAATCAGTTGTCCAATACTATTCAGACCTTTGGATGTAAACATATACATCTTGGAATTCTTCTCATCAAGAATCGTCACAGAACTTTCATTGCCTATCTGTATTTTCGTCTGAGCAGTTACCATCTTACGAGGTCTCAATGGCACCATTGCTTTTCCATTTTGCATCTGGACGCTACCTATCACAGAGTATACCACGTACGACTGGGCTGTCAACAACAATGGCATGAAAACCAGTAAAAGCATTAACAATCTATTTCTCATAAGTAAATATATTAAAATGTTCTATACCACTTGGATTCATAAATATAGGAGTCTGTTTGTAGCCCGTTGTTTTGCGGACTGCATCATAGAGATAGGCGTCCAACGCACGAGTTGACAACCCCTCATCGCCGTCATGTCTTGCCGCACCGTGAAAAGCCTCCAGCAATGCTTTTGTAAAGGCGCCATTTCCCCATGAGGTATTCTCTTTTGACTTTGTATCTCCAGAACTTGAGGCATAAAGCAACATCCCATTTCTTGAACGCTGCAGTTGCTCTACGAAATGCTGAGCAGAGGCTGAGCGGCTGCCTTCTAACAAAGCAGCAGAATAACAGGCATCCGCAAAAATAATGAACTTAGAGTTAATTTCGTCTGCCGCAGTTCTGAAATCGAAAGAACTGAAACACTCGTATGTTCTTCCTGTCTTTCCGCCAAATGGAACGAAATAAAAACGGTCTTTTTCGTCGCGATAACCATGTCCCGCAAAGAAAAACATGCAAAGATCATTGGGACGGGCCTCCTGTGCCATCCATTGCATCGCCTCAAAGATATCAGAGCGTGTTGCCTCTTGATCACAAAGTAATTTCACTTGTACATCACTAAATGGTTGTCCTTTCTTCGACTCAACAGCACGGGCAAAGTCTTGCGCGTCTTTTGTCGTCAGTTTCAAATCGGGTAGTACAGGATCGTCGTAGTCACCAACACCGATGACCACCGCATAGAGGTGTGGCAGATCAAACTGAGTGACATTTTCACGAATCAAGCGGATAGTAGCAGGCACACTATTACCTCTCTCGTTCTGAGCATACATCATAATAGTACAATCACGATTAGGTACCTCCACATCAATCGTATTAGCCTGTTTTACCGCACGAGTGTCTGATTGTCGGACACCATCTACCATCACGACAATTTGTGTGGCTCCTTCCAGTCCTTGTGCCAACAACTGATACTTCAATTTCACTATATCGGTATGGAAATAGGACTGGTCTTCTGGATAAAGTATCTTAACGACTGGAGCCCCATTGCCTTCAGGTTCTTTCTTTGGCTCTGACTCTTTGGGAGTTTCCTGATTATTCTGTGAAGACTCCTCAGTCTGCCGGGCAGTCTCCTCGTCATTTATACTCTTTCTGATAGCCTCTAAAGGGACATGTGCCAATTTTAAGTTTTCCTTCTCTTTTAGTTGCTTATTATCCGTCTCTTTCAATGAGGAAGCATCCTGAGAGTTGTAAAGCCAAAACAAAATCCGCTGTCTTGTGACACCATCACTATCAACTTCAACAACCATTTGAGGTATTGAATCCGTTGTCTTTGCCACCACTTTCTCCGCGGGTTTTATCTCTGGTTCTTTGACAGAGACTTTAGTGGTGTCTGCTGGTGCCTTTATCTTCGTCGGGTGCAGTTCTGCGATGTTAATGGGTTCCCCCCTATACATCGCCATCCAGCGATCACTTTCTTTCTGATCAGCCTCAACAATGATTCCCTTACTATAAAGTTCCGCAAGGCGTTTTTGGGCAACATTATAACCACGATAGGCGGAGGCTTTCATGTACATGATAGCCTTGTCGTAACTAACTGGTACTCCATGACCATCCACATAACATAGTGCCAATTGGTATTCCGCCTTGGCATAACGTTGTCGGACTGCACGCTTTAACCACATGACGGCAGTAATATGGTTCTTTTCCACACCATCACCCTCATGGTAAATCATGGCAAGTTTATATTTGGCTTCTGCGGATCCTTCATTGGCGGCTTTCTCATATAACTCAATAGCCTCCGTAATCTGTCCTGCCTTATATTTTGCATCTCCTTGTTCCAACGACGCTTGTGCCCTCATTCCTGTGATGAAGACCAGCAAGGACAACGTTATCATTACTACTTTTTTTCTCATATGCCTATCATTTATACAGCGAATGCTCTAAGAATTTCCATTTCTTCTTCATATATAACAATTTGATCAGTCCACTATAATACGACCGACCTTTCTCCACAAGGGCAATCCCCAGGAGAGGGTACAGCAAATTGACTTGATATTGAAAATGAACCCAACAGAGGAACGCAATCCATACAAGGATTGCCGCAAGGAGAAAGTAATAGAAATTCAGGATATTAACAGCCAGTTTAGGTATCCACTTGATGATCCAATACCCCACCCATGCAGAAATATAACATAGAATGAAAGCCAGCAACAAACCCGTCCATACCGACATGTAGGTGACTTGGCGATTCTTTAGAATCGTAAATATGGAAAACGCCTGAATCTTCATCCCTGCCATCTTGCCTATGGGAGTTACATGTGCATCTTCCTCTGAAGAGATTGTCCCTAATAAGACAATTTTATCTTTTAACAACTGAGCGTGCTCTTTAACATCATGGGCTTTCACTATCAGGAAATCTGTATCCCCATATATAATAGGACGTATATTAGGATCCTGTGGATGAGGCTTAACACCTTTGTATTTACAAGCCGTTGCGTAAGCAAACGAATAGAATGGTTTCCCATTCATTTTCATTGACAAGGAACAGTCACGGATAATACCCCCACTTTGTTTCTGCACGACATTACCATAGGCAAAGTGATAATCACCCGCCTGACTAAAGAAAGATGTCACCAAATGGGCAAAAGAATCTTCCTCTTGTTGATAATCGATCAACTTACTTGAGAAAATGATTCCTGGATTCTCATCAATAGCACCCACCAGCATTGCATTTGCCATGACATCACCCCCTTCGTTCTGGAAAATCAAATCGACTGCCAGTACTTTGGGAGAACATTGATTAATCTCATGGATAACCTGACCTATCTCGCCACGGTCATGCAATTCCGTCATATCTACTAACACGATATCACTATTCAACTCCAAAGCGTCATTACGTTGAAGGTGGTAATAGATATCTGTCATGGAGAAATCGTCAAAGGCACGTTTCAAGGGACTAAAGATAGACATATTCACAGCAAGGAATCCAAGTACTGACACGACTATCATCCCCATTAAGACCACACCGACATGGTCTAAATGGAAAAACTTAGAACGATAGAGAGCATTTTGCAATCGTCGAAGCAAAACTGTCAATCTTTGTCTCATATCCCTCATAGTGTAACTTTACGGTGACAAAAATACTCAAAAAAAGGCAAACAAGCAAATAAATCTCTTAAAAACATTAATTACGGGATTTATCATTATCCTATCGGCATCAACTTCTACTGATTTGAAGTCCCTTTCTGCTTAATGTCATATCCACGAAACGGGCATTAGGGTTCTGCTCACTCTGAAGGATGATATTCTTGATACGCGCCGCTGCCTCTGGGTCTTTCGCCACCATATATAAATAGCCACCGCCACCAGCACCCGGTAATTTGTATCCCAAGCACAAGTCATCTACCAAATCGGTAATGCGACGGACAGAATCCGGATTGGTTCCACTATCAAGCAACTGGTTCTGTTGCCATGTCTTACGCACTAAACGTCCCATCTCCACAAAGTCATTACGTTGGATAGCCTCATAGAAATCCAAGGAATGTGCCTTCATGGCTCGTAACAACAATAACTGCTCATGCTGGTTAAGGAACATACGGCGCACTATCTCGGCGAGAATCTTCTTTGCTGTCCGGGTGACACCTGTGTAATACAACAGGTGACACGACTGGTATTCCGGTTGGGTAAACACATCATCGGGAAGCCACCGTACCACAGGGTTCTGTCCAAAGCCACGAGTCGTTTCTATGAGTTTCACACCGCCCAACACACCTCCGAACTGGTCTTGCCAGCCACCTCCTGTTGTCAATAACTGTTCCAGCACCAAGGTTCGTCGCCCTATCTCGTTCTTATCCCATGCAAGGGAGCAGAAATCACTCAACACTCCTAATACCGTGGAAGCAAGTATACTACTCGTCCCCAGCCCACTTCCTGCAGGGATTGCTGACAACAAGGTCAGTTCGATACCACAGCCAAATGCCTCCAACTGTGTTTTCAGCGACGGATAGACTTCCGCTGAGAAGGCAGGCAGGAAACCAGCAAGCGCTAATGCTGCCTTAGGAATGCTGAACGGAGAGCCGACATGCATAAAGTCACCTAACTGCTCATAGGTCTCCACCACCTCAGAGGCACCAAGGTCAATACTACGCAAGACAATATGGTATTTCTTACTGGGTTTCACATAAGCCTGCAAGGGCGGTTGCCCGTTAAGTTCTATGGCGATATTCACCACACTGCCACCTTCCATCAGACAGAATGGCGGTGTATCTGTCCATCCGCCTGCCAAATCTATGCGGACAGGAGAACGTCCCCATACTATCTGATCCTGATAGATGGACATCCGTGGTCTCTGTTTCTGGGCAATAACATCCCCTGTCAAACCCTCCCGCAACAGGGAGAAGGCATGGGCACTATCCTCACGGAACATCGCATCATGAATACGGGTCATCAATGGAGCATCATTGGGAAGAACGGGCGGCATCTCCACTTGCATTTCCTTGAACTCATGAGCAGCGTCGTCTAAGTCTAACTGATAAAACACACTATGCTGCCAGTTGCGGGCTATCATACTCCAGTTCTCCTTTCGGAAAGCCTTACGCTGGGCAAACAAACGGCGCAGATTGGCACGTTCCGCAAGGTCGTTGCTATTCACCGCCTCATCCATCCGATAACGGCGTATCTCATAGTTACTCTCCCCTACAGGCACCACATCAATACACTCACCTGGCTCCAAATGGATATCCCAGTCATTCTGTGGCACACCAGTCACGATATTGTCATGTGTCAGTTTCCAACGAGGTCCCACATAACTATTCTCTATCCAGATATTAGTATTCCCTGATGTAAACTGGTAGTGTGTGATAGCGTTCTGTGTGAAGATGGAGGGATGGGGCTTACAGTCATGGTGCATAATCTCACGCTGGTCATTGACGATATTCTGAATCGCCAATGTCGAGGAAATCATCTCACGGGAAGTACCGAAATGGTAGAACTCACCACCGGGCAGTGGTACGATAGCGACAGAGAGTTCATGTAACTCTGAGTCGTCAATCGTTGGATGGGTACCTAACGTACACCCGAACTCACTATAAAGGTCGTATTCTTTTAATTGTCCGTCGTCACCAAGACTTCTCTTTTTCAACAGTTCCAATGCACGGTCACTGAGCAACCAGATTCCGATATCCGTCAAATAGAAATGATCTTTCAGAAGTTCGGAGAGCCGCTCCACACTGGGTTTTTGAAGCATCATCTTCAACACATTGGGTGAACGGCGGTCGCTGACGAACACACCATGGTCCTTGGCAATAGAGGCATCAAGCCACAACCCATAACAAACCACATCCGCATCAGGGATTTGTCCGATACGCTCTGCAGCGCGGATATATACGTCACCACTGACTATCATGGTGCGAAGACGAGAGGGGGCTGCCGCCATCATCCGTTCATAAAGGGGTAACTGCAAGTCCAATAAAGTTTGTGAGAGACGTTGTCCCCTTTCCCAACGGAACACGGGAATTGGTGCTAATATCTTACCACTGACGGCATAAGAAGGCAGTCGCTTACTCTGTCCGCCAGCATGAAGGATGATGCTACGCTCATCACCTAACCAGTCGGCAGCCTGTTGGAGGAGCCATATCGTTCCTCCGCCCGAGCCCAGTCGGTGTCCTATAGGGTCACAGGTACAAAAATACTCCTCCTTACTGAGTCCTGTGATATCATGAAAGCATTCCACCAGATTAGGTGGTACGGATAATAGTTTCTTCATAGACTTAATAGAGACTTTACACTTTCTTATGAGTCCGATAGGCTTGGACGGCAAGTCCTAT
Organism: Prevotella sp. UBA2755; assembly: GCA_002353225.1. GTDB lineage: Bacteria > Bacteroidota > Bacteroidia > Bacteroidales > Bacteroidaceae > Prevotella. The sequence continues at coordinate 12,167 of DEJF01000015.1, read as the reverse complement.
GAGCAATAACAACAGGATACCTAAAGCGATATAGGCTATGGTCTCTGTCGTGGTGATACTCTTCGGGAAGAAACTCAGTACAATCTCATGCTTACCAGCCTTCACTGGCAGGGCACGAAGTACATAGTCGACACGACCCAGTTCCTGCTCCACGCCATCCACTGTTGCCGTCCATCCTGGATAATAGATTTCTGAGAACACTATGACACCACCTTTACCTGACTCCACCTCATAGGTCAGTTGGTTAGGCTCATAACTCTTGATACGCACCACACTCAGAGTGTCCTGAAGGGAACTCTCTCCCAACTGCTCTTTGAACTTGGCATCGGCAACAGCCTCATGACGCAGGTTCAGTTGGGAAAGCATATCGAGTTCCTGATTAGCGTTATCCACATAAGTAACCTTATCCACCAACCACGCATTACCATAGGTATAGGGATTCTCCACAGGAACGGTCTGACCGCCCTGCAACGGCAAGATAAAGTATTTCGTATTGAGCATGTTCAATACGGGATAGATAGAGTCGCCCTTCACCTGTGTCATATCCCCTTGTGCCTCAGCGATAGCATTAAACGACTGATTCATCTCCTTGGAGATATAAGCATCTATCAGTTCCTGATAGCGACGGAGTTTGGCGGCATGATAACCTCCGATGCTCTTCACATAGAAACTTGTCTCGTTCTCGTTGAACGTATTCGATGCGAGATTCAGCACACGATAGTCGAGTGCCTTGTCTTGCAGGATATGGTCGATGGCTGTCGACTTCTGTACAGGCTCCTCACGAACGGTCTTCGACACAAACATCTCATCGTTCAGATAACGCTTGTTAATCTGCCACATATCAAAGAGACAAAGGACGGTAAGGAGTCCGACGAGCCATTCTGCACGTAACTTACGATATTTATACAGGAACAGGCAGACCGTGCCTATCACGATGATCCAGAAGGAACGCCAACAGTCTGCCGTAAACACGGCGACACGCATCTCTGTCAGATTCTGTACCAACGGGGCAAGTTGCTCAGCAGGTATCTGTCGCATTGCCTGCATCTCACTGATACTGATGTAGTCGGGGAAGAATAGTTTCGGCATCAGGGCAAACAACAACGTAAGTCCTCCCGTCAGTCCGAAAGCGATATAGACGTATTTGATTTTCTTCGTCATGATTTCCGGCTCTTCCACCACCTTCTTTAACGCCAGCATGGCAAGCAGCGGAATCGTAAACTCCGCAATGACAAGAATGGAAGCCACCGTGCGGAACTTCGCATACATCGGGATATAGTCGAGGAAGAAATCCGTAAACGGCATGAAGTTACGTCCCCATGACAACAGGATGGAGAGAATCGTCACAACCAGCAACGCCCACTTCAACGGTCCTTTGACGATAAACAGTCCTAAGATAAAGAGCATCAGCACAAAGGCGCCCACATAGACAGGTCCTGCCGTCATCGGCTGGTCACCCCAGTACTGTCCTATCTGCTCGTAAATACCCAAATAGTCATTATTAGCATGCGCCATTGCCGTCTTGTTGAGTACCATCGGCACGGAGGCACCACCCTTCGTATTTGGCACCAGCAATGTCCATGTCTCGTCGATACCATAACTCCACTGGGTGATATAGTCACGGTCCAGTCCACTCGATGTCTGGTTGGCGGCATTCTCCTTCACCAACTCACTCTTGCCACGCATCGACTCCTTACCATATTCCCAAGTATGATAAAGGTTCGACATATTAATACAGATACCAATCAACGCACCGGCAAGGCACACTCCTGTCGCTTTCAACAGATGCTGCCACTCTTTTTTCCTTGCTCCTTCAATGATAAAGGCTATCACCATCGCCAAGATGATAAACAGATAATAATAGGTCATCTGCACATGGTTGGCAAGTACCTCCAAGGCGCAGAACAAGGCGGTGATGATCAGTCCCCACGCATACTTCCCCCGATAGGCAAGCACCACACCCGCAATCATCGGAGGCAGATAGGCAAGGGCAATCACCTTCCAGATATGTCCAGCAGCGATGATGATAAAGAAATAACTGCTGAACGCCCATACGACAGCACCTAACGTAGCGAGATACCAACGGAAGTCGAAGGCACGCAACAGGATATAAAAACCTAACAGGTAGGCAAACACATACCATACGTTCTCGGGCAGCCACAAATGATAAGCCTTCTCCACCTTTGCCAGCGTGTCCGTACTCTTATACGACGGTGCCATCTGATACGTCGGCATACCACTGAACACGGCATTCGTCCAACGGGTACGCTCTCCTGTCCGCTGATAGTATTCCGAAGCCTCCTGACCTGCTCCACGCCCTGCCGAGGAGTCATGACGATACAAAATACGTCCCTCGATATCAGCAGGGAAGAAATAGGCAAATGATATAACGGCGAATAATGCTACGGCAATGATGTCCGGTAGCCACTGCTTCAAATTTTTCATCATCTTATTAATATTTTGCGCACAAAGGTAACAAATTATTCTCAATTTTCAGTTCTCATTTCTCAATTTATTCGTACCTTTGTGATAAAAACACACGAACTTACTCCATCTCGGCAAAAAAAGAAACGAGTTTCTTTGTTTTGCGCGCGTTTTTTCGTAACTTTGGAAAGATTTGCAGGATTTCTTTGTATAAAGGCAGTCTGGGGAATTGAGGAAAAACAGGGTTCTTGCTCTGGCAAGTGGCAAAGCCGAGTCCGGATAAGAGACCGTTCTCAATTCGTTGTTCTGCCATAATTTGCATCCGCTCGAGCTATGCTCGCTTGCTACCAACGGGACGCAAGAAAGAACACCCGATGACGAACCACCAGCCGTTTTTGTGACTCATCATCGGGTGCAAAGGTAAGCATTTCTTCTGAAAGAGCCAAATGCTTTACCAATTATTCACTTGATTTTTTCATCAGTCGCTTAGTAGCTCTAATCTCCTTCTGTAGTAGTTCCATACGTTCCTTCAGTTGCTCTTGGGTAGGTAGCATATCTTTGATACGGATATTGTTGTAAGTAGCAACTCCCATTGGAGTCGTAATCCCTCGGAAAGACCATTGCACATCGGTCTTATCCATATCGGAACAGATCAGTAGCCCAATGGTAGGGTTGTCATCAGGTGCTTTAACCAATTCGTCAACGGCACTGACATAATAGTTTAGCTTTCCCGTAAACTCTGGCTCGAATGGCTTAACTTTGATTTCGCACGCTATATAGCAACGAAGGCGGACATGATAGAATAGCAAGTCTATCTTCCGTGAGCGACCTCCTACGATGATTTCTTTCTGTCTTCCCATGAAAGCAAAGCCAGTTCCCATTTCCAATAAAAGGTTCGTAACATCGTTGGTAAGGGCATCTTCCAATTCTCGTTCCTCAAACGGCTCATGGTCAACAGTAGCAAAGCCAAAATCATAATTTTCTTTTAGAATCTCCTGCACCAAATGGCTTTGCGGCTCTGGCAGATACGTTGAGAAGTTGTTCACGATTTTGCCCTGATGATCAAAGAGGTGAGCCTTATAGCAATTGACCAATGCCGTCCTGCTTAATCCTTTATCTATCACATGTTGCATATAAAACAACGCTTCTTCAAGGCTTTCACTCCGTGTGATAATCTCAATGTGCTGACCCCATGGAACAAGGGCAAAGGGGATTGGGAAGTCATTGCTGGCGTCATTCTCAGTTTCTGAAACAGGCTGTTTCACTAATTCTCCAACGGGTCGTTGGAGTTTTAAGCGTTCTTGATTTATGGATGATTGTAATTCTCCAATGAGCCGTTGGAGTTTTTCTGATGAAGCATGATTAGTGTAGAAGAGAAACCACTTCTTCATATACCATAGGTTAGATGTAGAGAATCCATCCTCATTAGGAAATTCTCGCTTCAAATCCAGGCTTACCTGCTCCACAACACCAGCGCCCCAACGCTCCTCAGCTTTCTTCTGAACAAGGTCACGTCCCATCTGCCAGTTGAACAGCAGTTTCTCGCCATTCACCTTCACAGTTGCCTTTACTTGTGCTGAACGATAGCGATGCTTCACCTCTGCTATCCACTCTGCATACTCAGCATCCAGCTTCACATCATGAGACTTCACCATACGTGGCTCACTGATTTCTATTTCCTTATTCTTTTTGTCCATATCTCGTTTTGCTTGCGAAGTTAATCTTTTTATTCCGTATATCGTTATTCTCTCTGCATTATATCGAAGTTCGTCACTTGTAGAATGTAATCCAATTAGTCCTATACTTGTAACTTGGAGTCAATTTGCTTTCAGGGAAGATTTCTTTCACCCCCCCACAGATGCCTTTATCTAACTCCTGAGAGACACTTTCATTAAGGCTTTCGTTGTGTACTGTAATGTTCTAACATCTTCTCTATCGTTTTCTTCATTTCATCCCTGACATGGAGAGGTTCCAACACCTCCAGTCTTTCCCTGTGCCAAAGCAACTGCTGATAGAAATTAAAGCAGGGAACCAGCCTATATTCAAAGATGCTCCATTCGTCCGTCTTCTCTATCTCCTTTTGAGACTCATGAATAGGTAGAGCATTTACATATTCTGCTTGTGTACTATAAACCTTAATAAGTATTCTTTCTGGTTTCTGATCATCTGAATGATTCACGCCAAAACTGCCATCAAAATACTCATCTGCAGTAATCTTCTTGGAAGGGAACATCTTCCCTTCTGTTAAACGAATGTTGTCCATTCTCTCTAAGGCAAAGACAGATTGACCATGATGATGATTGTCTGGCTCAGCTACTAGATACCAACGTTGTTCCCAGGTACGTAGAAAGTAGGGGATGAGTAATTGATGCTTTACTGTTTTATGGTTAAATGAGTAATATTCGCACTCAATACCTTTGTTTTTGTCAATAGCTTCAAGTATTACCTGTACATTCTCAACCCCAGTTGGCGCCTCGGTCAGCAGTATCTTCTCACGATGCTTCAGCGCCAGCTCCGTCATGCCTTCAATATGATAGGCCGAGAGCAGATAGTCATAGAGAGAATCATCTTCACCATACAGAGCCTTATGACGGTGCAGCTCGTATTTCCCAGTCCTGGCGTTATACTCAATATAGCAGGGGAAAGTTTCTTCGATATAGTCCTTATACCTCAAAAACGTACGAGGCTGGATCTCGTCATCCTCGCAGATCGATGAATACTGGTAATAGTCATTGATCTCCTTTAGCGTCAATGATCCTTTACGCTCCAGCAGATTAATCAGATACAGGCATTTTTTCAGTTTCGACATATTGGTATATTTTTGTGCAAATATAGGAAGAATCCTTCAGATTACAAAATGTTCGTTCATTTATTTTGATTCGTTGCTTTCTTTTAGTAGCGATAGCTTTTCTGCTGTTAGTTTAGAGTTACAATCTTAGTTCAATTTCCTTTCTAAATACCAGATATACGATTTGACAGTACGATTACCCTTGCTTTGCGCCTCCTTAAACCAACGCAGAGCCTCATCGTAATTCTCTGCGTTCACCTCCAGCATGGCCAGATGCTCTTCAGGCTTACCGTGACCTTTCTCTGATTGTCCTGCCTGCTTGAACATTGCCCTTGCCTTATCCAAATCCACATCCGTCCCAAGGCCATACTCATAGCAGAAAGCCAACTTCACCTGTGCCCTATACAGACCCTGCTCAGCAGAGGCCTGATAAAGAGGAAAAGCCTTCTTCAGGTTGATGAATCTTTTATGTACACCCCTTCTGTATTCCTCTGCCAAGAAGAACTGCCCATACACATCTCCTTGCTCAGCGAGTTCTGTCAGTTCCTTCATATACGCCTTCCTATAAATTCGAAACTGCTTTTCGTATTCCTTATGTCCCAGTTCCACGAGGTCAGGCCGCAAGACTTTGGTTTCCTCGCTTAATATATCTACCATATAAGCAGGACCATCCTCTGAAGATTCCTCTTCTCCCATATGATTGAATGTTTCCTCTTCCTCATCAGGGTTGAATCCATAGAACGTGATATGCCAAAGACAGATGCCGGCAATCATATCCAACGGTACCTTCTCTGCCTCTGGACAAAAGTTCATCTCTGCCCCTAATGCCTTCTGCCAGTTACAACCCTCCAAGTCAGAGCACCAGACGGTTATTTCCGATGAAGGCCCTTCTGACTCCTTTGCGTATGGATTAGGCACCACATCATATTCTCTACCCTCTTCTGCCTCCATATCGCACAACAGTTCGTATGCAACCAGATAGGCGAACCTGCTACCCTCCGATTTGGGATCAAACTTGACGATGTACTCAAACATCTTGTCGAAGTCACATTTCCTTAACAACTCTTGTAGTTTCATATCTTCATCTCCTTTTATTCATCCACCATAATACCCTTTCTTCCTCTTCTTCCATGTGAGGCAACCTATAAGCGTGCTGTTGCCGCTCTTGGCGCTCTAGTTCTTCCGCAATTTCAGAACTGATGATGCCATTGGGCAGCAGAAATCTCTCAAAGCACGGATGCAGAACTTTACGGAACCATCTGCGAGCCGTTTTGTCCATCTGTAGGAAATGCAGACAATCCCAAGTATCGTACACAGATTCCCGCCTACATTCATCAAAGCACAAGAAATTACACCAGAGTTTCCCCCAGTTCTTCCTTTTTTTATATCGCATCCCAACTCTAGCCATACCCTGTTCGAACAGCATCATATGAATACTGTAATACTTGTTCGAAAACACCTTCACACCCAGATACTTTGCGTACTCAATTTTCTGTTCCATAGTCATACTCATTGTTTATCGGCTGCAAAGATACAATAAGGGGCAGACATTTTGTGTCCGCCCCTCACAATAATTGACCAATACTTAGTAGTTTACTCTATGCCCGATGATGGCTCCACCGGCTTATATAAATGAAATCGCTCACCAGGATAAAACCAGCACTTATAACGATTAGGTATAGGTGTAACATCAGGCTTAATATAGCGAACATTGGTCAGCCTTGCTACATTATATTTGGGATAATATCCGTAAAGCCAGCCATTTTCGCCTTTTAGGATGAAAACAGTATTACCATTAAATACTGTCCTCATCTCATCATCCACATATCTATTCCCAAGAATTGTGTCAAATGTAGTTCGCAAGAGTTCTGCCAACTTTTCTGCCTTCTCGGGGAATACAACCTCTGTCCTCATAAATTGGTCATCACTCATGTAATAACCAATGAATCTCATTTTTACGTTAATATCAATATTCCCTTCAATCATATTTCCGTATATAAACTATTCTCGTTCTACCTCCAACTTGACATTTTGTGATTTATTGTTAATCTAATCGAAAACCACAGTTAGTTTTTCTATCTCCCTATTATAATCAACATATAAAATAGTACCTAGTAATTTAGACGGATTTATATAATTAGGAGATAGACGAATTTTTAATGGAACATTTTTCTGCAAATACACAATGTTGCGAAATCTATTCAAATTATAAATACTTATAGAATCTAGTTGGATGATAAAAGATGTTCCAGTATTATAATAACTACTAATAAAAAAAGAACCTTTAAATAGAAAATGGGTAAACTCGTAACTTGCATTGTAGCTTACCTCTTTCATTTCTTCTATAAACTCATTAACAGTCATAACAACAAACAAATTAAGTATTAATATATCCAACCTTTCTAAATCCGATTACTCCACGCTCTAAAATAATAGAGTCTATTCTTTTCCAGTTATATTTCTTTTGATTGTAATTTTTTTGCTGATATGTTTTGAACTTATACTCTTTAACTTGATACTCTTTAAATCCATATACAGGAAATCCCAACTTTTTTCTCACAGCATCAGGCATTGTGTAGTCTTGTTCCACAAGCCCAAATACAATATAGCCATTTTTAACACAAAGAGACATCATTACTTGTTCTTTTGCATTAAACACAAAACCACCAAGCAACGAACCTATCATACTCCCAACTGCATAAGAAACTACAGGTATCTCAATAACTGATTGAAGAGCCAATCCACCTACCAAACCACCTACACCAATATATAGATTACGCTCAATATTGTAAGCGTATTGTGTTTTTGTCAATTCTCCTTTGGCACATTTAATCCCATCTGAGACAGCCTGACAAAGCAAGACAACGGCAACTCCAACACCAGGAGCAAAACTATTAGTATACGTTGCATTCTGCATTGCATTACCCAGATAACCTAATTGAGAAGATGACATGATTGCAGCGCACAAAAAACCCCTAAAGAAACCAGACTTTGCCCCAGAGAGTCCGGACTTACCAGCATTTTCTAGTTCGTCAAAATCAAGGTAACCATCTTGAACGAGCCTTTTGATAACTGTAACAAGTTGGGGAACCATCTTTAATAATGCAGAGATCCAAGCTGCGTTTAGTCCTGCTCTCATAGCATTTCCACATATAAACATTGCATCTGCTTTCTTAGCCAATGTAATGTCGTAACGTGCAGGATCAAACTTACCTTCCTTTGCTTGTTCTGCTAATAGTCGAGATTCTTTTTCTGTCAGTTCAAGTGACTGTTCTCCATTTGGCCCTGAAATGTGGGAAGTCAGTTTGTCCCTTACCTCTATTAGACGTTGTGCGGATTCTGCCCTGCTTGGATTGTCCAAATTATTTAAGTCTCTTTGGATTCTCTTATTCAGAGCTTCGATAGCATCTTTAAGTTGATCTGAAGGTATCAGTCTTGCTTGGCCTTCATACATGCCTAGCTGCATATTTGTGTTAGGATCAATACCACTCATTTTCAGGTATTCCTCTCTTGTGGGAATCTCAACACCTTCACCTAACCTATGAATATACCTTTGGTATGCATATTCTAAAGAATGCCCTTGGGCTAATGCACTTTGAGCACCGTTCTGATAATATTTCAAGCTATAATCTTCGCCCCAACTGGTAGAAACATCAACAGACCCAAGACCATTAGATTCAACTTGTGTGGCTCTCTCTGCTGATTGTTTGGCAGCAGCGTCGATATTGAATGTATAGGTGTGCCATGCTTCTGCCACATATCCCTTTAACTGTGGGTTGGCATTACCTTCGTACTTGTTTAACGCTTCTGTAAGATTATCTATTTCCTTTTGAATAGACTCAAGATAAGGTTGATTCGCTTGACGGGTAAGTTCACCTCCAAGAAAAGCTCCAAGATTGTCAATGCCGTACTTATAGCCTGTTTCAAAAGTATTATTAGGATGAGACATTGTGTAGGTTAAAAGTCCATTTTTTCACTTGTTTCTTTGTCGTTCATTTCATCAATCTTTAGGAATTCGTGAATATAACGTTTATAAAACAAAACAATTGCATATTTATATTGCTGTTTGCGAAGTTCAGATTTTTCCAATAAGCCAACAAACCATTTTGCCAGATGAAGGAATCCCCAAAAACCTAATCCAATGCTTTGCTGCAATGTACTCGTAACAGCTATATTGGTCATCAACACTTCATATGCTTCGTTCTGAAAGGTTTTGGCTAAATCACCTTTTTGCGCCTTCTTGCCGTTATAAGAATTCAAATTCTTCTTTTTATTTTCAAGGAACTCTTTAACTCTGTCATCAATATTATCTGTTTTCATCCCAAATTCATCCAATACTGAAATCAATTCACTATGAAACTTAAACAATGATTCTTTATCCCATTTAAAATTTTCACAACAAATCCATGCCTTAGTTCCATGATAGCCGAAATGAATACCAAAGTTGTTATATTTATCTTTGAAGTTTTGAAGATTGTTCTTAGAAGCCTGATTTCCAATAGTTAAAACGTATTCACCAGATACAATGCTTCTGTCCTTTTTAAACTCCTCATTTCTTCTTGTTATGTTACAAAGATATTTATCATTTGAAACCAAGGTCATAAGAGTGTCTGCATAATCCCCACAATCGTTATCATAACTTGTTACAAATGTAATTTCATTCATAATAATATCGTATTTAGAAACGTTATAACTTTGTTCTTTATTGCATTCCCTTGTCTGTTTCGTTAGCCAAACTACCATTCCACAGACATGTCCTGCGACGAATGACGAACCTGGGATTGGAATGGTACAACCAAGACTATACATTTTGCATCAAGTTCGGCCTGTCATGCAATATGTCAAATAGAGCGTTGCCGCTCGCCTTCTCTAAGATTGCAGGGGCAAAGATAGGGAATATTTCAGAAACGGCAAAGCAATTACTCACTTTTTTCATATCACGGACTGCATTTTGTTTCAGTTACAAACTACTATTGCCATCTTTCAGGCGATAGATGATGTGATTGATCATACGGCCTACTGTATTCAGCGTACGACGATCTGCCGCTGAGAGAAAGATGTGGTAGTCGTTGTAAAGATGTTGATTCAACTCATTATAATCTATATCCGTAAAGGCTGGGTTGCTGCCAAAGTGCAACTTCTTATGATGGTTGCAAAAGACAAACAGATCAAAGAGTTCTTGTTTCTGCTTATCATAGTTCTTCATCTCAATGGCAAGCATCTCTCTGTACTCTGGTTTCGTTTCTGCCTCAATACGGAGCATCAGTTCCTTCATGCTTTCGAGCGTCCAGTCTGCATCATGATCAACTCTGATGCCAAAATTGTGTCGAAGGAGAAAGAGGAATTTGTCATTGTCGAAATCATAGCCAACAAGTTCATCGAAGTTTGATTCTTCTATATAACGGCGACGGCAAAATTCAAATGTGTACAGGAAATTGCGCATGAGTGGGGTGTTTGGCACCTCGTCAGACTCAATCAGTTTATAAGGAATATCCTTCAAATACGGTGTTGATAGTACTTCCGCAAGTATTTCTTCTCTTTTTGATTGTATTTCTTCTTTAGTCATGATTCTTTATTTATTAAATTAAACACTCTGTGAAATCATAAAGCAAATTCCCAAAGCAAACAGATGTCTGTATCGCCATAAGTCAGGGATTTCTAAATAGAATCCTTCCTCAGTGAGAGGGATTGACATGATGCCACATGCGCCCCAGAGCAATGCTGTATAGGAAAAGATTCTGGGGACACCAGCAAATACCATGACTGTAACAATAGCCATGTGGAGGTATGGAATACCTTTGGTTACAATATCTAACGTCATAATCGGTCTGTTTATCACCATTATTATCTTACTTCAGTACAAAGCACAAGTTGATATAGTCTGGCTCAAAACTGATGCTTTGCATTTCCACTTTCTCTAAGATGGTATTCAACTTATCAATCTTATTGAGATGAACTAACACTGTATGATTGTCTTGTACCTCCAGCACGTCTTTAACAACATCCTCACACAATTCCAATACCTGTTCCCACTTCAGATCAAAAGCCATTCCCGCATGTGTCAACGTAATGTCACTGTCAGCCACCATCTTAACAGAGACTTTTTCTTTAACAGGAATTGTTGTTTCCGCTACCTTCAGTTTTATTTTAACTACGGCACTCACCTGTATGGTGCTCTCATCTACATACGCCAACTTAATTTGGCGAATCATCTTCTGCTGAAAATACTCACTGAGTAATTGCTCAAACTCGTTGTAAGGAATCTGTAATCTCATATACCTTATCATATTTTACTTGTTTCATATCTTTATCACTCCATTTCAAGTTTCTGGGTGCAAAGATATGGGGAGGTGCGGACATAATGTGTCCGACCTTAATGTTTTTTTTGCAATATTGGAGTAATTTCCGCATAGTTTTCTGTTTCCAATGCTGCAACTGGTTCCTTAAAAGGGTGTAGCCTAATACGCACTTTGTGGTGGAGTGCCACATAAAGATGCTTGTCTGCTTTCTGATGAGTAAGCACGGCAGACATTAGGTCTTCGTTTCCTTGAATTGAGCGCAGTGCCTACGAGGTAATCGGCTTGCCGCTTCGCTCGTCGAAGAACTGCTGACGAGCTTCAAAAGCGTCATCACAAAGATGAAGGAGATGGCTTAATGAGGTTACGATTTGGAAACCTAACTCCTTCACCAATCCTCCCCAATTTGCATATCCCTGCATTATAGCCGCCCCTTATCAAGGGGCTCTAAATCCCCATCTTGCCTTTATTTTAGGCTGAATTCTTGCTTTGGCAAGCGTTTCTTAGAAACGATTAGCGTTAATCTTCCAAAATCCGTCTTTTGTTACAGTCTTTTTTCGTAACTTTGATGTCTTCAACATCGAACTTACTCCATCTCGGCAAAAAAAAGAAACGAGTTTCTTTGTTTTGCCGAGATTTTTCGTAACTTTGCACTATAA
>DEJF01000079.1 GCA_002353225.1 Prevotella sp. UBA2755 | reverse complement strand
CTGAGTACAGTTGACTACTTTCACTGGAGAGGTTGACTCTTTTCCTAAGAACGTAGACTTCGTACGGATATTGTTTACTTTTCATCTGTTTTTGTTTACTTATTTAGGCATTACAGAATCTCAGTTGTTAGACACCTATGACCTCCTAGAATTTTGATTAATTGATTGCGCTAGTTTGCGCAATCATTCTTCATTTCATCTTAATTAAATCTAAAAACATTCATTTTCATAACATTTTTGAATATCAAGTTTTGGAATTAGCTATAAATTGGCTAACTTTGTGACTAAATTCAAACCTATTTCTACAGATGATTACTGGAGATATTAAAAACCGCATAGATTCAATCTGGGACACTTATTGGGTTGGTGGAATTACAAATCCAATGTCCGTATTGGAGCAAATGACCTACCTCTTCTTTATGAAGATGATAGATGATGCACAGTTAAAGAAGGAGGCAGAAGCCAACATATTGGGGGTAAGTGTTCCTAATCCAACGTTCAAAGAAGGAATGTGGCATAATCCCGATACAGATGCAGATGTTCCCTACAATAACCTACGTTGGCATGTGTTCAAGAACATGGAAGCAACAGCCATGTTCAATACCATCCGCAATGATGCTTTCTCGTTCATCAAGAACCTCAATGAGGGCAAATCATCTGCCTACAGTCGTTTCATGCGTGATGCCGTGTTCTTGATTCAGAACCCACGCACATTGACAAAGATTGTCGATGGTGTGGATGCTCTGGATATGACCAACCGTGATGCAATGGGTGATGTGTATGAGTACATTCTTGGAAAGATGGCTGCAAGTGGCAATAACGGTCAGTTCCGCACGCCAAGGCATATTATCCGCATGATGGTAGAACTGATGCAACCAACGTTGAAGGATGAAATCTGTGACCCAGCGATGGGTAGTGCAGGCTTCATCGTTGAGAGTGCCAAGTATATTGCAGAGAACTACAAGCAAGACCTTTTAAAGAAGGAGAACGCAGAGCATTTCAGAGGTAGTATGTTTCATGGTTTCGACACAGACAGTACCATGTTGCGCATCGGTGCTATGAACTTGATGCTGCATGGTGTTGAAGAGCCTGATGTGGCATACCGTGATAGTCTATCATCAAGCAATAATGACACTGAGAAATATACTCTTTGTCTAGCCAACCCACCATTTGCAGGCAGTGTAGATAGTGAGGACATTAACAAATCCTTGCTGGCAATCACCAATACCAAGAAAACGGAATTGCTGTTTGTCTCGCTGTTTATTCGTATGTTGCAGACTGGTGGACGTTGTGCAAGCATTGTCCCAGATGGTGTGCTGTTTGGTAACTCCAATGCTCATGTGGCATTGCGCAAAGAGTTGGTAGATAATCACACTCTGAGGGCTGTTATCTCAATGCCAAGCGGTGTATTCCAACCCTATTCTGGTGTCTCTACAGCCATTCTTACATTCACCAAAACTGGTGCAGGAGGCACAGATAAGGTATGGTTCTACGATATGCAAGCGGATGGGTATTCACTTGACCAGAAGCGTACAGAAGTCGAAGAAAACGACATCCCAGACGTGGTGGCACGTTTCAACAACCTAAAGGCAGAAGAACAGCGTACACGTAAAGACAAGTCTTTCTTAGTTCCAGTTGACGAGATACGCAACAATGACTATGTGCTTTCCATCAACAAGTATAAGGAGGTTGAACGTGAGAAGGTTGAGTACGAGCCTACGGAGGTTATCATGGCTCGCATCGGCCAGTTGGAGAACGAAATAGCAGCAGCATTCAATGACCTAAAGGCAAGACTACAATGAGCTACGTACCACCATTCACAGTAAGTTCTGAGGCTATCAACCTGATAGCGGATATTTCTGCCCAGATAGAGCGTTATGCCATCCGTCTGGAACAGGAGGATGGTTTGCGACTCCGTAAGGCGAACCGCATTAAGACCATTCATTCCTCACTGGCCATTGAGGGTAATACACTCTCTGAGGATGAGGTGCGTGACATTATCGATGGCAAGAATGTGGTGGCACCTATCCGTCAGATTCAGGAGGTGAAGAATGCCATCAAGACCTATGAATTGTATCCTATGCTCGATGCCTTCAAGGAGAAGGATTTGCTGAAGGCGCATGGTGTGATGATGCAGGCATTGGTTGACAAAGCAGGTCACTATCGGCAAGGTGGTGTGGGCGTGTTTGGTGAGAAAGGCTTAGTACATCTTGCCCCTCCTGCTGCTCGTGTTCCTATGCTGATGGGCAACCTTTTTGATTGGCTGAAGCGCTCTAAGGACCATCTTCTCATCCGTTCCTGCGTGTTCCATTTCGAGTTTGAGTTTATCCATCCCTTTATCGATGGTAATGGACGAATGGGACGCTTGTGGCAGTCGCTGATATTGGGCAAGCTGCATCCGCTGTTTGAGCATCTGCCTGTAGAGAACATGGTGTATAGTAATCAGCAGCAGTATTATGATGCCATCTCTGCCAGCACGAGTGCAGGGCAATCTGGTCCGTTCATAGACTTTATGCTGGGCGAGATTTACAAGACGCTGAAAGCGCATCAGGGGAATCCTTTGCCAAATACAGAAGACGAGTTCGATGAAAAGTTCGGCAAAGAGTTCGGTGTAAAGTTCGGTGTAAAGTTCGGTGTAAACGAAAAGAAGGTTTTGTTACTTTTGGCATCCAATCCGTCTTTGTCTGCTGGAGACATCGCAGAACAGATAGGATTAACTAAGCGTGGTATAGAGAAACAACTAAAGAAGTTCCGCGACCTTGGAATTATCGCCAGAAAAGGAAGTGACAAGACTGGTTACTGGGAGATTGTAAAGGAGGAAGAAGTATGAAAGAAGGATGGACTTTTCTCAATTTTGAGGACTGCATTGAAAAGTGTAAAAAAACAAAGCAGCTAAAAACTTCAGATTATCTTCCAGAGGGGAAATACCCTATTGTATCTCAAGAATCTGACCTTATTTCTGGTTATACCAATATGGCAGATTATGTTAATGACTTTGGGAAACCTATTGTTGTGTTTGGAGACCATAGCAGGGTTGTCAAATATATAGATTTTGCTTTTGCTGTTGGAGCTGATGGAGTTAAAATCCTAATTCCGACAAATGATTTCCATCCTAAATTCTTCTATTATTATTTACATTGGCATGGGGTAGAGAATTTAGGTTATTCAAGGCATTACAAGTTATTGAAGGAAATAAACGTACCTATACCCACTTTATCTGAGCAGCAGCATATTGTTGAAGAGTTGGACTTGCTAAGTTCCATCATTGAAAAGAAGAAAGCCCAATTAAACGAGTTGGATAATCTGGCGCAGTCTCTCTTCTATGAAATGTTTGGCGACCCAATTACCAATGAAAAAGGGTGGGAAGTGAGAAAATTAAATGATATATACAAACTAAAAAGCGGCGATGGTCTTTCTGCTAAGAATTTTGTAGAAGGAATATATCCTGTATATGGAGGAAATGGCATAAGTGGTTATCACAATGCCTACAATATGAATGGTGATTTTATAATCATAGGACGAGTTGGCGCATATTGTGGAAATGTTAGATATGTAAAAGGATTATTCTGGCTTACAGATAATGCTTTCCAATTGTTTTTTGATGCGAACATACAAACACCAATATTTGTATTGTATTTATTGACACTTCTTGATTTACATAGATTTGCTAATGAAGCGGCTCAACCTGTTATTTCTAATAAAACATTGAGGGATTTAGATATAATAATTCCTACTATGGAAATGCAGGAACAATTTGCCTCCAAGATAGAAACCATTGAGCACCAAAAGGAATTAATAAAGAAGTCCATTAAGGAGGTTGAGACGCTGTTAAACAGCCGTATGGATTATTACTTCAACTGATGGTTACGGCAAAGCCACAACCATTCGAAGAAAGAGAAAACGAGACAAAAAGGAGAAAACGAGATAAGAAAGAGACGACTATGACGGACGAAGAGTTTGCTGCAAGAAAGAAGTTCGCTGGGGAAAAGAAAGCCTCAATGAAACGTCGTGATTTGCATCATGATTACACGGAGCGTCGTATGTATATGATAACCTTGGAGACGGAAGGGCGGAAACCCCTGTTCGGACACTTGGAAGGCAATCCCTTTGCCGAGCGCGGTAGCATCGACGAGCCTCACATAGTGCTCTCACCGTTAGGGAAAGCCGTAGAGAGCGAGTGGATGGGCATTCACGGCTACTACTCGCAGATAGAGGTGAAGGCCGTGCAGATGATGCCCGACCACATGCACGGTATCCTATTTGCGAAGGCTCCACTGCCTGTGCATTTAGGGCAGGTGATCTCTGGGTTCAAGGCAGGCTGCAGGAAGGCGCAGCGGGCATTAGCAGCTGAGCATAAGACAGCGGCAGAGCCGCTATATACGGAGAAGGAGAAGGAAAAGAAGATAGCCGCTTCTCAGTATATAACGGCTGAGACGTTGTCGAAAGTCGGGACCTCGCTCTTTGCCAAAGGCTATAACGACTTGGTGCTCCGCTCCTATGATGAGCTGCGCGCTTGGCAGAACTACCTTCGTGATAATCCACGACGGTTGATGATGAAGCGCGCTCGCCCAGACTGGCTGCGCCCCTTCTTCAACCTAACGGTTGGCGACCAGCGCTATAACGGCATTGGCAATCGCGAGCTATTGACAGCACCTAAACGCTTGGCTGTGCGCGTGTCGCGCCGAATAGTTGGCAGCGACTTGGAAAGGGAGGTGCAGAGGTATATAGAAGCTGCAAGGATGGGAACAATCCTCGTATCACCAGCCATCTCGCCTGGCGAGAAAAGGGTTATGCGCGAAGCCTTCAACGCAGGACTGCCCACAATTGTGTTATTGGAAAATGGCTTTACCCCATTGTCTAAGCCCCATGGAGAACAGTTTGATGCCTGTGCACAAGGCCGACTGCTGATGCTCTCTCCTTGGGAACACCATAACGAGAAAAGGATGATTACGGCCATTCAATGCCAACAGCTGAATCTGATGGCTCTCAAAATATGTGAATAAGAAAACACAACAATGAGTGAGTATAAGCATTTATAATGCAAAAAAGAGAAATATATGAGAAACTTTGACTATCTGAAGGACATTGAGGAATTGCAAGACCTATACGGCTTTTGCAGTGCAGCAGAGGACACCCAGCAGACAAACTATGACGTGTGTGCGCTGAATGGTCGCAGAGCCTTGGAGTGGATAGTTAAGGCTATCTATACTCTCAAAGGCATAGAACTGGATAAGCGCACCAGTCTGCTTGAAATGATGTCTAGTGAGCCATTTACTCAGTTCATCGGTGACGATGACAAATTGATGATGGCGGCTCATTATGTCCGCAAGATAGGTAATAAGGCAGCCCATGATGGCGGTGTGAAGGGTGGCGAAGCCTACTTTACATTGTTGAACATCTACAATGTTGTAGGTGGCATCTTACTTAAACTTGGTGTTATCACAAGCCTTGCACCATTCCGCAAAGACCTTATACCAAAGTCACCAACACTAACTGTAGTGCCTGGCAGTACTGTACCAACAGCAACAGTGCAGTTTATTGAGAGTGTGCCGAAGGAAACAATAGAAGCACCTCAAGATATTACAGACAAGATAGACTACAGCGAGGCAGAGACACGCAAGTTATTCATAGACTTGTTACTGGAAGAAGCCAAGTGGGAAGTTCTGGATAAAGAAGGTGCAATAGTTCCAAGTAAGGCTTGCATTGAGATTGAAGTCAATGGTATGCCTAACAGTACAGGTGTGGGATATGTTGACTACGTACTGTTTGGTGCTAATGGAAAGCCCCTTGCAGTAGTGGAAGCCAAACGCACAACGAAATCACCAGAGGTAGGCAGACAGCAAGCCATATTGTATGCAGATTGCTTAGAACGGCAATACGGTGTTAGACCAGTCATATACTATACCAATGGATTCAAGACCTTCATTATTGACGGTTTGGGCTATCCTGCTAGGCGAGTTCATGGATTCCACACAGAAGAAGATTTGTTGGTATTGATTCAGAGACGTGGAAGGAACGGAATCACAGACCTAAAGATTAACGATGAGATAACCAATCGAGCATACCAGAAGCAAGCGGTTAAAGCCATCTGTGAGAATTTCAATGGTATGCACCGTAGGGGTTTGTTGGTGATGGCTACTGGTACTGGCAAGACCCGCGTTGCCATTTCCCTTTGTGATGTGCTGATGCGCAACGGATGGGCTAAAAACATATTGTTCCTTGCAGACCGTACAGCATTGGTGAAGCAAGCACATAAGAATTTCACCAAGTTACTGCCAAGTGCCACCACAGCCAGACTTGATGATTTCAAGCCAGCAGACAAGGAAAGTGTGATGAAGGCTCGCATACTGTTCAGCACCTATCAGACCATGATAAACTACATAGACACTGAACTTAAAGAGTTTTCCATCGGTAGGTTTGATTTGATTGT
>DEJF01000030.1:28227-45692 GCA_002353225.1 Prevotella sp. UBA2755 | reverse complement strand
TTACCGTAGCGGCTCATGAACTTGTCTACGCGACCTGCAGTATCCACGAGTTTGCTCTTACCTGTATAGAAGGGGTGAGAGGTGCTCGAGATTTCGATTTTAACCACTGGGTAAGTTTCGCCTTCGAATTCTACGGTGTCATTTGTCTTTGCGGTAGAACGCGAAAGGAACATATCGCCGTTGGACATGTCCTTGAACACGACGGGGCGATAGTTTTCTGGATGAATACCTTTTTTCATTTTAATTGTTACTTATTTATTAATATTTTATCTTTTCGCATAAAGCGAGTGCAAAGGTACGAATAAGTGAGCAAAATACAAAATAAATTTCGATTTATTTTTATTTTCGAACGAAAGTACCTTTTATTCCTCCTCCACAATGATATCACTTTGGGAGACTTCCTCCACGATCTCTTCGACTGGTTTCTGGGGAAGTTTCTCCTTCTCTTCAGTGACGATCTCCTCGGCTTCTAAGCCATTAGCAGCCTCCTTTTGCTGTTGTTCCATTTTTCTGCGCAGGCTATAGACCATCAGGGAGTTGATCGTCTCAGTGACACCATAGAGGAGCATACACCACCCCAGGATGATCATAGGCAGTTCGGCACTCTTCATCGGTTTGACGAAGATGACGATGCCTGCGATGAAAATCAGGATGGGGGCTATCCAGAAGAATGCGCCTATCGACCCATAGCGTCGTGCTACTACCAGTACGATCAGTTGGTTGATACTGCCCAGTATGAGCATGGCTCCGAGGATATACATCAGCCATTGTACAAACATGTCAGGGCTTAGGACGAGGGTCAGTCCGAGGATGACACTGCCGATGCCTACCAAAGGGAAGGCTGGCTGAGAGCCGCTGATGATGTTGCCTTCTGCGTCCGTAATAGTGTATTCTCCTGCATGACGTCTGGCATTCCAATAAGATATCAAGGCGATGATACCTGATAACAGGAATAAGATGCCGATTGCCATGGTGAGCCATGTGACGGAATTATCGGGGTATTTCAATAACAGAATACCGATGGCGATAGAGCATAACGCACGAAAAATTGAACTTTGTAATAGTTTCATGTCTTTAATTCCTATTATTGTTTTTGCAAAATTAAGAAAAATAATTGATAATTGCTCATTGATAATTGAAAATTATGATTATTTTTGCATATTATGATGACAACGATTTATTTAGTTAGGCATGGGGAGACAGTGGATAATGCCCGTCAGATCATGCAGGGACAGACCCAAGGGGAACTGAACGAACAGGGTAGGGAACAGGCTCGGCAGGTGGCAGAGCGCCTTGCGGCAGAGTCAATTGACGCAGTGGTGGCGAGTGATCTGCACCGAGCCATCCAGACAGCCGAGGTGATTGCAGCCCCTCATGGGTTGTCTGTGGTGACCACTCCCCTGCTCAGAGAGCGAGACTGGGGCAGTTTTACGGGACGTTTTATTCCCGACCTGCGAGGAGAGGTGTGGCCCGATGATATTGAGACCGAGGATGCTTTATTGCAAAGAGCCTGTGACTTCCTACAAAAAATGACAGCCACCTACGATGGAAAACGAGTGGTGGCTGTCGGGCATGGTATTATCAATAAAGCGATATTAGCCGTCTATGCATCGTGTTCGATGAGTGAAGTGCAACGGATGATGAATGCCGAGGTGCGTGTCTTAACGACGTCCTCCGTAACTGTGGCCGCCTCCAGAGGAGCGTCCACCGCCACCTCCGAAACTACCTCTGCCGGCACTGCTGTGGCCTCCGCCGAATGAACCACCGCCTCTGCTGAAGGAACCACTGCTGTGAGAAGAACTGCCACGCATGCTGCCGCCGCTGAAGGAGCCACTGCTATGAGAAGATCCGTTTTGACGAACCGTAGGAGTGCTGTTGATGCTTCGTGGGGTACCTTGGCTGCGATATCCACCCAGTGAGCGAGGCTGACGGTTCTCCGTATTCGTTATCGTCCTGTTGGGGCGATTCTCACCGTTACCACGATTCATGCCGCGATTCATATCCCGACTCGTGTTGTTATGATTCCCGCGATTGAAGTCATTGTTACGATTCCCGCGATTGAAGTCACGATTGCCATGATCATTGTTGCCAAAGCCCCTGTGATTGACTGTCGTACGAGTAGAACTATTACGTATCCCACTGTTATGGTGGTGGCGATAGTCTCCACGGTTCCAACCGTCACGCATTCCGAAATGGCGTGTGTTGTGATGGTGGATATAGTGGTCACGACGACCGTGATACCAACCTCTGCCGCCTACTACATGCCATGCATGACCTCCACGATAACTGGCGTAGAATACCGGGCGACCATAGTAGAAGTAGTCACGATGCGGATAACGGGCATAGATGCCGAAGTGCCAGAAACCGTCAGCCCAGTAGAGCGGACGATAGAAATAGGTGGCTGCACGGAAGGCGCTTAACTGCCAGTCGAGCAGAACATAACTCAGGTCGAGGTTACGACGCTCCCAGTAGGTGCCATACACATCATCATAACTGGTGACACCCATGAGGTAGTCGAGATTAATCTCATAAGCAGCCTCATACTGCTCTTCCGTCAGGTTCAGTTCGTAAGCCATCTTATCCGTCAGGAAGAGAGCCTCGTTGCGAGCCTGCTCATAACTCATTGCCTTGCCCGTTACTGTTACCAACAGCATTGCTACCAGGGCGAACATCATCTTCTTCATATCGCTAATTTTTTTAAAAGTTCGACATTAGTTTCCTTTTCACATTGCAAAATTAGGAAGAAATAAAGGGGTATACAAAGGATTTTCCCTAAATGGGTAGGGGATTTTCCCTATAAATTATTATCTTTGCATCCAATATGAGATATTTAGTAGTTTTTTTATTATATATAATAGGTACGCATGCACAAGCAGAAGACCGTCGTCCTTTGCTTGACAGTCTTGACTACAAGGTGGAGATGCAGGCATCCTTGTCGGCAGGTGACCATACCCCTTTGTGGCTTAATGCCAATAAGTATGGACTGAGTTCGTTGGAGAAGACGAATGGTTATCTGCGTGGCGCATTAAGTCGTCCACTGAGCAGAGATGATGGTCGCCGGTGGGGTATCGGTTATGGCTTGGACGTGGCTGTCGCCGGTCATTACACCAGTCGGCTAATCATCCAACAGGCATACGTAGAAGGACGTTGGCTGAAGGGAGTATTGTCGGTAGGAAGCAAGGAATACCCGATGGAATTGAAGAACCAGGAACTGAGTACGGGAGCCCAGACATTAGGTGTCAATGCCCGTCCTGTGCCTCAGGTTCGTCTTGCCTTACCTGAATACTGGGACATTCCCGGTACGAACGGCTGGGTAAGTTTGAAGGGACATATCGCCTACGGAAAATACACCGACAGTAAGTGGCAGAAAGACTTTACCCATCTGCAATCGAAGTATACGGAAGGAGTGCTCTATCATTCCAAGGCAGGTTATCTGAAAATTGGTAATGACTATAAGTTCATGCCTGTGTCCTTGGAGTTGGGTCTTGAGATGGCATCTCAGTTTGGAGGTTCCTCTTTCGCTAATGGAGAAGTAATAAAGAGTGAATCAGGACTGAAAGCATTCTGGCATGCTCTTACCTTCAGTGGGACAGATACAGGAGAGGCTGGTGAGACAGGTGCCTATAAAAATGTTGGCGGTAATCATTTGGGCAGTTGGTTGATTCGCTTGAATTTTGATTATGACACTTGGTATTTGGGATTGTACGCCGATCATTTCTTTGAGGATCATTCTTCAATGTTCTTTTTGGATTATGACGGTTATGGAAGTGGCGAGGAATGGAACACCAGAAAGAGTCGTCGGTATTTCTTGTACTCATTAAAAGATATCATGTTAGGCATAGAGTTGAAACTCAAGCAAAAAACATGGTTGAACAATATTGTGTTGGAGTATATTTATACCAAGTATCAGAGTGGTCCTGTTTACCACGATCATACTCAGAATATCAGTTCCCATATCAGTGGTCGTGATAATTATTACAACCACCATATCTTTACAGGCTGGCAGCATTGGGGACAAGTGATGGGTAATCCCTTGTATCTGTCTCCTTTATATAATGAAGATGGAGTGATAGAGATTAGAAATAACCGTTTCTGGGCTTGGCATTTAGGTCTGAGCGGTAATCCTCTGCCTGATCTGCACTATCGGGTGCTTGCCACTTATCAGAAAGGATGGGGAACCTATTATAGTCCTTATATTGACCCACGTAAAAGTTTCTGCGTTCTTGCTGAAGCCTCTTATGAGTTACCTCATAACTGGCTGTTGAAAGGAAGTCTTGGAATGGATTCTGGTAAAATTTATGGTGAGAACTATGGAATACAACTGACTGTGACGAAAACGGGAATATTGAAATGGAGAAGAAGATGAGAAAATATCTGATATATCTTATTGGGCTCTATGGTCTTATGACCGCTTGCAGCCTTGAGCGTTCCAATAATGGAGACTTAGACGGGATGTGGTATTTGCGAATGGTTGACACCCTTGAGACAGGAGGTGTTACAGATATGCGTGAATTACAATATCTGTGGAATGTTCAAGGCAAGATACTGGAAGTGAGATCTGCTGTCATAAGTGATGTGAAAGATGATGTGATTTTTTCTTTTGAACACACAAAAGACTCGTTAAAATTGTCTTCCCCATATTTTAGTGATCGTGATCATGGTGATATTCCTGTTGAGGATGTGGAGTCTTTGAGTAGATTTGGTATCAATGAGTTAGAGGAAGGATATAAGGTGTTGGAATTGTCAAGTGATGATCTGTTATTACAATCAAAGACATTGCGCCTGCACTTCCGGAAGTATTAGAATTTCTTGCCAGTGGCTACATGAACGACGGTGAGAACCATGATCTTGATGTCCTCCCACCATGAACGTTTATGCAAGTATTCAAGATCCATCTCCAGTCTCTTGAGCATCTTCTCCATGGTGTCCGTATAGCCGTTGTAAAGGGTGGCGTAGGAGGTGACACCCGGTCGAATCTGATACAGGTACTTATAGCGACAGTCCTGTTTCATGATCTGGTCGATATAGTATTTACGCTCAGGGCGTGGTCCTACAAACGACATGTCACCTTTCAGTACGTTCCATAACTGGGGCAGTTCGTCTAAATGGTGGCTCCTCAGGAACTTACCGGCGTTAGTCAGTCTCTTATCCTCTTTCTCATGGTAAAGTGCTGGTCCATTCTCCTCCGCATTGACAATCATACTGCGGAACTTATAGATGGTGAAAGGACGCCCGAAACGCCCGATACGTTCCTGTTTATAGATGACAGGTCCCTTCTTGTCTTCCCGCTTGATTACCCAATAGCAGACCAAGAAGAGGGGTGAGGTGAGTATCAGCAATAGAAGTGCTCCGAAAAAGTCAAACCACCGTTTGACCTCCCTTTCAAAAGCATTCATTCCATCAAAAATATATGGGTAGTTATGTTCCATCAGCAATGTATTTTACATTAGTAACGTATAGATTATTTATTTATTGTGTGTCTTTCTCTTTAATGTTGGCGAGATAGCGTTTACTGTCTCTTTTTCGTTTCCATACCTTTATAAAATAGGTCGGTAAGAAATTGGTGAAAAAGTACAGGTATGCTTTGATGGTTGAGTATCCGAATACCGTTTCATAGACATTGACATTATATTTGATCAATGACAATTTGTTGCTGGAGACGGAATTCTCGCGTTGGCGGTAGTAGGCGAGGGGCTCTGTCAGACAAAAACAGATCTGGCATTCTTTCAGGATGTTCAAGAACAAAGCCCAGTCCTGACGCTTACGGATGGCAGGCATATAGAACTTATGACCTAATCGCTTGATATCGTAGATGGCAGTCAGACAACCAATCTTATTGTCCCGTTTCATCATTCCTAAAGTCAGATGCTTAGGGGATATGTTGATACCTGTTATCTGGTTGTTGTCATCACATATCAGATAGGAACTGCTACATAAAGCACAGTCTTTTCGGGTCATGTGCTTAATTTGTTTCTCCAGTTTGTCAGGAAACCATTTGTCATCACAGTCGCAGAAGGCTATATAGCGTCCATGAGCCCTTTCGATAGACTTGTTACGGGCAATACCTGGACCATAGTTCTCCTTCAGGTACTCCACCTTGACACGGGAGTCTTTTTGGGAAAACTGTTGCAGGATGCGCTTTGTCTCGTCCGAAGAGCAATCATCAGTAATGAGCAGTTCCAGATTGGTATAAGTCTGTCCCAGTATACTCTCAATGCTGTCGGCAAGATACCTGCTGGCATTGTAGGTGGGCATGATGACGGATACTAACTCTTGGCTCATTTGCTGATGTAGGTATTTAGACGGGTGCAAAGGTACTCTTTTTATTTGAAATACCCAAATAGTTCCGAATAATATTACGATTAACTATCATTCATGATAGTCCCAAGACTTGTCAGAGTTCAAGGTATTGTTAGTTCGGGTACCTCGGATAGTCTGTTCCGATACTTCGAATGACCCATACTTGGTATATGTATACCATGTACCATGAATACGCATACTTTATGCGAAGTATCTCTATCCTGTATCCGAGGCATCGCTATTCCCGATTGTTATTTGGCAATGCAACGTCAGGTGTAGGATTAAGTGTAAGAAAAATACACATAACTTATTGATAATCAGCGGTGGGTTTAAGAAATGCAGGAAATTAAGGAAATCTTAACTATGACGGTGAACAGGAGGAGTTGAGTGGTAGGTTGTGAAACGATATCGATGACAAGAATTTGGGTGGATGGTGAAGAAAGGTTAAATAACCCATTGATTGTTTTGATTTTCAGTCGCATGTTTGCATGATAAGCAAAAAATGTATTAATTTTGCACTTCATAATACATGAAGCGTAAAATATGAAGTGGCATGTAAAATCACGCATGAGTAAAGATTTTATGACAAAGTATCGTTTGCCCGCACTCAGTAGCATAAGTTATTTAAATAAGTGTAGGTGAGATGATGTATATGAATAAAATAATTTGTTCTATAGTGATGCTTCTGGTGTTCTCTTCTGACACATTTGTCGCGAAAGGGCAGAATGTGGAAGATAGAGAGTGGAAGTTAGTGTTTAGTGACGAGTTCAATCAGAAGAATGGGAGTCAACCGGATCCGACGAAATGGAGTCGCCATGATCGGTATAAAGGTACTTGGTCAAGGTGGATCAGTAATTCTCCAAAAGTTGTGTATATTAAGAATGGCTCTTTGGTGTGTAAGGCGATTCCTAACGTGTCAGAGCCACAGGATACGGCTCGTATGCTTACTGGTGCTATTAATACACGAGGTAAATTTGAGTTTCAGTACGGCAAGGTGGAGGTACGGATGAAGACCAACCGAAAACAAGGAAATTTCCCTGCTGCGTGGCTAGCCAAAAATAATCATTTCGACCAATATGGAGAGATTGATATCGTAGAATCGTTTGGCGACAGAGTGAGTGCGTCCCATGCTATCCATTCACGGCTTACTTACAGTCATGCGAATCATGGGCAGAAAAATATCTTCAAAAGTTCGGATGTCAATGCTGCCAAGTGGCATGTTTATGGTGTTATATGGACCGAGAAAGATGTAAGGTGGGAGATAGACGGAAAGACTGTAGCCTTTTTTGAGAAGACGACAGACAAGTCTTTGCTGGAAAAAGGACAATGGACATTTGATTTTCCTTTCTACTTAATCCTGAACCAGAGTGTAGGTAATGGCGAATATGGTAACTATGGTAATACTAACCAGATATATGAGACGCACTTTGATTGGATACGTGTTTATCAGCGCAAACCTTAAGTTGCGTGACATATAGATATTATGCATATTCTATTGGAATGTCTCCCAGTTCTGCTGCAATATTGGAGTAAGATGAATAGTTACTTCCGATGATTTTCTTTGTTTTGGAAAGGCAAAACAGTTCAACAACGGCAGTTTTCATACCTGCCAAACTGTTCCTTTCTGTTTTTTCTTGAATGAAAATAAACCGATCAGGTGCATCAAATTTCTCAATAATCTGTTTTTTTATGTTTTCATCGTCAGATGCCAAATAAAATTTCACCTTAGGGTCTTTGGTGATTTCATTGGCTATTCTTTCTTCAAAAGCATTATCTGGTGAGAGTCGGATGGATTGTTTGTTGTCTGTGCGTCTAATATGTATGCCAATAGTTTTCTCACCAAACAGACTCGTAATATGATTAATCCGCTCTTGTATGTCTGGCAGTGGGACAAATAACTCATTCATGTTATAGCATTGGCACATGGGACAACAAGAGATTAATAGAAGGTTACGATGTTCTTGGCGTGATATTCTGTTAATGATGTCGCCATTTGTGTAGATGCTATGATTATAGATGACTTTATAGAGTAAATTTAAGATAGGCCATCTCATCAGGTAGTCTTTAGTGAACTCAATTTGATATACCCACCGATTATTTTCGATGAGTTCGACATCTGTGAGGTTGATGGGTTGAAAAAGTTGGCAGAAGTCTGCTTTTAACCCTATAGTGTTGTTCCAGTAGATTTTAGCAGGTAGATGCAATTTGTGAGCAAGGAACACCCCTGAGGCAAGTGCTCTCATGCGGTTGCATAGTCCTGCTGTAGGTATGATTTCAATATTTTTCATTTTGTAATAATGTTATGCACCTTTGATAATTCGGATGATATTCTTAAAAAGTCCCATTCCTTGTAGAAGAAAAAACCTGATATTATAGTTCTTTTTGGGTTGGGAAAAGAATATTTTGATAAGTTCGCGGATAAGTCTTAGATTGTTTAAGACCAAACTTTTAGTAGTTTGTTTAGTATAAGTAGCAGAGCCTTTCCTAACTCTTCGGAAATAGATGGCTTCTGGAGAGGTTAGCCTTATTTCTTTTATATTCGAACTGATGGTCGCCATAAAAAGTACATCTTCACTGATCTTGAACCTTGGATTAAATCTTGAATTTCCGATAATGGTTTTGGGTATGATTTTAATACAAGCAGAATTGCACAGACTACGAGTTGAGAGAATTGTTATTTGTTTTCTTTCTTTATTCTTAGCAAACGCTTTGGTCATATAACTGTCAGCATAACAGGCATTTCGTTCTATATACAGTCTGACATTAGAAATTGCCAATCCTTTGTACGTGGAGACTTTTAGTAGTTCTTCTAAATAGTTGTCACTAACCCAGTCGTCATCGTCAAGAAAACAGATGAAGTCTCCATTAGATGCCTCCATACCAGTGTTTCTCGCATTTGATACCCCAGATATATCAGTGTATATCAGACGGAATGCAGTCTGAGCGTTTTGACTAATATAATGGTTAATTTGATTATAATATGGTTCCTTTTTACCGTTAAGGATTATGATAACTTCATAGCAAGAGTGATCCAG
The DNA here is from genome assembly GCA_002353225.1 of Prevotella sp. UBA2755. Taxonomy (GTDB): domain Bacteria; phylum Bacteroidota; class Bacteroidia; order Bacteroidales; family Bacteroidaceae; genus Prevotella. The sequence continues at coordinate 36,357 of DEJF01000030.1, read as the reverse complement.
TGACTGCCTGTTGAGGGAGTCGAGGCATTGCCATATATAGTCAGAGGGCTGATAGGTAGGTATGATAACAGATATATCCACAATAATAATGTCAGGAAATAGAATACTTAATAGAATCCAAAAAGCCGTGTCCATATTTGAGGTCAGGTTCCACATAGTTACCTTCTCCCCACTCGTTCCAAGATTTCAGGAAAAGAATCCTGTGTTCGGCTTTCTTTTTTTCAATTACTTTGAGAGCATGTTCTATGTGTTTTTTAAAATTTTCAGGTGTCGCATTATAATATATACCTTCCTCGTTCCCCGCTCTGGGAGTACGGTCCCATTGTGGCAAAATGGTAGGAAAAACATTCTCCCAAGCATCTTCTGGTGAAAAGTAATAAGGCATGACTTTGGGATAGTTGTAGCGTAAAGTCGGTAAGAAAGAAAAATAGCGGTGTAAGATTTTTTTAATAATGCGCTTATATTTTCCTTCCGACAGCATTTCTGCCCTTGCTTTTCCAATTGTGGTGAGACTGTCAAAGCCCAAAGAGAGCACATCTTTATAGACTTCTGCACTACTTTCCAGATTAGGTAAGACTCGCTTGATACTTCCGTCAGGAAGACGTTTGACAGTTGATGTGTTGTTGACATAGGCGTTAAAATGGATTCCAGACAAGCCATTGTTTATCGCCAATTCATTCCAGGTTGCTATGAAACGAGAGATATCAGGAAAATGGTATGGGTCAAAGATGCAAAAAATGGGTTTCCCGTCGACTGTAATATAGCGCGGATCTTTAAAAGCAGGCAATACATAATTGAAATGTGCCACATAATCTTCTATGCCAGGATACAGCATGGGGGCGATTATTTTGGATTTACCTTCATTTTGCCATGTCTTAGTCGTCCATTCATGATTTGCCCAGCAAAGACAAAAAGGGAAGTCAGGCTTGCCACTTTTCAGGACCTCCTCAAATGGTCGCTGTAATAATAGTTTGCCATTGCCCATCCAGTAATGATAGTAGCAGAACCCTTCAATTCCAGCCTCACGTGCCATTTGTGCTTGTTGCTCACGAACCTCTGGCAGACGTAAGTCATAGAAACCTAAGTCGGCTGGAATACGTGGCTGGTAATGACCATGAAAAAGTGGTCTTGCTTTAGCCACGTTAGTCCATTCGGTAAATCCAGGTCCCCATGCCTCATCATTCTCAGGTATAGGATGAAATTGTGGAAGGTAATATGCTATAACTCTTGCTTTCATTCTTCTGCAAAGGTAAAGAAAAGGAATGATATATCAAAAAATAAATGTAAAAAATGTACAAATTACCTATCTTTATCCACCTTTCCAAAGCAGATGAAAACTTACATAGGGAAGTGCATAATTTAAATATACAAAGGCAATCATGATGACCAGTAGCATTCCAGCCCATTTAGGACGGAGTGTGTAATATGCACAGGTAAAAGTGATTATTGTGACAGTCTCAAAAAGAAAACTGACTCTTTCTGCCAAAACGGGTAAGAATCCTAAAGATGTAAAAGAAAAAAGTCCAATAGCGTATATTTTCAACAAAATCGGAAAGAACCTGTTACATTCTTTAATGGTATCATGAAAATACATTAAATAGAAGAAGAGGAATGTCGTAAAAAGTGTTTTTGGACTAAATACATTGATGCTGATAGTTCCTATTCCCTTATCCTCTGCTGCCTGATAATTTGCCAATTTCAGACCGATATATGGTATATCAAACTGAAGTAAAACAGTTGCCCCCATCATGTATGCCATATAGCCAGCAGGTATGAGAGAGCACCAGAAGATGCGTTTCTTTAACGAGAGTTCTTGATTATCAAGGAATGCTAATGGTAAGAGGAGTAGGGCAGAAATATGGAAAAAGGCACCTAATATAATCATGAGACAGAACTGTATTTTTTTTCCATCTGCTAACGATTTGATTGAGAGTAGAAAAATTCCAGAGAGGATACCTGTCCTAATTTGAGTCATTTCATGAAGTTCATAGTAAAAACTCAAATAGACTACAACAGGCAGAAACCATAAATTTGATAGTTGTCTGAACGCTATGAATTTCAAGGAAACTCCCCAAAATGCATAAAAGATGAATAGTAGGTGTACATCATTGCTAAAATGATTCAAGATGCTGGAGATTAACAAAAAGGAATACTCAACACCGCCTAAAAAGCGTGTAGAAGAGTAATTGTGATAGGTGTATTCATAATTATCCGAGTCAGGATCAATTCCAACTTCTCGAAGTCCAGCAATAAGAATTAGAGCGATACCTATAGAGGCATACACGGGTAGTTTGTATTTACCCATATATTTCTCTAAGAACACCAAGAGACAGGATATGGTAAAAAGTAGAACGATGGAAATACCTGTTACCATATTTTGTTTTTGAGGATTTGAGAAATGAAACTATGCAGTAATTTCCTCTCTGATTTTGCCAAGCCTATGGTATAAGACAGGAAAATAGTTATAAGAGGAGAGAGCGTTGTCACAGTCCAAAAACGTATGAGTGGGGGATCAATACTATTATGTATCCATAAAGTCATCAAAGTTCCTCCACAAACAATAATGATGCTTGGACCGATAAAAGAGAAGAAGTATGCATAAATAGAAAAGAGTGAGAATTGTCTCTTTAAAATCAACAGCCTGACAATATGTGATACTATACAAATTCCAATCATGGAATAAAAGGCATAGTGAGAGGAATGTCCATGAGATAGTAGTAACCATGTGAGAGGGAGACACATCAATGTAATACTTTCTACCAAAAGGTAATAGGTTCTGATCTGACCTGTTGCTTGAATAATTGTAGTAATTGGATTATGTAACGTCATACAAACCAGGTATAACATAAAAAGTCTGGAAAATATAATTGTTTCTTCGCTTACAGAGTCTAACCACCAATGAAGAACCGTTCTTACCTCAATGATACATGGAATTGCAACACTTATTAATAGAAAGAAGATAAATTTATTGCTGAAAGAAAATAAGCGGAGTAAATAGTCGTGACTTTGTTGTGCATATGCTTTTATCATAGCAGGTCTGAAAGCAAGGATGATACTATTGCATAAAGCATTTGCCGCATTGTAAATCTGATTGGCAATGGCATATGCAGCATTAGTAATGGGACCAAAGAAAATATTCAAGATAATGGTCGTTCCTTGGATCATTCCAACTCCTGCGACTGTGCCATACATTGTCCATCCGGAGAACGATAGTAGTTCTTTGTATAAGGAATTTGTTTTCACTAATTGGTAATGACATTCAGGATATCGATACTTACCAATGATGAAATAAGAAACGTAGACACACAGGGCAACAATAAGCAACCCCAATCCATAAAAAATGAGATTGTCAAATAAGAATCTGCCAATCAGGTAGGCAATTAGTAATTTTCCCAAACAATCTAAAAAGGAAATCAGTGCATATATCCCCATGTCTTCATTGGCAAAAACCGCTGCAGTATAGGGTATTTGCATTAAATTTAATACAAAAGAAAAAACAGAAAACTGGAAAATCCATTCGGCGGCATACATCCTTTCTGGAGGAATTGTCAGTTGGTGATGGATAAACCACAACCCAATCGCTTCAAAAAATAAAATAATTAAAAGTGAGATAGCAAATGTTATGTTAACACTTGCGGAAAAATACTCTTTAAGGCGAGTAGGCTCATTCTTTCCTAATGCATAAGAATAGAACCTTTGAACGGAAATGGACAATGTGCTACTGATGAAAGTGCTGGTTAGTACAACACCAGCAATAGCATTGAAAAGCCCAAAATCTGTCTGACCTAATGAGTGTAAAACAACTCTGACGGTATATAGGTTAATTACCATAACGGCTACCATACGAAAAAAAAGCACCAAGGCGTTTGATGCTATTCGCTTGGATTTGCCAAGTGTAGTGGTAGTCGTAGGTTGACTATTCATTGGTTAACAATATAAGACCTGATGGAATACAATGATAAGATGACGCATGCCAATACTAACATTCCTGCTACAAACATCATGCGTTTGGGTCCTGCCGGTTTGATAGGTACTGCAGCCCCTTTGATAACTGTAAAGGCTGGAGTGCGTTCCTGTACTTTTGCTTTGGCAGCAAGCATCTGACTATTAAGCGTATTATAGTTGTTGAGTTTCAACTCCATCTCACTCTCCATCTCCTCTGCTTTCAAACGGACACTCTGAAGGGCTATGTTGACATTTCCGTCTATGAAGGCTCCATAACGTTGACGCATACGCTCATAGTCTTGTTTTGCCTCAACGGTAAGTCCTTTATAATATTCGTAATCAACACGCGCCTTGCTGGTACGATAATCCGTGATAAAAACTTGCAGTTTGTTCTTGATGGAATCTGCCAGTGTTTTGCATATCAACGGATCTTGCGCATTAGCGGCAATAGTGATAACCCCTGTTTTCTTATCAATAGAAATGTCGATGTTTTTACGGGCCTTATTTAAAATGCTATTTTCTTTTTTCGACAAATTGTAAGGATCATATTTGCTTTTGTTACCAACATTGTCCTCTTTCTTTGGAAGAAGATTTTTCAGCCAGTTTATAGGATAAACCCACCATGCATTTTCCTGGAAACTCTTCAAATAATCATGATAGGTGGCTTTGATATCTCCATCCTGACTCTCCACCTTAATACTTAGTATGCTTACAACGAAAGCATTGTCTTCCATCAGGTCTGGATAGAGCAGGGGAGTGATGGCATCAGATGTCTGCATATCATTAACATCAAAGCCAAATGATGCGGCAAGAGACCCTAAAGTCCCTCCTACTCCAGAACTCTCCATCTCTGGGGCTAACTTCGTCTCAGAGGAGTAGTATCTGGGAATACTCAGAATATAAATGCACGATAAGATGAAGACAATAGGCAATACTTTATAGAAAAGTTTCTTGTTTGCCCATATCTTCTTGGCAACTACCCGCAGGTCAATGACTTTAGGATTCTTTTTGTTTTCTTCCATCATTATTTCTTTAACAGGTTAGCAATCGTGGCTGCCATGGTTCCCATACTGGTGGCACTGGTTGCCATCATCATCTTCTCGGCAACGGTCATCTTGCCCTGTGCCTTTGTGGGTACTATGATTTCACAGCCAGGCTCAATTTTTGTATTGGCGCCGACTCTTGCCGTCATACCGTTCATATAGAGCACATAGGTCTGGCTTTTCTTTGCATTTTTGCTGAAGCCTCCAGCCTGATTGATATAGTATCGTATGCTTTTCCCTTTTTTGAAACCAACGGTATTAGGATGGAGTACGGCTCCGTTAATCTTGACGGTACCGTTATATTGTGGTACAAAGATACGGTCACCCTCACGGAGGACGAGGTCCTCTTCTCCGCCAGGATGCGCTAATGCCTTGTCTAACTCAATCCCCACAGTGTATTTATTGGGTATTTGGAATTTCTCCAGTTCACTCTTGCTCTGTTTCTCTGCCAACTGGGCGATGGCGAGAGCGTTGCTGCTTCCCAAAGCGGTCTCCATCATATTACTCTGCTGTTCACGACGTGCCATTTGGAGTGCCTCTTCCAATTTCTGGCGTTCTTCCTCATTGACTTGTCGTTCAAGACGGGCACCTTTGACATAAGCGTATGGGTTGGGACCTCCTGCCATTTTAAGGATGTCACTCAGACGGGTCTCACGTTTGGGAAGTGTATAGATGCCTGCAAACATCACCTCGCCATTGACCGTAACATTCTGTTGGATGGTGTAACCTGCACTTTGATGGACGAAGACTTCGTCAAAAGGCTGGAGAACAAAACTGGCTTCACCATCGATGAAAAGACCGTCCTTTAGTGCAAAAGAGTAGGTACGTGCCATGATAGAGTCAACTTTCTCACTGTTGGGATTGATAACCCGTCGTGCGACCTCCACTTTACTTGTTGAGGCAGAGTTCTTAAGACCTCCTGCCTGTAGAATCAAGTCTTCAATGGTTGTGTTCTCTGAGAAAGTATATGTACCAGGGAATTGCACTTCTCCAAGGATGGAGAGTGTTTCCTCTTCCTGTATGTCTGTTCTGGTAGGTACAAAAAGCACATCCTCGTTCTGTAGAGCGACATCAGGAAGGGTCTCATTCATGATTCCTTCTAAATCGATAGCAATCGTAGTCAATTTGCGATTCTCTTTCGTACGATGAATAATGGCATGTCTGGCAAATGCGTATTCTGTATATCCAGAAGCAGCCTGTACGAGGGTGCGGACACTATTGATGCTCTCTCCAATTTGATACATGCCAGGGCGGAAAACGGCTCCTTTGATTTCCACCATGTTGTCGTAACGGGGAATAATAGAGTCGACGGCAACAGAATCGTTATCATATAAGCGGAAAGAATTGGTGTCGAACTCTTCTACATTAAATATGGAATACTTTCCTGCAGCCTTACGGTAGACACGAGTGTATTTCGTAAAGGCATCACCCGTAAATCCTCCAGCATAGCGGAGAAGGGTAGAGAGGGACTCATTCGCCTTCATCTCATACCACATAGGGCGTTTTACTTTTCCGTTTATGCTCACTAAATTGTCGTAGGTCCCAACCTGCACGATATCATTGTCGGCAAGACGGATATTACCTGTCAGTTTGCCATTGAGCATGTAGTCGTAAACATCGACGACACTCAGCAGTCTGCCTCCACGGAAGACCTTGATGTTACGGAGGGTACCCAAGTCACTGATACCACCTGCCATGTGAAGGGCATGGAAAACAGAGGCGAAGGCTGACAGCGTGTAACTGCCAGGTTTCTTGACCTCACCAAGGATATTGATGGTTATTGTACGAGTCTGTCCAAGGGTCATCTGGATATTGGATCCCTGATAGAAAGAACCCAAGCGGCTTTTTAGTCTTTGCTTTGCTTGTGCCACAGTCAGTCCACTCAACTCAATGACACCACCGTTCTCTACGGTAATGGTTCCGTCAGGAGAAATGGTGGTGCTGATATTGTCGCGAGAAGATCCCCAGATGTCAATATTCACCATATCACCAGGACCCAGTACGTAACTTTGTGGTGTAGCGATATTCATCTCTGGCTCGAAAGTCAGGTCGCTGCGATTGAAAATGTCACGGCCAAAGACCTTCTTCTTGTTTTTCTTCTGATATCTCTCTAATTCAGACTGGAGCCGTTTTACCAGCATAGCGGTGTCTTGTGGCATCCATGCGTCCAGTTCCGTTTCTACATCCTGATATTCTGGGTCATTCTCATCATAGGTGTGGTTGTTATAGTAGCCATTGATACGTCCCTGAGAATACTGTCTGGCAATCTCCTCCTGCTCTGCATAGTCGTCATATTCCTGCTCGGACTTACTCTTGAGTTCCTTGCCGTTTTGCAGTCTGTAGACACTATTATTGACCCGCATACGGTCTTTGGTGTCATAGGTGCCAGTTGTCGTCTCCGTACTGGAATCCATATTGCCATATTTCCTGCGCAGTTTCCGTATTTGTGCGGCAGTAACACCACGTTGCATAAGGTGAGTGACAATTCTTGACTGGGGGGTTCCCTTTGCCCGTTCCTGTGTGACATATTCTAGAACCTGTTGGTCTGTCATTCCCGACTGTCCCCATACGCTAACCGAGCATAGGAGAAGCAGTGATATCAAGATAGTATTTTTATAATTTCCCATATATATAATAACAAGAAAATCGAAATTTTATTGCAAAGGTACAAAATAATTCATAGTTTATAGTTCATAGTTCATAGTTTTTTCGTATCTTTGCAACGTAAAACGTAAAAATCTTGGGGTTGACTGGATTTGACAGCGGGCTGAGATGGTACGTAAGCATGCGGAGTGACGGCTGTATACTCCATAATCTATTCGGTCGGAAAATTAATTGGCGAAAACAACTACGCTCTCGCTGCCTAAACGAAGTACAGTAGTTTACTGGCTTAATTCCCTCACTAGGTGAGGGAACGAGACATCGCTCTTCTGGATGTTGTTCCGAATCAGGAAGGTATAGCGGTGCAGGAAAATCGGAAATAGTCACTTGGAGGCCTCGGCTGGGTGATGAAGATTTAGAGGATAAGGGTGCAGTTGGTGGTCCAGGTCTTGCTGCATCACGAAAATGAAGGCTGGAATAAGCATGTAGAAAGCGTATGGTTTCCCTGTTTGGACGAGGGTTCGACTCCCTCCAGCTCCAC
>DEJF01000030.1:24763-28110 GCA_002353225.1 Prevotella sp. UBA2755 | reverse complement strand
GTCGATGACGACTCCCTCCAGTTCCACTAAAAAAGGCTCCTGTTAGGGAGCCTTTTTAATGTTCTATTCTTTTTTGATTTCGGTGAAATAATCATAGGTGTCATACACGGTAGATGGCGTTTTGTCGAGATAATCTGCAGCCTCCCATTTCGTCATGGACTTGCCATTGAGTTGGCTGTCTGTAATCTCTCCGTCTAACTCCTCCATGGTGAAGCGTTCCACCACCTTGCTGTCTTTAATGATAAACAGTTTCGTGCTGGTAAAGTTACCCTCCTCATGGGTGACTTTGACACATCCCTTTCCTTTCTCTTTATAGAAAGTAAGTGTCGACTTCTCATCTTCTGTGGCAATCAGTTGAGGCTTCCCGTCCTTGAAGGTAAAGACGGCTCCCCGTCTTCCATCCTCAGTACGCATCCAAACCTCTTCCGTGTTATCACCATCGAGGAGGAGGAATTGGTATTTAGCCAGTGGACTCTTGTTCCCCTTCATACTATTAAGGAATTGTTTTTGCATCTCGGCAATATCCTTCTTCCAGAGAGGAGTCTGCTCGTCAATCAATACATGATAGCACACATACTGCAACTCATTGAGTTTACCGTTACGAGGGAAGAACATGCCGACCGTGATACTCTCTGGAGCACCATGATAATAGCAGAGTTCCAGTCCTTTCGGTCCCTCGAATGCCGCAAGTATACTAGTCGAGCAGTATTCACCACCGTCATCAGCATTCCAAGTGCACGACTTAGACTCTTCATCATAGTAGCCCAGTACCTCTTGAGTATAGGTACTATCTCCGTCAGTGATAATCTCCAATGCCAACGCCTTCTTATAGTCATTGCCGGGGTCTTTTGGTGCTTTTTTATACTCTCCAGCAAACTGGATGAAGCCCTGGGTGTAGCGACCGTCAATCATCGAGCAGACCATTGATATATCGGCTTTCATGCCGTATTTCTGTTCCATCTTCTTAACAAGATCATTCGGCATATTCTTTCTGACGGAGATAGGCTCTATCTTCAACTGCTTGCGGGAAGTCAGATAGTCTTTGTGTATTACCACAGACATACCTTCTAAATACTCTCCCTTAGGAATGTCCTTGTCATTGGCAAAGGCATATCTCAGACCAGGAGAGGGAATGGAGGGACGACCATGCAGTTCTCCGCTACATATCACCTCCCCGTCTGGGTTCTTCAGTTGTTCTCCGATAAACTTCATGTCGACCCATTTGTCGTCATCCATTAACATCTTAGTATAGCCAGCCGCATTACGGGTAAACATGTCCTGCAGACTCCATACTTTTTTGATGTCTTTGTAGTATTCCTCGTTGTTCTTGTTCATCTGTGGCTCCTCAGTATCCGTCCAGTACACCATCTGCATATACTGCGGATTTATACAGTACAGGAACATAGGTAGGGGAGTGGTGTCGTTCAGTTCTGCCAGTACACTGTCAATAGCAGTAGAATCGGTATCGGTTGCTTCACCAGCCTGTCCCTTATTCTTGCAACTGATCATCACTGCCGTCAGGCAGAGCGCGAAAAATAATAATTTCTTCATGCTTATTCCTCCAAATATTCTTTCATTCGTTCACGATAGTTAAAAGACTGATTCCCCAAATAGGGTGAGAAGTCGATGATATTGTCTACCTTCCAACTGTTGTCCTCCCAGATCAGGTGGAGACGTATGTTGGTGATATCCTCGTTGCGATGGAGTTGGAGAACGGCATCAGCCTCAGGGTGGTCTTCGCTGACCACGATATTCTCGATCTTAATATCCGAGGCATAAAACGATTCCACGATATCCTGCGACATCAACCAATAGTCGTGGTCGAAGAAACCGATGCCGTCAATGTCACGGTCTTTCTTGCGGATGTCATTTACTGCTTTCTGCCAAGCCTTCGAAGCAAACATCTCGTCAAAGTTGATGTCGGAGCCATGCTCGCCTTTGTCATTCACCACCTTGCGGATCTCGACATTATAGATGCTATCGACGAAATGTTGGGTCTGCGCCAGGATATTCATCTTCTTGTCGTGCTCCGTAGGCTGGTATTCCATGCTGGGACCGTCCAGCATCCTTGTTCTCAGAGTGTCCTCGTAGACCATCCCGTCCTTGTCGAGAGGCTGGAAGAGATTCTTGCAGGCATAGACACCTACCACTATCAGGATAGCGACAACAGTTAAAATAATATATATTTTCTTCATGTTCAGAATTCTTATAAGGCTTCAGTCCCCAGTTGTGGGGATTCCTCCCATAGTTCATCGTTGATCTTATCTTGCCATCTCACGTATTCTTCTATCAATCTCTTGGGCCAGAGCCTTATTGGAATCTGACAGTCCCTTAATTGATAGTATGTCTCCCGTGATATAGGCAAGTTGATGTTGTGTAAGATCTCCTTTGTCAATTTCATCGCGAATCACATTAAACAGATAGGTGATATCGTCTTGTGTCACTTGGAAGTCCCATTTCGTTGCCTCATCGATACTGACAGGCTTGGCAATGACATTGTCGCTCTTGTCGAAGCAAAGAAAATCCACCTCTGGGAAGTTCTCCTTCAGCAGTTCCATCTTATGGGTATTATTGCCAAACGACTCAATCATATAGGGAATATGGATGAAGCGCTTGCTTTTCTTACCCCTGTCAACAGAGTTCTTGAAACAGTTGCGGATTGTGTTGTAGATGGCAATCACCTGAACATCCTTCATACCGGCACGCTGGGCTTTCTTGATGGCACCAGCCAGTTTCTTGTAGGAGTTGAAGGCTGCGTCATAGACCAGTCCTTTCTGTGAGAAGTCCATGGACTTCGTTGCTGTACTCTTACCACTTGCCGAGGGACCAGTGAAGATGACGATACTCGTCTTGCCAGCCTTGACGGCTTTCTCGAGCATCACACTGTAAAGGGTATCCACCAGGTATCTCTCCGCATCACGATAGTAGATGGTGTTAGAACCTCCGTCATAACCGATAGGACGGAACAAAAGGCGCATCTCGTCAGGGTCTATCTTATTGCCAGCCGTCTCCATATACTTGTTAAGCAAGGGTGTGGTATGTGAAATTGCCCATTGCTTGGCATCAGCATTAATAAGGGTAGGCTGTGGTGACTCGATAGATGAGGTTGCTTGTTGTTGGGTCTTACAACCTGTAAAAACCATCAAAGTGGTTGCCATCAATGTGACGGCAACCACTTTTGATATCTGATACTTTATATTCATACGTATCGGAAGTGTTTAGTTTCTGTAGTTATGTAACAGTTCCTCCACACGGTCATTAATCTCCTTGGCGAGTTTCTGGTTTCTTGTACTGAGGTTAGGAATAGCCGAGAGATTACCCACGAGAGAAGGAAGTTGCTGCTCCCA
>DEJF01000030.1:0-24709 GCA_002353225.1 Prevotella sp. UBA2755 | reverse complement strand
TTCTTCGCCTCGTCAACACTCACCTTCACACCTCCGTTGTTGCCTTCGCAACTTACAGGAATCAAAGTCACCTCCGGGTGCTGCTTCTGCAACCACTCAATCTTGCCCTTGCTGTCCTCAAACGACTGCATGAGGTAGTCGATGGTGCAGAAACGGTTGCTGTTCTTACCACGGTTGATGGAGTTCTTAAAGCAAGTCAGGATGTCGTTGTAAACCACGACGACGGTAATCTTGTTGAGACCCTTCGCCTTGGCACGCTGGATGACTTTCTCCAGACGGTCAGTACCGCCAGAGAGTGCCGCGTCATAGACCAGTCCCTCGTTCTTGAGGTTCAACTTGCGTGCTACCGTACTCTTACCACTGGCAGGAGCGCCGGTGATGATGGTCATGGTGTTCTTGCCGGCACGTGCTGCACGGTCGAGCATGACCGTATACAACTCATCAACGACAGACTTCTCTGCCTCGCGATAGTCCGTCACGTTACCGCCATAGTAGCCGATAGGCTGGAAGACGGTGCGGAACTCATCGGGGTCGAGCTTGTTACCTGCCGTAGCGAGATATTTGTCGATGAGCAGCTGTGTGCGAGGCTTTGCCCATTCCGTAGCGTCATGCTTGAGCAGGGTAGGCTGGGGAGCCTCGATGGAGTATCGTGACGGATATTTGTTGATGCGGTTATGGCGACGGATGTCCATTAACTTCTCCATGAAGTAATAACTGTCGCCAGGCATCTGATAGCGGGCGTTACCGTTGGGATCCGGCTTGAAGAGCATCTCCGACATCTCCCCCTTGTCGACGAAGGTCACCCAGCCACGGGGAGAGAGGTGGTATTCGTTATCTCCAAGAACGGCATTCACCAGACAGTTGGTGTCCCACATACGCTGACCAGTGTCACAGGTATAGTTGGTGTACACAGCCTTGATGGGGTTCCAGTCGGTATAGGAGAGGTCAGCCACTACATCCTGTGGCAGGTAGTTCATCTTATCACCGATATTACTGGGCGACATGATGAGGTCGACCTTCTCTGGCAGTTTGCTATAGAAGATAGCCGACTGCTTAGAGGCGGCACGCATATTGTAGCCGCTGAGGCTGTCACCAGCCTCGAAGCGTCCAGACTGGATATAGACAGCCTTCACCTTCTGCTTGAAGAGTTCCAGACCGCTGAGGTTAGAATACTCGTCACCTCCTGACTCGAAGAGTTGGGAGAGGGTAGTGGCAAAGCCGATGGCAACAATCACGATGGAGTTATCCTCTGCCTTGCTGAGCAGTTTACGATAGAGCTTATAGCCGTCAGGCAGTTTCTTAGTGTCCAGTGTGCGCTTGAAGAGGGGGTTACCCTGTGCGTCCTTCAGGTCGCAGATACCGTTGTAGGGGATAAAGCAACGAGGGTTCTTCACACCATTGCGCTCCAGTCCTACAGGGATGTCGGGGTGGCCGTAGTAGTTATTGAAGATGTCCACGATACCCGCGTTCTTCTCACCCTCGCGATCGACGATGATACCCTTTAGGTCTACCAGTCCGTCATCAATATAATGATGCAGCATCATCAGCGCGAAGAGGTCGTCGGTAGAACTGCCGAAGTCAGAGTCCAGAATCATCTGGATAGGCTGGTGCTTCTGCCTTTGGTTGTCGGCATTCTGTGCCTGCGTGCCCAGATAGGCACACAAGCACAGTATAATAAATAAGGTGAAACGTCTCATTATGCGTCGATATTATCGGTTGGTGTTGTTGGTGCAGCAGGCTCAGCAGGAGCTACAGGAGCAGGCTGTGGAGATTTCTTTGCAGTAGCATTGGCAGCCAGTTCCTTCAACTTGTCTTTGCCTTTGAATGCGAATACCCATACCAGGAATCCAGCAATAGCGAGCAGGATGATAGCCAAAACGGGGCGATAGAACAGCCAAGCCAGAGCTATCACGATGAGCGACCAAACCACACCGAGGATGGTGCAAACAATACCAACGCCGAAACCGAAGATGTTGGCAATGAAGGGAACCACCTTGAGCAGTGTCTCCAAGAAACCGAAGATGTTCTTGAAGGCTGAGATAACGAGCAGAATACCTACGATACGCAGAATCCAAGTCCACATGGAGTTGGCATCCTGTGCGTCCTCGATAATCTCGTCGCCCGTCTTCTGACCCATCACGAGGGTCTCGAAACGCTTGCCGTTCTTAGCCTTGAAGGGCTTGAAGGTATCGCCATTCACAACAGCCATCACGGTTACCTTGGCAGGAACAATCTTCTCGAAGGTTACGCGAACATCACCCACCTGTGGCGAGCCTGGCACCTTACCATAATATAATATGTTACCAGCCTGGTGAACATACTGCAGGTCAACCTTGTTCTGCGCGTTGGCAATAGCATTGTTGATAGAGTCCTGAGCAGCCTTCTGAGCGTCTATGACAGCCTTGGCAGAGTCAGAAAGTGACGCATATACAGAGTCAGGAACAGCTGGTGCTGCAGGCTGTGGGGTGGCCTGTGGCTGGGTAGTCTTAGGCTGCACACCATAGAAACGCTCGTAAGCAGTCTGGGTAGCCTGGTCGAACTGCTTCAGCAACTGCTCGTTGATGGCAAGGTCGAAGCCCTCGCTTGAAGAGATACTGTGGATGAGGCTCTCGTTCAGTTTGTAAGCACCGAAGCTGACTTTCTCGGCATACTTCTCAGCGTCCTCAACGGTTGTCAGCACGAAGTTCTTGTTCTGGTAGGCTGGATCCTTGAACTGACTCGACTGAACGGGGCTGCTGACCCACTGCTGTGAGTAGGTATAGGTGGTGGTAGTCACTTCCTTACCGCCCAGTTTGTCCTCGCTCTTGCTCTCTGCATGTTCTACCCACTGGTAGTACTCCACTTTACGTTTCAGGGCGATGATACCCTTCTGACCGACGCCATACTGAGCATCAAAGAGTGAGTCCTCTGTGGTTGCCTGAGCCGTACCGCAGATCAGTTCACCTTCCAGTGAGGCGTCTTTCTTGCCGGGGTTGGGCATCTCTACGTAAGAGCTTCCTGCCTCCTCCAGCATCTTTGCCGTTTTCACTGCACGTCCCTCGTTCCACCACAGCAGGGCTGTGGCTGCTACGAGCAAGACGAAACCTGTACCAATACTCTTAAACGAGTTTCCTACGCGGGTCCCATACCCTGTAGTTGTTGTCTCTGTGTAAGCCATAATACTTTCTCTTTTTAATAGATTAATGTTTATTGTTTAATAATTAAAGTTGATTACATCGTTGGGGCACCCTCCGTGGGCTCGTTGTCCTTGACGTGGATGTTGTGTTCACTCGCATATTTCTCCATCATGCCAAGGTAACCCTCTGTACCGAAGACTTCCGGCTCCAGGAAGTTGTTGACACGCCATTGACCGTTCTCCATCCAGAGGTCGAGGGTTATGGCACCTTTCTCGTCTTCGTCGTTTGTCTTGAATTTCACTTGGGCACGTGCCATATTACCCGTCAGCAACTCAGCTGTGATTTTCTCGATGGCGAGCGGAGCACTGAGGCCTGTCAGCCAGCGGTAACCCTCCTCATCACCAAAGAAACGCATGTCGCCCTTGGCGTTCTTGTCATATTCTGCAATGGCATGGGCAAGGGCGATATAGTACCCTGTGCAGAAATTCTCATCCATCATTTTGAGGTTGATGCGGTCCTCACGGTGCATCAAGTTCAGCATGTTATACATTTTCTTGACATCCGCTTTCACGGCATCTTCCGTCCATAGGTCATCAGGAGCAGCCTCTACACCGTCAGCCTGTGCGGCAAGCGAGTCGGTGGCAGTTACTTCCTTATTCAGTGAGTCGGTGTCCGACTCATTTGCCTTGGATTTATTACCACAGGCAACAGCCAGTATCGCTACTGCAAAAAAGAGTACATACTTCATGCTCATATTGTCTCTCAAAATCATAATTCTTTCTATTTTAAATCTTTAACGTTATAGGTTTGATGCTGCAAAGATACGAATTTATTACATATCTTAGTTGTTTTTTTCTAACAAATTGTTGTTAAAATCTTCCAAATAGCCTGTTTATAAGGAAAAAGGCCCCGTATGGCGGAGCCTTTTCGTTCATTTCAGTCATGCTTATTTGAGAACCCTCTCAATACTACTCAGCATCTGCGACTGATACTTGTCGTTGCTGTTTGCCTGTATGATGCTCTTTACCTTCTCCACGTCAGCCTTCGTACCGTACATGGCGATGATCTCGACAGCAGGTCCGCGTCCCAGCCAGTTGGCGTTGGGATCGGTGGCAATGTCTGTCATCAGTTTCACCCACTCGCTCTCCTTGAAATAAGTAGCCTTTGCCTTCCATGCCGGGTACTCTTTCTCTGCTCTTGTCTTTGTCTCAGTAATCGTGGTCCAATACGGTATATTGTTCGTACGGGGCTTTTTCTTCAGGTAGTTGACAGTCGCATCGTATGCTGCCTTGCTGGTGTGCTTATGGAAAGGATAGTCATACCACATCGTATAGAGGCTCCTCATGGCTTCGCCGTGCATTTTGGGTTGAGTGTCATCGTTGAGCACCTTGACCAGTTCTGGTACGAATGAGTCATCGTACAGTTTACCAACACAATGGAGCATCATGCCACGCACATCATCGTCCTTGTCGTAAAGGAGTTCCTTAGCCGCCTCTGTCACACCAGGGACACCCTGACTCCAGGGGTTACCAATGGCAATGGCTGCTTCTTTTCGAACCTGACTGTTCTCGTTCTTCACCTGTGCAAGCACAAACTTAGCAGCCTCCTCCTTCTTCAGTTCGTTCATCAGAGTCCTGATACCTTTCTTCAGCACAAAGGGATTCTGCTCGTCTTTCAGGGCATTGGCAACCTTGGTGACATTGTCGGAGGAAACACCAAACAGGGAGGTGTATGAGAGTAACGCCATACCTTTAACCTGTGGTGACGTACTGTTGATGAGTTTCTCGATAATAGCCTCCTGGTTCGACGGACGCTTGTGGTCACGGAACTGCTCCTTGATAGCCTTGAACTCTGGTGTGTTTTTGAGTTCCAACGTCTTCTCATCGATATCGATTTTGGAGTAGCCTAACCAAAGAGCCTCGTATTCAACTTCTGTGAGTGGCTTGTCTTTCTCAGTTTTAATCATACTTTTCAATCCCTCGGGGGTAAATGGCACACTGTTCAGCAACTGCATGGCAGGACTCTCGTCGGATGCTGCTGCCACTTCTTCTTCTGTCGTTGTTGCCTCACCTTCGGCATTATTTGCCGATTTTCCTCCACATGCTACCAGTGCAGTTGCAGCCATTGCGATAGCGAATGAAAATAATGCTTTCTTCATGTTTGTTTTGTTTTTAATGTTAATTTTGGTTTATTCTTATATGTATTATTTATTTAGGACCTATCCCGCGAGGTTTAATCGTTGTGTCATTCGTGCTGTCATAAAAGGAACAGCCTTCCTTGTCTGCCATGTCGATTGTGCCGAGGTACTCGGCAGGATGGCAGATGACACAATTGCCAAGACTGAACTCTTGGTTAAAATTGAATAGGGGAGAGGTACCGTTGTCGTAAAAACGGCAATCCCAGAAATTCGCATTCGAGTCCTGACTGTCTATTAAGGTGAACTCTTTGTTGCGGAAGAAGTCACAGCGCTCGAACTTCGCGTATTCTACTTGCTGGAGCGTCATGATGCCATAGGTGCAGTCGTGGATATTGGATCCGTACATGGAGAAATCACGAGTACCATCCAACTGCAGTCCATAGGTGCCGCAACCATAGAGGTCGCACTGGTGGAGACTGATGCGCCAGCCACCCTTTACACCAATGACACCACCTTCGCAGTGTCCGCCTGTGGTATGTCCGATGGTCAGGTTCATGATGGAGATCTGTTCGCAGTTCTTGAAGTTCAGACAGAATGCATAGCGGGGCTCCACGACAATACGCGAGTTGCCTTCTCCACGAATGATAATCTTCTTATAGTTGGCGATGGTAAGTTGTCTGCCGTCATCCACAGCCTCGCTGATGATGGCTTGGGCAGGACCTACCTCCGTATTGCCTGCGGCACGCCAATTGAAATAGGCGTAATTCTTATCCCACCATTTCTTGTTCTCAAGTATCGGGGTCAGGTTGATCTCTGTGTCCTTAGCCACCAGGATATTGATACCTGATATGATGGAGTTAAGAAACTGTTCGGCTGTGGTGACGCGGATATATTGCTCTCCATCGTACTTAATCACCGTGCCTTGTGGACTGGTCTTCTGGGCGTGCAGATTACCAATCATGCATAGGAAAGTGAGAATCAGACAGGTTGTTCTCTTCATTGCTTTCTTCATGTCGTTTTGTTTTTAATAATGGTGTCACGTTTAGTCTTCTTCTCCACAAGAAGAAAGGTTTACGACTGCAAATATAGAAGAAAAATGACGAAATGTTGTTATCATTTCGTCAAATAGTCTTATCATTTTGTAAAATCACTAACAAATATCCTTCAATAAGCCCTCGCAAGCATCCTCTAAGAGTTCGATGACGAGTTCGAAGTCGCGGTCACTTCCATAATAGGGGTCGGGGATGGTTGGATGGCTGGGATGATGGCGCAGATAGTCAGCCATGAGCCGTATCTTCTGCTCGTCTTCCTTCGAGCGTGCCTTGGCACGGATGGCACGAAGGTTCTCCTGGTCCATGCCGATGATGAGGTCGAAACGGTCGAAGTCGTCTGACGAGAACTGACGTGCTCGTGAGTTGAAGTGATAGCCATGGCGTGCCCCGCAGCGTCGCATCCTGGGGTCGGGCAGGTCGCCGATGTGCCAGGGACCGATGGCAGCAGAGTCGATGAAAAACTGGTCGGTGAGTCCCCGCTCGTCGACTAAGTGCTGAAAGATACCCTCCGCCGCTGGTGAGCGGCAGATGTTCCCAAGACAGATAAACAGTATTCGTTGTCTCATTCTAAGTGCAAAGTTACGAAAAAACGAGAGCAAAACAAAGAAACTCGTTTCTTTTTTTGCCGAGATGGAGTAAGTTCGGCAAAGCCAAAGTGGGAAAACAGCGGATAGGGTGAAAGTCTCCGATAACCCTCGAAGGTGTCACCTTCGCACCAAGGAAGCGACACTTTCGCATGAAGGAGGTGTGGGGCTTCGGAACAAAACAAGTTGTTTTGTTCTCATGGGAGGCATCCCTATCATCGATTAAGATAATCCTTATCGGAACAAAACAACTTGTTTTGTTCATGGAGAAATCATGGGTGTTTTACACCGAAAGCATCATTCCTTGTCACCGTTGCCACCTCGTTGTTACCGACAACTGCCTGATAACTAAATAGTTTTGCAAGGTGGCAACGGTGACAAGGGTAAAAAACTTAGAGTGCGCACACGCGCGAGAGATAGAAAGAGTCATCAAAGAAAGGGCGAGGAACTAAAATCCCTCACCCTTTTCTTATGATGTTAGCCTGAATTACTTCTTTGCAAACATGCAGAAAGCCCATACGGCAACGAGATCCGGGCTGGCATTGGTCTGGACAAGTCCGACCTGATTGCCACTGGCATCTACGAGTTTGTAATTGAAGTCCTTGCCCTTGCCACCAAGGTAAGTACCTTTAAATGCTCCTTTGACAGCCTTACCGACAACTTGTCCGTGGCGGTTTTTGACGATGCCTCCCTGTACGGAGCCATATTTCACGCCAAAGCGATCGTAGAGGACACCACCACTGAATGTGCCTAACCAGTTATAGTCGCGGTCCAGCAAGCGGTTATTCTCTGGGTTCCAACCGCATACCCTGATATTGTCGAGCCATACCCAGTGGCATCCACGGTCCAGATGGTTGGTCTGCTCGTATTTGTAGTAGTCACGAGCGTCCATCTTGCCAGACATACCGTTCTTCTCCACATTGGCACGGACAGCCATCCGGCTCACACGACCAGTGAACTCCCCAAACTCGGCATTGGCTTGGTCAAAGGCTTCCTGGTCGACCACTGCTTTCTCACGCTTAGCCACCAAGGCAAGCAACTCTTCGTTAGAGAACTGGATGCCGAAGCAGAAGAAGGCAAGGACACGCATGTCGATAGGACCTGTTGCAGCATATGCGTCACCTCCCATAATCACACGTCCGTCACTGGTCACCTGTCCGATCACCTTGTTCCCAATCTTGAGGTCGAGGTATTTCTCATGCTCTACGATATTGATTGCCTCTGCATTGCAACTGACGATGCGGTTCTTCTGGATGATAGCACGCCACTGTCCCTTAGAGTCATACACCTTACCGTCGTCGGCAATCGTGAAGGTCTCCGACTGGAGCCATATCTTGCGGTCCTTCGGATAATACTTACCCATCAGTTGGGGCTGGTCGTCATAGACGTGGGTGCCATAGCCGCTGCTGAGCCAGATCCAGTAACTGCCGTCGCTCTTCTGCTCGAAGTCGCCGCTATGCTCGTCATTATATTGTGTCTGCAACTGGTTGATGTAATCCTGAGTAGCCTGGTCTGTCTGTCCGGGCTTCTGTGTCTGTTGCTGTGTGCTATTGTCGTTGGAGTTCTCGCTGCTCTGATTGTTGTCTTGCTCCTGCTCTTTCTTCTTGCCTTTCCCTTTGACGGCATCCTCCGCTTTGTCCGCAGCCTTGTCGATAGCCCTGTCAACGGCATTGTCGACCTTACTCTCGATCTTATACTTTGCTTTAGCCTTGGCTCTGTTCAGCAGTCCGCCGAACTGAGCGGAAACGGTGCTCTGTACACCAAAAGCAATGACCAGTGCGGTCAGCGCCTTCACGATTGTCTGATTTCGTTTCATTCTCTTTTTGTTTAAATGTTTAATATAATGTTTATTATCACATATTCTGGCATGATGGGAAAAACGGAACCGCCGCAACCTCCTTGTCGGAAGTTGCGGCGGATAAATCTTCGTAGTGTATCTTCTGTTGATACTACTCAAAATAAATCAGAGTGTGTTCCTGTGTTAGTGAATAGCAGTGTTAGCAAATTGTCGTTTTGTTCCCAAACGAGTAGCCAATCGCCTTTTATGTGGCATTCCCAACTGCCGGCGTAGTTTCTTGCACAACTCCACATCCTTTCGGAAGTTCTTTGTCATCCGAATTTCATACATGGGCTCAGATGCCAAGAGATTGAAACATTTCTTCAGAAGAGGCGAATTTCTCAATGCGCCCTGCTTTAATGTCACGCTTTGAACGTTCGTAACTTGTCGTACCCCTTTTCGTGACTTTCTCAACCATTACGCCCAAAGACTGGAGGTAGTTCAGTAAAGCCTTTCCGTTATTTGAACGTTCATTTAAGGTAATAGTATAAGTTGCCATAATTCTACGCTTTTGCTCATTTCTGTGCAAAGATACAATTATTATCTGGATTTCCCAAACATTTCGGAGATCTTTGGCATTGTGCCGAAGATATTTCCCGTTTTCCCAAAAAGTCAAAGAGCGCTGTATGTACACCACACAGCGCTCTTCTCTTTTCAGACAATCGTGAGGATTCTGAGCCTCACGGGCTGTGTCGTGTTATTTCATCAAGTTAAGCGGACCACTATTCCATCTGTCATTGCGAGGAACGGGGTTCATATACTTGCTACCTTGGTAGGTCTCATGCAGGCTGATACTGTGGATCGCCTTGTAGCCCTGGTCTTCGCAGACGATGTAGCACGTATGAGAGCGGTAGGTGATGTTGCCGAGTTTGTCACGATGGACGTTGTAGTCCTTCGGGCAAGAGACCTTGATGACTTTACCCCACTCAGGATAGTTCTTCTCCACGTAGTTCTTTATGTACTGGTCGAGTTGAGCGTCCTTGGATGCGGGAATTGTCTTGTATCGACCTGCGGCAGCGGCATCTTTATACATTCAGAGGAGTTCGTCCTTGCGGTATTGGGCGTCAGCAGTGGCACGGTTGGCATTCGCCTGGCTCATCATCTGCAGGGTTTGCTCCTTGCGCTGCATGGCAAGTTCTTTGATGGCGTCGAAAGTCATCTCGCTGGCGAAATACTGCTTTGCAGATTTGGGCATCCATTCGTCATACACCTTTTTAAAGTCCTCGAAGGCTGCCTTGAAACTCTGCGTTCCAGTCATTGGCACGAGCGATAGAGAAGTCCAAATCGCTGTTAGCCTCTATCTTGCGGTCTGGCTTGTCGTAACCTTCCGCTTTCTTCTCAGCCTTCACTTTGGCTTCGTATTCAGCCTCTTCGGCTTTGTACTTTGCCTCATTCTTTTTTTCTGTTACCTTCTCAGTAACGGCTTTCTTTGCTTTATGTAATAGTCCGCCGAACTGTGCATTAGCAGGAATTACCCCCCTAAAATCATGCCTCCTATCAGGAGTGCCTTGACTGTTAGATGATTCTGTTTCATAATTTATACCTTAATTATATGATGTTGTTCGTTGTTTATTTCAGTCCCTGCCATGTGCCTACGATGTTCTTACACTGTGTATAGGTGCTGGGACAGTTGAATACCTTGTAGAGGCTGGCACCTTTCTCCATGAATATCTCCACCTGACGCTGCTCAGTGTCCCATCCCTTGCCGAAGATATAGAGGAAATAGTCAGTGCCGTTGCCACTGATACTGATCTCCTGAGGCTTGTTCACTGAGGGTCCCATCTCTACGGTATATGGGGTGGAGGGGCTGTAGGCGTTGTCAGGGGTAGCACCCTTCAACAGTGCCGCAGCGAGGAAACGCTGGATATACAGGTCGTTCTCTGGTGAATACTGGGAAGCGACAATCTTGGTTTTCAGCACCCGGATAATACCGTTTACCGTCTCTTTGCTGTTACACAACAGGTTGAAGCACTTCTCACCAGTGGAGGTATTACGGGCATAGATCTCCATCGCCATGGGAATCATCGCGGCAGTACCATGAATGCTCTTGCCTAACAGTCCGTTGTAGACAGCCTCAAACTCGGTGTAGCCGCTGGGGATGTTCGAGAATGATACGGTTGCGCTAACCTTTCCCAGATACTCATCCACGTCAGCAATGCCATCACCGTTCACATCCTCACCAGCATCAGGGATAGTTCCTGTCACCTCGTAGGTATGACTGCCGTAAGTAGCCTTGTTGCCATTGACCTGCAGGTCATGCTTCGTCTCATTGACAAGGTTAGCCCATTTGTCAACATACGTTTTGCGTCCATCATCGTCACTACTGCTGTCACCAGAACAACCTGCTGCACTGGTCATGAAAGCAATTGCCACAAGAGCCAACTGGCTTAAAATACCTTTGTTAATCTTCATCATTCTTATCATGTTTTAATGGTTAAATAAATATATTATTTGTTTTTATCATGCTCTCTCTTGGGATACTGCTTTCCGTTACGCTCTGCCTTCTGACCGAGCCTCTTCTCTACATTGCGCCCCACCATGTCCTCCATCTGGAGCAGTCGCTCCAAATAGTCCTTGGCGTATTTCATTGCACTCTCTTGATATTTTGTCTTTGTCATTCTGTGGACAAAGGTATGACAAAAAAGACGAAATGCCGTTATCATTTCGTCAAGTAATCTTATCATTTCGTGTAATCTACCGCTTTTGCTCTAAATATTGGGTAGGTGTGATACCGAAAGTCTTCTTAAAGGCTCTGGTGAAGTTGGGTGTGTCATTATAGGCGCAGAGCGTGGCAATCTCCGAGATATTCAACTCCGGATGGTTGTCGAGCAAGTGACGGGCTCGGCGCATACGGACAATCTGAATGAAAGACTGAGGTGTCTCGTCAGTTAATGACGTCAGTCTTTGGCGGAACTGGAAAAGACTCAAGCCCATTTCCTCAGCGACGTGGTTGGCATCTATCTGTCCGGAGTATATCAGGTTGTTGATGATATTGACAGTATTCTCGAGGAAGTCACGGTCAGCGGCGTTCAACTCTTTCGTGTCCATATTCGTACTGGTGGCAATGGCATTGTCGTAATGCTCGTTCAGTACGTCGTATTTCTCGCGTAACTCGTTGATATGCTCACTTAACTTCTGGTTGATATTTGCCTGACGCTGTTGTCTTTTCCGCATCAACAGCCAGATAACGACGACGAGGATGGCAAGGACAACGGCAATGGCTATCGCCCAGAGTTTGGCGCGCCGCTGCTCGTGGTTCTCTATCTGCAACCAGTCATTGCCGAACTCCGCGTTATAACGTGCCAGTGTCTCAGCGGATGTCTTGCTGTAGATGGAGTCCTTCAAGTCATTGAAACGGTCGAGTTGGTGCTTCGCCTCGTCGGGGTTACTTTGCCAAAGCACCTCATAGAGTCCTCTTCTCGCATGTACCTCATTATATGGGTCGCCCAGTCGCATGAAGATATCCGCCGCCTCCTGATAGTAGGGTAGTGCCTCCTTCTCCCGTTGCTGGGAGAACAGTGCCATACCCATCTTGTTGCAGGCGATACCTAACGACTGACGGTCGGGAGTCTTCCGCAGGAAGGGGATGACCTCTTTCAACACCTGTTCTGCCTCCTGATAGTGATGCAGTCCGATAAGAATAGACGCTTTCTGGGCAAGGCGTACCATGGCTCGTGGCTCATTACCTGTCTGCTTGTCAATCTGGTATGCCTTTTCGATATAGGGTAGTGCCTTCTCGTCATGACCTTGGGCATGATACACCTCCGATGCCATTGCCTGTAAGATCGCCATGCGCCCGGGATTATTTGCCTTCTCTGCCATCTCAATCCCTTTCAGCACATACTTCTCCGCCTCTTGGGGTTGGTTGGCTCCCATATAGATAGCGGCGAGGGTGTTGAGGCTTGACGACATCACATCGGGGTCGCCGCTCTTCTCATCTAAGACATAGCACTCCTTGGCATACTTCGCCGCCTCGCCGTAGTCAGAAAGACGGATATAGGTAATAGCGAGCAGGTTGAGACAGTCTGCCTCTGTCTCTGTACCCTTACATAGCGGTAATGCCTGCTTGGCGAGCGTGACAGCCTGTTTATAGTCTTGTTGCGCGTATGCCTGATCAGCGGCCTCATAGAGTTGTTCTGCCTTGGTGCCATCGGCAAGAACAGCCAGTGTCATCAGCAGCCAACTTATTGTGAGAAAGAGTCGTTGTTTCATATCAAATTCAAATTCGTGGGGACAAAGATATGCAAAAAACTTGTAAATCCCAAATTTCTTTCCCTAAAGTATTGGCATGTCGAAAATAATCCGTATCTTTGTCGCGTTAGGAATAACCTTGAACTATGGAAAAATTGTTTTATGAGTTAATCAGGGTCTCTGCGGGACAATTGGACTGTCTGAGCCGTGGACCAGAACCAGAGGAATGGCAGGTGTTGTATGAGATGGCGCGTCAGCAACAGTTGACGGGTGTCTGCTATCATGGTGCGCAGGCTTTGTTTGAGTTCGGACTACGCGTACCTCATGAGTTGATTATCGACTGGATGGCGGAGGCTGAGGCGATAGAGGAGCAGAATGCGATGCTCACCCAGCGATGTGTTGAGGTACAGAAACTGCTATCCGAGTCAGGTTTTAAGTCGAGTGTATTGGCAGGACAGGGTATCGCCCACGATTATGGTGAAACACTGCAATCCCTTCGCCAGCCTGACGGCATTGATATGTATGTGGATGGCGAGGAGGGGAAACTACGGGTATTCCTGATGGCATGGAATGAGAAGGACGCTCGTCTCCACGCCCGTATCGGTCTGGGTAAGAATCCTTATCGGAACAAGTTGCTGAAACCATGGTTTGAGAAGAACCACAGGGCTTTGTTTGTGAAGGACGGTGAACTGACCCGTCCCTCAGTCTCCATGACCTTCATGTATTCGCTGATTACCCTTTACTGGCGTTTTATCTACCAGGGCATCACCCTGCGTGACCTGATGGACTGTTTCTTTGCCCTGAAACGGGTGGCAGGCTACGACAAGGCTGCCGCAATCAATTATGAGAAAGTGCTCAATGGACTTGGCTTGCTTCATTTCTCACAAGGGGTGATGTGGGTGATGCAGGAGGTCTTTGGACTGGAGGAGAAAGCACAAATAGTGAAGCCCCTGGAATCCAAGGGCTCCTTTATCTTACAGGAAGTGATGTCTGGTAAGCGTAACATCCTTCATCTCCTCCCGAAATATCCGATAGACTCGCTGTGCTCGTTTATTCCTTGATGTCCTGACAGCGTTTCGTGTAGAAGTCGCGAAAGTCAGTCCATTTATAATAAGGTGCCTGTGTGGTGGGTACGGGTAGTTTTGCCTCCATACCGTTCAGCAGGCATTTGACGAGGATATCGTTACGTCCTTGTTTACCACGATAGAACACCAGTTGGATGTTACAAGCCTTACAGGTCTCCCAGTTCTGGTAACAGTTCTTCACCTCATAGGGATCCTCAGGGTCAAGGTCCGCACCATTGATACCCATCAGGACGGTCAAGGGACCGATGAAGGAGTCATGTCCGAAACGAAGGTCTGCGAGATGGTCACTGGTACCAGCCAGTACGGCATCGGCTTTCTGGAGGATGTCCTGCAGGATGGGGATGACCACATATTTGTCTGTGAACACCCAGGTATAGGAACCGAGGTTAGAAGCCTCCCACTGCTCGGCAATCTCCTCGTCAGTAAGCAGGTTGCCCATCATACCCTCATAATTGATACTGGGCAGGGTCTTGTAGAAATCGATGAGCACATAGGCATTCTTATGCTTGTCTCCCGCCAACCCTTCTGTTGACGTGAAGGTTCTTGCCATTACTTTGTCCACTAACGTGTTATCGCTCTTAAACTGACTGCGGTTAGCCTCGTAGCGGGGCTTTGCCTTGGGGAAGTCACGCTTATGGGGATTCTGCCGGTCGTTAGGAACGACGGCATCAAGGGTGAAACGGGATGACTGTTCGCGAATCTCTATATTCGGGTTACATTGTACCAACTCCTGACAGAATGCCGACATGCTCAGCACACAACGTCCGGAGAGGGAGGATACAGCAAACACATTACCACCTTTCTTGAACACTTCGGGAAACTGGTTGTACATTCTCCGTGCGATACCTTGGTGCTGTTCCCATCCTAACTGGGTCAGTTCTCCGACTCCTGTCATCAACTCATCCTTGACGGCGATGAACTTACGATAGAACGTCTCGCCCTCTGGGGTGAGCAACTGCTTCTCGTGGGCGGTGGTCAACAGGGTGTCCAGGTCCTTATAGAGTTTGGAACTCCAGTTGTAACGTGACCCATGACGGGCATAGTGGCTGATATAGAAAGGACGATAGCCACGTGGTGCCTTAGTCAGGGGTGTCTCCTCGAACAGATAAGGACAGTCATTACCATAGGCTTTCCTGGGGTTAGCCTTGAGTTGGTCAAGGACGTTGCTCTCCTGTGCTCCTACCATCAGGGAGAGAAGGGAGAAGAGGAAAAGTAAAAAGGTTTTTCTGATCATATCGTTGTGGTTTTGAATTATCCGAAATGTACTAAGATGCGGAATACTTGGTCTGGATAGAGATCTCCGTCTTGGTATAGTTGTTTTGCTTTCATAATGTGTGATGATTATAGATTTCTTACGCGATGGGTCCTGTAACCATAGATGGTGACGATGAGGAAACAGATGAAAGGCAGGATGAAGGAGGCATTGGTGGCGGGGAAAGAACCGAATACCGTACCCTGATCGATAATCATTGCTTGGAAGGGTGGGAGTACGGAGCCTCCGAGGATTGCCATAATCAGACCAGCCGCTCCAAACTTCGCGTCGTCTCCCAGTCCGTCAAGGGCAATACCGTAGATGGTGGGGAACATCAGCGACATACAACCGCTGACACATACCAGACAATACACACCGTACCTGTTCTGGAACAGAATGACTCCTAAGGTGAAAAGCATGCCAAACATCCCGAAGATAGCAAGTAACTTGGCTGGCTTCAACCACTTCATCAGGTAGGTGGCGATGAAACGGGAGCAGATGAAGAACAGCATAGCGTAGATGTTGAAACGCTGTGACAGCACCTCCGCCGACTGCTCGTCCATACCCTCTGCCATGAAGACTCTCGTACCATACTGGATAATAAAGGTCCAGCACATGATCTGGGCACCCACATAGAAGAACTGTGCGATGACCCCTTCGCAATAATATTTCAGAGAGACGATACGTCTCAGGGTTGCCATGATATGAAGGTCGTGGTTCTGGTCACCGCTCTTCGGCATCTTGGCGAAGAGAATAATCAGGAGCATCGCCACGATGACCAGTCCTATAATTAAATATGGTGATATGAGGATGCTCAGGTCAGCATCTTTCATCGCCTCAAAGTCGGCATCACTGAGCAGGGCACGGTCGGCACTGCTCATCGGGTTGAGTTTCGCCTGTATGAAGTTCATGGCGACAAACATACCGATGATGGAGCCGCAAGGATTAAAACACTGTGCCATGTTCAACCGTCGGGTTGCCGTCTCCTCAGGTCCCATCGTGAGGATATACGGGTTACAAGAGGTCTCTAAGAACGAGAGCCCGCAAGTCATGATGAAGTAAGCGAACAGGAAACAGCCGTATAGTCCGATGCTCTTGGAGGGGAAGAACAGTAATGCTCCTGTAGCATAGAGCCCCAGTCCCATCAGTACACCAGCCTTGTAACTGTACTTGCGGATGAAGATAGCGGCAGGGAATGCCATACAGAAATAGCCTCCGTAGAAGGCGACTTGTACCAGTGTACCGTCTGTCACGTTCATGCGGAATATCTTGGAGAATGCCTTCACCATCGGATTGGTGATATCGTTGGCAAATCCCCAGAGGGCAAAACAGAACGTGATGAGGATAAACGGTATCAGATAACTCACTCCGTCTTTCGATATCAGGGAATTACGCTTGCTCATGTCTTTTGTATTTATTCTCTCATAGTCTTAATATAGGGCAGTTCGACCAGTTCTCCGAAACGGTAGAAGTGTCGGACTTTGTATTAGTAATATTAGTAGTTTTATTTATTTCAAAATACAAAGATACACATTTTTTTATATTAAGTATAGAAATTGACAAAAATTATATCTATATTTGCACGTTGAAACGTTTATCATCATTTGTAAACATGCAAGACAATCAACAAGAAATTTTCCCTATAGTCGATAAGACGGGAAAGGTCATTGGCTCCGCAACCCGTGGGGAGTGCCATAGCGGTTCCCATCTGTTGCATCCTGTCGTCCATCTCCATGTGTTCAATAGTCATGGCGAAGTCTATTTGCAGAAACGTCCTGAATGGAAAGACATACAGCCTGGCAAGTGGGACACAGCCGTAGGCGGACATATTGACTATGGGGAGACGCCTGAGGAGGCTCTTGTACGGGAAGTGCGTGAGGAGTTGGGAATGACTGATTTCACCCCGGAACGGGTAGGGTTGTATGTCTTTGACAGCCAGAGGGAGTCCGAACTCGTCTATGTCCATCGTACCGTTTACGATGGACCTGTCCGTCCCTCTGCTGACGAGTTGGATGGTGGGCGCTTCTGGTCTCTTGATGAGATCCGTTCCGCCATTGGTAATGGTATCCTCACCCCTAATTTCGAAAGTGAGTTCCAACGGTTCTTCCTTACAAAATAATCTCCATACCCGTTTTCTGCACTTGCATACCCATGCTCTGGTAGAAATGCTGGGCTGGGTCGTTACCCTCCCATACATTGAGGGTGATGTTATAGCACCCGATAGACTTGGCGTAGTCACGCACAAACTCGTACAACGCCTTTCCTACATGCTTGCCACGGACTGCCTCGTCGACACAGATGTCATCAATATACAAGGTCTTGATATCTTGCAGTAGTCTGTGGTTCCTTACTTCCGTGATCTGACAGAAAGCATGTCCTACTATCTTTCCGTCATCATACACAAAGATAGGTTTGTTGTCTTCTTCGAGGATGTGCTCCAGATCTTGCTCGTCATATTTGGGGGTGTTCGACTTAAACAGGTCTGGGCGAATACCGTTATGAACGGCATCGGCTTGATAAAGAAGGTTAATCAAGCCTGGGATGTCTTTTTTCTCTGCTTTTCTAATCATAGTTTTTGTATTTTTATTGTTGGTTATTTGACAATATTTTGGGGACTGCCATTGACGAATGCACAGACATTGGCGATAGCAGTCTGCAATAATCGGATGCGGGCTTCTCTCGTCGCCCATGCGATATGGGGAGTGATATAGGCGTTACACTGGTTGAGTAGGGGATGGTCTGCCTTGGGTGGCTCCTCTGTCAACACATCGGCACAATAGGCTGCAAGATGGTTGGTGCGCAATGCCTCTGCGACATCGGCATCATTGACCAAAGGACCTCTGCCTGTATTGATAAGGATGGCGGTCGACTTCATCATCCGTAGTGTGTCGGCATGGATGAGATGGTGTGTCTCGTCTGTCAAGGGACAATGCAGGGTGACAATATCTGAGGTGCTCAACAACTCTGCAAGGTCGGCTTTCTGAATACCAGACGGCAGTATGCCGGCATGTTTACTGGTCAGTGCTTTCACCTTCATACCGAAAGCCTGTGCTATCTGAGCCACCCGACTACCAATATTGCCAAGTCCTACGATACCCATCGTCTTCCCGGCAAGTTCCTGTAAGGGGGTGTCCCAATAGCAGAAGTCAGGATTCTCACTCCAACGTCCTTGACGGTTTTGGATGGCATAATGCTCCGTACGGTTGGTGACAGTCAGCAGATGGGCGAACACCATCTGGGCAACACTCTCCGTACTGTATGCTGGCACGTTGGTGACGACGATGCCATGCTCATGGGCAGCCTTGATGTCTACGACGTTATAGCCTGTCGCCAATACCCCGATGTATTGAAGTCGTGGCAGTTGTCCGATTTCCTCTCTGCCGAGGACGACTTTATTTGTCAGTACGATGGTTGCGTCAGCGGCTCTTGTCACTGTCTCGTCAGGTTTCGTGCGGTCATAGACCGTCACGTCCCCCCATCTCTCTAACTCTTCCCAAGAGAGGTCACCAGGATTCGCTGTATATCCGTCAAGTATGACTATCTTCATCTTTCTTTTTTTGTTACTGGATGCAAAGATATTTTGCCTTTACGCTGAGTTCCATTTTACAAAAGACAAATGGGCATCTCTATTTTTAATGAAGTTTCACCAGATTCGCTCCGTCTGCTCTTTCATGTGTCAAATTGTTCGCCCTCAAAAGGCAATTCACCCAGATATTTGTCAAAGTCACTTTGGAACAGACGGTCTTGTACTATTCGATACTTTTCAAATTCCGTCTCTGCGTGTAACACAGCCTCTTCATGGCTCACGCTACCAGCGTTGTCAAGCAAAGGCCTTTCATCACTACTTAAATAGGCATCAATACGCTTTGCCCAGTCTTCCATCGTCATGGGGATATGCCGTTTGGCTCGGCTTTCTGCAAACTCTAGCACTGCCGTAACAATACGCCCCATATCCTCCAGTTCCATCTGCTTTAGGTAGTTCTTGGCAATTGACACATCCGTCTTTACAATCTTTCCGTCTGGTGCATTCTCCCATGTAGTAAGCCCCATGTGCTCCTTATCAGCATCAGCCCTGTCAACAATCAGTTCTGCTGCCGTACGTCCATGAACGGCATAGTGCATTTTGTTCTGAATCCGCTTGAAGAACAACTTTGTTGTAGGTGCGTCCTTGTTATAGTCCATACTCGTTGCATAGATGTCTGTCAACTTTTGATAGAAACGACGTTCAGAAATCCGTATCTCCCGAATCTCCGCTAACAGATGCTCAAAGTAATCCTCATCCAAGAATGCGCCGTTCTCCATTCGTTTCTTGTCAAGAACATAGCCCCGAATGGCATACACCTTTAGTACGCTGGTTGACCATTGACGGAATTGCGTAGCACGGATGCTGTTAACACGATAACCCACAGCGATGATAGCATCGAGCGAATAGAATAGTGTCTGATAGTGCTTACCATCAGAGGCAGTTATTTCCATTTTGGAAACAACTGAATCATCCTTTAACTCACCTGACTCAAAAATATTCTTCAGGTGCTTACTGATAGCAGGGACATTGACATCAAACAATGTCGCCATCGCTTTCTGCGTAGCCCAGATGTTTTCGTCTTTATAATAGACCTCAACACCTTGCTCCTTTGCCTCTGCCTGAAAGATTAGGAACTCTGCCGTACTATTTCTTATTTCTCTTCGTTTTGCCATATAAAATCAATTATTTTACAAAGATACAACTTTTTTCTTAATAAAAGTATACCAAACCTTCAAAATCTTTTCCGCATACAGATTAAGATTCTTTTATGCGATGATACCCGTTGCCTTTTTACCCCGAAATTAACCGAACAATCATTAATGCCTGATTCTATCCATTGATCATGACAGATAATCCCCCAACACCTTTGTTTATATGGATTAAATAAAATCAGCGAAATATTTGTTAGTCCATTATTTTTTTCGTATTTTTGTAGGCAATAAACAGAAAACGAATATGGCTAACAAAGAACCAGGCTACGTTTACATACTAACCAACCCCAGTTTCCGTGAAGACTGGGTGAAGATAGGCAAGAGTTCTCGTCCCGTTGATGTGAGAAGTAAAGAACTGGATAATACAGCAGTCCCTCTGCCCTTCGAGATATTCGCTACAATGAAGACCACGAAGTACAATGAGGTAGAGAAGTTGGTGCATAAGACCATTGACCGCCTCACTGATCTGCGCATTCGCCAGAATCGTGAGTTCTTCAATGTTGCCCCACAAGTTGCCCTTGATATTTTTCGTGATATATCAATGGCAATAGATGATGCTGAGATTATTGAGTATGAAAGCAATCAACCAATAAACCCGGATACAGACACGATTGATAAACCCAATAAGGTTGGAAAAACTGATACGTCAGAATTACAGTTGAAATTCTGGGAAGATTTCAATACTCAGTCTGTAAACCATTCAGATTTCTCCAAAGAGTTTACTATCAGAAAGGCAAATCCACAACATTGGTACGATCTAGGCATTGGCTCGTCAGATTATCATATATGTCTTACTGCAAGTCGTCAAAAGCGTGAATTGACAGCAGGTATTTATATTTCTTCTAACAAAGATTTATTCCATAAGTTACAGGCTTTATCATCATGTATTGAGGAAGAACTTGGCTGTAAGATAGAGTGGCGAGAGGCATCTAAAGCAAGTCGTTTTGTTACATATAGGCAATTTGATATGGATGATAAGTCTCAATGGAAAGATGCTTTGCATTGGCTATATGATATGAGCGTTAACATCAAAAGGACAGTCAAAAAGTATGTATGATATTTTTTAGACAAAGTCACTTGCTAAAGTGTATTCCAATGTTTCTTAGATAAAACTCTTAAGAATAGATATGAACATAGAGCAATATATAGATGAATTGAACAAGCAATACAAGACTGGTATTGCTCGTGAGCATTCTTATCGTCCTGCACTAAAAGACTTGTTACAAGATCTGTTGCCTAAGATGGTTGTAACGAATGAGCCTGCCCATTTTGAATGTGGTGCGCCCGATTATATTATTTCGAGAGAGAAAGACCATCTGCCAGTGTTTTTTGTAGAGGCAAAAGATGTGAATGACAACGAACATTTACATAGTATTATGTATAATTGCCAATGTGCCTATCAGACATTTGCAGAACCCAAGCAATATAAAGATAGTGATGTTTTGTATTCGGTAAACAATAATCAATTAACTGTTGGTACTTTCCTTAAGATACTTAAATATGCAATTTCTATTGCAGAGATAATTAAACCAGAAGACAAAAGGGTTGCTAATGCTGTAGCATCTATTTTAGCACTACAATCATTATATCATCAGTTTTGCAATAGTTCAGAAACAGAATTGACTAATCATACTCTTCATGTTGCCACAGATTTTCTGGCATCAAACGTGAAAGATTCTCTCACTGATGTAAATGAGAAACGGAGTGTTGCCGTTTCTGCTTTAATGGTGAATTTGACAATAGATTTCTTGGTTAAAGACAAACAATGATGAATAGTAAGCAGAAACCTAGCATCGTTGAAATCGTGGGGACGGTTCTGAATGATCCACTTCAGTAAGTAGTTCTGTGCATTACATGACTGTTAACAATAAACGAGTTAATATCAAGTACTATTTAAGTATGGTCAAGACAGTAACAACATATTTGATAGATAGAGATCCAAAAGGAACTCAGTATGTGTTTTTAATGGTTGGCTCGTCTGGAAAGACAAGGGTGGTCAGACGTTAGATGCTGTGTATAGAAGGCAATTGGAATAAATTGATTAACTTTGCAAAAGAGATATGGCGAAAGACGAGAAAACGATAAAAGAGACATTGCTGAAAGGTGAACGAGTGACGCTGGAATGCAAGAAAGTAAAGGCTGAGGTGCAACATCATGGGCAGTTTTTAATTACTGGTAAACTCTCACAACTATAATACACTTAGTGGAAAATTCAAAAGGGGTTGTTTCAAAAAGAATATAATATGAGCAAGATATCAATACGTTTTTATAAAGATCACAAGGTTCGTGCCGTATGGGACGAGGAGAACAATCAGTGGTGGTTCTCTGTGCTCGACATTGTGGGGGCTATCAATGGGCAAGATGACCATGAGAAGAACCGTAACTACTGGAAGTACCTCAAAGCCAAACTAAAGCGAGAGAACCAAAGTGAAGTGGTTAGTGCCACTACCCAGTTGAAGTTGGTCGCACCTGATGGCAAGAAGCGTCTCACTGATGTGATTCGGCAAAAGGAGGTAGAACTGCTTGCAAAATCCATTCCGAACTATCAGGCTATGGCTTTCCTCGACTGGTTCACTTATAGCGACAACACGATCGACGGGCGCAGCAAGAAAAAGGCTTATACATATATCGAAAGTAATCTGGTGGCAGATAAGGATGTGGGAACAGTGAAGGCATTGCAACAGATACATGCATACATCTTCGGTGGACTATATGACTTTGCTGGAAAGATACGGACGAAGACCATTGCAAAAGGGGGAACTTTGTTTTGCTTGGCAGAACATCTTCACAGTTACTTGAAAACCGTTGAGGCTATGCCAGAAAACACATACGATGAAATAGTGGATAAGTACGTGGAGATGAATGCTGCTCATCCATTTATGGAAGGCAATGGACGGTCAACTCGCATCTGGCTTGACCTAATCTTTAAGAAGCGAATGAAAATGTGTGTGGACTGGAGCCAGATAGACAAACGGGATTATCTTGATGCGATGATTGCGAGTCGTCTGGACAACACTAAAATCCGTGAACTACTAAAGGCTGCACTTACAAATAAGATTGATGACCGCGAAATCTTCATGAAGGGCATAGACTATTCATATTACTACGAACAAGAAGACTAAAGGAATGAGTGATTAAAACGTACTTTTAATCGTTCGGTTTGGAGATTGCAAAAAGATTCTTTATCTTTGCAGCATGGATAAACTCTCAGCAGAACAACGACATAAGAATATGGCGGCAATCAGATCGAAGGATACCAAACCCGAGATGATTGTGCGCAGAGGGTTGTGGAGTAGGGGATTCCGCTATAGGCTGAACCATAAGCGTCTGCCGGGGCATCCTGACTTGGTGCTGAGGAAATACAGAACGTGTATCTTTGTGAATGGGTGCTTCTGGCATGGGCATCATGTGATGTTTGATGTAAGAGGGAAAACGGCAGATGTGATAGAGAGTTCTGACTGCTGCAGAATTCCCAAAACAAACCGTGATTTCTGGATCGCGAAGATTCAAAGGAATAAGCAGCGTGACAAGGAGGAGCAACATCGATTGGCGGAGATGGGGTGGCACTGTATCACCATATGGGAGTGTGAGTTGAAACCTGCGAGGCGTGAGGATACCTTAGACTCCGTCGCTTTCACCCTGAACCGCATCTGGTTACAAGATCATGGTGCCAAGATGGTTCCCGATCCGCAAGAAGAAATTATGTCTATCCCCATGGCTGCAGATCCTCTGCAGTCACCTGATATATAATCATGGTCGGATTTCTTGACTAACATCTGTTCGGGTAAGGTTTTTAGTGAATAATACTTAAAAGATAGTGTCACTTGAAAACTTGTACCTTAGGGATGGTATTATATTTGCATTCGAAATTCAAGATAACAAATGGGAATGGAGAAAAATATCAGACTGACAATAGGAGAGTTCTCGAAATTCTGTCAGGTGACGGTGAAGACTCTCAAACACTATGAGAAGATGGGGCTGCTGGTACCGAACGAGGTGGACGAGTGGACACGATACCGTTATTATGACGTGTCGCAGATGCGCCAACTGAACGGCATCCTGCGGCTGAAGTCGCTGGGATTTACGTTGGAGGAGATTCGTGACCTGCTCGACGAGGGGACGCATAAGCCCAGTATTTCGCAGATAGAGGAAAAGATACGGATGACAGAACGTCAGATCGTGAAGTTAGAGGAGCAGTTGAAGGCACTCAGGAGCATCGTGAGTTTTCATTATTCAGGTTCCAGTACAGAAGTATAAACCAATCACAAAAACGATGAAAGATATGAAGCCAGTCTATGTCAGCAGTCAGTTGATTGCCGCCTGTGGTCTCTATTGTGGGGCTTGCAGGAAATTCCGCATGGGGAAGTGTATGGGGTGTACGGTACCAGAGGCAGAAGTCCCAGGTTTGCGAAAGCCCATTGCCAAAGGGTTTCAGTGGTGTAAGATTCGCAAGTGTTGCCAAGGAAAGGGCTACCATACTTGTGCGGAGTGTGACAAGGATGTGAAAGACTGCAAGATTCACAATAACTATGTGGGAAAGTTGTTCACGTTCCTTTTTAACAGTGATCGTGCCGCCTGTATTCGTTATATCCGTCACCATGGGGAGGATGCTTTTGCGGAGAGGATGGCATGGGATGAGAAAATGACGATCAGTAAGCGTGTCTGACAAGACACTTTGGTGATGTTTCTGTTCGTGTCCTCTCACAAAAAAAGACATT
>DEJF01000080.1 GCA_002353225.1 Prevotella sp. UBA2755 | reverse complement strand
GCTGATATCCAGAAATGGAACCTCATCCTTGCTGTGGGTCAGGAGATGCGTATCTACTCTTCTGACAACCTGAGAGACTGGACGTATGAGAGTTCCTTCGGTAAGGAGTACGGTTGTCATGACGGCGTGTGGGAGTGTCCTGACCTCATGAAGATGACCGTTCGTGGTACCAACAAACAGAAATGGATGCTGATCTGTAATATCAACCCCGGTGGTCCCTTCGGTGGAAGCGCTACCCAGTATTTCATCGGTGACTTCGACGGTAAGAAGTTCACCTGCGAGCATACGGACACCCGTTGGATGGACTATGGTAAGGACCACTATGCCACCGTCACTTTCGACAATGCCCCCGAGGGACGCCATATCGCCTTGGCGTGGATGTCGAACTGGCAGTATGCCAACCAGGTACCCACCAAGCAGTTCCGCAGTGCCAACAGTATTCCCCGTGACCTCGACCTCTTCGAGTATAACGGACAGACCTACTGCGGTGTGACACCCTCGAAGGAGATGCTCGCCCTGCGTGGTAAGACTACTAATAAACTGCCACAGACGGGTGAACTGGTCATCGACCTGAAAGGCTCTACGGAGATCACCTTCTCCAACTCATTAGGTGAGCAGGTGGTGATGGAGTACGACGCTGTCAAGAACACCTTCTCGATGGACCGCACCCGCAGTTATGCCAGTTTCAGTGAGGCATTCCCCTGCAAGACCGTCGCACCCACCTATGGTGCCGTCAAACAACTGCGTATCTTCATCGACCACTGCTCTATCGAGGCTTTCGATGCAGAGGGACGCATGGCAATGACGAACCTCGTGTTCCCCACAGAGCCATATACGCAAATCAAAGTGACCAATCAAGCAAAAGTAACTATTTATCCTTTCTAAGAATATGAATAATACAAGTAAATTCGCATTACTCTCTGTAATGCTCTGTTTCTTCGCCATGGGATTCGTGGATCTCGTGGGTATCGCCTCCAACTATGTGAAAGAGGACTTGGGATTGAATGACTCCACGGCGAATATCTTCCCTTCACTGGTATTCTTCTGGTTCCTGATCTTCTCTGTTCCCACGGGAATGCTGATGAACAAGATCGGACGCAAGAAGACCGTATTACTTTCGCTGATTGTCACTGTCATCTCCCTGTTTATCCCCCTTCTGGGAGAGAGTTTCGCATTGATGCTCGTCGCTTTCTCACTGCTCGGTATCGGTAACGCGTTGATGCAGACATCACTGAACCCATTGGTATCAACAGTGCTGAAAGGTGGTAACCTCGCCTCTACGCTGACCTTCGGACAGTTTATCAAGGCAATAGCCTCGTTCCTGGCGCCTTATCTCGCCATGTGGGGTGCCACACAGGTAATCCCATCGTTTGGCTATAACTGGAAGATGCTTTTCGTCATCTATTTTGTAGTGGGCATTCTGGCTACGCTGATGCTCGGTCTCACCCATATTGAGGAAGAGCCCATCACGGGTAAGCCTTCCACTTTCGCTGAGTGTTTCAAACTCTTGGGAACCCCCATCGTCTTGCTGTCGTTCCTCGGTATCATGTGCCATGTGGGTATTGACGTAGGCACTAACACTACTGCTCCGAAAATCCTGATGGAGCGACTGGGTATGACACTGAATGACGCAGCCTTCGCCACCTCCCTCTATTTCATCTTCCGTACCATCGGCTGTCTGACAGGCTCGTTCTTCCTCCGTGTGATGAACAACCGTCTGTTCTTCATCATCAGCGTATGTATGATGGCTGTCTCCATGCTGTTGCTCTTCACAGGCTCGGAGAAATGGGAACTATACACTGCTATCGCCCTTGTAGGTTATGGCAACTCCAATGTATTCTCCATCTGTTTTGCCAAGGCACTCACCTCTATGCCTGATAAGCAGAATGAGGTATCTGGACTGATGATTATGGGACTGTTCGGCGGTACCATCTTCCCCTTGCTGATGGGCTTCATGAGTGACGCTTTCGATCAGGCTGGTGCCGTACTCGTCATGGCTGTAGGAGTTATCTATTTATTCACGTATATCAAACAATTAAAACAAGCATAATATGAAAGATCTGATTATAGGACTGGGCGAGGCATTATGGGATATGCTGCCCGAGGGAAAGAAACTGGGTGGCGCTCCTGCTAACTTCGCTTATCACGCAGGACAATTTGGACTCAACACTCTTGCCATCAGTGCGCTGGGTGAGGACAAACTCGCTGACGAGACGATTGAGGCATTGGAGCAGAACGGACTGAAATACCTGATGCCACGAGTACCGTATGCTACTGGTACCGTACAGGTGACCCTGACAGGTGAGGGTATCCCCACCTATGAGATCAAGGAGAATGTCGCGTGGGATAATATCCCTTTCAATGAGGAGATCAAGGAGGCGGCAAAGAACTGCCGTGCCGTGTGCTTCGGCTCTCTTGCCCAGCGTAACATCGTCAGTCGTGAGACCATCCAGCAATTCCTCGATGCTACTCCTAAAGACTGCATCAAAATCTGTGATATCAACCTGCGCCAGCAGTTCTTCTCCAAGGAGATTCTGGAAGAGTCGTTCAAGCGTTGCAACATCCTGAAGATCAATGACGAGGAACTGGTGGTTGTCACCCGTATGTTCGGCTATCAGGAGTTAGACGATGCCAAGATCTGTGAGAAGATGGTGAAGGAATATAACCTGCAGATGCTCGTACTGACCTGTGGTACCAACGGCAGCCATGTGTTTACTGCGGACGGCAAGCACTCCTTCCAGCCCACTCCGAAAGTGGAGGTTGCCGATACCGTTGGTGCTGGTGACTCCTTCACTGGTTCTTTCTGTGCCGCCATCCTGAACGGCAAACCCGTTGAGGAGGCACACCGCATCGCCGTGGAGGTGAGTGCCTATGTCTGCACCCAGAATGGTGCTATGCCGAAATATCCTGCTGAACTGGTAGCGAAGGTGAAATAGAAATCAGTCACGTAAGTCGTGGTCTGTCATCGCACAGACACAGGAGTCACTCCATACGTTGACCGCTGTCTCCACCATATCAATAATAGTATAGATGGGGAGGATGATGCCGAGGACGGCGATGGGGGCGTTGATGCCTGACATCAGGGAAAGTGTCAGGAAGTAACAACCCATCGGCACCCCGGCATTACCTATTGCTGATACCACGGAGATAAGTAGCCACGACAGCATGGTAGTCCATGTGAGTGGGATGCCTCCCTGTTGCATCACAAACAGGCTGGTGACGAGGATAAACGCCGCACATCCGTTCATATTGATCGTCGTACAGATAGGCAGTACGAAACGTGCTACTTTCGACTGTACCCCTAACCGCTGCTCTGCCGTCTCCATCGTGACGGGTAGGGTGGCGGCACTGCTCTTGGTGAAGAGTGCCATCAAGACCGCTGGCATCATCTTCGACAAAGTACGGAAAGGATTCAAACCACGTAGTAACAGGAACAAAGGCAGTACCACAAAGAACTGGAGCAGGTTACCTCCCAAGACAACAGCGACATACTTTCCTAACGAGTCTGCGATGACTCCTGCATTGAGTTGTGCTGACAACTGTGCAGCAAAGGCAACGATACCTACTGGCAAGGTCCAGATGAGTCCACGAATCATCATAAACAGCAAGTCTTGCAAGCCATGCAGGAACTTCACGACAACCACTTTCTGTTCTGTCTCAGGCAATCGTGCCAAGGCAATACCAATGGCTGCCGCTAATAGCAATAGCGAGAGGACATTCCCCTCCAAGAACGGTTTGATAATATTGTTAGGGATGACAGATAACAGATGGTCAGTATAGGAGAGTTGAGCGTCGGGCGTTGAGGGTTGAGAGGCTGTCTCGACAGTTGTCAGGTCTAACTGTCCTGGAGCGATGACGACATACAACAGGAGTCCTACCGCAGCCGCCACCATAGTAGTCAGCAGGGTATAGGAGATGGTATGGCGGAAGATGCGTCCTGCCTCCTGTCCTTTCCCCAATGATGCCAGTGTCGTCGTCACAGCAAGTACGATGGTCGGAACG
Source organism: Prevotella sp. UBA2755 (assembly GCA_002353225.1). Lineage (GTDB taxonomy): Bacteria > Bacteroidota > Bacteroidia > Bacteroidales > Bacteroidaceae > Prevotella. The sequence continues at coordinate 24,711 of DEJF01000080.1, read as the reverse complement.
GCAAGCAGTTGGAACAACCGCACGTAGATCGTAGCGACGAAGTTCATCACGTCGTCAAGCCACCCCACTTGTAGTAAACCAAGGATGGCGCCCACGATAAGGGCGCCCATCCAAACAATCATTTGTTTCATTTAGATAATTAACGGAAAAAATGGCTATTTATTATGGTTGATGCGCCATGTGTGCGCATAGTCTATCACGGCACGTAACTTGTCCCAGTCAGTATCTCCAGGCACGGTGCAGTCGGCACCAAGGATGAAATTAGGTGAAGCGTTCTCCAGCACTTTATCCACTGCTTTCTTCGCCTCCTCTATAGTTCCGTTGGCAATAACTCCCAGACGCTCCAAGCCTCCGAAGATAGGACGACCGAAACGCTGTTGCGCCTCTTTGAGGTTGAGGGTAGAGCCATCAGAGAAGTTCAAAGGTACGTTAATGATGCTGGCAGGATAGTCGGCAAAAGCATAGAGCGCCTCCGCATTCTTGAACGGTGTGCCATAGTCGCAGATATGCAGGATGTTGATCTCACCAATCTCGTTTGCCACCTCAGAGACATGCTTGTCCCACTGGCGTACCTGTTCATTCCATACTTTCGGTGACAGAGAGTTGCCGTCACCACCCTGGCTGGACACATAGAAACCATCGGCACCACGTTTACGGGCAGCACGCAGGTAGTTCTCGATAGAGAGTGACAGGTTCTTGATAGCCTTGCCGAAAGCAGCGGGATTCTCCTCAGCCAGTTTCTTCAAGTCTTTACCACGTCCTAAGGTCTGGTGAGCAAGTGCCAATGGTGAATAGACCGTCGGTAGGATGAATGCCTCTTTGCCGAACTCACGGGCGAGGTCCTCGATGACGGCAACCTGTGGCTCGAAGAAATCCTCTCCATAGACAGGAACCTTCTCCCAGTCCTTACCACTCTTGATGTCAATTTGTGGAACGACAATCTCATAGAATACCTTCACGAAGTCCATGTCCGTAGCACGGTAGAAGTCTTTATGGTCCTGTACTGCCTTCCGTCCGAGTTTATTCTCGAAATGAAGAAAGAAGGCGGCAGGTACATACTCGTTAGGACGACTCTGGTCGAGCACTTGCAGGATGCGCTCACGACGATTGTTAGCGACTTGTTGCTGAGCAACGGTTACTTCACTGGTAAAGGTGGCAAGTGCAATGACTGCCAATGTTGTTTTTACAATCTGTTTCATCATGTTTATGTTTTATTATTTCAATTCTTTTAGTCGCTTCGCTTTGTAAAAGCGTCTTTCGACGATTACTTCAATTCTTCAATTTTTCAATCCTACTCATACTCCGCTCCATAAGGTCCATCACCCGTCTCACCGCTATAGCCCCAGTTCTGTTCCAGATTGGGATTCAGGATAAGTTGGTCTTGTGGGAGTGGCAACAGGTAGTTTTTCTTCGACACATTCTGTATCTTGGTAGTCTTGGTGCCCAGTGTCTCCGCGTCTGTTGGCGTATTAGCCTTCACATACTTGACGAGGATATGCCAGCGGATGAGGTCGAACCAACGCTGTCCTTCCAGTACAAACTCCAAACGGCGTTCCTCACGCAGTCGCTCCCGGAACTCAGCCTGGGTTAGTCCAGACAGTTCGAGGGCGGAGCCATCAGAGGGTGTGAACTGAGTATTCTCATAAGGACTCCAGTAGGCACGGCGGCGCACCTGATTGATGGCATCATAGGCAGCAGTTGTAGGACCGTTTAACTCGTTCTCTGCCTCTGCCTTGATCAACAACACCTCTGCATAGCGGATAATGGTGGTGTTGACAGACTGTCCTGCGGAGTTACCAGGAGAGGACGGATTGGCATAGTTGAGCGAGTCGATATACTTACGGAAGCGAGGGATGGTAAACTCAAAGTCCTCGCCCGTGTTGGGATTGTAGAGACGCTTTGCCCATGAGCCGTCACGACGCTGGTCCCGAGGGTCTGTCTGCTCATAATACTTATCGCTGGTGGCAAGCAGCACCGGCTCTGAGTTACTCCAGTTGGTGGCGAACGTACAGTGTCCTGACACATTACCATTGATGGTGCGGTCGTGCTCGATGGAGAAGATATGTTCTGGACCATTCTTCTTGTCTACCGACCAGTTGTCGATGAATTTGTCAAGGAGACTGTACTTACCGGAGTTGATGACCTTATCCGCATATTGGATGGCCTTCTGGTAATAGTCACGCTGATGAGCCTTTCCCTGTTCACTGCTGGTCTGTGCCCATACGAGATAGACCTTAGAGAGGAGTGCGGAGGCTGCAAGACTGGAAGCCTTACTGTCGAGAGTGGTATAATTAGCAGGCAGGTTCTCGCCAGCGGTGAGATCGTCGACGATCTGTTCATACACCTCGTCCACACTATTTCGGGCTGCACCCTCTCCCTCACCATCATGCAGGACGATGGGTACACCTCCGAAATAACGTACTAAATTGAAGTACATGAAACCACGGAGGAAGCGAGCCTCGTTGATATAATTCTGTTTCGACTGCTCATCAAGCCAAGAGGCTTCGCTGACCTTGTCGATCACTACATTGGCACGGTTGATGGCGGTATAGTGTTCCTCCCACGCATAACTCACAAAGACATTCGTGGGCTGCACGGCAAAGTTGCTGAGTTCACGGATATGTGCCGAGTTAGTTTGGGCTCCTGCTTTCACATAGTCGGTCTGTAAGTCATTGATGTAGACACTCTGGTTATTGAACATCCCATAGAAACCGTCCACTGTGAATTCCTGATAGATACCATTGACGGCTGTCTCGATATCCTCCTTGCTCTGATAGAAATTATCCTTGTCGATGGAACTGATGGATTTCTGCTCCAAGTCAGCGCAACTGCTGAGCAGCAATGCTGCTATATATAGTAAATTCTTTTTCATAATTTTCGTTATCTCGTTATAATGTGATGTTAAAGCCAACTAACACGGTCTTGGCGGCAGGATAGGCACCATAGTCTACTCCCTGATACAAGGCACTGGTCTCATCGATACCGTTACGGTTAGCCTCTGGGTCGTAACCACTATACTTGGTAATCGTGAAGAAGTTCTGTAGCGACACATACAGACGCAGTTTCGCGTCCTTGGTAATCTGTGGGACAGGCAGGGTATAGCCCAACTGGATATTGCGGAACTTCAAGTAACTGGCATTCTCCACAAAACGGTCGTCCGCATAGATAGAGGTGGCACTACTTGCTTTCTGGATCGTATTGCTGGGGTTGGTAACTGTCCAGCGGTTGGCAACCTCGGCAAGGGGATTGTAATAATAGCCGTTACCACGGTCTAAGCGACAGGCGAGTGCATTGAATAATTTGTTGCCATAACTACCGCTGATGCTGACGAAGAGGTCCCAGTTCTTATAGGCAACCTTCGTATTGAAGCCATAGGTGAACTTTGGCTGGATATTGCCCAATACCACACGGTCTTGCTCGTTCACCACACCATCGCCATTGACATCCTCGAACTTTGGGTTGCCTGGCTCTACGGTAGAGATGGTCTGTGCAGGCAGACTGCTGAGATCCTCGTCCGACTGGATGATACCTTTGAAGCGATAACCGTAAAAAGTACCGAGCGGTTCACCCACCTTGACAATCAGCGGATTGATATACTGTAAAGTGCCCACTGCCGCAAAGTCGGGCAGGAAATACTCTGAGTCGCCCAGACTGGTCACCTCGTTCTTGTTATGGGCGATATTACCGTTCACGTTCCACTTCCAGTTCTTGTTGTCTATCAGTACACCACCAATCTCCAGTTCCACACCCTTGTTTGTTACAGAGCCCACATTACGGAGAACAGTGGAGAAACCTGTCACCTGCTCAACAGGAACGTCCAGCAGCAGATCCTTGGTTTTCTTATAATAAGCATCCAACGTGACAGTCAGACGATTCTGGAAGAAACCAGTGCTCAGTCCTATATTATAGGAGGTCGTTGTCTCCCATTTCAGGTCTGGGTTCGACTTATTCTCAATGATGTAACTCGTAGCCTTTTGGTTATTGATAATTACCGTGCGAGGTACTACATTGGCAGCAAACTGATAGTCACCAATCTCCTGGTTACCCACCGTACCGATAGAGGCACGCAACTGGAGGAAGTCAACACTCTTACCTAAGTGGAGCCATTTTTCACGGTCGATATTCCAAGACAGACCCAAGGAGGGGAACCAGCCCCAGCGGTGGTTGTCGGCAAAACGGCTGGAACCGTCGGCACGTAATGTCAGTGAGGCATTATAACGGGAGTCATAACTATAGTTCACACGACCGATCCACGACTGCAAGGTGGAGATATAATGACTGCTGACAGATGGTAATGTAGTGGCAGCGGCTCCCAGATTATCATAACCTGTGGCATCGTTGCTGAAACCATAGGAAGTAGTAGCGACACTGCTGCGGTCGGTGTGCTGTGCGGTATAACCCAATAATGCCGTCAGGGAGTGTACACGCTTGAAGACATTGCTGTAAGTCGCCGTGTACTCTGTCTGCCATGTCGTGGTCTTCGTCTGTCCTACTGACGCATAGCCGTTGTTGGCAAGACCGCCGGTAGTATAAGAGGGGGCATAGTAACTCTGACGGGTATTCGAGATATCGGCACCCAGACTCGCCTTCAACTTCAATTGTGGGATAACGGTCCACTCCGCAAAGCCCGTTCCGATAAAACGGGTATTCTCAGTCTCTGCCTTCGTATTCTCTAAGTCACTGATAGGGTTACCTACTCGTCCGTTATAGATATCCACACTGGTTGGAGTAGGCTCGTAGTTATACGTGCCGTCAGCATTATAGATAGATGTGTATGGGGTATGGGAGATGGCTGCCACCCAAGGACTGGGTGAGAACATACTGCCACTATTGTCAGCGACACCCGTCACCTTGTTATAGGCACCATTGGCATTGACACCCACCAACAGGGTCTTGAAGATGTTACGCTCGTAGTTGGCGCGACCCACATAACGTTTCAACCCGGTACCTTTCAGGATACCATCCTGACTCTTATAGCCACCACTGATACTATAACGGGAGATCTCATCACCGCCGACTGCTGATAACTGGTGTTCCTGCGAGAAACCAGTGCGTAATGCAGCATCCTGCCAGTCGTAACTCTGGGTGGGGGTGTCGATATGATAACCCACCTCCCCATTATCATATAACTCGTTCCAGAGTCCTACCCACTGCTGGGCATTCAGATAGTTCAGTTTCTTACCAATCGTGCTCCACCCGAAAGAGGCGTTATAGGTAATGTTGTTACGTCCATGTGAACCCTTCTTGGTCGTGATGATAATGACACCATTGGCACCACGGGTACCATAGATAGCAGTGGCACTCACGTCTTTCAACACCTCGATACTCTCGATATCGGCAGGATTCAGGAAGGCGAGCGGGTCGAGTGTCGCATCACTGGTCTTGGCTCCTGTACGAGTGGAGGCGGGATCGTTATAGACAATAAAACCGTCGATGACATATAATGGCTCGTTACCTCCTGTGATGGAGTTACCGCCACGGATGCGGATGATGCTGGCGGCACCCGGCTGTCCACTGGTCTGGGTGACATTCAGACCCGCCACGGCACCTTGCAATGCACTCTCCACGGAGTTGTTCTGCTGGCGCAACACCTCACTGCTTACACTGGAGATGGCACTGGTCAGTTCCAGACGTTTCTGCTCACCGTAGCCAATGACTACGACCTCGTTCAGGCGACTGGCATTATCGCTCAACTGGATATCCACTGGCTCGGAGGCATCATAGACATCCACCTCCTGTGGACGATAGCCTACATACTGGACACTCAGGGTGAGGGGCAGTTCCACATTGGTTACCAAGGTGAAGTTACCATCTACGTCTGTCACGGCACCTAACTCCTTGCTTGACTTGGGGACCACGGAGGCTCCTATTAACGACTCTCCTGTACGGGCATCCACGATATGACCCGTGATGGTGGTCTGTGCGGCTGACGGCAATACCGTAGCCAGCACTATTAGAAATAGCACTAATCTCGTTTTCATCTTTTTACCCTTTCTACCTGATTTATTTCTGTGCGAGGTCTTGTTGCTCTGTGCGACGCAACTGTGCCGTCAACTCCTTCTGTGGGAGTTGCAACAAGCCATACTCATGAATGTATTTGTTTCCGTCAGTCAATATCCAGCGAACGAAATCGTTCAACTGACTGTCGTGATGATCGTATTCAAGTCCTATCTTACCTGTAGGAATCTCCGCGTAATGCTGTTGCTCCAACAACAGGATGATGTCATCCAGACGAGCCTCGTCGAGTATCTGCTCACCATGCTTGTCAATATCTAGTGGCACGAGGGTGAGGTTACTGCGTAACTGACGGCTCTGCAAATCGAAGATGTTGGAGAGTGAGTTGATGGCGATACCTAACGGGTCGCGGCTCAATGCGGTATTAAGGAAACTGTCATCACCTGAAATCTTTTTACCCTTAAACGAACTCGTCTCCTGCTTGAAACTCTGGGCATAGGCTCTGGATGCCGACTGCTGACTATTACCTGTGTAGATATGAAGCGCTTGCTCTGCCTTGCTCTCCTTCGTGTCATCGTCAAACTCGTCTTTCACGAAGAAAAGACTCTTCAACTTCTTGGCATTCAGACGCTTGCTGCCCAGCAACTGTGCTGCCTCCGACGATTTCGTCACCACGGGCAGTACGGCATAGCGGGCAAAGAATACAGCCTCGGCATCCTGCTCTGTTACAAATGATATCTGATGTTCTGTGTTGGTGGCTTTCCCCGAAACGATTTGGAAAGCGGTGTTATGGTTGGTTTTTGTATACTCGGCAACCCATTTCTCTACCAATGGGCGTACGGCATTCTGTACGCGGAGGGTTACCTGCTCGTTCTGTGCTCCGGCTGTCAGACTAACTTGCAGCCCTAAGAGCAATGCTATGGTGAATACTGATTTTCTCATGTTCTTGTCGTTCTTTATATATATTAATAATGTGTTGGTTACTTCTCTCCTCCTTATCATTACGCATCATCTGCATGCTGCTACAACAACAGCAACACATTCGCATGTTCATCATCATTGTTTTCATTTTTCTTTCCTTTTTATTTGTTATTTTGTTACGCTGTCTCTAAGACACGTTATTTTGTCTTTTCGACGATGCAAAGGTACGGCGAAATCCACATTCCCACAATACCCTTTGAATGGCATTTTTATATACCATAAATTAGGTATAGATACCTTCTGTTGTAAAATGATATAAAGGAATGATGGATGATTGAAAACAATTTCGTATCTTTGCCGAAAAATAGTGAGATATGAAAGCAATCAACACCAAAAAAGCGCCTGCGGCTATTGGACCATATAGTCAGGCAATTCAAGTGGGAAACCTGATTTATACATCTGGACAGATTCCCATCGACCCGAATACGGGAAGTTTCGTTGAGGGTGGCATCCAAGAGCAAACCCGTCAGTCTCTGAATAATGTGAAGGCTGTGCTGGAAGAGGCTGGTATCAATATGAGCCATGTCGTGAAGACGACGGTGTTCTTAGCAGATATGGCAGACTTCGCGGAAATGAATAATATCTATGCCGAGTTCTTCTCACAGCCTTATCCCGCCCGTTCCGCTGTTGCCGTGAAGGCTCTGCCAAAAGGAGCATTGGTAGAGATTGAGGTTGTAGCAGAACTATAAGAAGATGGCAATAGAAAAAGCGATATTCAGACGTACGGAACTATTGCTGGGCAATGAGGTGGTAGACCATATTGCCCAGCAACGGGTGATAATCTTTGGTGTAGGCGGTGTCGGCTCTTGGTGTGCTGAGAGTCTGGTGCGCAGTGGTGTCCGGCAGTTGACGATCGTCGACTCCGACCGTGTGTGCATCACCAACATCAACCGTCAGTTAATGGCTACTACGGAGACGGTAGGACAGGTGAAAGTGGAAGCGCTGAAAGAACGTTTGCTGTCGATCAATCCCAGTGCGGAGATAGTGGCACTACAGAAGATTTTCACGGAAGAGACTGCTCATGAGTTTCAGATAGAGACTTACGATTATATCATTGATGCCATTGACTCTCTGAAGGACAAGGCATTACTCATCGAACTCGCCTGTCAGACAAAGGCGAAGTTCTTCTCGTCCATGGGTGCTGCTTTGAAACTCGACCCTACGAAGATCCAAGTGGCTGAGTTCTGGAAGGTGAAGGGTGACCCGTTGGCTCGCGCGTTAAGAAACCGCTTCAAGAAACAGAAACGCTTCCCGAAGCGGAAATTCCAATGTGTCTTCTCTGATGAACTCTTACAGAACAGAGGTCATAACGCTACCTGTGGCACAGAGCAGTGTATGTGCCCTAAGGCGAAAAACGGACCTGGAGATCCTACGCTGTTGAACCATGAGTGGTGCTCTTCCAAAGCGCAAATCAATGGTACTCTCGCCCATATCACCGCCATCTTTGGTTTTATGCTTGCGGGTCTTGTGATACAGGACATCACAGATGCTGTTCCTTATTGATCACCTCCCCATTAAGAATCTTAAAGGAGTTGAGGTGGATGCCCTCATGTAATGAGAGGATGGCATAACGGATGGTAGGATCGTTGGCAAGTCGAAGATCCTCTTGGGAAGGACGTGAGGGAGAAGCGGGATGGCTGTGCCAGTTGGCAAGAATCCTCAGTCCCTTAGAACGTGCGTATTTCAAGGCAGCGAACTGGTCCTTAGGCGCAAAGGAGAAATGCTCTGACGAATGGTCGATATTCTCCATCCAGTAGTTTTCTGTGACGACATCATCAGCACCCAAGAGATAGCCACAGGTCTCATTGGGGGCATCTTTCTGAGCCTGTGCTATCATCTCGTCAATGACATTTTGGTTGATTCTCATCGTTTTAATGTTTTAAGTCACATGCAGCCTGTTCATAGTCAATCAACTTCGTGATGGTTGGGTGTTCACCACAGATGGCACACGAAGGACGTTGTTTGACAGGGATGGTACGGAACAGCATTGTCTTGGCATCGAAAGTCAGCAGACGGTTAGTCAACAACTCACCAACACCTGTGAAATATTTCAAGGTCTCCGCAGCCTGGATAGTACCTAACATACCTGCGATGGCTCCTAAGACACCAGCCTGTGAACAGGTGGGTACTGCTCCAGGGGGTGGCGGCTCTTTGAAGAAACAGCGGTAGCAGGCTGTGCCAGGCAGATGTGTAAACGTCTGTCCATTAAAACGCAGGATGCCTCCATGCGAGAAGGGCTTGCCAGCCATCACACAGGCATCGTTGATGAGAAACTTCACAGGAAAGTTGTCTGTGCCATCAACGATGAAGTCATATTCCTTGATAATATCCAGTGCATTGCCAGACCATAGGAACTCATGGAAGGTATCCACCTTCACATCAGGGTTGATGGCAAGGATTTTCTCCTTGGCACTATCTACTTTAGGTACTCCCACGTCCTTGGTAAAATGAATGACTTGGCGTTGTAAGTTGGAGAGGTCGACCACATCGGCATCAATAATGCCGATACGACCAATACCTGCTGCCGCAAGATAAAGGGAGACGGGGGCTCCCAATCCGCCAGCACCCACTACGAGTACCTTAGCATTGAGGATCTTCTCCTGTCCCTCCACGCCGACATCCTGTAAAAGGATATGTCGTGAGTAACGTTGTATCTGCTCTTCAGTAAAATCGTACATAACACAAAACTATGAACTCTTAACTATGAACTCTTAACTATGAACTATGAACTAAACCCCCCCTCCTCCCATGAAGTACAAGAAGTCGACAGTGTCACCTTCCTTGATCTGTATACCATCCCATTCGGAGCGGTCAGCGAAATCCTCATTCACCTGTACACTGACCATTTCTGGCTGCTGTACGTCATTCTGCTTGATTAACTCGGTCAGGGTGAGTGGAAGTTGTACTTCCTGCGCCTCACCATTTACTATGATCTTTGCCATTTTTACTCTGATACCTTAATTTTTACTTGCTGTTTACTATTTTCCGTAGGGCGATAACGAGTTTATCGACATCTTCACGGGTGTTATAGAGGGCGAAGGTGGGTCGTACAGACATCTCATGTCCCAAGGCACGAAGGGCAGGTTGGGCACAGTGGTGACCCGCACGGACGGCGATACCCTCTTTGTCAAGCAATGTCCCTACCTCAGGAACAGGAATATTGTCAAGGTAGAAACTGACGACAGAGACACGATGCTTGGGATTGCCGATAAGGTGTAACCCCGGTACCTGCGCCAGTTGCTCACGGGCATACTCCGTGAGTTGATGCTCATGATGCTCGATATTGCGTATGCCGATACGGCTCACGTAGTCGAGGGCGGCACCCAGTCCGATGGCATCAACCACATTAGGCGTACCAGCCTCATAACGTGCCGGTGCCTGATTGTATTCTGTATGCTCTATCGTCACGTCCTTGATCATGTTACCACCGCCTTGCCAGGGCTGTAGTTTGTTGAGCCACTCCTGACTGATATAGACGGCGCCGATACCATTGGGACCGTAAATCTTATGTCCTGAGAATACGAAGAAATCGGCTCCCAGAGCCTGTACGTCGACAGGTGTATGGGCAATCGATTGGGCACCATCAATGAGGACAGGCACCTGGTGGGAGTGAGCGATATCGATGATACGCTGCACATCATTGATTGTTCCGAATGTGTTATTGACATGTCCGACTGAGACCACTCGTGTACGGGGTGTGATGAGACGCTCCAGTTCCGAGAGGATGAGGTCTCCGTTTTTGTCGGTAGGGATAGCAAACAAGTCTGCGCCCCGCTCTTGAGCGATACGCTGCCAAGGTACGATGTTGGCATGGTGGTCTAGTTCTGAGACAATGACGTTGTCACCAGCGCCAAGATATTGTCTGCCGAAAGTCTGTGCCACAAAGTTGATGCCCTCTGTGGTACCACGCACGAAGACGATATTATCGGAAGATGGTGCATTGATGAAGTTGGCTATCTTCTGGCGTGCCTCTTCGTAGGCATCTGTGGCACGTGCCGCCAGTGTGTGGGCACCACGGTGGATATTCGAATTATAGTTACGGTAATAATCCGAGATCTTATCAATTACCACGTTGGGCTTCTGTGTCGTGGCACCATTGTCAAGCCATACAAGATCATGCCCGTTCACCTTCTGCCGCAGAATGGGGAAGTCTTTCTTGATCTGGTCGGAGTCCAGCGTGTCGGCTTCCTCATAGTGCAATTGGCGCAACTTCTGGGTCTCAGGGATTCCGATGCCGAACCCACTGTCGTCGGGCAACGCCTCATGGGTGGGATGCGATGTTGTCGCACCTCCCTCAGCAGGACGCTCCACCCCGAAGGGCAGTTCCAGCGCATTGAGGTTCAACTGCTCGTCAGGCAAGATAGCCTGACGTTCAGCACGTACCTCGTCTGGGCAGAAATCCTGAGCCACACGCCGTAGGGTTTCTAAGACCAGGGTGTCTTGTGCGGAATAGGGATTATTAAATGTCTCTATCATTCTTTTATCTATTTCTCTACTTTATTACGATGCTGGTAGTCGTGGTAATAGCCTACCTCTACATTCTCAAGGACAGCAATGGCATCGTCTGTCAATGCCGCAAGACTGAAGTACTTGGTCAACAAATAGGAGGCGACACCAAACTTGTCGAGACCCATCAGACGGGCACTGAGCGACGGGGCAATCTCACCAGGGATACCACTCTGGTGCAGACCAACCACACCTTGGTTCTTCTCACCAGTACGGACGAGGATGATCTTCGTTGTTCCCACACCACGACCTGTCAGGAACTGTCCTTCTACCTCCACCTTGTCAGAAGGTATCAAGGGAACCCCACGCCAAAGAATGACTTTCGTTCCGAAGAGATCAGTAGTTACTGGTGGTACTCCACGCCATGTACACTCACGCTCAAAGGCGGCAATCGCACGAGGATGGGCTACGAAGAAAGCAGGCTCCTTCCATACCAATGACAGCAATTCGTCGAGGTCATCAGGTGTCGGTGCTCCATAGCGGGTCGTGATACGATGGGCAGGACTGACGGAGGCAAGCAGTCCGAACTGGTTGTTGTTGATGAGTTCCCATTCCTGACGCTCTTTGATACTCTCTATAGAGAGGCGCAGTTGTTCTTCGAGTTGGTTGTAAGGATTATTATAGAGATCGCTCACACGAGTGTGGACACGTACTACAGTCTGTAAGGTGTTGAGACTGTATTCCGTCGGATTTTCCTCGTAGTCGATATAGGTCTCTGGGATGATATTATCCTCCTCGTGACCACTGACAAGGTCGATATGTTTCTCACCATGATCATTGACAGTTGCTTTCAGACGTAACTGCTTGTCGACAGCCTTCTGGAAAGTCTGACGGAAGTCTGGAACCTCCTTGATGAATTTCTCTAATTCGGAGAGTTTCAGGGAGAGGAACACGGAGGGTGTGACAGCACGTACGCTGACTGTGGAGGCTGCGTCATTCAGAAGGTCTGCCTCACCGAAAAACTCACCGTCACCCAGCAGGGCGATACGCAACTCCTCTCCATGAGGACCTTTGTTGATGACCTCCGCCTGCCCACTTGCAACGATGAAGAACTTCTGTTTGTCTTTGCCTTCTTTGACAAAGAGGTTACCCAGTGATACCTCGACAGTCTCGAAGGAACTTGCCAGACGAGTCACAATCTCATCATCGAAAGCAGAGAACAAAGGAATTTGTTTCAGACTCTTTGCGGTAAACGAGGGAACCCCATTCAGATACTCAATATTCAGACGCTCCGTCTTCTTGAGTTCTACCTTGGTGCGGTTGACGCGGTAAGTACCGCCACTGACCTGAACCCATGGAAGGAGTTTCAGGAGAAGTCTTGGAGTGATACTACCCATCTGAGGGGCAGTCTTAGTGGTGGTCGCCAGTTTTCTGGCGGTGGCAGTGGTCACACTGCGCTGAAGATTTGAATCTGCCATAGTTTAGTCTTTTTTATTTCTTGATAATTACTTTATGTGTTGTTCCCTCTACATGCTCTACAGAGAGCACCTCATAGCCTTGATCTACCGCATTGCGGGGCACATTGTCCAGTGGCTCTCCTTCTGAGAGCAGAACCTCCAGAATGTCGCCTGCCTGTAACTTAGCCAGTTCGATCTTGGTCTTGACGAAGGTCATCGGGCAATGTTCCTTCGTGATGTCTAATGTCTTTGTTGCCATATCTTCAATTTTAAATAAACATTGTCCGTCCTCCCTCTGAGAGTTGCAGGAAGGTTGCTACCCCCAGCACGTCCTTGACTTCAGGGATGAAGTCTTCTTTCTTCAATCCCAGCACATGCATTGCCATCTCGCAAGCATATAAATTGACACCCAATACTTTTGCCGCCTCAACCAATTCTTCTAAGGTTGCCACATTATTCTTACGCATCAGATATCGGAATATCTTAGGACCAGCACCACAGAAGTTGAAGCGGCTCGTGGGGGTCGACTTCAATCCTCCCATCATGAAACCGAAAATCTTTGTCAACCAGTTAGCGCCAAGGAATGCACGTCCCTGTTTCTTCTTGATGGCATCCAGCCCCCAGAAAGTAAAGAAGATGTTAACCTCGTATCCAACAGCAGCGGCACCCGTAGCAAGGGTGAAGACTGCTGTCAACTTGTCGAAATCACCGCTGAAGGCGATGAGGCTTAGTTTCTTAGTATCGCTCATCGTTATTCGAAATTATAAATAGGTGTACTCAGATACCTCTCACCGGTATCTGGTAAAATGACCACAATATTCTTTTTCTCGTTCTCTGGACGCTTCGCAACCCGGATAGCAGCAGCGACGGCGGCAGCCGATGACACGCCAGTCAGAACGCCATCCGTACGTGCAAGTTGTCGTCCACGATCGTATGCCTCCTCATCCTTGATACGGATAATCTCGTCGTAGACGGTTGTGTTCAGTACCTTGGGGACGAAGCCTGCACCAATACCTTGCAGTTTGTGAGGACCTGGCTTCCCTCCACTCAATACAGGAGAACTGTCGGGCTCCACGGCAATTACTTGAATATGGGGGTTATACTTCTTCAATACCTCTCCGACACCAGTGATGGTGCCACCAGTACCAATGCCTGCTACTAAAATGTCTACCTTCCCGTCGGTGTCACGCCATATTTCCTCTGCTGTCGTCTTGCGATGGATTTCTGCGTTTGCTTTGTTCTCAAACTGTTGGGGGATATAGGCGTTACCAATCTCTTGGGCTAACTCCTGTGCCTTACGGATAGCACCAGCCATTCCCTCATAGGCAGGAGTCAGTACCAGTTCTGCACCCAGTGCCTTGAGCAGTTTGCGACGTTCCAGCGACATCGCCTCTGGCATGGTGAGTATCAGGCGATAGCCACGTATGGCACTTACCAAAGCAAGCCCAATACCCGTATTGCCACTGGTGGGTTCAATAATCGTGGTGTCTTTATTGATCAGACCACGACGCTCCGCGTCATCGAGCATGGCGAAACCCACACGATCCTTCACGCTTCGTGCAGGGTTAAACAACTCTAATTTCACGATGATACGGGCTTTCAACCGTTCTTTCTTCTCTGTACGACTTAGTTCCAGTAACGGAGTGTTACCGAGCAAGTCAATTAAGTTGTGGGCGATGTTTGCCATATTCTTGATGTTTTTGTGTAATTATCTGTCTGCAAAGGTAGTGGCTTTTAGCATACCGTACAATCGCACTCTTGTGGCATTTCATATACCTAACGTTTGGTATATGCTGTCTCTAACTGCTGCAAAGCCTGCAAAAGGACACTTCTGGGCGTTCCGACGTTCATGCGCATAAAGCCCTCACCGCCAGGTCCGAACATCTCTCCATCATTAAGGGCGAGATGTGCTTTGTTGACGAACAAGTCGATGAGTTGTTCATGGCTTAAATCCAACGCACGACAGTCAAGCCATACTAAGAAAGACGCTTGTGGGCGAAGTGGTTTTATCTTTGGCAAATGCGCTTTGCAATACTCCTCTACGAAACGGATATTCCCTTCCACATAGTGGAGCATCTCCTTGCGCCATTCCTCACCTTGCTGATAGGCGGCGATGGTGGCGATGGTGGAGAACAGGGGAGGATCGTTCAACTCATTCGCCTCCAACCATGTATAGAAGCGCCGACGTAGGCTATCATTAGGGACAATGGCGTAACTGCTGACGATTCCTGCGATATTAAAGGTTTTAGACGGGGCACCGAAGGTGATACTGCACTGTGCCGCCTCCTCACTGACTGTAGCGAATGGGACGTGGCGGTTGCCGAAGAGAGCCATATCACTATGTATCTCATCCGATAAGACGAGGATATGATGTTGATAACAGAAATGTGCTAACTGCCGAAGTGTCTCCTCTCTCCAGCAGATACCTGCAGGGTTATGGGGATTGCTCAGTATTAGTATCTTACAATGCTCATCCGTTATCTGTTCTAACTGCTCAAAGTCCATCTCGTAATTCCCATCAGACAATCGCTTTAACGGGTTATAGACCACTTTCCGTCCGTTGCCCTGTGGAGTCAGTCGGAAGGGATGATAGACGGGAGGTTGGATTATCACCTTGTCACCCTCTTGCGAGAACACGTTAATAGCCATCCCAATTCCTTTCACAATACCAGGAATATAGGTCAGCCACTCACGACGTATGTCCCACCCGTGATGGTCATGAATCCATTGGATAATGGTAGTCCATAACTCGTCAGGTACTACCGTATAGCCAAACAAGGAGTGGTCGAGGCGATGACGTAATGCCTCTGTGATAAAGGGTGGTGTCTCGAAATCCATATCAGCGACCCATAACGGCAACAGGTCGTCACGTCCATATCGCTCTTGCAGTACCTCATGCTTCAGGTCACCACTGCCACGACGGTCTATGATCTTGTCAAAACTATAAGTCATCTCCTAATGCTTGTTGAATGTCCTTAAACAAATCCTCTACAGCCTCCAGTCCTACGGACAGGCGGATGGTGGTCTGCCGCACATCCATCTTCTCCAACTGTTGGGGTGGGAAGAGTCCGAAGATAGTGCTTGCCGGATGAATCGCCAACGTACGGTTATCGAAGAGATTGGTGGCTCGATGGATGAGTCGCAGACGGTTGAGGAAGCGGAAACACGCCTCCTTGCTTGCCAAGTCGAATGTCAGCATAGCACCAGCCGTCTTCCCGAACTGTCGCTGGGCAAGGTCATGGTACGGATTGTCCTCCAGTCCGATGTAGTTGACATGCTGAATCATACCCAGTTCCTGCAAACTCTTAGCCAGTTGCAGGGCATTGGTAGCCTGTCGCTGATAACGCACATCCAGTGTCTCCAGTCCTAATGTCTGTAAGTAGGCAGCCTGTGGGGTCATATAAGCGCCGAGGTTAAACAATAACTCATACTTGATGCGCTGGTTAATCAGTGGAAAAGTACCATAATCGATGACCAGTCCACCCAGTGACGTGCCACCCCCAGAGAGGTATTTCGTACTGGATACCACTTCCACATCCACGCCAACCTCTTTCAAATGGGTCTCCGTAAAGGGAATCACTGTCGAGTCGGCAATCACAGGAACACCTTTCTGATGGGCAATCTCTGCAATAGCGTGGAGATCAGCAACCTCCAACTGCGGGTTAGTGACAATCTCCAGGAACACGCAACAAGTATGCTCATCAATAGCATCCTCCACTGCTTGCAGATTAGTCAGGTCACGCAAACGGGGTTTCACACCAAAACGCAAGAGGGTATTGGATACTAAGGCAAGTGTGTTACCAAAAAGATGATGAGAGGTCACGATGTTCTTCCCCTGTGCTGCGACGGCAAGGAGGGTGTTACTGATAGCCGCCATACCTGAGTTGAAGGCAGTCACATGGGCAGCACCCGTCAAAGAACGTACACGCTGTTCCAAGTTCGTAACAGTAGGATTCTCCACACGGGCATAGTCGGGAGCCTTGATACGGTTGCAGAAAGCATCTGCCATCTGCTGGGCATCCTCAAACTCGAAGGCGACATTATGGTATATGGGTACGGACAATGAGCCATAGGCATCAGGTCGTACATAAGGGGTATCAATAGCAATGGTCTGTTTCTTCATAATCACTTAAATATAAAACTCTGAGGGGTCTACCAGTCCGGCACGGAAAGCATATTTCACAGCCTCGTGGGCGGTATTCACCTGCAGTTTCCTGAATATATTCTTTTTATGGGTATTCACCGTATGGACACTGGAGAAACGCTCGTAGGCTATCTCCTTGGTCGTTTTCCCTTGTGCTACTCCACGTAGGATCTCTATCTCTGTATGGGTCAGCACTTTTGCGTGTTGCTCTTCCTCTGCCTGTTGACAGATGAGTACCTCAGCGGCACGCTGGCATAGATAACGCTCACCACGGATGGCATACTCAATGGCATGGCGGAACAACTTAAACGGTGAGTCCTTGAATACGATACCCACATTACGGACAGTATATACCAACTTACGCATCAGTGGCGCTGTCAGGTCGTCACTCACCATCAGCCACTGTGCTTGTGGGAACCGTTCGATGATGATCAGCAACTGGTCTTCATCCTCTATATTAAATAAGGTGTAGTCGAGAATGACAATACTACTCTCCTCTGCCTGTAACTGTTTCACCAGTTGCTCCTTGTCAGTGGCATGATGGAGGGTGGCACTCTCATGCTCCCGGATGAGTGTCTTCAGTGCGAAAGCCGTCAGTTCCTGATTGTCTGCAAGTATAAAATTCGTCATATCGCTTCGTCTCATTTAGTTTGTCGGTGCAAAGGTAGGGGGAATTGGGGAGGCTCACAATACCGCATTTCGGTTATTCCACCTACCATACGTTTGGTATATCGATTAAAAAACCTAAATTCTTTTGTAATTTACATACTTATTAGTACCTTCGCACCCGATATGCGACAATTGCTACTGATCGGCATGATGCTGGTGACCATGGGCGTCTTCGCCCAGAACGACCAGAAGCGGCAGGACATCGACCTCGACAGTCCTACCTTTGTACCTACTGTGAAGGTGGGTAAGGTGCTGGAGAATGGCGACAGTATCCAGTATATGGAGATGAATAATGTCTATGTCTATCCTCCTGTCTCGTTCAGTAGTAAGAAACAGCAACAGGCTTATAACCGTCTGGTGAAGAATGTGAAGATTGTGTTACCCATTGCCAAGGAGGCTCGTGCCATCATGATGGAGACTGCGGAGTTCCTGGAGACGCTGCCAGACCAGAAAGCAAGGGATGCTCACATGAAACTGGTGGAGAAGAGTATCATGAAGGAGTATAAGCCTCGGATGAAGAAACTGACTTACTCACAAGGAAAACTGTTGATCAAACTGATCTATCGTGAGAGCAACTCCTCTGGTTATGAGTTAATACAAGCGTTCCTCGGTCCTGTCCGTGCCGGATTCTACCAAGCCTTTGCATGGGCTTTCGGTGCCAGTCTGAAGAAGAAATACGACCCAGAGGGTATCGACCGTCTCACAGAACGTGTCGTATTGATGGTAGAGGCAGGACAGATATAGAAACTACTCGTTATAGATTAACTGTACCAAGGTTTGTCCTACTGCTTGTAGGGTATTCTTGTCGATATGCTGCATGTCGTCATTGACGGTATGCCATGTAGGACCGAAAGAACTCTGCTGACAGTCGGGATAATGGTTGATGATGTCCACACAAGGGATGTTGGCGATATCATTCACCGGGACATGGTCGTCAGTCACAAAACCACTTTCCTGCATGGGGAAGAAACTACCATAGCCTGCGGCATTGGCTGCACGCCATACCTTCTCTACGATCTGACCAGCCTTCTGCATCGAATAGCCCTCCTGATAGAACTTAGCACCCTGTCCTCCTACCATGTCCAAGAGGATGGCATATTGATAAGGCTGTTGATCATTGCTTTTCTGCTGCTGGCTCTTTGCCCAGTATTGCGCACCCAGAGCCCATGAGTCGGTACCGTCACCTGTCTCATCCCATTGAGGAATACCCCAGTCTTCCGCATCGAAACAGATGAAGTCGACAGCGACATTCAAGGAGTCATGCTGCTGAATCAGACGAGCCAGTTCGAGCATCACAGCAACACCCGAGGCACCGTCATTGGCTGCCATCACGGGTTTCCGCCAGTTGTCAGGATTGGGGTCGTTATCCGCCCATGGACGACTGTCCCAATGGGCGCAGATAAGGATTGCCTCACCCCCCGCCCTCTCCTTCAGAGAGGGAGCTTTGGCGATGATATTCGTACTCTTCAGGATGGTACCGTCATAGCCTTTGAGGTCTGCTTTCTGTAACTCCACATGATAACCGTACTGTTGGAACTTCTGAGTGATCCACTGGGCACACTGCTCATGTGCCTCACTGTTCATGATACGAGGACCGAAGTTACACTGGGCGGCACAGAACTGATAGGCGGAGTCCGCATTAAACTGGATGCTGACAACGGGTTGTTGCTCCACTTGTTTCTTGGTAGTACCACAAGCCACCAAACTCAATATACAAAGAAGATATAAGAGATGTTTCATATTAGTTCATAGTTCATAATTCATAGTTCATAGTTGTTTCTTCTCTTGGGTAGGAACTCGTCAACACTCCTTCCGAAATGTCTTAACTCACGGACAACACTACTGCTGACACTGGCATACTGTGGCTCCGCAAACAACAGGATGGTCTCGATACCACTGATCTGCCGATTGATGTCAGCCTGCTCACGCTCGTACTCGAAATCCTTGACGGAGCGCACCCCTTTGACAATATACTGGGCACTTTGCTCCTTGGCGAAGTCGACCGCAAGACCATAATAGGGTTTCACCTCGATACGAGCCTCATCGGCATACAACTCCTGAATTGCCTGCATACGCTCAGTGGCTGGTGCCATATTGGGTTTATGCACCTGATCGCCCACCACCCCGATGACGAGACGGTCGAACAATCCCAAGGCTCTTGTCACGATAGAGTCGTGACCTACTGTAAAGGGGTCGAAACTCCCTACAAAAACGCCTGTTTTTAGTTCATAGTTCATAGTTCAAAATTCATAGTTATTCCGTATTCTTAACTATACGGGTTAGTATTTTGATAAGTTCCCTATTGTCATTAATAATAGATGTATACGATGGCTCATCTATATAATCAGATTCATATAGAAGTTCTATCCAATATTCTGTTTCACTTGCTTCTTTTAATGCAATTGCCATTTTTGCCCTAAAATCAGGTCTGCTTTGACCACGCAAAGCCTCTTTCACGTTTGCCCCTATACTAGTTCCACTTCGCAGAGCCTGTTTAGAAAGAACAAACTCCTTATTCACAGCCGTAATCGTCAGAAATTTGTAAAGATTAATCATTCTAAGAGCAAACTCTTTACTTTTATCTTTAACAATACTCTCTTTCATAACTATGAACTATGAACTATGAACTATGAACTATGAATTACTCAAACAGGTTTGGTTCCATAATATTCCCCGTATAGGGATTACGTCCGAAATGACGATAGGCAAGTTCTGTCACCATACGACCACGAGGAGTACGCTTGATGAAGCCCTCCATAATGAGGAATGGCTCATAGACCTCCTCCACTGTTCCGGCATCCTCGCCAATCGCCGTGGCAATGGTTGTGATACCCACAGGACCACCACGGAACTTATCGATAATGGTCAGCAGGATGCGGTTGTCTATCTCATCCAGTCCGTACTGGTCGATATTCAACGCCGTCAGGGCTATCTTCGTGATCTCCGTGTCAATACGTCCTGTACCCTTCACCTGGGCGAAGTCACGGACACGACGCAACAGGGCATTGGCAATACGGGGCGTACCACGAGAGCGACGAGAGATCTCCGCGGCGGCATCGGCAGTGATAGGTACCCGCAGGATGGAGGCTGAGCGTGTGATAATCTTCTGCAGGGTCTCCGGCTCATAATACTGCAGGTGCATATTGATTCCAAAACGGGCACGGAGGGGAGCCGTCAGCAGACCACTACGGGTGGTGGCACCTACCAAGGTAAACGGATTAAGGTCTATCTGGATGCTTCGTGCCGACGGACCCTTATCGATCATAATGTCGATACGATAGTCCTCCATCGCGGAATAGAGGTATTCCTCCACGACGGGTGACAGACGATGGATCTCGTCGATGAACAATACGTCGTTCTTCTCCAAGGATGTCAGGATACCGGCAAGGTCGCCTGGCTTGTCCAACACAGGACCGCTGGTAATCTTGAAACCCACTCCCAACTCATTGGCAATGATATTCGAAAGCGTCGTCTTACCCAAGCCTGGAGGACCATGCAGCAAGGTATGGTCGAGAGGCTCCCCACGATATTTCGCAGCCTCCACGAACACCTGCAAGTTCTCCACCACCTGCTGCTGTCCGCTGAAATCGCTGAAAGAGAGGGGGCGTAGCGCATTCTCAAAGTCTTTCTCGGAGGAGGAGAACTGCTCCTGTCGGATGTCAAAATCTTCGTCCATCATTTATTTTTCGTACTTTTGCTTGCAAAGGTACGAAAAAAGTTCATAGTTCATAGTTCATAGTTCATAATTTTTAGTATTTTTGCAGACAGAAAATCAAAACTATCTATATGAAACGTTCAACACTACTAACACTGTTTGCCGCACTGACCCTTTGGACAAGTGCCTCCACGACCCTTCCTATCAAGGGTAAAGTCATTAACCCCACGGACAAGAACATCCAGTACATCGGACGTATCTGTTTCGATAACCCCATGCGTCCCCGCTTCACCTTCCCTGGTGTGCAGATCAATGCCCGCTTTACGGGTACCAGTCTGAAGATGATAGCGAAACCCAAGAGCGGTTATTTCATGGCACAGATTGACGAGGCGGCACCTTTCAAGGTGGGCTTCATGGCAGAGAAGGACTCTGTGGTAACCCTCGCCACCGCATTGCCTAAGGGTGAGCATAGCATCCGTCTGATGTATGTCATCGAGGGGTATGAGTTGAAACCTGAGTTCCGGGGCTTTGTACTCGACTGTGACGGCACCTTGTTAGAGGCTCCTGCCCTCCCCGACCGTCGTATCGAGTTCATCGGTAACTCCATCACCTGTGGCTATGGTAATGAGAGTATCGAGAAGACTGATCCTTTCGAGTATGAGACAGAGAATCATTACTATACCTACGCCCAGCAGACATGTCGTAGTCTGAACGCCATGGCATACGTGGTGGCTCGTAGCGGTATTGGTGTCTATCGCAGTTATGGTGGTCCGAAGACGGGTACCCCGGAAAACGTGATGACGACAGAGTATGAGTACACCAATCTCTATGACCGTTCTGAGCGTTGGGACTTCTCCCGTTATACCCCACAGGTGGTATGTATCAACTTGGGAACCAACGACCTGTCGACCAACAATTACGACGTGAAACTGTTGAAGCAGGCTTATAAGACATTCCTGAAACAGGTACGTCAGCACAACCCCAACGCGAAGATTGTGTATCTCTGCGGCTCTATGCTCTTAGACAAGGAATTAGAGATTGCCAAGAAGACACTGAACGAAGTAGTGGAAGAGGCTAAGAAAGACGGAGACAAGGAGGTATATCGCTTCGACTTCACCCCACAGAATGGAGATATCTACTATGGTGCCTCCTGGCATCCCTCTCTGTGGCAGCATCAGAAGATGACTGGTGAGTTGACAGCCTTCCTCCGTTCTCTGATGCACTGGTTCTAAACCTTATTCTCAGGAAGATTACTGATAAACTCGCGAATGGCGCCTACCAAGGCGTCATTCTCTTTTGGTCGTTGTGTGGCGACACGGAAGAAATGGTCGGAGAGTCCTGTGAAATTAGAACAGTCACGTATCAGGATGCCATGCTCATGGACGAGGTAGAACTTCAGTTTCGTACTCGTCGCAGGCTCTATCTCACATAACATGAAGTTCGTCTTGGTCTCAAAGACACGAATCCCCTCTATCTGTCGCAGGTTAGCACGCAGACGCTCTGTCTCCAACAGATAGTCATCCAGATCGGGAATCACCGGCTCGTTACGCTTGAGCAGATATTTCCCTGCCTCGATGGCAAGGGCACTCACTGACCAGGGATGACGTATGGTACGCAACAACTGGATGACATCGGGATGACCGGTGACATAACCGATACGCAGTCCTGGTACGGCAAACCGCTTGCTGAGGGAGTGGAGCACCAACAGGTTATGACAGTCTATCATCTCCTCGGGTTGGATAAGCCGCTCCTTCGTATAGTCCTCATACGACTGGTCGACCACAAAGGTATAGCGTGGGGAGCGGCGCACCATATACTCGATAATACCTTTCGTCATCACATTGCCAGTAGGGTTGTTGGGGTTGCAGATCCAATAGACACGGTCGTTGGGTAACTCCTTCAAGTCATCTGTATTCTCGTAAGAGATAATATGGTGGTTGATACGACAGGCATCCGCATACTCATTGAAGGTAGGCTGTGGGATAATCGACGCACTATGGTGCAGCATCTGGGCTATCAGATAGATAGCCTCCGTAGCACCATTGGTCACCATCACAGCCTCCGGGGTGATACCCAACTTCTGGGCGATTATCTTTTCAAGGGAACGGGGTTGCGGCTCCGGATAGTTGCTGATGACATCAAGATGCTCCGCAAGATACTCCCGCAATGCCCTATGGTCGGCATGCTGGTAGATATTGGTGCTGAAGTTTATCCGCACCATCCCTGCGTCATAGCGGTATAAGTCGTCTCCGTGACCCTCTATCATTCTGTTACTCGTATGGTTAGTGTCTCAGCATTAAACTGGATACCCTTATGCTCTATGAAACGGCTCAGTGCTCCGTCGTCGGCAAGTTGACGAGGAGTACCCACACTCAGACTCCCCTCCTCCATCAGCCAGATACAGTCGGCTACCTGCAGCGACAACTCCACATCATGGGTAGAGAGGAAGATGGTCTTCTCTTGCTCACGAGCCAGCCGATGCAACAGTTGCATCACCTCCACCTTACTGGGGAAGTCAAGGAATGCCGTAGGCTCGTCTAGGTAGATAATAGGTGTCTGTTGCGCTAACGCCTTGGCTATCATCACCTTCTGTCGCTCACCATCACTCAGTGTATGCACATACCTTCCTCGTAATGACTCTATACTTACCAACTGGATAGCCTCATCCACGATACGTTTGTCGTCTTTCGACAAGGTTCCCCAGAAACCCGTATAGGGTGAGCGTCCCATACCCACCAGTTCCTCGATGGTCATATTCCGCACATCGGGTTTCTCTGTCAGTACCACGCCGATAAGACGACTGAGTTGCTTGTCTGTAAGACTATTGACTGGCTGCTGACCATTGTCTGTTGACATCAGTATCTCCCCTCCCAACGCTGGTTGGAAAGCGGAGAGGGTGCGCAACAGGGTGGATTTACCAATACCGTTCCGCCCTAACAGACAGGTGAGTTCCCCACTCTTGATGGCAGCATTCAGATGCTCTGCCACCACTGTCGTATGTTGCTTCGTCTGATAGCCAATCGTCAGGTTAGTAAGTATTACCGTCTCATTCATGCTGCAAATGTACGATAAAAAAACGAGTCTGCAAAAAATAACTATCCTATTTATTTGCAGAGTCGCATAAAATAATTATCAATAAGAAGTCCCGACACCATTGGCATCGGGACTTCTCCTTTATCGTTTGAGAGGGGATTACAAACCCATTTGTTTCATAAGGTCTTCGAAGTTTCCAAGTTCATCGAAGCCTTCCAATTCACGGACATCGACAGTTCCGGTAGTACCAGTGCTGATAGGAATAGAACTTCCTGCAAGCAGCATCTGCCCTGCGCTTAGTTCGATGACCTCCGTTGCCGGACTGATATATCTCTTTTTCATATTGGCTCTACTTTTTGTGATTAAAAACC
>DEJF01000016.1:50388-61624 GCA_002353225.1 Prevotella sp. UBA2755 | reverse complement strand
GTAGGAAACTATCCGGGAATCACCGTGACAGGACTTTCTTATCCCGAACTGGGGTAAATCTATATTCCTAATAAAACGTGAGTTCCGTTTCCGAAGTGCCGCCTTCGAGGGTCCTATGTCGGTGCTTCGTCAGAGACAACTAAAAATCCCCAACCTGTAAGGCAGGGGACTCTTGGTTGTTATGAATTATAAGTTATAAGTTTACTTCACGCTCAGTACTACCAGACTCTTAGCAGGTACTTTGACCGTCAGCACGTTCTTCTTCAACTTGGCATCTTTGAAGTCAGTGGGAGCGACTTTGTTAGGATGGTTAAAGTCATTGTAGTCATCTACCTTCTTAGAGGTGAGGATGCGACCACTAACAGTCTTAGCCGTATAACCCTCCAAATTGAGTTCGATGGTCTTATCCTGGTCGAGACTGACATTGGTGAGAGCCACGATGATGCTACCGTCCTTTGTCTTTGCCGCAGAGGCGGAGAGGAGTGGGAGAGGGCGGTAACCGGCATCCTTGGCATTCTCTTTCTCCTTGAAGTATGCCTTGCTGACCTGGATGATCTCGCTATTGAGGTCAATGGGCAGGAAAGTAGCCTCTTGGAATGGGGTGTACATCTCAAAGACATGATAGGTGGGGGTGAGTACCATGTGTCCTGTTCCCTCTTGGTCGGTGAGAATCATTGACTGCAGCACATTGACCACCTGTGCGATATTCGCCATCTTCACACGGTCGGTATGACGATGGAATACATTGAGTGACAGGGCAGCGACAAAGGCGTCACGAAGCGCGTTCTGCTGGTAGAGGTGGCCAGGAATCGTACCAGGCTCCTCGTCCCACCAAGTACCCCATTCGTCAACAAGTAATCCAACTTGATGCTTGGGGTCTTTCTCGTCCATAATCGCCTTATGCTTCTTGATGACATCCTCAATCTCCAAACACTTGCCCAATGCCCAGTAATACTGATCGTTGTTGAAGTGAATGGCAGAACCTTTAGAGCCTTCCCAACCAGAACAGGTATAGTAGTGCAGACTGACACCCTGCATACGGTTGCCAATCTTATCCATCAGCACACTCGTCCAGTTGTAGTCATAGTCAGAGGCGCCACTGGCGATGCGATAGAGTTTGTTGGAGCCTTGGTCACGCAAGTAAGTATTGAACTTGCGATACTCGTCAGAATAGTATTCGGGAGTCATGTTGCCACCACAGCCCCATGCCTCGTTGCCGATTCCGAAATACTTTACATGCCACGCCTTCTCACGACCGTTCTGACGACGCAGACGAGCCATTGGGGTATCACCGTCACTGGTCATATACTCCACCCATTGAGCCATCTCCTTGACTGTACCACTACCTACGTTACCACTGATATACGGTTCACAGTTGAGCATCTCACAAAGGTTCAGGAACTCATGGGTACCAAAGGAATTATCCTCGATAGTGCCGCCCCAGTTATTGTTACGAAGGGAAGGGCGTTGGCTCTGTGGACCGATACCGTCCATCCAGTGATAGTCATCAGCAAAGCAACCGCCAGGCCAGCGGAGCACAGGAATCTGTAGTTTCTTCAGAGCCTCGAAGACATCTTTGCGGTAGCCGTTGATATTAGGGATAGGGGATTTCTCGCCTACCCAGAGTCCACCATAGATACAAGAGCCTAAGTGCTCAGAGAACTGTCCGTAAATCTCACGGTTGATCTTCGCTCCGGGCTGGTCGGCATGCAAGGTAGCCTTGACGGCATCTGCAGCCGATACCATAGTGGTCATTGCTGTTGCCATGAAGATGGCAGATAGTAACTTTTTCATCATTTTCTGTTTTTGTTATTGTGTTTCTTAAAATCTGACACCAAACTGTGTATTGATATACCATTCGTAGAGTTTGACCTTCGTGTCATTTCTCTTATAACTGAACCGATGCACTTGTCCGTAGACATTGACAAAGAACTTCTTGCTATTATAGGTGATACCGGCACGTCCGTTGATATTGATGTTCCATCGTGTCTTGTTAATATCGGTACCTGTCTCCCACAATTCTACGTCCTTTTGCCATGAGACATCCTCAAAATTAAGTGGGATAGGCTTCTTTCTCTCGCCATTAGCCCATGAATGAGTCTCGGGGTTCCATGCGCCATAGATCTCATCGATATTTAAATCTGTCGCATAAGAGAAATTGTAATTGGAGTCATATTCCGTCGCCTTTACCCGATTATAAACACTGACGGTTGGCATGACCATGATGTTAAACAACCAGTTTCTGGCAGGTACCCAGTTATAGCCATAGCCGATACCGATGTTCGCCTGCTGCACCTTAATCTTGCCAATTTGGTTTGCCGCCTCAATGATATCACTATTCAATTTGTCAGAGAAGTCAACAGACGACTGATACCATGAAAGACCTAACAATAAAGAACCTGCGGAACGTCGCTGAATGACAGACTGGTTATAGGCAGCATCCTGAGAATAGCGTCTGCCATTAAACACATAATAGCCATCGATAAACACGGAACGGACCCAGACTGGCGCATAGGATTGGTACTCAACGTCCTTTGCATGATAAGACTCACCAAAAGCATTCGCTTGTAAGTCTACACGCATGTCCTGCGTCTTAAAGCGACGAAGACTGAATATCAAGCCATACTTGGTGCCTGTAGAACTCACTGTCCAGTAGCGTCCTGCGTTACGGAGCAAGGGAATGGAATAACCGATACCCAACCCACGATACCCGACCCATGCCCCGACGTATGTCGCAAGAGGCGGATTGATACGCATGGTCCATGAAAGGCTTGCGTCTCCTAAGTCTTTCAAAAGAGCATGATCCGATCTCAGTGTGGATGTCATTCGGAGGTCAACCTCATTGAATTTCGGATAGATGACGACACGCCAAGGATTCTTGGGTATCTCGATATAGTTGGTATCGACATTATTGACGAGCATCGTGTCGATATAGGCTTTCCCTTTCTTCAGTTTACGGGACAGCCATGATTCTTTTTGTGCATAAGTGCCCAGTGCCACGAAGGCACTGAGCACTGTAAGTATCAGTATTCGTTTACTGTTCATTATTATTTGTGGTCTACTGCACTCTGCTCAACAGGGAGACAACGTTTGTAGTTCTCTGTATATTTCTCGAAACCAGCAACATCCTCGGCAATAGGATCCATGGATGTACCCTTGTTGCCTGCAAAGACTACCTGTTCCAGATAATCCTCCAGATTCAGGTTCTGCGGGTTTCTTACCTGGAAGGCAGAGAGCAGGGCGATACCCCATGCGCCACCCTCACCGGCAGTCTCCATGACAGAGATCGGGGTGTTCAGTGCGGCTGCGAGGAAACGCTGTCCCACACCCTTGGTCTTGAACAGTCCGCCATGGCCAGTGATGCGGTCGACCTTGATTTTCTCCTCCTTCAGCAGGATGTCATTACCAATCTTCAGCACGACGATGGAAGAATAGAGTTCGGCACGCATGAAGTTTGCCAGCGTGAAGTTATCGTCAGGACTACGGACAATCATAGGACGACCCTCTGCAAGACCAGTGACAGGCTCACCAGAGATATAGTTATAGGCAACGAGTCCGCCACAGTCCGGGTCACCCAGCAGGGCATGGGTGTAGAGCAAACGGTAAACCATGTGCTTCTCCTGTACTTTACCAATCAGTTGCTCATAGTCACGGAACATCTTGACCCAAGTGTTCAACTCACTGGTGCAGTTGTTACAGTGAACCATAGCCACCAGACTACCGTCAGGTGTGGTCACCATGTCAATCATCTCATATGGCTTGGACAGTGGTTTCTCCAGAACAATCATAGAGAAAGATGAAGTACCAGCGGAGACATTACCCGTGCGTACCTTGACGGCATTCGTTGCCACCATGCCAGTACCTGCGTCACCCTCAGGAGGACAAACGGGGATGCCAGCCTTCAGGTGACCGCTGATGTCAATCTTCTTAGCACCCTCTGGTGTCAGGAAACCGGCATTTGCACCAGCGTTTAATGACTTGGGCAGGATGTCGAGCAGTTTCCAAGGATACTTTTTCATGCTCACTAACTTGTCGAACTTCTCGACCATCTCAGCATCGTAGGTCTTGGTCTTGGGGTCAACAGGAATCATACCTGAAGCGTCACCGACGCCAAGAACGAACTGACCGGTCACCTGCCAGTGGATATAACCGGCAAGTGTTGTCAGGTACTTGATGTCCTTCACATGCTCCTCATTGTCGAGGATAGCCTGATAGAGGTGGCTGATGCTCCAACGGAGAGGGATGTTGTAGTTGAAGAGTTCGCTGAGTTCTGCGGCAGCCTTTGCCGTATTAGTGTTACGCCATGTACGGAAAGGAACGAGAATCTGCTGTTGTTCGTTGAATGCCATATAGCCGTGCATCATGGCTGAGAAGCCAATACCGGCAAGTGCCTCTATCTCACAGTTGTATTGGTTGAGAACGCTCTTGCGGAGGTTAGCGTAACAATCTTGTAGACCATACCAGATCGCCTCGGTAGAGTAGGTCCAGAGACCGTCAACGAGTTGGTTCTCCCACTCGTGGTCACCTTGTGCGATAGGTTTGTTATCCTCATCAATGAGGACAGCCTTGATGCGGGTAGAGCCGAACTCAATACCGAGAATCGCCTTACCAGCCTCAATTGTTTGTTTTGCTTTTTGTGTATCCATAGTTTAACGTAGTGCTTTGTTCAACATGTAGTAAATCTCACTGTTGCGGAGTTCCTGCTTGAAGTTTGCCGTGGTGGTGTCCTTATTGATCTTGACATATTCGATGCCCAGCATCTCGGCGAAGTCCTCCCAATACTCCTCGGTGATGTCGTAGGAGAAAGCACTGTGGTGTGTACCACCTGCGAGGATCCATGCACCTGCACCAATCTCGAAGGTAGGCTGTGGAACCCACAGGGCTGAGGCAACGGGAAGGTTGGGCATAGGTTTCGGCTCGATGCACTCTACTTCCTGAGAGATCAGGCGGAAACGGTTGCCGAGGTCGACAACAGTAGCCTTGATACCACGTCCGACCTTAGAAGTGAAGACGAGACGGGCGGTCTGCTGCTTGCGAATACCGATACCAAGGAAGTGTACCTCCAGTTTAGGTTTGTCGACAGCGATGAGCGGACAAACCTCGAGCATGTGGCTCTGTAGACAAGAACTACGGTCACCGGCGAAATTGAGGGTGTAGTCCTCCAAGAAGGAACAGCCAGTAGGCAATCCCTGCTGCATCACCCACAAAGTGCGGAACAGACAAGCCGTCTTCCAGTCGCCCTCTGCGCCAAAACCGATACCCTCAGCCATCAGACGCTGTGATGCAAGACCAGGAATCTGGTCGAAACCTACGAAGTTAGGATCGTTGATGTCGGCATCGCCAAGGTCATCGAAGTTTGTAGTGAAGGCTGTTGCACCCTCATCCTTCAATACACGGCGAAGGGCAATCTCTGCCTTAGCGGCATTCTTCACTTTCTCCCAGTAAACTTCCTCACCACTCTCATCAATCTTAATGGTGTACTCCTTCTTATACTCCTCTACCAAAGCGTCTGCCTCGGCATCGGTCACCTTCTTGAAATATTCCATCAGAGAACTAACAGGGTAGTAGTCTACATGGTAGCCCAG
Organism: Prevotella sp. UBA2755; assembly: GCA_002353225.1. Lineage (GTDB taxonomy): Bacteria > Bacteroidota > Bacteroidia > Bacteroidales > Bacteroidaceae > Prevotella. The sequence goes on along the minus strand of DEJF01000016.1, from coordinate 56,039 downwards.
ACGCTGTTCGAACTCTACACGGTCACCATCCGTTACGGCAACATTATTCATGTTCATACCGAACATCAGACAACGTACGTTCTTGGCATCAGCAACACCTGCGGCGACACGTGCCCAAACAGCAATCTTCTTCTGAGCCTCCTCGTTCTTCCAATAACCGCAAACCACCTTACGGGGTACACGCATACGGGTGCAGATATGACCGAACTCAATATCACCATGAGCACTCTGGTTGAGGTTCATGAAATCCATGTCCATCGTGTCCCAGGGTATCTCTGCATTATACTGGGTGTGGAAGTGAAGCAAAGGCTTCTGCAAGTCCTGCAAACCCTTGATCCACATCTTGGCAGGTGAGAAAGTATGCATCCAAGTAATGATACCGATGCACTTGTCGTCGTTGTTGGCTGCCTTCATCACTGCCTCGACTTCCTTAGAACTGTTTGCAGTTCCTTTATATACGACCTTTACAGGGATGTTTCCGCTGTTGTTCAAACCTTCTACCATCTCCTTAGAGTGACCGTCAACGGCTACGACAGCGTCACCTCCATAGAGTAGCTGTGCACCAGTCACCCACCAAATCTCATAATTGTCAAATGCTTTCATTGTTTTCAGTTTTTGAAGTTATTAGTTATATTGTTACTTTTTCTTTTGTCCATAATAGGCATTAGGACCATGTTTGCGATTGAAATGCTTCTCAACCAGCAGCGGATTCATAGTCGTGTTGGGGTTTACGGAGAATGATACGAATGCCATCTTCGCTACCTGCTCCATGACAACGGCGTTATAAACGGCATTATCTGGATCCTTTCCCCATGAGAAGGGACCGTGGTTCTTCACCAGTACACCTGGAGTATGAACAGGGTTGATGTTGCCAGACTCGATGCGGTTTACAATCACTACACCAGTGTTATACTCATATTCTGCCATCTGGTCTTGTGTCATGTCACCAGTACAGGGAATGGCATCATGGAAATAGTCAGCATGGGTGGTACCGATGCTGGGGATATCCTTACCTGCCTGTGCCCATGCCGTGGCATAAGTAGAGTGGGTGTGTACCACACCGCCAATCTCTGGGAAGGCACGGTATAATACAAGGTGAGTAGGTGTGTCGGAGGAAGGATTCAGATCACCTTCAACAACCTTACCTGTCTGGAGGTCAACCACGACCATATCAGACGCTTTCATACTATCGTAGTCAACACCAGAGGGTTTGATGACTACTAAGCCTTTCTCACGGTCAATACCAGACACGTTACCCCAAGTGAATATCACCAGATTGTGTTTCACCAGGTCGAGATTGGCACGGAATACTTTTTCTTTTAGTTCTTCTAACATAATATTATAATTTAAAGTTGGGATCTTCATCATAGACACTTCTGTTGAAGCGATAGAGGAATGCACCACGTTTAGAGCCTGTCTTGTCAATGAGTTCTGTCTTCTCTATATAGTCCATCTCCTTGATGCGTTTACGGAAATTACGCTTGTCGAGTTCTTCCCCGTTTACTGCCTCATAGAGACGCTGTAATTGGGTGAGCGTAAACAAAGAAGGAAGCAGACGGAATCCTACGGGTTCTGTTCTGAGTTTCTCCTTCATCAGTTTCCGCGCTTTATCAACCATGTCCTTATGGTCAGAATAGAGTGGGGGCATCTCCTTGATATCCACCCATTCCACTCCATGCTCCTGGCGAAGACGGTCGTCATAGTCTTTCACATTGATAAGGGCATAATAGGCGATGGAGACAACACGCTCTCCCGGGTCACGGTCGATGCTACCAAAAGCGCCAACCTGACGCATATAGACATTCCGCATACCCGTCAGTTCATAGAGGGTGCGAAGAGCGGCATCGTCAACACTCTCGTCGCCGCGAACGAAGCCTCCGTAGAGACTCCATTCGCCACGACCAGGATCCATCTGTCTCTTGCCGATGAGAATCTTCAGTTTATTCTCCTCAAATCCAAAGATTATACAGTCGACAGAGAGGAAGACCTTGGAATGTTCACCATAGAAACCTGTCATTTCTCGGATGTTTTAATAGTTTCGTTTACCAGAAGTAGGCGTAGAAGCAGGATACGAGGCCGACAACGAGCAATGTGCCGACAATATCCCATACGCCCCAACTCTCGCGAATGCTCTTTTTAAACTCTGGGGTAAAGGTGATGGCGTCAACTTGCTCTTTTGAGGGTGCAGGAGTGAAGCAACTGACAACAACCATCAGGATGACGATGAATACAAGCAGCCAGCACTCGAAGATCAGCCAGTTGGTCTGCCAGAACCATGAGGTTGCATCCCAGAAACCACCGTCCATCACCGCCTTGCCGGAATCAGTGATAACATTGGTAATCAAACGGACCATACCAATAAGGAAACCACCGATAAGTCCCCATTCACCTGCCTTTGGCGTAATCTTCTTCGAGAAGATACCAAGGGTGAAGACGGCAACCATCGCAGGTGCGATAAGTGACTGGATATCCTGCAAGTAACTGTAGAGGTTACCCATGTTCATCATGATAGGCATCCAAGCAAGACCTAACAGTACCACTACGACTGTAGCCATACGACCAACGAATACGTAATGAGCCTCGCTCTTGCCCTTCTTCATAGGCTTGTAGAAATCCTCGGTGAAGAGGGTGGCGCAAGAGTTGAAGAAGGCTGCCAGTGAAGCCACCAGTGCACATACGAAACCAATGGTCACAATACCCTTGATACCAGCAGGCAGAATATTCTTCACCATCATGGCGAAAGCACCGTCGGTAGACTCATGGTTGGTGATGTCCATCTCGATACCACTGCCGGTCTTCAAAGAGAGAGCATAGGCGATCATACCTGGAATGAGGAACATGAAACAAGGGAGGATCTTAAAGAAACCAGCAGCGATGGTACCACGACGTGCGCGTGCCATTACCACCTTGTTATCCTCACCGGGAACCTGTCCGAGAACACGTTGTACGATGTGCTGGTCAGTACACCAATACCAGAAACCGATGATAGAGGCACCAAGGAATACGACATAGCCAGGGAACTGAGGATACATTGGATCGCCAGGATTAGTGTGGAACATGTGAGTCGTTCCATAACCGTCATGCGCGGCATTACATGCTGCCATCATGTTACTCCAACCTTGTGTGACACTACCATCACCAAGTGCGGAAAGACCAAGGAAAAGGACGAGGAACGAACCTATAATAAGAATAGGTGTCTGGATAGATGACAGGGTCATCACACCCTTCATTCCTCCAAATACGGTGAATACAGCGGTGATGGCTATCAGACCGATAGCACCATACCAGAACGGGATACCTAAGAGGTACTTGAAGAAGATACCACCAGTAAATGCCGTTACACTAACCTTTGTCAAGACATAGGCAACCAAAGTGATGATGGATAACCAAGAACCCGTACGCTGAGTGTATCGGAACTTCAGGAAGTCTGGCATGGTAATAATCTTACCCATCTTGTTGATGAGTAACTGATAGAATGGTACGAAGAGCCAACCGAGGATGAGGATCATCCATCCCTGCATCTCCCAGTGTGCCATACCTACACCGTCCTTGGCACCTGTACCAGCAAGACCTACCAAGTGCTCGGAACCGATGTTAGCGGCAAAGATTGCCATACCAATTACATACCAAGGCTCACCCTTACCAAAGAGATAAGCGGAAGAGTCTTCGCCCTGCTGGGCTTTCTTGTCTTTCCAGATAGCATACCATACTGCTGCTATCACTCCACATAGGCCAACGACAAGGACTACCCAGTCTAGCCAGATAAATTCATTAGAACTCCAATTCATTGTAGTTGTATTGTTTTAAGTGATTATTTGATTGTAAATTTATATGCTGCATGGCTATAGTATTTCTCACCAGGATTCAGGACTGGCTGTATCCATTCCTTATGGTTGGGGCTGTCAGGATACTTCTGGCTCTCCAAACATACACTGACATGCTTGGGATATTTCAGTCCGTGCTTACGGGAGATCTCTGCGTCACGACCTACACCTTGGAAGTTACCGGAGTAAACCTGTACACCTGGCTCATTGGTGAACATCTCCATGAAGATACCTGTCTTAGGTGAGTAGAGGCTGGCACATACCTGAGTGTCGTCGCCCTTACCGTCTTTATAAGTGTTCAGACAGAAGTTATGGTCATAACCTGTGGCATTCTGAATCTGGTCGAATGTGGACTTGATGCTGTCACCAAGGGCATGAGGAGTACGGAAATCCATAGGTGTACCCTCAACGCTCTTAATTTCACCTGTCGGGATATATAGTTTGTCACTTGGGGTGAAATTGTCTGCATTCACATACAATACCATATCGTAACCCGGTTGTGTGAAATCACCATTTAGGTTATAATAATTGTGATTGGTCTGGTTGATGATGGTTGGCTTGTCAGTCTCAGCCTCCCATGTCATATCCAGTGTGTTGTCGGCAGTTACCTTATAAGTAGTGACGGCTTTTACCTTACCTGGGAATCCGTTCTCACCATCCTCAGCGATAATCGTCAGTTTGAGGATAGAGTCACCAATCTGCTCAGCATCATATACCTGATGCATCCAACCAGTATTGCCACCACCGTGCAGGCAGTTAGGACCATCGTTTTTCTTTAATTGATAGGTAGTGTCGTTCAAAATGAACTTACCTTCCTTAATACGGTTGGCATAGCGTCCTACAGAAGAACCATAGTCGGAAGGAGAGTTGAGTGTATCGGCATATTGGGCAATGTTATCAAATCCCAATACAACGTCAGTAGGTTTACCATCCTTGTCGGGAACTACCAAACTAACCACACGTCCACCATAATTGGTAATACATACTTCCATACCATTCTGGTTCTTCAACGTGAAAAGTTTAACTGGCTTTTCGTTAATCACTGTGTCAAACTTGGCAGGGTCAAGTCCGGAAACTGTTAGAGCGGTTTGCTCACCTGAGTTACATGCTGATAACATAGCCAATGCTATGCATCCCATCAAAGAATTCTTTAGGTTTTTCATATCAGAAAGTTTAAGTTGTTTGTTATTGTTTTTATTTTGGGTGTAAATTTACAACTTATTTTTGATATGACAAAGTAAAAGAATAGCCTAAAGTGTAAAAATAACACTTTAGGCTATATATTTAACGTTTTTAAACAACTAATTAGCAAAGTCGGCGTGATCCGTCTCCAATAACTACGTCATATACTTTTGGTTCATGACCATACTTTGCATTGAACTTCTTCTTGGCATCTTCGATGAACTTTTTGTACAGATCATTACGGACGAGGTTGATGGTGCAGCCACCGAATCCACCTCCCATAATACGAGAACCTGTAACACCGTTTTCTTTGGCAATGTCGTTCAGGAAGTCCAGTTCCTCGCAAGAAACCTCATAATCCTTGGAAAGTCCCTCATGAGTCTTGTACATCATTTCGCCAACCTTCTCATAGTCACCTTCGGTCAGTGCATCGCAGACAGCAAGAACACGGTCTTTCTCGCCGAGTACAAATTTAGCACGCTTGTAATCTTCCTCGCCAACTTCTGCTTTTACCTCTTCTAATTGTTCCCATGAGCAATCACGTAAGGTCTCAAACTTACCTTCTGGATGTTTGGCTGCAATATGTTTGACAACATTCTCACAGGAGTTGCGGCGATCATTATACGGAGAACCTGCCAACTGATG
>DEJF01000016.1:40406-50339 GCA_002353225.1 Prevotella sp. UBA2755 | reverse complement strand
GAACGACAGTCAAGGCGCATCAGGCATCCTGCCTTTCCGAAAACAGAGGCAAACTGATCCATGATACCACAGTTCACACCGCAATAGTTGTGCTCAGTAGCCTGACCAGCCAATACCATGTCCCATTGAGAAACTTTATTATCTCCGAACAAATCATTCAAGCCACAGGCGAAACAACTCTCCATGGCTGCCGAAGATGACATGCCAGCACCTAAGGGTACATCACCTGCAAATGCTATATTATATCCTTTCACGGGAACTCCTAATTTCTTCATCTCCAGAGAGATACCGTAGATGTATCGCGCCCATGATGCTTTTGGACCATTGGGGTCGGAGAGTTTGAAATCTACGCGATCCTTGAGGTCAATGGCGTAAGCCATAATCGTATCCTCTGTTCCATTAGGACGCATCTCTGCCATTACTCCTTTGTCTACGGCACCAGGGAAAACGAAACCACCATTATAGTCTGTGTGCTCACCAATCAGGTTGATACGACCGGGTGAGGCATATACATTACCTGTTTTACCATCAAAATGCTTGATAAAACGGCTTCTTACAAATTCAATGTCCATCATAATTATTAGTTTTAAAGATTAATCTACAGGGATATCCGTGTTCACATTCTTAGAGCCATACATGGCATACCATAGCATATAACCCATAGAAAGCAAAGGTATAACGTAACTGATCATATAGCCTAAAGTGTCGGCAATGAAGTTTTGAATGAGTGGCATGACACCGCCGCCTACCACCATCATCATGAAGATTCCAGATGCCTGGGCAGTATATTTGCCAAGTCCCTCCGTAGCAAGGTTGAAGATAGATGCCCACATGATAGAGGTGCATAGACCACAGAGGACAAGTAGCATAGCACTTACAGGAACCTGAGTCATCTCGAAAGAAGAACCAGTAAACAAAGGCATGGATGTCATGGTCTCTTTAGGAATGAAGATGGCAAGTATGATGAGTGCCATTCCCACACTGTTAGTGATAATCATCATGGTCTTTGACGAAACCTTGTTAGCAATGAAACTGGAGCACAGACGTCCTACGAGCATCAGAAGCCAGTAAGTACCAGCCACGAAACCGCCAATGGCTGCAGCGTTCGCTAACAATCCCGCACCCTTCTCAGTGGTATCAGCAATGTAGAAATTCAAAGTACCGGGAATACCTACCTCAACGCCCACATAGAAGAAGATAGCGATAACACCCAGCAGGCAGTGACGGAACGACCATGGAGAATGTTCGAACTGAGTCTTTGAAGTGACTCTTCCAATTTCTGGGTCCCTAATAGGAATAAAGGTCAGAGCGATGAACGCTGCGGCGAATACTGCCATGGCAATGTAGAGCACGAGGTTGATCTCAACAAAGTCTGTCGTCTTAGTCACCTCTCCAATCAAAGCACCTACCAGCATAGGTGTCAGAGTACCAGAGAGCGAATTCAGTGTTCCACCAATCAAATTCAACTGGTTACCGCGGTTTCCACCACCACCTAACAAGTTCAGCATGGGGTTCACAACCGTATTCAGCAAGCAGACGGAGAGACCAGATACGAAAGCACCCAACAAATACACGAAATTGTCTGAGTAGCCTTCCAATGCCTCAAAACCTGAGATGAACTGGATGAGCACACCGATGAATCCCACAAGAACACCCAGCATGGCTGTTTTTTTGTAACCGATTCTGGTAAGCATCTTACCTGCCGGAATACCCATAAATAGATAGGCGAAGAAGTTCATGAAGTTACCCAGCATGGCAAGCATGTTGGAACCACCTACCTCTGGATCGTTCTTCATGACGACACCAATAGGTGCAGCCAGATTGGTGACAAACGCAATCATGGCATAGAGGAACATCATCGTGATAATAGCGATAATGCTACCGTTTTGTTTTTGATTACTCATAATTTGCTGTATGATTTTAGTGAATTACTTTTCTACACCAAATTTGTAAACGGTCTTCTGCTTGTAACGCTCACCCGGATTCAGTACCACACTGGGGAAGTATGGACGGTTAGGTGTGTCGGGGAAGTGCTGTGCCTCCAGACATACTGCAGAGCGGCGTGGGAAGGTAGCACCGTTGGCACCCTTATAGCCATTTGCATAGTTGGCGGTGTAAAGTTGCATACCAGGCTCTGTCGTGTAGCACTCCAGCGTACGACCGCTCTTCGGATCCTTGATCTTTGCAGCAAAACTGAGTTCTCCTTCCTCCACCTTATTTAATACATAGTTGTGGTCGAAGCCCTTGCCAAACTTAATCTGTTCGTTGTCAGCGTCAATGTCCTTACCAAAGGCTTTCGGTGTGCGGAAGTCGAATGGGGTACCCTCCACTTTCAGAATCTCGCCTGTAGGGATTGCCGTCTCGTCGGTAGGAAGATAGAAGTCTGCGTTAATCTCGCATATCTGGTCTTCAATCGTTGGAGTGGGGTCTGCAGTGCCAGCAAGGCTGAAGAAGGCGTGATGTGTCAGGTTGACAATCGTCTTCTTGTTGGTAGTGGCAAGATATTCCAATACCAACTCATTGTCATCAGTGAATGTAAACTCAACAGTCACGTCCAATTCACCTGTAAAACCTTCCTCACCGTATGAGGATACACGGTGCAAAGCCAATGAACGGGGACCCATCTGACGAGCGTCCCATACTTTAGCGTTGAATCCTACAGTACCGCCATGAAGGTGGTTAGGACCGTCATTGATAGCCAGTTGGTACTCCTTACCGTTCAGGGTGAACTGTCCTTTGCGGATACGGTTACCCCAACGTCCGATCAGGGTTGACAGATAAGGCTCAGCACCACTGGTGAGTTGCTGGATACTACCATGTCCCTGAATAACGTTAGCCACTTTACCATCTTTGTCTGGTACCATAATAGCACAAATGGCACCGCCATAGTTGGAGATTGCCACTTCGAAACCCTTACGGTTGCGCAGGATGTATAAATCTGTTTTCTTACCATTAATAGTGGTCTGAAAGTCATTGCGGTTCAGACCACACAAATTCGCATTTTCGGTTGTGTTCGCCATAATTGATTGTTTTTAGTTACATATGTATCTAATCTGCAAAGTAACCGAAAAAAATCGAATTTAACGAAAGAATGCGTGAAAAAAACGTTTATTGGAGTGTTAAAAACAACTAAATGCAGTTTTTCAGGAAATCGCCCACCAAGTAACTGCTGCCACCGATGAAGATGAAATCCTTGGGGTTCGCTGCCTCTTTTGCTGCTCTATATGCTTCAATCACAGAGGGATAACACTCACCGTAAAGTCCATGCTGGGCAGCAAGGGCCTTTACGACAGACCCCTTTAGGGCACGTTTGGTGGCTGCCTGCGTAAAATAGTAACAAGCGTCTTTTGGCAGCATATCCAATACATGGCTGATGTCTTTGTCGTCCACCATGCCGAAGACGATATGCTTCTTGTCACACGCTACTTGCGCTATTTGCTGGCTCAGATATATCCATCCTCCTACGTTGTGTCCTGTGTCACAGACAGTCAATGGGGCTGTCTTGACGACTTGCCAGCGACCTGTCAATCCTGTCAGTCTGTTGATATTTGCCAAAGCGTCAACCAACTCTTTCCTGAACTGCTCATGGCTTTTCTTCGTTGCGCATTCGGAAACGTATCCCTTTTGGGACAATACTTTCAGGACGGCAAACACTGTATTCAGGTTCTTCTCCTGATAGATACCTCCCAACTCGCCATCCAGTTCTCCCCAGTTGCGGGTTGTGTAGTGCATCTTCCCTGATGGCAGAGAGGTATAGTTTATGATCTCCGGTTTATCATCGGCAAAGATAATACTGCTTCCAGTCTCCAGTGCCTTCGCCTCAAACACGGGGCGTGTCTCTTGATGACTTTCACCAATCACAACAGGTACACCTTTTTTTATAATACCGGCTTTCTCCGAGGCAATCTTGGCTAATGTGTCGCCTAAGAACTGCGTATGGTCGAAACTGATATTGGTGATGACAGAGACGAGTGGGGTGATGATATTCGTACAGTCGAGTCGTCCGCCTAATCCGACCTCGATGACGGCAATGTCAATCTTCTTGTCGGCAAAGTATTTGAAGGCGAGCGCCGTCGTCACCTCAAAGAAGGAAGGGGAGAGAGGCTCAAAGAAGCCGCGTTCCTGTGCCACAAAGTTTACCACATACTCCTCTGGAATCATCTCTCCGTTGACACGGATACGTTCCCGAAAGTCCACCAAGTGGGGAGATGTGTAAAGTCCCACACGGTAGCCGCATTCCTGAAGAAATGCCGCTAACGTATGGGACACAGATCCTTTGCCGTTAGTACCTCCTACATGGATGGTGGCATATTGTTGGTGTGGATGACCGAAATGCTCATCCATTGCCAGCGTATTACTCAGACCTTCCTTGTATCCAGATGCTCCTTGTCGCTCGAACATAGGCATCTGGTGATATAGATATTCACAGGTCTCTTGGTAATTCATGGTGACTGGGGATTAATTGAAATAATTCTTGAAACGCTGGAAGATAGAGCGTTTAGTGGCGGCATCCCCCTGGAAATTATCGCTACGCTTAAATTTCTCAATAGCCTCTTTCTCCTCACGACTCAAGGTCTTGGGCACATAGACGCTGACATTGACGACCAAGTCGCCGTTGCCACGACCATACCCCTGTACGGCAGGCAGTCCCTTGCCTCTCAGACGGAGCGTCTTACCCGGTTGTGTGCCAGGCTCCATCTTCACCCTTAGTTTAGTTCCCTGAATGGTGGGAATCTCCACATCGCCACCCAGTGCCGCTGTCGGGAAGTCGAGTAACAGGTTATAGATCAGGTCGCTGTCGTCACGGACGAAACGCTCGTCCTCTATCTCTTCCACAAATACCTGAATATCCCCATTAATACCTTTGTTATGTCCGGCATTACCTTTGCCCGGCACATTGATGATCATACCCTCGGCGACTCCTGCGGGAATCTTGATTTCTACGACTTCCTCGCCTTTCTCGACACCAGTACCGCCACACTGACGGCACTTGTTCTTGATGACACGTCCTGTGCCGTTACAGTTAGGACACGTGCCTTGTGTCTGCATCATACCGAAGATGCTCTGTGTGGTATGCGTGATGACACCACTTCCGTGACATGTCGGACAATTCTCGGTACCACTACCGTCCTCCGCACCTGTACCATGACAGTGCGAACAGGGAATATCCTTGCGGACCTTGAATTTCTTGGTGACACCTGTGGCTATCTCCTCAAGGGAGAGCCTTACCTTCAGGCGAAGGTCACTACCACGATGCTGCTGAGAACCACGGTGCGCGCTACCGCCAAAGCCTCCGAATCCAGCACGACCGCCAAAGATATCGCCGAACATCGAGAAGATGTCGTCCATGTTCATGCTGGAGGCACTGAATCCTCCGAAACCACCACCTTGCGGTCCGTTGAATCCAAACTGGTCGTACTGCTGACGCTTCTGCGGGTCATGCAATACGTCGTATGCCTCGGCTGCCTCCTTGAATTTCTCCTCGGCTTCCTTATTGCCGGGGTTGCGGTCGGGGTGGTATTTGATGGCGATGGTGCGGTACGCCTTCTTGATCTGGTCTTCTGTGGCGTTCTTGTCGACGCCAAGCACCTCGTAATAGTCTCTCTTTGCCATATTATTGTCCTACTGCCACTTTGGCGTGGCGAATTACTTTGTCATTTAATTGATAACCCGTCTGCAGACAGTCAATCACCTTACCTTTCTTGTCGTCACCCATACCAGGTACCATGGCGACAGCCTCATGCAGGTCGGTATTGAAGTCGGCGTCCTCGGTCTCTATCTTCTTGACTCCCAGTCCTTCGAGTGCCTTCATGAACTTATGGTAGATGAGTTCCATACCCTCACGGAGCACGGCAGGGTCATCCGTCTTTTCTCCATTCTCCATGGCGCGCTCCATGTCGTCGATGACGGGTAGGATAGCACTGACAGCCTTCTCACCACCGTTCAAGATCAGTTCTGCTTTCTCCTTCAGAGTGCGTTTGCGATAGTTGTCAAACTCCGCTGTCTTATATAGGATCTGTGTCTTCAGTTGCTCTATTTCCTCTTGGGCAGCCTCCAGCGGGTCTTTTTCCTCGGCTTCCTCAGTGTTCTCAGAGTCTTCTGAGTTCTCAGAGTTTTCTGAATTCTCCGAGTTCTCAGCCTCAACAGTTTCTTCTTCCTTCAGAGTCTCTTCCTCTTCCAGTTTCTCTTTTTCTTCTTCTTTCATAGCGTTGTTCATTTGTAAAGATTATATAGCAAATTCCGTGCCATTCTTATGAATACAGTTCTGCTTTCTTCTCTTTGATGCTCTCATCGTAGATATAATCATCATAGGTCATCAGTTTGTCAATGGTACCTTTCGGTGTCAGTTCGATGATACGGTCGGCAACGGTATTGATGAACTCATGGTCGTGAGAGGCAAACAGGATATTACCCTTGAATGATATCAGGTTATTGTTAAATGCCTGAATAGACTCCAAGTCAAGGTGGTTGGTCGGGGTGTCGAGAATCAGACAGTTCGCGTTCTTCAACTGCATACGGGCGATCATACAGCGCATCTTCTCACCACCGCTCAGCACGTTGACTTTCTTCAGGATGTCCTCTTCTTTGAAGAGCATACGTCCTAAGTAGGATTTCATCATCACCTCGTTACCTGTGCCATACTGACTAAGCCAGTCCACCAGGTTCAGTTCACTCTGGAAGAATGCGGTATTGTCGAGTGGGAGATAGGCGGTGGTGATGGTAACACCCCACTTATAGGTACCGGCATCAGCCTCCCGGTTACCGTTGATGATCTCGAAGAGTGCCGTCATCGCCTTGGGGTTATGCGAGAGGAAGACGGTCTTCTGTCCTTTCTCTATCGTGAAGTTCACATTGTCGAAGAGTACGGTGCCGTCAGCGTCCACAGCCTTCAGTCCCTCTACCTCCAGGATCTGTGTGCCAGGCTCACGCTCCATCGAGAAGATGATGCCCGGATACTTACGGGTGGACGGGGTGATCTCCTCGACATTCAGTTTCTCCAGCATCTTCTTACGGGATGTCGTCTGCTTCGACTTTGCCACATTGGCAGAGAACCTGCGGATGAACTCCTCCAACTGCTTGCGTTTCTCCTCCGCCTTCATCTTCTGGTTCTGCTGCTGGCGCAGGGCGAGTTGGCTCGACTCATACCAGAACGAGTAGTTACCAGAGAACAGGGTGACCTTACCGAAGTCGATATCCACCGTCTGGGTAGAGACGGCATCGAGGAAGTGACGGTCGTGACTGACAACCAAGACACACTGCTCTAAGTTGGAGAGGTACTCCTCTAACCACTGTACGGTGTCAAGGTCGAGGTCGTTGGTAGGCTCGTCGAGCAACAGGTTGTCGGGATGTCCGAACAATGCCTTGGCAAGCATCACACGTACCTTCTCGTTATTCGAGATCTCAGCCATCTGCTTATAGTGCTGACCCTCAGGCACACCGAGGTTCTGCAACAACTGGGCTGCCTCGCTCTCAGCCTCCCATCCATTCATCTCGGCAAAAGCCATCTCCAAGTCGGCGGCACGGTTGCCGTCCTCCTCAGTCATCTCCTCCTTGGCATAGAGCGCCTCACGCTCCTTCATGTTCTGCCACAGGGGCTGGTGACCCATCAGGACGGTGTCCATCACTGTATACTCATCGTATTTGAAGTGGTCCTGTTCCAATACTGACAGGCGCTCACCGGGAGCCAGTTCTACCGTACCCTTGTTCGGTTCCAGTTCTCCACTGATCGCACGGAGTAGGGTAGACTTACCGGCACCATTAGCACCTATTATACCATAGATATTACCACTGGTGAACTTCAGGTTAACATCCTTATAAAGCGTTTTCTTGCCAAACTGAATAGCGAGATTTGTAACTGTTATCATATCTTCCTTATACCTTATTTATATATATAAATCACAAAAACGGATGCAAAGGTACGATTTAGCGAGCACAAAACAAAGAAAATCTTTCTTTTTTTTGCCGAGCGTGAGTACCTTCGCCATCTTTTGATGGCTCTCACTGCTCAATCAGTTGAGTTTACTCTACTAACTCAAAATGCTGGAAGTCCTTACGGGTAGTCCAGTCACCGCCCCATTCAAAACCTGCCTCAGTGAAGAGACGGAAGCAGAGGTCCTGATGGTCTATCTTGTAGGGGAAGTCCCCTGTGCGGTCACAATATTCGGCGGCGGTGGCGGGCTGAATGAAGCGAGTGCCGTCGTCAAGGTCTCTGTAATAAGGATTGTAAAGGGTATTGATGTCGATCGCCAATCCCCGGGCGTGTTTCGACAAATTGGTACTGCCAGCAATGTTGCGGTAACAGAAGCACGATGAGTTATTGTCACGCATCTGTGTCTCGTCGTCAGCGTCATAGACATCGGGCAGGAGCATCCGCTGAATAGGGTACTTGGCATCGAAAAGTTGACGGAAGATGCTGACCACACGGTCGGCAATCACGGCGTTGACAATCATCTCGCCGACATGCATCTGGTTGTCGTAGTCCCAGTGCAGGGCACGGATATGGCGTAGGTCGTCACGTCCGATATAGGGGTTCTCCTTATAGGTCTTGCCCTGCATCCGCTCCCATACACCGTCAGGTATCGGCTCGGCAGCGAAACACTTGTCGACACCACCGTAAGCCTCCACAGCCTCGGCAGTCACCGTGCGTCCTGCCAGCCACTCGGTGAGGGGCTTCGTATCGACGGGGAAGGTGAAATCGGTCTTCGTCACTCCGTCACCATAGATGGTGCGGAAGTCGTCACGCATGGAGATCACGTGATAGCCAGCCTGTCGCCACTGATCTCCTAGCGTGAGTGCCTTTTCACGTGAGGCATGGTCGTTCTGATCATCGTCAGCGATGAGCATGAAGGCGGCTGAGCGGTATTTGGGATTACTCAAAGTATAGTTGTGCATTGCCGCATCGCCACCACTATTGCCGAACGACAATACTGGTACTTTGCCTATCTCCTGCGTGATCTGCAGCACCTTGTTGGTCTTCAGGTTCTTGATGATGAGTTCGTCGGTGCGCACCAGATCCTCCTCACGACCGAAGGTGTGGTTCACACCTTCCTCTGTACCCTGACTGCTGGAGCGTAGTTTCACGTCCATACCGATGACGCGGTTCGGTTCGATACCGATGCGATCGACAAGTGCTCGACAGATAAAGCGGTCGCTGCCAGAGACCACATAATAGGTGAAGCCCTTGTCCTTCAGATACTCAAACACCTGGAGCATGGGCTTATAGAAACTCTCTCCGTAGGTCATGCCCGAAAAACCGTTAGCAGGCATGTCGGCGTATGCCTTAACGTAGGTGTCAAACTCTGCCAGCGTCATGCCAGCGTATGCCTTGGCGGCAGCATAGGCATGCTTCATGTCGAAGTGGTCGGGCAGTTTCTTGCCGTTGCGTACGAAGTCCCGTATCTCCTGTGCCGTCTCCATCACGTCCTTCGGAGCCTGGTAGTCGGCATCGTCCAATGCACGGTATTCCAACAGGTTGTACTCGAAGTATGACGGATAGAGTTCACCGACGAACGTGCCGTCCATGTCAAACGTCGCGATGCGGTCTTCCTCACGGATGAAGTTCTTGGAGTCGGGGTTCGTCACGTCCTCTACGTACTCTTGCAGTGCCGTCAGTGCCTCACACTTGTTCCACTGCGTAAAATAATCCTTCGCCACCGGAGTAACGGCAGCAACATGATCGTCCTTAGAGCACGATACAAATACGCTGGTGCCGCAGAGTGTGAGGATGGTAGCAAGTGTCCATAATTTGATTTGTTTCATATTCTTTATAATTGTCATTAAATGCCTTGAAGGTAAAGAAGTATTTACAAATACTTCTGAGTTTGTTGTGTGCAAAGATACAACTTTTATCTGAAAGGACAAAATGTGTACCAGAAAAATAAACATCCGCATGAATGATGGAAGGGATTACAAGTTTCCTACCGACAAACTGGT
>DEJF01000016.1:0-40384 GCA_002353225.1 Prevotella sp. UBA2755 | reverse complement strand
GGGTTTGTTACCGAGAAACTCTGACTTTCTTGCGCGCGCGTGCGCGCACTATAAGTTTTTAAATCCTTGTCACCGTTGCCACCTTGCAAAACTATTTGATAATCAGTGGATTGTCGGTAACAACGAGGTGGCAACGGTGACAACGATTGGCGATTTTGCTGATACCAGTGCCTCCGATCATGGAGAGTAAAGGCTCCGATCATGAAGAGTAAAGGCTTCGTTCATGAATGGTAAATTCTCCTATCCTTGATCGGAGGCATCCCTCACTTGAAATGGAGGCATCCCTCACTTGTAATGGAGGCTTACTATTATTTGATAGCACTTTACGCCAGTCAGTTCTCGTCTGTCCGGATGTATGGGTTCGTTCGAGAAAACCAACGTAAAATTTTGTTTTCTTCTTAGTTATTATTAATTTTGCAGTATGAATAGTAACAAGAGGCTGGTATCCCTGGACGTGCTGCGTGGTATGACGGTGGCGGGAATGATTTTAGTGAACAATGGGAGTGGTGACTCGTTTGAGATGCTGCAACACTCGGCATGGAACGGGTTGACACCTTGTGACCTGGTGTTCCCGTTCTTCCTGTTTATCATGGGTATCTCCTGTTACCTGTCGTTGTCGAAGACGCAGTTCGTACCCACAGCCCCTATTATATATAAGGTGGTAAGACGTAGTGTGCTGCTTTTTGTGATAGGTCTGCTGATCAACTGGTTCGGCAATGCCGTCTGGGGTGATCTTTTTGACTTTGCCCATCTGCGTTATTTTGCGGTCTTGCAGCGGATAGCCCTCTGCTATTTCTTCGTGTCGATGTTCGCCCTCTTTGTGAATCATCGCTATACGATACCAGCCATCGTCCTGTTGCTCTGCGGTTACGGCATCCTGTTGATCGCGGGGGACGGTTATGCGGAGGATGCCCGTGTGAACATCTTAGGGCGCACCGACCTGCTGTTGTTCGGCTATGACCACCTCTATCATCATACCCCCATTGACCCGGAGGGACTGTTAGGTACCATCTCAGGTGTGGCGCATGTGCTGATCGGGTTCTATTGCGGAAAACTGATCAAGACAGCGGGCTCCATAGAGCGGAAGATGATCGGGTTGTTTGCCGTTGGAATCGTGTGTGTGATGATTGGTTATCTGCTGAGTTACGGTCTTCCGCTGAACAAATGCGTATGGAGTCCGTCGTATGCGCTTGTCACCTGCGGACTTGCCGCGTCCCTGCAGGCACTGGCAATACTGGTGGTCGACTATCGCTCGTGTAATCCGCTTTATTACAAGGGCTTCCAGATATTCGGCATGAATGCCCTGATACTTTATGTAGGCAGTGAACTGCTTGCCATTGTGTTTGGGCGTTGGGGTGTCTCATCGTTTATCTACGATGTCCTGCACACGGTCATTTCCTCGTTGAAATGGTGCTCATTGGCATACGCCCTGACGTTTGTGGCTATCAATTTCGTCATAGGCTATGTGCTGTATCGTAAACGTATATTCATAAAACTATAGATATGCAGAAGATTTGTATATTCACAGGGGCTCGTCCTAACTTCGTGAAAGTGGCTCCCATCATCCGTTCCATCGAGAAGACGGAAGGTATTTCGTATCAATTAGTGTATGCCGGCAAGAGTGACGACCCGACGTTGGAGGACTCGTTGTTTGCCGACTTGCAGATGCCACGACCCGATGTGTTCTTAGGGGTGGACTGTGAGAACTTGAATGAACTGACGGGTAGGGTGATGTCGGAGTTCGAGCAGTATTTAGAGCAGCACGAGACAGACACCGTCATCGTGGTGGACGACCTCGCCTCGACGATGGCTGCCGCTATCGTGACGAAGAAGAGGGGGTTGCGCTTAGCACACTTGGTGGCTGGTACTCGTTCTTTCGATATCCGTATGCCAAAGGAAATCAACCGGTTAGTGATTGACGGTTTAAGTGATTTACTGTTTACGGCAGGCACCAGTTCAAACAGTATTGCGACACGTGAGGGTGCTGAGATGCACAAGATATATATGGTGGGCAATATCCTGATGGACTCGTTGCGCTACAACCATGACCGCTGGCAGCGTCCAGCGTGCCTGGAGGGTATCGCGGACGGTGAGTATCTTGTCTTCACCATCAACCGCAAGGCATTGCTTGCCGACAAGGAGAACCTGCAAAGAATGCTCGATGCCATCATGGAGGAGGCAGGCGACATCCCTGTCATCGCCCCTCTGCGCCCTTCCGTCACCGCTCAACTCTCGACTCTCAACTCTCAACTTTCAACTCTCCACTCCCTCCCATACCTGGAGTTCGGTTACCTGACATCCCATGCCAAGGGTATCATCACCGACTCTGGTAATGTCGCCGAGGAGGCTACCTTCCACCATGTGCCTTGTATCACCCTGAATAGTTACACGGAGCATATTGAGACCGTGAAACAGGGGACGAACGAGTTGGTAGGTGAGGATGCCGGGAAACTGCGTGATGCCATGCGTCGTCTGGTGGCAGGCGCGTGGAAGACAGGTAATTTGCCCGACCGTTGGGACGGCAGGTCGGCGGAGCGTATCGTACAGATATTACTTGGAATGAAATGAATCGTTAGAATTTAGAATAAGGTAACTATGTATAAAGTATCAGTTGTTACGCCCTTCCATAATGTGGATATGGGTATGTTTGAGAAATGCGCCGAGTCGATGCGTTGTCAGACAATAGGGTTCGAGAACGTGGAGTGGATCATCGTGGTGCATAATTGTGAACCGAAATACCTGCCGTTGCTGACGGAGATGTTCAAGAACGACCATAACGTCCTTATCAAGGAACTGAACGACGGTATGCATACACCGGCAACACCGCGTAACCACGGCATACAGTTTGTGACGGCGCCCTACCTGGGATTTCTTGACGGCGACGATAGTTATACACCCGACTGTCTGGAGGTGGCAAGGCGCGAGATGGTCGTGCCGTGGCTGACGATAGCGATATGTTCGAGACAGTAGCCTCGGGCAGTTTCCACGAGTATCTGCCAATGAGTGGGGGCAATGCCGCTACCGTGTTCTGTACGGATGCCAAAGTAGGACAACTCTACCATCTGGTAGTCACTAATAAAGCAGGACTGTATCGCTATGTCACTGACCATGTGGTGTCAATCAATGAGACACAGATGGACAAGATATTGTTCACGATATACTGAGTGGTCGCCATCCTCATTTTTAGGTATTTAGGTAGGAACTGTTGAAAAATAGAAGAATATTTCGTACCTTTGCACGAAATATCTGACAGACGATGAGATTATCAGACTTAAAGACTGGCGAGCATGGTGTCATTGTCAAGGTACAAGGACACGGCGGATTCCGTAAGCGCATCATCGAGATGGGCTTTATCAGAGGTAAAGAAGTGGAAGTGCTGTTGAACGCTCCATTGCAAGACCCTGTGAAGTATAAGGTGATGGGTTATGAGGTCAGTCTGCGTCGTCAGGAGGCGGACATGATAGAGGTGGTGCCGCCCCCCGCCAAAGACAACCATTCCGGACAACCGAAAACGATGGTGGAGACTTTCACGCTCCATTCCAACGAGGAGAGCGAGGTGATCAACGTCGCTCTGGTGGGTAATCCGAACTGTGGTAAGACCTCTTTGTTTAATTTCGCGTCAGGTGCCCATGAGCGAGTAGGCAACTATTCGGGTGTTACGGTAGATGCCAAAGAGGGGTATGCCGACTTTGAGGGCTATCGCATCAAACTGGTCGACCTGCCCGGAACATACTCGTTGTCTGCCTATTCCCCGGAAGAACTGTATGTGCGCAAGCAACTGGTGGAGGACACTCCTGATGTGATCATCAATGTCATCGACTCCTCGAATCTTGAGCGTAACCTGTATCTCACCACCCAGTTGATGGACATGCACCTGCGTGTGGTGGTGGCATTGAATATGTATGACGAGTTGGAGCAACGTGGTGACCACCTGAATATCGATACCTTGAGTACCCTGTTGGGTATGCCGATGGTGCCCACCTCTTTCAAGACCGGTTGGGGCCTCGACGAGTTGATGCACGAAGTGATCCATATCTTCGAGAACAGGGAGGGTCACGACCAGTACTATCGTCATATCCATATCAGTCATGGGCATGAGATAGAGGACGGTATCAGTCATATCCAGCAATTCCTGAAGGGTAATGACTTGCTCCGTCTGCGCTATTCTACCCGTTGGCTCGCCATCAAACTGCTGGAGAACGACAAGAAAGTGGAGGAGGTGATTCGGGTATTACCTGAGGCACAACAGATTATCTGGGCGCGTGACCTGGCGGCACATCGTGTGAAAGAGGAGACGGGTGACGATACGGAGACGGCTATCATGGATGCCAAATACGGCTTTATACGTGGTGCCTTGCAGGAGGCTGGCTATGAGATGGGACATAAGGATGACACCTATAAGGTGACCCATAAACTGGATGCGCTGATAACAAGTAAATGGCTGGGATTCCCCATCTTCCTTCTGTTGCTCTTCTTGATGTTCGAGGTGACCTTTGCCTTAGGACAATATCCGATGGACTGGATAGAGATGGGTGTCGAGTGGCTGGGTGACTTCGTGGGTAATCATCTGGCTGACGGTCCGCTGAAAGCGATGCTGGTGGATGGATGTATCGGTGGTGTGGGTGCCGTCATCGTGTTCCTGCCACAGATATTGATACTCTATACCTTTATCTCCTTCATGGAGGACTCCGGCTATATGGCACGTGCCGCCTTTATCATGGATAAGTTGATGCATGGTATGGGACTGCATGGTAAATCGTTCATCCCCCTGATCATGGGCTTCGGTTGTAATGTGCCTGCCGTGATGGCTACCCGTACGATAGAGAGCCGTCGCTCACGACTGATTACCATGCTGGTGTTGCCTATGATGTCGTGCTCCGCGCGCTTACCTATCTATATTATGATCACAGGTGCCTTCTTCGCCGTCAAGTATCAGGGACTGGTGATGATATCCCTGTATGTGGTGGGTATCATCCTGTCTGTGGTGATGGCACGTGTGTTAAGCACTTGGGTCATCAAGGGGGAGGACACTCCGTTTGTGATGGAGTTGCCACCATACCGTTTCCCGACGGCGAAGGCGATCTTCCGTCATACCTGGGAGAAGGGTAAGCAATATCTGAAGAAGATGGGTGGTATCATCCTTGTGGCAAGTATCATCGTATGGGCATTAGGCTATTTCGGAACGATGGGTGTCGCTCCCTCGTTGGAGGAGAGTTTCATCGGTATGCTGGGTAAGTTGATAGAACCTTTGTTCTATGCCCAGGGCTTCGACTGGCGACTGGATATCAGTCTGCTTGCCGGCGTGGGAGCAAAGGAAATCGTAGCATCTACCATTGGGGTGCTCTATGGGGATGGTGTCTACAACTTCACACCGTTGGTTGCCTATAGTTTCCTGCTCTTTGTATTGATATACTTCCCATGTATCGCTACTATTGTAGCCATCAAACATGAGAGCGGCTCATGGAAATGGGCAATCTTTGCAGCACTCTATACCACTGTGTTGGCGTGGATCGTCAGTGCCGCCGTCTACCAGATAGGTAGTTTGTTCTGATTACTCGTGGTGATAAGGCTCGCCTTTAATAATCGTACAGGCTCGGTAGACCTGTTCGGTAAAGGTGAGACGTATCATCTGATGACTGAAGGTCATCTTGGATAAACTGACTTGTTCGTTGGCTCTGGCATAGACCTCCTTGGAGAAACCGTAAGGACCGCCGATGATGAAGATCAGTCGTCGTGCCGTGTTGCGTTTCTGTTCCAGCCAACGGGCGAACTCCACACTACGGTATTCCTTGCCATGCTCGTCCAAGAGGACCACGGTGTCGGAGGGCTGTAACTGTTTGAGGATGAGTTCTCCCTCTGCCTGTTTCTGTTGTTCCTGCGTCAGACTCTTGGTATTCTTGAGTTCAGGAATAGTAACAACTTCAAAGGGCATGTAATGATTGATGCGTTCCACATAGTCATTAATGCCGGCAATAAAGTGTTTATTGACGGTTTTACCGACTTGTATCAGCAGGGTCTTCATCGTTGTCTTCTACGGCATAGATACTCTTGCCGTGATGTACAGGGCAGAGTGTCTCGTTCTTGTCGATAGGGGGATATTCGTCACGACGCTTGGGGTTCATGGGGAACCATCCCTTCTGTACGCGCTTCTTCTGAGAGAACAACTCACCGATGCCCCAAAGCGCGGAGGCACCGAACACGCCAATGACGGCGGACACAATTGGGTTCTCAATGAATAGGGCAGCCAGAATGCAGGCGATACCGATGATTAGATAGACGACCCAAGGACGGGTGCCCCAGTGATATTCCGTCTTTATCACGATAGGGTGCCATATCCCGATGGTCAGGAATGTGCAGATGGCAATAATGATACCTGTGAAATACATATCTGTTACTTGTTTTATCTTGTGGAATGGAATCCATCGAGGTTCTCATAACGGTGGCGCATCATCCGTTGGTAGATATTGCGCATCCAATACGGTGTGGCAAGGGTGAAGGCGAGTCCGATGACGATCATCACACTGAAGGCGACAGTATCATTGAAGAGCGCCTGAAGGATAAGGACAAGGACTACAGGCACGAAGAATACAATGAGTTCGATGATCAGTTGGAGTTTGTTCTCAAACTGGTTCTTACCTGTGATCTTGTCATTTAAGGGTAGTGTCTGCTTGTTATAGACCGCCAGTTGGAAGAGCAGAAAGTATTCCGGTCCTGTGGTAATCAGCAGGTAGGCGAGAACCATCAGTAGGGAGAACTTGCCGGAGATGATAGGAGGTAATAGCAACAGGAAAGGCAACAGGACGATGGCGCAGTAGAAATAATACTTGGCACGCAGCAGTGTCAGGATGTTCTCCTCATGCACCATCAGCAGGTCGATATAGTTGCCTTCGGGTCCCATCACCTTGACGAGATTCACGGCACCGAAGAACACAAAGCAGTACAGGCACCACATATTACGGGCAAAGCCTCCCGTATAGGCATCGGTATAGGCAATCATCAGGGAGAGCATGGTGATGATGACGACACCCTGGATGAAACGGGTGCGGATAGCCTTGTTGCGCATCGTACTCTTGATCTCTAACTTGAGATACTCACCGATCTGACCGAAACGGTTAAGTGCCGTGAACTCGGAGACGTGCTTCAACTTGGTCTTCTCATGTTTGGATATCTCGTCATATATCAAGTGCATCTGCAAAGTGCGGTTGATGAGGAACAGGACGACAAAGAGGACGGCAAAGAGGGCGAACGCATACCATGAGAAAGCGTACTCCCCTAAGAAATCGAATACCTGGTCGAAGAGTTTGTCGGCTGACTTGTCGGGCAACAGGATGAACGGCAGTACGAAAGAGCCATAGAAGACAATAGGCAAAGCCCACCAGAACATGCTGCGGTTCACCAGTGTGCGCACCAGCAAATACCATTGGCTGTTGGTCAGTATCATCAGATGAAGTAACAGCAACATACCGAGTCCTTGTAGAAGTGTCATGCTGCCACAGACACAGATGAAGGTATAGGGCAGGAACAGCGCCATCCATAACAGGTTGCTGATGTCGAAGAGTTGCGATACTAAGAAACAGTCGACAGCCGTGTATTTACTGATAGGCATCAGCAGATAAGGCTTGACAAGCATGACGGGAGTCTGTTGTGCCATGAAACGCCCGAAGAAGTCGAGTAGCAGCACAAAGGGAAGGATGAAAAACAACATCTGGTATTCATCCTCTTTCGCCGCCACCCATCCTAAGAAGGTGCCGATGGCAAGGAAGTAAACTAAGAAGAAGGCTAATCCCAGATAGGCAAAGAACTTACCATACTGGTTAGCCTCAAACATCACATTACGTTTCTCGCTTAACTTGTTATTCTTCCGAAGCAAACGGAATAGTTGAAGTTTATTCATGTTATCTCAAATCTATGATTTCTGCGTTAGGGTAGGACTTGGGGTTGAAACGGAACATACCGTCGGACAGTTTCGCCTTCTTGAAGTTAGACACGGTGATTGTAGTCCATTGCTTGTTCTGCAGCATACGGATCTGGGAAGGGACGTAGGTCTGCTTGTTGATGGTAATCACCAACTCAGTGATACTCTTGCCTTTCCCTTTCAGGGTGACAACGTGACTATTCCCACTGGTAGTCATTGTAGCGGTATATCCCTGCTTGTACATATAAATAAAGTTATAGGGATTAATCGCCTGCAAGTCGGCGGCAGAGGGATTATTGACATTCACCTCGTCGTTCTGTTTGACATACGTCCATTGTGTCTTACCGTCAAACCAGACGATAGCCTCGTTGGTGGTGGTATGGAACTTGCGTCCCTTGATGTATATCGTACCACTCGTACTACCATATTGCTTACTGTTGATACTAAAAGAAGCCTGTACGCCACTCTTATGAGCAACGACACTCGCTGTCTTGTCAAGGACCGACTTGGCAGTCTGTCCGTAGGATGCTACTGCAAAGAGCAGCATCATCAAAGTGATCTTTATCTTCTCCATTGACTTAGCAAATTATCAAGACTCGTCTCATCTTGTATCAGAACCTCACGTGGCTTGGAACCATGAGCGGCACCTACCACACCAGCCTTCTCCAACTGGTCCATCAGACGACCGGCACGGTTGTAGCCAATCGCGAACTTACGCTGTATCAGACTCGTCGAACCGCTCTGGTTAATCACAATCAGACGGGCGGCATCCTCAAACATCGGGTCAAGGTGCTGCATGTCCACATCGGCAGCCTCACCCATCTCGTCATCAGGCATGTCAGGCTCAGGCAACTCGAAGGCAGAGAGGTAACCCTGCTGCTGGGAGATAAACTGGTTGATGCGCTCCACCTCTGGTGTGTCGACAAAGGCACACTGCACACGGACGGGTTCACCACCATTGAGATAGAGCAGGTCACCACGACCTATCAACTGCTGGGCACCCGGACGGTCGAGAATGGTACGGGAGTCGATCATGGCACCCACACGGAAGGCAATACGACTCGGGAAGTTTGCCTTGATGGTACCAGTAATGATATTCGTGGTAGGACGCTGGGTGGCGATGATCATGTGGATGCCCACGGCACGTGCCAACTGGGCGATACGGGCGATAGGCAGTTCCACCTCCTTACCGGCAGTCATGATCAAGTCACCGAACTCATCGATCACCACCACGATATAAGGCATGAACTTATGTCCTTTCTCCGGATTCAACTGGCGGTTGATGAACT
This sequence comes from Prevotella sp. UBA2755, assembly GCA_002353225.1. Lineage (GTDB taxonomy): Bacteria > Bacteroidota > Bacteroidia > Bacteroidales > Bacteroidaceae > Prevotella. The sequence continues at coordinate 31,180 of DEJF01000016.1, read as the reverse complement.
TCTTATTGTATTCCTTGATATTACGTGCCTGCGCTATCTTCAACAGGTCGTAACGGGTATCCATCTCCTTACACAGTGAGTTCAGGGTGTTGACCACCTTCTTGACATCGGTGATGATAGGCTCCGCGTCGTCATCAGGGATTTTGGCAAGGAAGTGTTTCTCAATACTTGAGTAGACACTGAACTCCACCTTCTTCGGATCGACGAGCACAATCTTCAACTCGGCGGGATGCTTCTTATATAATAAAGAGGTGATGATGGCATTCAAGCCAACAGACTTACCCTGACCAGTGGCACCAGCCACCAACAGGTGAGGGGCTTTGGCAAGGTCGAACATGAAGACTTCGTTGGTAATCGTCTTACCTACCGCACACGGCAGGTCCATCGTCGTCTCCTGGAATTTCTTCGAATTGAGGATCGATTCCATCGAGACAATGCTGGGCTTTGCATTGGGCACCTCAATACCAATCGTTCCCTTTCCGGGGATAGGAGCAATGATACGGATTCCCAAGGCAGAGAGGCTTAGCGCGATATCGTCCTCCAAGTTACGGATACGAGAGATACGCACACCAGGAGCAGGAGTAATCTCGTAAAGGGTGATGGTAGGACCGACGGTAGCCTTGATACTACTAATCTCCACCCCGAAGTTACGCAGCACGTCCACAATACGGTTCTTGTTTGCCGTCTGCTCTGTCATGTCAATATACGGTTTACCGTCATCATCGTATTTCTTCAATAAGTCGAGGGTCGGGTAGCGGTAGTTCTCCAGGTCACGCTTGGGATCGTATGGAGTCGTGATGTCGCCATACTCGCCCACGAGGTCCTTACCGCTTGCTGTCTCCTCCTTCTCACCAGTCTCAACAGTCATCTCCACACCAGTGGTGTCTTTCACAGGAATGACATTATCTGCCACAACAGGTTCTTGCTTGTCGTACACAGATAAGGGTTCTCGCACCTGTGCTTCCTCCTGTTCGAATTCAACGGTCTGTTCTTCGGGATCGTCAAATACCGTCGGGTCCTCTAAGGTCTCTATAGGCTGCTTGTCGTCCGAGTCACCCTTACCGATATTTATTTCCATCGGTATCTTTTTCAGATAGTGCAACGGATTGAATATCTTACGGATGATAATGATGGTCTCAGCACTCAGGTATATAAGGAACGCAATGGCAATAACTCCCAATAAGAAGGTAAGCCCGGGTGCTCCTACCAACCCCTCTAATAGATCACAGATGGCTAAACCGTGATCGCCACCGGGGTTGAAATGGGAGTCGATGAAGAACGGTGTCAGGAACTTGGCGAAAGTCACGGAGGACCATATCATAATGAGTGCCAGTCCCATGAACCATTTGATTAAGTTTACCTTATACGCTCTCATCAAATTGACTGAGATTAACAGGATGAAAAGAGGAATGAGGAAAGCGGGTAATCCAAAGCAACGCTTGATAAAATACCAGGAACTATAGGCTCCTAATGAGCCACAGGAATTCTGGAACTCACCGTTTTGGTTGAGCACCTCCCCGTCCTTGGGTGTCTCTATCATGCTCTGGTCTGCGGCACCTGTCGTGAAATAGGAGATGAATGCCCATATCAGGTAACCTGCCACAAACAACAAAAGGAAACCCAGACAGAAATTCAGGCGCTCGTTGTGGAATATCTTGTCAATGCCTAATGCCTCTTTGAAAGAGGTCGCAGTGGTTGTTTTCTTTTTCTTTGCCATAGTTTTCTTTTAAATAATGTGCAAAAGTAATTGAAAAAACTCAGAAATCGCCATAAAATCGTCTTTTTTTTTGTATTTTATCGTATCTTTGCACCTTGTAAACAAAAGTTTGATGAAAAAGATTCTATATAGCAAATACGATAAGACGAAAATCGGCACCCTGCCAAGGATCATCTTCGAAGGAAGGATCGTAGTCGTTGTCACTGCGAAAGAGGCGGAGAAAGCCGTCGAATTCCTGCTCACACAAAACATCATCGGCATAGATACGGAGACACGCCCTTCATTTAAGAAAGGGAGGGTCAACCAAGTGGCACTACTGCAAGTTGCCACACATGATGTCTGTTTCTTATTCCGCTTGAACCTGATAGGTATGACGACAGCCGTTAAGAGACTCCTGGAGGACACCAAGGTCCCTAAGATAGGCTTGTCGTTGCATGACGATCTGATGATGCTGTCAAAGCGGGGCGATTTCAATCGGGGAAATTTCATTGACCTGCAGGATAAAGTCAAGGAGATCGGCGTTGAGGATATGAGCCTGCAGAAACTCTTTGCCAATTTCTTCGGGCAGCGCATCAGTAAGCGTGACCAACTCTCTAACTGGGAGGCAGATGTGTTGAGTGACAAACAGAAGATTTATGCGTCAACTGACGCATGGACTTGTATTTTGCTTTATGAGGAGTTGATGCGTTTAGAGCAGACAGGAGATTATGAACTGATAAAAGTAGAGCATGAAGTACAAAAAGATACAGTTACGGAAGGGAAAGGATGAAAGCCTTCGTCGTTTCCATCCTTGGGTCTTCTCTGGTGCTATCCAACACATGGAGGAGGGCATTCAGGAAGGTGAGTTAGTGCGTGTCGTCACTTTTGAGGGCGATTTCATCGCAGTCGGACATTATCAGCAAGGTTCTATTGCCGTTCGAGTCCTGACCTTCTCTGATGTCGAGATCGACCGTGAGTTCTGGTATTCCCGCTTGCGGTCGGCATTACAGATGCGTCTTGACATCGGTATCGCCGATAACCCTCGGAACAACACCTATCGCTTAGTGCATGGCGAGGGCGACCATCTTCCTGGTTTGATTATTGATGTCTATGGGAAGACAGCCGTGATGCAAGCCCATTCCATCGGTATGCATCTGATGCGCAAGGAGATAGCGAAGGTCCTCGTTGAGGTGATGGATGCCCGTATCGCTCATATTTATTATAAGAGTGAGACCACACTCCCCTTTATGACGGAGGAGGACATGAACGGTTTCCTCTATGGTGGCAGTGATGATAATATCGCCTTGGAGAACGGACTGAAGTTCCGTGTCGACTGGCTCAGGGGACAGAAGACAGGTTTCTTTGTCGACCAGCGCGAAAACCGTTCGTTGCTGGAGCAGTATGCCAAAGGAAAACGTGTGCTGAACATGTTCTGCTATACAGGTGGTTTCTCGTTTTATGCCATGCGAGGCGGTGCTGAGTTGGTACACTCTGTCGATAGTTCAGGAAAGGCAATCGCACTTACCAAGGAAAATGTCTCATTGAATTTCCCGGGTGATGCCCGCCATGAAGCCTATTGTGAGGATGCCTTTAAGTTCTTGGAGGGAATCGGTAAACCAACCACTGACAGCCAACAGCCTTCCGTGTCCTATAACCTCATCATCCTTGATCCACCAGCATTTGCCAAGCACCGTGGTGCCTTGCATAATGCTTTGAAAGGTTATACCAGACTGAATCAGAAGGCTTTTGAGAAGATTGAGAAGGGGGGCATCCTCTTTACGTTCTCTTGTTCACAGGTGGTGACGAAGGATCATTTCCGCAATGCGGTATTTACTGCGGCTGCACTTGCCAAGCGCAAGGTCCGCATCCTGCACCAGTTGCATCAGCCTGCCGACCATCCGGTTAATATCTATCATCCAGAAGGGGAATATCTAAAGGGATTAGTTCTCTATGTTGAATAAAGTAAGAGATTACATTAAGAAGTATAAACTGCTTGATACTAACGAGTTATATCTTGTTGCATTAAGCGGTGGTGCTGATAGCGTCGCTTTGTTGTTGCTACTCGATGAAATGGGGTATCAAACGCATGCGATCCATTGTAATTTCCATCTTCGTGGGGAGGAGTCTGACAGGGATGAACGGTTTTGTGAGAGTCTCTGCCAACAGAAAAACATCCCATTCCATCGCGTCCATTTCGATACGTTGATGTATGCCGAAACACATAAGGTTAGCGTTGAAATGGCAGCCCGTGAACTCAGATATCGCTATTTCGAGCAACTAAGAAACGATATCGGGGCTGCTGGTGTCTGCGTGGCTCACCATCGTGACGATACGGTAGAGACGGTATTGCTGAATCTGGTGCGTGGTACTGGTTTAAGGGGGTTGACGGGTATTCAGCCCAAGAACGGCAATATCCTCCGTCCGCTATTGTGTCTCTCAAGAAAAGAGATAGAAGCGTATCTGAGAACGAAGGGGCAGGAATATGTGACCGACTCTACCAATCTGGAGGCTGACGTGCAGCGTAATGTAATCCGTTTGAAGGTGTTACCATTATTGCAAGAACTGAATCCTGCAGTGTCGGAGAATATACAGCGGACAGCGGAAAATCTGTTAGAAGCACAACAGGTATTAGATGCGGTTAGTAATCTGTTTGATGATGTTAAAGAGTTAGAACTAAATGAGTTAAAGAAATTTGGTTCAAGTGAATATATTGTCTATCAATGGGCAAAACAATACGGATTCAACGGCGCACAAGTAAGGCAGATCATGGAGGCAGAGACGGGTCGTGTTTTCTCTTCTCCTGCGGGTTATGACTTGTTGGTCGACCGTGGTAGATTACTCGTTGAACCCTCGTTAAAACCGATGAAACCGTTATTGATTCCAGAAGAGGGAACCTACGTGCTGGACCACCAGATGAGACTCTCGGTGAAGAAAGAGCCAGCCTGGATATCGAAAGATGCAGCCATCGCTACGGTAGATGCTTCTAAGGTGCGCTTTCCTTTGACTGTCAGACGAGTGGAGGAAGGTGATGTGATGCAGCCATTCGGTATGGAGGGGCGAAAACTATTGAGTGATTTGATGACTGACCGTAAGATGACGTTATTTGAGAAGCGCCGTCAGTTGGTGGTGACAGATGCGGATCATCAGGTTGTTTGGCTCGTTGGCATCCGTACCGACCACCGTTTTCAGGTATCAGATACCACGACAGAAGTGCTGTCTTTTGTCCCAAAACTTGTCTGAGTTTTAGGTATTGTTAGTCCGGGTGCCTCGGACAGTCTGTTCCGGTACTTCGGATGCCCCATTCTGGGTATATGTATACCATGTACCAAGATTATGTATACCACGTGCCAAGAATACGTATACCTTATGCGAAGCATGTCTGTTCTGCATCTGAGGCATTGCTACTCCCGATGATTATCAGGCAATGCAACCTTAGGTGCAGGATTAAGTGCAGGAAAATGACACGTAACCAACTGATAATCAGCAGTGGGTGTAGGAAATGCGGAATTATCTTGAACTGGTGTGTTAATTTAAATATGCTAAAAGTTGTTTGTTATTTCATTTTTTATTTGTATCTTTGCACGTTCATTTAAGCAAAGCGTAAAAAACAGACAATAATTTATGGGAAAGAGATTCGCCGAGCATGGCGGTTTGAACTTGACGCAGGTAAACAATGATATCCTGCAGATATGGAAGGAGAAGAATGTGTTCCTTCGCTCTATAGAGGAGCGTGAGGGTTGTCCTCAGTTTGTGTTCTTTGAGGGACCTCCCTCTGCAAACGGTCATCCTGGTATTCACCATGTGCTGGCACGTTCTATCAAGGACACCTTCAACCGTTATAAGACCATGCGTGGCTACCAGGTACACCGTAAGGCTGGTTGGGACACCCATGGACTGCCTGTCGAGTTAGGTGTGGAGAAGGAACTCGGTATTACCAAGGCTGATATTGACAACAAGGAGTCAGCGCGCTATATCTCTACAGAGGATTATAACCTCAAGTGTCGGGAGAATGTGATGATGTACACTGCCGAATGGCGTGAACTGACGGAGAAGATGGGCTATTTCGTCGACCTGGATCATCCTTATATCACTTATGACAACAAGTATATCGAGACCCTCTGGTGGTTGTTGAAGCAGTTCTACCAGAAAGGACTGCTCTATAAAGGCTATACCATTCAGCCGTATTCTCCAGCCGCAGGTACTGGTCTGTCATCACATGAGTTAAACCAGCCTGGTTGCTACCGTGACGTGAAGGACACCACCTGTACGGCACAGTTTAAGATGAAGAATCCGAAACCCGAGATGACCGAGTGGGGAACCCCTTATTTCCTCGCATGGACGACGACACCTTGGACTCTTGCCGCTAACTCAGCACTCTGTGTTGGCCCGAAGATCGACTATGTTGCCGTACAGACCTTCAACCCCTATACGGCAGAGCCGATCACCATCGTGATGGCAGAGGCACGTCTGAACGCCTATTTCAAGGAAGAGGGTAAGGATGGTGATCTGAATGCCTATCAGGCAGGTGACAAGGTGATTCCTTGGAAGATCGTCGGACATTACAAAGGTACGGACCTCGTCGGTATGGAGTATGAGCAGTTGATGCCTGCCATCAAGCCGATGGGTGACGCCTTCAAGGTGATACCCGGTGATTATGTGACGACCGACGACGGTGCCGGTATCGTGCATATCGCTCCTAACTTCGGTGCTGATGATGCCTTCGTTGCAAAGAAAGCAGGGATCTGTCCTATCGTGTTGATAGACAAGAAAGGGGCAGAGCGTCCTGTTGTGGACCTGCAAGGTAAGTATTTTGTCGTAGATGACCTTGATGCCGACTTCGTGAAGAACTATGTGAATGTCGAGGAATGGAACAAGTTCGCTGGACGTTACGTGAAGAATGCCTATGACGACACGCTGACCGACAAGGATGAGACACTGGATATCTCTATATGCATGGACTTGAAGGCTCAGAACAAGGTGTTCAAGATTGAGAAGCATGTGCATAACTATCCGCACTGCTGGCGTACCGATAAACCCGTGCTTTACTATCCGTTGGATTCGTGGTTTATCAAGAGCACGGCAAAGAAAGAGCGCATGAGTGAGTTGAACAAGACCATCAACTGGCAGCCAGAGTCAACAGGTACAGGTCGTTTCGGTAACTGGCTCGACAACCTGAATGACTGGAACCTGTCACGTAGCCGTTTCTGGGGAACACCGCTTCCCATCTGGCGCTCAGAGGATGGCGAGGAAATCTGTATCGGTAGTGTGGAGGAACTCTACAACGAGATAGAGAAGGCAGTGAAGGCTGGTGTTATGTCGTCAAACCCACTGAAGGAGAAAGGTTTTGTTCCTGGTGACATGTCACAGGAGAACTATGATAAGATAGATCTTCACCGCCCCTACGTCGACTATATCTTCCTTGTGTCTCCAACAGGTAAGAGAATGAAACGTGAGAGCGACCTGATTGACGTGTGGTTTGACTCTGGTTCTATGCCATACGCACAGATTCACTATCCCTTTGAGAATCGTGATGCCATCGACCAGAATAAGGCATTCCCCGCAGACTTCATCAATGAGGGTGTGGACCAGACCCGTGGATGGTTCTTTACGCTGCATGCTATCGCCACGATGATTTTCGACTCTGTTGCCTTTAAGAATGTCATTTCCTCCGGTCTTGTACTGGATGCCAAGGGTAATAAGATGTCCAAGCACGTCGGTAATGTGGTGAACCCGTTTGAGATGATCGAGAAATACGGTTCTGATGCCGTACGTCTGTATATGATGACGAACTCGGAGCCTTGGGACAACCTGAAGTTTGACCCAGAGGGTGTGGATGAGATACGTCGTAAGTTCTTCGGAACCCTTTATAACACCTATTCCTTCTTCGCGTTGTATGCCAATGTGGATGGCTTTGTTCCGTCTGTTGCTGTGACACAGCAACAGTCAAGACCAGAGATCGACCGATGGATACTGTCGTCACTGAACACCTTGATCCAGAAAGTGACGGCAGAGTTGGAGAACTATGACCCGACCCGTGCCGGTCGACTCATTGATGCCTTTGTCAATGACGACCTGAGCAACTGGTATGTCCGTCTGAACCGTAAACGTTTCTGGGGTAAGGAGATGAGTGATGACAAACGTTCTGCATACGACACCCTCTATACTTGTCTGCTGACTATCTCGAAACTGCTGGCACCATTTGCTCCTTTCTATGCCGACCAACTCTATCGTGACTTGGGCGGAGAGAAAGACAGTGTCCATCTGGATGTATTCCCCGTTGCAGACGAGTCGATGATTGACAAGGACTTGGAGGCACGTATGGAGATGGCACAGAAGATCACCTCTATGGTACTTGCCTTACGTCGTAAGGTGAATATCAAGGTACGTCAGCCGCTGCAGGCGATTATGATTCCTGCGTCAGACGAGCAGAAACGACATATTGAGGCAGTGAAGGACCTGATTATGAACGAGGTGAATGTCAAGGATTTGAAGTTCGTGGAGGGTACTGGTATCCTGGTGAAGAAAGTGAAGTGTAACTTCCGTACGATGGGTAAGAAGTTCGGTAAACTGATGAAGAGTGTCGCCGCTGCTGTCGAGGCACTGAGTCAGGAGCAGATTGCCGAACTGGAAGCCAACGGGAAACTCACTATAGTTCCTGTAGGTACTACAGATCCTATAGAAATCCTCACCGAGGATGTAGAGATTATCAGCGAGGACATCCCAGGATGGCTCGTCTCGAATGAAGGTAACCTGACCGTCGCCCTTGAGGTCGAACTCACCGAGGGACTGAAACAGGAGGGTATGGCTCGTGAGATTATCAACCGTGTCCAGAACATCCGTAAGGACAGCGGTCTGGAGATTACCGACCGCATCCATATCATCCTCGCACCGAACGACGAGATACAGAAAGCGGTGGCAGGATATGGTGATTACATCATGACACAGGTATTAGCCGATGACATCACCATCGCGCCTAATGACGGTGTGGAAGTGGAGTTTGACGACTTTAAATTGAATATCCAAATAACTAAATCTAAATAATTATGGCAGACAAGACACGTTATTCTGATGAGGAACTGGAAGAGTTCCGTCAGATTATCAACGAGAAACTGGCACTTGCGAAGCGCGACTACGACCAGATGATGAATGTGTTGATGAACAAGGATTCTAATGATGTGGACGACACGTCTCCTACATATAAGGCATTGGAGGAGGGGAGTGCCACCCAGTCGAAGGAAGAGTTGATACAGATGGCATCCCGTCAGCAGAAATTCATCCAAGGACTGAAGGCTGCCTTGGTGCGTATCGAGAACAAGACCTATGGTATTGACCGTATCACGGGTAAGTTGATTCCGAAAGAGCGTCTGCGTGCTGTTCCCCATGCCACCTTGAGCGTGGAGTCAAAGATGGCAGGCAAGAAGTAAATGAAAGATAAGAATATCGCTAAACGCGGATGGATTGCTGTTGCAATAGTAATGGCAATCCTTATTGTCGACCAGATAATCAAGATTTGGGTGAAGACGAATATGACACTTCACGAGCAAATCGAGATATTCTCGTGGTTTAAGATTCTGTTTATCGAGAATAACGGAATGGCGTATGGCATGGAGTTAGGCTCCAAACTCGTTCTCTCCCTCTTCCGTATCGTCGCTATAGCCTTACTTGGATGGTATATAGCCAGACAGGTGAGGAAGAAGGCACGTTATGGGTATATCATTTGTCTGGCGATGGTGATGGCTGGTGCCGCTGGTAACATCTTCGACTCGATGTTCTACGGTCTTATTTTCAATGCGTCCTCGGAGTATTATACCTCTTACTTCGTCCCCTTTGGTACGGGCTATGCGCCTTTTCTCATGGGAAAGGTGGTGGATATGTTCTACTTCCCCTTGATTGTCACTACATGGCCTGACTGGGTACCGATGGTAGGTGGGAATCATTTTGTGTTCTTTAGTCCGATCTTCAACTTCGCAGACTCCTCTATCTCTGTGGGTGTTGTGCTCTTGTTATTGTTTTACCGTAAGGAGGTCAGTGAGATAGAGTTGTCATTTAAAAAAGAATCGAAAGCCGATGAGGAATAGTCTTGCCATAGTCTTCATGGTAGTATTTGCCATGGTAGGGTGTAAACCTTCCGTGCCGCCGGAGTATATCCAACCGGGTGACCTGGAGGATATCCTTTACGACTATCATGTGGCGCAGGCAATGGCAAACGAGTCACGGACGAGGAGTAGTGAGGAGAACGGTTATAACAGGAATGCCTATTTCCATGCCGTGTTGAAGAAGTATGATGTGTCAGAGGCGGAGTTTGACTCCTCTCTGGTCTATTATTATTCCCATGCCGAGCGTTTGAGAAGTATCTATCAGCGTGTCAAGGAGCGTTTGAATGACGAGGCGAAAGCGTTAGGCGCATCTGTTGGTGATATCAATAAATACTCAGCCTACAGCACCAAGGGTGACACGGCTAATGTATGGCAGAACGAGACCGACTTGCTGTTGACACCACTACCTACCAGTAACCGCTATGATATATATGTGAAGGCTGATACCTCATATTATAAAGGTGATACCTTCATGTTCCAGTTTATGTCCGACTTTGTATACCAGAGTGGTTCCAGGGATGCGGTCGTATGTCTTGTCGCTAAATATGAGAACGACAGTACCACGCAGACCATCAGTCATATTTCCGTTACCGGACAGTCACAAGTGCGAATACCCCAGAACCGTGAGGGGACACTCAAGGAACTGCGTGGATTTATCTATCTGAATAACAACGACCGTAACAATGAGATACGCAAGATGTTGTTTATTAGTCAGATACAACTGATTCGATTCCATCCTAAAAAGACTAATGATGAACCAACAAACAACAGGACAATGCCGGCGGATAGCCTGCCCGGAACTCCTGACGCCACAAGGAACACTCCTAACGCAGCAGGTCGTGGAACTCTCCCACGGGATAGTATTAAGTTATTACCCTCTGAGAAAAGAACTCCCTTTCACCGAGTGGACAAGCAGCCGGTTAGCGTTGAGAGAAAATAAGGAGGGTGAACTGACCCTCTGGGACGATAATAAACCAATGATATAAAGACAATGAACCTGAAAGTACGCTTAGCAGTCTTGAGTTTCCTGCAGTTTGCGGTGTGGGGAGCCTATCTGACTTGTATGGGCATCTATCTCAGTAAGATTGGTATGGGTAGTCATATCGGTTCATTCTTTGCCATGCAAGGGGTGGTATCCCTTTTCATGCCTGCCTTGATGGGTGTTGTCGCTGACCGATGGATTCCTGCACAGCGCCTTTTAGGCTATTGTCATCTCTTGGCTGGTACTTTCATGATCCTCGCCGGTTGGTATGGTATGCAGCATGGTGAGCAGACGGAGTTCGGTGTTCTGTTTGGACTATATACTTTAAGTATTGCTTTCTATATGCCGTCCCTTGCCTTGTCTAACGCTGTTGCCTATAATGCGTTGACGAAGGCAGGTATGGATATCGTCAAGTCTTTCCCGCCTATTCGTGTTTTTGGAACGATCGGTTTTATTGTGACGATGTGGGTGGTCGATGTCTTGGACTATGAGCAGAACCAGAACCAGTTCATGTTAAGTGGTGCCCTCAGTATCCTGATGTTCCTTTATACCTTTACGTTGCCGGGGTGTCCTGTTAACAAGGGCAGTGGGAAGAAATCCTTTATCGATATATTCGGTTTACAGGCGTTCTCCCTCTTTAAGCAGAAGAAGATGGCGATATTCTTCATATTCTCTATTTTCCTGGGTGTCTGTCTGCAGATCACCAATGGTTTCGCCACTCCATTTATAGACCATTTCAGTACTATGCCTGAGTATGCGGACTCTTTTGGTGTCAAGTATCCAGTCGTGCTGTATTCTATCTCACAGATCAGTGAGACATGTTGTATACTGATGATACCGTTCTTCTTGAAGCGTTATGGTATCAAGAATGTCATGCTGATAGCCATCTTTGCCTGGTTCTTGCGCTTTTTCCTGTTGGGAGCCGGAAACCCAGGTGATAAGGTGTGGATGTTCATACTCTCCATGATTGTTTATGGGGTTGCTTTTGACTTCTTTAATATCAGTGGCTCTTTGTTTGTCGATAAGGTCACGGATGTCACTATGCGGTCCCGTGCCCAAGGGGTGTTTATGTTGATGACCAATGGTATCGGTGCCACGGTAGGCTCTTTTGCCGCACAGGTGATTGTCAATGCGCATACAGCAACGGACGGTACCATAGCATGGAGAAGTTGCTGGGGTCTATTCGCTCTCTATGCGGTGATCGTTGGTGTTGTTTTCAATGTTGTTTTCCGTCCGAAGAAAGACGAGGTGAAGATATAAGATGAAAGAGACGCGTTATTTCTATGTTCCTGATGCGGTACAGGTGAATGAGTTACCTGCCGAGGAGGCATCCCACGCAGTGAGGGTGCTCCGCCTTGATGTTGGTGACGAGATGATGCTGATGGACGGACAGGGTTGTTTCTACCGTGCCGCTGTCACGATGGCGTCGAATCATCATTGTATGTATGCCATTCAGGAGACACTGCCGCAACAACGCCCATGGCAGGGACATATTCATCTTGCCATTGCTCCTACGAAACTGATAGACCGCATGGAGTGGATGATAGAGAAGGCGGTGGAGATCGGGGTGGATGAGATATCGTTTCTTGACTGTCAGTTCTCGGAGCGGAGAGTCGTCAAGACGGCACGGTTGGACAAGATCGTGGTCTCGGCGATGAAACAGAGCCGTAAGGCATGGAAGACGGAGTTGCATGAGATGGTGTCGTTCAAGGATTTCATCAACGTCCATCAGGATGGAGCAAGGTATATCGCCCATTGCTATGAGGAGGTAGAGCGTTCTTTCCTGTTTGAGGATCTCAGACATCTGCCAGCCACAGAGTCTGTGACTGTGATGATAGGTCCTGAGGGTGACTTCTCTATCGACGAGGTGCACGAGGCGGTGGCTCATGGTTTCCACTCTGTCCATTTAGGAAGCAGTCGACTGCGTACAGAGACGGCGGGACTCTCAGCAATCATGATGGCACAACTTAGTAAGTAATATATAAATAAGGTATATGCGACAGATATTTCTCCATCAGGTGCTACCACAGGTCTTTGCCCAGCGTGATGACCTGTCCTCTGACGTATGGCGTACGGAGGTGTGCTTTGAGCGTGGTAATTCCTACCTCGTCGAGGCAGAGAGTGGGATGGGGAAGAGTACGTTCTGTAGTTATCTGTTAGGCTATCGGCATGATTATAGTGGGCAGATCAGTTTCGATGATGCCGATATCAGTCATTTCTCCATTCCCCAATGGGTGGATGTGCGCCAACAGCAGATCAGTATGCTGTTTCAGGAGATGCGTCTCTTCCCGGAGTTGACGGCATGGGAGAATGTGGAGATCAAGAACCGGTTGACCTGTCAGATAGACCGTCCGACCATTGAGCAGTGGTTTGAGCGGTTAGGTATCGCTGAGAAGTTACATGTCAAGGCAGGCATTCTCTCACAAGGTCAGCAACAGCGTGTCGCCTTTATCCGTACCCTTGTGCAGCCCTTCGACTTTCTTATTGTCGACGAGCCTATTTCCCATCTGGATGACAACAATGCCCAGTTGATGGCTGAGATGGTGGGGGAAGTAAAGGAGAAGACACAGTGTGGCGTGATAGTAACGAGCATTGGTAAGCAGTTGCCGCTCGTCTATGATAAGATATTGAAATTATAAACAAAACTAAACGATATGAACAATCAGTATTGGCAACCAGAATTGGAGACAATGCCCCGTGAAGAGTTGGAGGCGTTGCAGGTGAAGAAACTTCGTAAGTCTATTGAGATTAGTCTGAAGTCCCCATTCTATAAGAAACGTTTGGGGGACTTAGGCATTACTCCCGATAGCATTCAGACCATTGCGGATATCCGCAAGATTCCGTTTACCACCAAGCAGGACCTGCGTGACAACTATCCTTTCGGACTGGTGGGCGGTGACTTGAAGGATGCTATCCGTATTCACTCAACCAGTGGAACGACAGGTCATCCTACTGTTGTTACCTATTCCCGTCATGATATCGACTCATGGGCTAATATGATAGCACGTGATATGTATATGGTGGGATGCCGTGACACCGATGTGTTCCAGAACTCTTCCGGTTACGGTATGTTCACGGGAGGTCTGGGCTTCCAGTATGGTGCGGAGAAGTTAGGGGCTACTACTGTTCCTGCCGCTGCCGGTAACTCCAAGCGTCAGATTATGTTTATCAAGGACTTCGGAACGACCTGTCTGCATGCTATTCCCTCTTACGCCATCCGTCTTGCGGAGGTGTTTCAGGAGGAGGGTGTCGATCCTCGTTCAACGAATCTTCGTACACTCTTTATTGGTGCTGAGCCTCACACCGAGGAACAGCGTCGTCGCATCGAGCGTCTGCTGGGTGTCAAGGCATATAACTCGTTCGGCATGACAGAGATGAACGGTCCTGGTGTCGCCTTCGAGTGTCTGGAGCAGAATGGTATGCACCTCTGGGAAGACAATTACATCTTGGAGATTGTCGACCCTGACACGTTGGAGCCGGTACCTGACGGCGAGATTGGTGAGATGATCCTGACCACCCTCGACCGTACGATGATGCCTATCCTGCGCTATCGTACCCGTGACCTGACCCGTATCATTCCCGGTGAGTGTCCTTGTGGACGTACGCATCGCCGTATTGACCGTATCAAGGGACGTACTGATGATATGTTTATCATCAAGGGTGTCAATGTGTTCCCGATGCAGGTAGAGAAGATCCTTGTGCAATATCCAGGCTTGGGTAGCAACTATCTCATCACCCTTGACACGGAGGATGACAACGACATCATGACCGTGGAGGTGGAACTTGACGGTCTGAACACCGATGTATATCCTGAACTGCAGAAGATGACGAAGGATATCCAGCGTGCCCTGAAGGATGAGATACTGTTGACTCCTCGTGTAAAACTCGTGAAGAAAGGGTCTCTGCCTGTCAGCGAGGGTAAGGCTGTCAGAGTGAAGGATCTCCGTCCTGGTCGTGGTTGATAATATATATATAATAAGGTATATATGAGAAAACTATTGTTATTAGGTGTCCTGTTGTCTTCGTTGTGCATTCCCTGTGAGGCACAACAGAAGATGAGGGATGTCTTTCTCCAGATGCCTGACAGTCTGTTTCCTTATCTGACGCAGAATAACCGCCTTGACTTCATCGATTTCATCGACTCAGGAATGAAGGCAGTGGTCAGTAATGAGTTTAGTGGTAAGAGTGAGATGCTTAGTCTTACTGACGAGGAAGTCACCCTACAAGTCAGTTCTGCACTGAAGGTCAAGATGCGCCTGATGCCGGTCAATGAGGCTGTTGACAGTTGCCGTCAGGTCATCTGTATGGTGATGACCTACGGAGAGGCTAATCCGGAAAGTAAGATAGAAGTATATTCCGTTTCATGGAAACCCCTTGACACCTCCAAATACCTGAGTTTGCCACATGAGCCGTATGTGGCAGATTTCATGGAGACTCCGTCTGAAGGGCTATGTCTACGACAGATGAATACCCTGGATGCTATTGCTTATGAAGAACAGAAAGTAGAGACTCCTTGGTTAAAAAATATAGAATGGAAGCAATAATCGCTTAAAATACGTTAAATACCGTATTAGATGTTGTTACAACTCTTGCAGGGAGGAAATTTAATTCTTATATTTGCAGTGTGTTTTTCATGGTATTAGATTATTAAGGTTAATGAAAGATTGATTGTCGTGAGACAATCATTCTTTTTTTTGTGCCTATTCGTCAGAGCCTTAGGCAAGTGGTGAACATACCCTCAAACGTGGTGCTAAGGTCTATGGGGTGACGGAACAGGCCGAACAGCGCACTACCGCTACCGCTCATGGCTGCATAGACGGCTCCCAGTCGGTAGAGTTGTTCCTTAATGGTTGCAAGTTCCGGATGAACGACAAACACACTCTCCTCGAAGTCATTGATCAGTTCTCCCTTCCATGTCTCTATCGGTTGCATGACGATGTCACGACAGCACTTGTCAGGTATATGGGGGGTGATATGGGCAAAAGCCTCTTTGGTAGGTACAGGAATGTCAGGACGTACAACTCCCATATACCATCCGCTGAGGTCGAGACAGATAGGAGTTAGTTGCTCACCGATGCCCTCAGCGTATGCGGGGCGGTTGAGGATAAAGATGGCACAGTCGGCACCTAACTGGGCGGCATACCGGATCAGTTGCTCATCGGATAGTCCGAGGTGGAACTCCTTGTTCAACAACAACAGCATCGCGGAGGCATCACTGGAGCCGCCACCCATGCCTGCCTGTGTGGGAATACCCTTGTAGAGATGAGCATGCAGGCGGGGCAGTGCAGGGAAGTCTTTCTTTAACAACTGGTAGGCTCTCACCACCAGGTTACGCTGCTCGTCCCCTTCAATGGCGATATTTGTCACTTTGATGTCACAGTCTGCCACAGAAGGAAAGTCATCTGCCATAGGGAACACCTCCAGTGCGTCTTTAATACCTACGGGATAGAATACCGTCTGTAGGTTATGGTAACCGTCGGGGCGTCGTTCCACCACGTTCAGCCCGAGATTGACTTTTGCAATAGGGAATGTTATCATAGTCTTCTATTTCTTAATATCCTTTTTCAGTTTCTTGATCCTCCGTTGTGCCTCCATGGCGTCAGGATATAACTCCAGCGCTTTCTCATAGTTACGGATAGCCGCCTCGGGCATGTGTTCTCTCTCACACTCTTTACCCATCAGCACATACTCAGCAGCCAGACGTCTCAGTGTTTCCTCCTTACTGGCAATCACGCCCTCCAGTCGCTGACATTCCTGTTGTAACTTGGTGATAATACCTAACTTACGGCGTATCAGTCGTTGGGCGGCAGGTTTCTCTATGTCATAACGACTGTGGATGGCAAGGAAGAAATTACGCAGGAAACCGTCAAAGTCCTGACGGTCGAATGCTGCCACCGCATCATGGTATTCCTTGTCTGCCTTGCTCTCATAGATCGCCTGTTGTATCAGTTGTCCGTCGTTATAGCGGTGGGCAAAACTGACCACCTCGGCACGTACGAAGATGTCACTCTGTCGGATAGGCTCCTCCAGTGTGATACCCTCTAAGGAGGTGCAGCGGCTCAGGGCGACATAGGTCTGTCCACCGGCGAAAGCACCGCCCCCTGAGAAGTCGATCTTCACCTGTCGAAAGGTGAGTCCCTGACTCTTATGCACCGTGATTGCCCAGGCGAGTCGTAAGGGAAACTGGATGAAGGTGCCTAATTGTTCTTCTTCGATTTTCTGTTCCTTCTCATTGAAGGTGTAGCGCATGTTCTCCCATATTTCACGCTCCACATCATATTCGTGTCCATCTTCGTCAACCACTGTGATGATTCCCTCCTCCTCATCAATGTAGATGACAACACCCAATGTGCCGTTTACCCAACGGCGTTCCTTGTCGTTCTTGATGAAAATGACCTGTGCGCCGGGCTTTACCTCCAGTTCCATCGGAGCGGGTAGGGAGGTCTCTGGAAACTCCCCAGTGATCGTGCCGTGAAACACTGAAGGTTCTCCATCCAGTTCGGCAAGCCGCTGCTCATTGATATAGTCTACGGTGTCGCGACGAGTGGCGAGGGTGATGGCAAGATGATCGCCAGATTCTCTAGTATATTTAGAATCTCCAGAGACTCTCTCATTAATGGCTTTCAGGTCCTCCGCCGTTGTCTGGTTCTGACGGATGCGGTCAAGCAGACTGATAAAACGGGCATCACTCTGGCGATACACCTTTCGTAACTCAATACTTACTAATTGCATCTCCTGCCATACCTTTGCAGAGAAGAAATAGGCAGAGGCATAGAATGGTTGCATCAACCGCCATTCGTCTTCCTTCACCACGGGCTCTAACTGGAAGATGTCGCCTACCAGTAATAACTGCTTGCCTCCGAAGGGTTCTCGCATGTTACGGCAGTAGATGCGCAGCACCTTGTCGATGAAGTCGATGATGTCAGCACGGACCATGGATATCTCGTCGATGATGATGAGTTCCAGTTCACGCAACAGTTTCGTGGTAATACCGCTGTACTTCAGGGTCTTGCGGATATTACGGATATTATAGCGCGAATCGTTGGGCAACAATGGGTGGAATGGCAGTTTGAAGAACGAGTGCAGCGTCTGTCCGCCAGCATTGATGGCGGCGATACCCGTGGGCGCAAGGATCACGTGTTTCTTCTTCGTGTTTTGTGCTACATAGCGAAGGAATGTCGACTTACCCGTTCCTGCCTTTCCTGTCAGGAATAGCGAGCGACGTGTGTATTCGACAATCTGTAGTGCCTGTTGCCATTCCCGATTATCCGTGTCTATCTGTTGTGTAGTTCGCTTTGCCATTTCGTCTGCGAAGTTACAAAGAAGTAAGCAAAATGCCAAATTAATTTGCAATAATAAAGATTTATCCGATAAAAACAAATATGGATAGCAACCAACGCTGTAGAAGCACAACTAAAGATTCTTAAATTAATGGGGGTTATTTGTATAGTCGGAAGGATTTGATTAACTTTGTGGCTCGAATGACAGATAACACAAAAATAATAATGACCAACAAATAATTAGGAAAAGAATATGAAACTGAAAATTGCCGTTCTCCCTGGTGACGGAATAGGACCAGAGATTATGAAACAGGGCGTTGCCGTGATGGACGCCATCGCTGAGAAATTCGGACATGAGTTCTCTTACGAGGAGGCTCTTTGTGGTGCTCATGCTATTGATGCCGTGGGCGATCCATACCCAGAGGCTACCCATGATGTGTGTATGCGTGCCGACGCTGTATTGTTTGCCGCAGTCGGTGACCTTCGTTTCGATAACAACCCCACGGCAAAGGTACGTCCTGAGCAGGGACTGCTTGCCATGCGTAAGAAATTAGGATTGTTTGCCAATGTCCGTCCTGTCGCTACGTTCGACTGTCTGCTGCATAAGTCTCCCTTGAAGGATGAGTTACTGAAAGGTGCCGACTTCGTGGTGATCCGTGAGTTGACGGGTGGTATGTATTTCGGAGAGAAATACCAAGACAATGATAAGGCATACGATACGGATATCTATACCCGCCCGGAGATTGAGCGCATCCTGAAGGTTGCCTTCGAGACAGCACAGAAGCGTAAGAAACACCTGACGGTAGTCGACAAGGCGAATGTCTTGGCAAGTTCTCGCCTGTGGCGTCAGATCGCTAAGGAGATGGAGTCACAGTATCCTGATGTAAATACCGATTATATGTTTATCGACAATGCTTCGATGCGTGTACTGACAGAGCCTCGTTTCTTTGATGTCATCGTGACAGAGAACACGTTTGGTGACATCCTGACCGACGAGACTTCTTGTATCACGGGTTCGATGGGCTTGCAGCCCTCATCCTCATTAGGTGAGCATACCCCCTTGTTCGAGCCTGTACATGGCTCATGGCCTCAGGCTGCCGGACAGAACATCGCCAACCCGTTGGCAGAGATTCTCTCTGCTGCTATGTTGCTGGAGCATTTCGACCTCAAGAAAGAGGGTGCATTGATACGTGAGGCTGTGAACGCCTCGCTGGATGCTAATGTGCGTACACCAGAGATTCAGGTGGAGGGCGGTGCCAAGTATGGTACGAAGGAAGTTGGAGCATGGATTGTAGACTATATCAAAAAGGCATAGTACTCACCATTGCCTGTTGGCTGATGACTATTGGCATGCAGGCACAGTCGAACCAGGAATGGCGCGACTCCCTGAATGCCATCAGCCAACAGATAGCCCGCTCGCCATATAGTGCCGCATTGCATTTCCGCAAGGCGGCTATCAACTTGGAGTTGCAACAGTGGGAATATGCTGTCGACGAGTATAAGACGATATTACAGCATGACGAGAAAAACCTCACGGCGATGTTCTATCGTGCTTATGCCTATACCCATCTGCGCCGCTACGACTTGGCGAAGAATGATTATAACGATATCCTGTTGGAGAAACCAACCCACATGGAGGCTCGTCTCGGACTGGCGTATGTCTATCAGCAGATGGGAAAACGTAATGATGCGCTCGACCTGTTGGGTATCGTGGTGGAGCAGCATCCCGACTCTGTTGCGGGCTATGTGGCACGTGCGTCCTTGGAGACGGAGATGCAGCGTTATGATGCCGCCCTCTATGACTGGGAAGAAGCCATCAAGCGTGATCCCGAGAATACCGATTATCAGTTGTCATATATTGACGTACTGATATCTATGGGCAGAAAGGAAGCGGCACGAAGAGAACTCGATAAGTTATCGGGTAGGGGAGTCAACCAAGGTGCGCTCCGTGCTTTCTATAAACGAATCAAATAAAAACATCTCCCCCTTCTCCCGTTTCCTTCTGGATAACTCCCATGAGGTGTTGGGAAAGCATCCACAAGGGGGAACTAAAGGTATCATCTCAGTAAATACACTGAATTTACTCAGTAAATACACTGAATTTACTCAGTAAACACACTGAATTTACTCAGTAAATACACTGAATTTACTTTTAGCAGGGACAAGGGTTTGAAAAATTACGTATAGGGAAATTTTGCACTACCTTTGCAGACATGAAACGGTTTAGGTATCTTCTCTTCTTTTATGTCATCGTGCTGGCAGGATGCGACAGGCAGTCTGCCTATGAGCGGCTATTGCTTGAGGCAGACAGTCTGATAGAGCAGCATACCGACTCAGCCCTCCGTCTGCTGGAGAGCATCCCCGATGTGACGGACAAGGGTGATGAGTCAAGCCGTGCCTACTATACCCTGTTGCTGACACAGGCGAGATACAAATGCTATCAGCCCGTCCCTGCAGACAGTCTGATGCGCTCGGCAGTACGATATTATGAACAGAGCGGCAATCCGTCCCTGCTTTGCCGAGCCTATTACTATCGGGCTATGCCGCTCTATGAGCAGGGACAGCATGAGGAGGCACTGCTGTTATTAAAGAGAGGAGAGGAACTTGCCGTCAAGAACCACGACCTGCTCTATATGTCGAAATACCACGAGAGCCTTTGTATGGTGAATGACGATGCGAAATGCTATGAACTCATGCTGAAATATGCAAAACTCTCATTAGATGATGCCTTGCTGTTAAGCGATACTGCCGCTATTGCACGCAGTTTCTCTTATGTCTCCATAGCCCATTACAGGAGTGACAAGTGGGAAGAGGCAAAGAAATACATACATAAAAGTCTGGCACTTATTAGAAATATAGATGATGAGGGCAAGGCATATATTCTAACTAATATCGGTAGTTTGTCATACCATTTTGGTGATAACAATATTGCAAAAGAGTATCTTTTAGAATCTATAAAGACATATCCGATGCCTCATACCTACGCAGAATTAGGAAACATCTATGCAGAAGAGGGCAATAAGTCTGAGGCGGAGAGATGCTGGAAAGAAGCCTTAAAGGTTGGTGATACTCAAACCGTCTTGAACGTTCTTGCCTCCATGCAAAAGAGATATGAGCAGCAACAGGACTACCAGTCAGCATTGGAGATTTCTAATCGGATATATTTCCTGAAAGACTCCTTAACCCAAGCCTCCGAGCAGGCGGCACTTGCGGAGATACAACACAAATACGACCACCAAGTAGTGGAGAACAAATACTATAGGACACTGACATGGCTGTTTGGCTCTGTCCTTTTGCTGGGCATCGTTTCCGTCGGCTATTATAGTTATCATCGCAGGACAGTCAGAAGATTCGCCAGTCAACTGACGGCAAAAGAGGAGGCCATCAGAAACGCCCAGCAAAAAATCGCCTTGTTAGAGAATACGGACGGAGAGCACCATGAGGAGATCATGGCATTAAACAACCAGATCCAGATCTTGCGCCAGCAGACTAATGAACAGTTAGGACGCGGAAAGGAAGTCTATGATGAAGTCGCCGCAGGGAATAAACTGCTGTCAACAGGCAAAGAGCATGATCTCATAGAGTTTTACTCCATCCTTCGCTATAGGCAGTATGGGGTATGGATGAGTGAATACAAAGACTTAACCGCACGTCTTATTACCTATCTTATTCTACAGGATATGGGCAAGTCGGATACAGAGATACAGGACATACTCAGCATCACCAACTCTTCACTCCGCTCCATAAAGACACGGCTAAAGGCACATCTAAGACACTCCTAACAGCCTCTTATTTGCTGCATTTTAGGGGGTCTCTGACTCTACAATTCCGTCGTTACCTTCTGTCTTACAGTCAGTTAACCCCATTTTAACATTGCAGCACCTTCACGAAACAAAAGCCGAAAAAATTTGCAGGTATCATTCTCTGTTTCTAATTTTGCAGCCCGAAATCAATACGACTACAAGATGAGAACAAGAATGATGAGACTGCTTATGGCAGTGCTGATGCTGGGCATGCCCATGCTTCAGAGCGAGATGTCTGCTGGAAACATTAAAGTAAGAAAAACCAAGGGAGGTGATAGCATAAAAGGGCAATACCCCCACAGGATCCCCGCACATTACTCCCCACTTGCCTTCGCCGAATGGGATGAGGAGACCGGCTGTCTTTCCATTACATTCAATGCGGAATCCGATGAGGTATGTGTCTGCATATACAAGGATGACACATTGGTAATAGAGGAAACCCTTTCTGTCATGGAGGGTGATACGGTAAACTACGACCTGTCATCCTATGGCGAAGGCGACTACCAGATCGTCATCACCGGTCTCGATGATGATACGCTCTATGGAAGTTTCTAAGCGATAATATTAAACTCATGAAGAATACACACGGGATTCTAATCCTCATTTTGCTCATGTTGCCACTGCTGGGTCATGCCCAGCAGGTGGTGGACATGTCCTCCAACGCCATTCGTGCAAATGACCGGATAGAGGTTGTCGGGAGTGGGTTTTCTTTTTCCGGGGATGCCGGAAAAGATGTGACATGGGACATCAGTCAGGTCCTGGGGGACTCTCATACTTACATTTCCTTTGAGTCAGACAGTACAGGAGGCATCGTGCGCAACGACGGCAAGTCCCTGTCCACATTCGTCATGCATGGCGACAGCCTGCTGCAAACGGGCTATGAGACTCCTCTGGAACAAATCGCCTATTCTGTCCCTGTCCTGACGATGCGCTATCCCATGGGGTACGGTGACACATGGGAGAAAGACTTTCACGGTGACGGCACGTATTGCCATCAGTTCCACGAGCGGCGTATTGGGAAGATACAGTCTGTGGCGGACGGATACGGACGTATGATCATTTCTGAGACAGACACCCTGCGAAATGTGCTTCGTGTGTACACCCTGAAAACCTCATCCATTCAAATCAGCCCGGATTCCTGCATCAACAACCCCGAGCGGCTAAAGCAGGAGATAGAGGAACGCTACCAGTGGTATGCCCGTGGGTTTCGTTATCCTGTCTATGAGACGATAACAAGTACCAGTTATGACAACCTGACACCAGTGGCGACACGCCAGTATGCCCATTGCTGTATGCCAGAGATTCAACGCCTGCTGTCTGACGACCATAATGAGCAAATAGCCAAGGAGGACTCCCTACAGCAATTATCCTCCGCCGATATCTTCCGCTATGAGGTAAGCAACAAGGACAATGTCATCCAGATAGACTACGCCCTTGACAAGCCTGCCCACATCCGTACTGTCGTCGCCGATGTCATGGGCATGGTCTACCGCAACCAGCAGCGGAGTTGCCCCGCAGCAGAGCATGATGTGATGACCATTGACTGTTCGGGACTGCGCCGCGGGCACTATATATTATATATGAACGTAGACGGAAAGGTCTACAACGCAAAAATATCCGTTAAATGAGAAAGCAAGCAATCCTGCTGTTATCCATGCTGGTCCAGGCAACCGCATGGGGGCAAAGTTCCACCCTTGCCTATCCCCATGTCTCCGTGATGACCCCCGAGGCATCATCGCTGGCGAAGTACTCGGACATCCCCGTATCCTACTATACGGGTGTTCCTAACATATCCATACCCCTCTATACCATCCGCGTGGATGACTTTGAGTTACCTATCACCCTCAACTACCACTCCTCAGGAATCCGTGTCGACCAGGAGGCGACCTGTGTCGGACTGGGATGGAGCCTAAGCGCCGGGGGACGCGTCACCCGTACGGCAAAGGGTATCGACGACTTCCGGGAGTATGGCTATGACTCAAACTACCCCTATTACAAAAAGGGATATTATGAGGCGCCGGACGTACCAAATAATGCACCCAACACCACCATGTATGAGCATTACAGCTATGACAACGGGTCTGGAACACCTTCCATAGGAAACAGGAAGATTATAGACACCGAGCCGGACATCTTCTACTATGACATCCCCGGCTACTCGGGGAAGTTCATCATTGACAAGAGCCGCGGAGCGGTGCTGTTTGACCGCTCCCACAACCTGAGGGTGGAGGTGCGGAGAGAATCGAGCCAGCAGGGTGTTGTACTCAAGATTACGGACCCTGAGGGAAACCAGTTCTTCTTCAACAAGAAGGAGCACTCCCGGAACTACACCTCTAACACCTGGCTCAACAAGAACGGTACGGTCAGCAGTCCCAAATATGATGACAACCCTGAGGACTTCACCGTATGGACTCCCACGATCCGTAACGGGGAGGGCGAGCAGGAGTATGAGCCGTCCATGTGCGATCCCTACCGCATGTGCTCCTCGTGGTGTCTGACAAGTATTGTCACTCGCACGGGTCGTACCATAACCCTCACCTATACCGCGTATAATGAGTACCTTCCTACCCAGGAGTCCACGGAGGTATATAACAACAGGCACTCGGGCAACCAGTTCTACTATAAGTCTAAGGTGGTCAACGAGGGCTGGCAACTGACTGGAATCTCATGGGACTTCGGCTCCGTGGAACTGACGAACTCCGCCCGTGAGGACATCAAGGGAACCGCCAAGAAGGTAGATAGGATAAAGGTATATGACAATTCCAGAATTGTGCTTAAATCTTATCTGTTCAACTACTCTTATTTCAATAATGACTATAGTGGGGAAGACAAATACAAACATGTGTTCAAGCGCCTGAGACTCCTGTCACTACAGGAGCAGAACAGCGGCGAGAAGCACCAGTTCTCCTATTATGAGGGAAGTTTCCCAGCGAAGAACTCCAAGAACGTGGACTACTGGGGAATGCAGAACGGCAGGAACTACGGCGCACAGTATCAGATAGGCGTCACTGTAGGCGCTAACACCTATGGAGGGGTACGGAAGACCGCCAATTATGCCCATGCTGTTATAGGGATGCTGAGACAGATACAGTATCCTACCGGAGGATATGCCCGTTTCACCTATGAGTGCAACGATGTGAGCAGTTACTATTCCATAACAAACGACAACACCGCGACCGATCACTATACCCCTGCCAGTTACCCAAGTGGCAAGGGCGGCGGTCTTCGCATAGCGGGCATAGAGACAGACAGCGGGACACGGACATTCACCTATTCAGGCAGTAAGACACTCACCGAGCCGACTTTCTACTATTATGGGAACCGAGCAGGCGACGGAAGTTATCTTGAGGAATGCACTGTCCAGGTCTCTGAGTCGCGCACTCCGCTGTCTGCCTTTAATAACGGCAACGTGGTGGGCTATGACCGGGTGGAGGAGACCCTTGAGTCCGACGGTGTCACCTCCAGTACCCGTTATTATTACCACAACGAGGTAGAGGAGAGATACGACGACAATCCCAAGTTCGCCTATTCACCCGTCGAAATAAACTATCATAACGGACTTCTTCAGAAGGTCGAATATTATGGGGACGATAACCTGCTGAAGGAGGAGAATTATACCTACCAGACCAATTACGGCAATTATATCTTCGCCATGACTGACTTCGGAGGAAAGTATAATACCGATGAGATACTCACTTACAACTACCGCCTGCAATGGCCCTTGAAGTCCAGATGCATTGTAAGGGAATTCGATAACGGACAGACTCTGTCTGACACCTGCAACTTTGTCTATAACGGCAGAGACCTCCTTTCCCGGAAGGTTCATCGTGTCAACGGCAAGTCCTATTCAGAGCACTATAAATATCCTTTTGACTTCTCTGATAACATCTCGCTTTCAATGGTACGGAATAACACAATAAAACAGCCTGCCGAGACGTTCTATTCTGTGGACGGCAAGGTGTATTCCGGCACCAAGACCGAGTACCTTGACTCCACGAAGTGGTTCATGCCGGCTCAAGTCTATCGCCTGGAGACCCGGAATGGTGTCTCCGAGCAAAGCAGGAACGGCTACTATGCCAGTTACGTGCAGTATGAGAAATACGGACCTTACGGGACACTCCGGCAGATCCGGGACAAGGGGGTGGTGACCTCCTATATATGGGGCTATAAATACCAGTTCCCCATAGCCGTTGTGGCGAACGCGGAGTACTCCACTCTGGAGTCCACGCTGGGAGGAGGAACCAGGGTGAACTCTTTCTCGGCGGTTCCCAACCCGAGCGATGAGGGGGTGCGAATGTTCCTACAGCCATTGTTGCCTTTAGGGAATTATAATAGGAATGCTACCATTTACTCCTATAAGCAACTGGTCGGTCCCACCTCTGTTACCCGGCCGGACGGGGTCTGCACCTACTATGAGTACGACAGCGCGGGAAGACTTGTGCGCGTCAGGGACACACATGGAAAGTTGAAAAAGACCTACACCTATCACTATAAACAATAAAGGAAAGAGAGTTATGATGAGACATATCAAGAATATCATAAGCAAGACGGTAATTCTGCTGTCCGCACTTCTGACATGTGGCGGCTCCCTTTCCGCGCAGCCCTCCGCCAGCAACTACGTGAGGACGGTGACGGCACTGGACGAGGAGTCCGGTAACTCCGTCACGGAGATACAATACTACGACCCGCTGGGACGCCCCTGTCTCTCAGCCACCAACGGTCTCGGCGAGAGCGGAAGGTATGCCTACTCACTCGTGGAGTACAACGAGGCGGGACTGGTCAAGACGGAACACCCCGTGTCGGCAAGTACGTCCTCCAGTCCAGAGACTCCAAGTGCTATCTATGTAAGAGGGTTTGGACAGAGCACCTACGGTGACCAGAAACCCTATACCATCAAACAATATGACGCCCTCGGCAGACAGGTCTACTCCTGCGGTCCCGGCAATGACTGGCACAACCAGAACAAGCACGTGTCAGTGTCCTATGGGGTGAACAGCGCCAACTCCGTGAAAGTGTATACCACACCGACCTCAGGCAACTCACTGGTCAAGACGGGCAGGTACTATCCTGCAGGGACGCTCCGGGTGGAGACGACCACCGATGAGGACGGTCACCAGTTGCAGGTGTTCACTGACCGTCATGGGCACAAGGTGCTGGAGCGCAGGGGGACGGACAACGACACCTATTTTGTGTATAATGACTTCGGGCAGTTGCGTTTCGTGCTCTCTCCCCAGTACCAGCAGCAGGGCGACAAGGCGCCCTTTGCCTATGAGTACCGCTATGATGACGGAGGACGCATGGTGAAGAAGATCCTGCCCGGCTGTGAGTACATCCAGTACTGGTACGACAAGGGCGACCGCCTGATGTTCATGCAGGACGCAAGGCTGAGGGCGAAGAACCGCTACCGCTTCTATTTCTACGACAAGCAGGGCAGGCTCGCCGTACAGGGGCTCTGCAGTTCCTGCAACAGGGGCGACTACTACGGCTTCGCGTGGCTGGACGTGTACGAGGACGGTCTTGACGGGTCCGGATACTTTACCACCAAGACGGATGCCGTGTCTGGAACGGTGGAACTGGAACTGTGCAACTACTACGACGACTATAAGTTCCTGAAGACCACGCTGCTGACGGACAGCGGGCATAAGACTGAGTTGACACTGGCGGAGCCGTCCAACGCCTATGGGCAACTGACGGGGCATGTGTCCCGACTGTCGGACGGAACGCTCACTTATCAGGCATATTATTACGACGACAAGGGGCAACTCGTCGAGACCCGTACCACATTCCCTGACGGCAGGCTGCTGACGGAGCAGACCACCTACTCGTTCACGGGGAAACCCCTTACCGTCCGGCAGGAACTGAGACAGGGGGGCAGTGTTGTCAAGGCGGTCACACAGACCAACACCTATGGCATCCATAATGACATGCTGAAGACGGTATCACTAACAGTGGGGAACGGCACACAGCAGACCGTTGCCGCCTACACCTATGACGGTGTCGGTCGCCGGACTGCGGTACAGCGGGGCGGAAGCGCCGGTACGGTTGGCTATACCTATAACGTCAGGAACTGGGTGACCGCCATCAGCAGTCCGGACCTCACGGAACGCCTTTACTATACCGACGGACCCGGTACGGCATGCTACGGCGGTAACGTCAGCAGCATGACGTGGAAGACCTCCAACGAGACCGTTACCCGTGGCTACCGCCTCACCTATGACAACCTGAGCCGTCTGGCAAATGCCGCCTATGGCGAGGGAAGCGGTGTCAGCGGCAATACGGGGCGTTATGATGAGAAGGTGGTGTCCTATAATAAGAACGGGGCACCCACCCGATTGCAGCGCGGCGGCAAGAGACAGAACGGCACCTTCGGACTGGTTGACGACCTCTCACTGTCCTATAACGGCAACAGGCTCATGCAGGTCAGTGACGCGGCGCCTGCCGTCCTGTACAGCGGAAACTTCGGATTCACCGACAATACCGTCAGCACTACGGGCGTTGAGTACGGCTATGACGGATGCGGCTCCCTCGTCTGGGATGCCAACAAGGGAGTGTCCCATATCGGCTACGACCTCAGCGGCATGCCCCGCCGTATCCAGTTCTCCGCAGGTCACACCACGGAGTACGTGTATGACGCTGACGGCAGGAAGTTGCGCACCGTCCACCGCACGGCGGTGCCGAACATGAGCGTGCCCCTGAACTCGACGGTGGAGCTGGATGCCACGAACACCCTCGGCAAGGACTCCACGGACTATGTGGGCAGTTTCATCCTCAGGCAGGGACAACTTGACAAGTACCTCTTCGACGGTGGCTATGTCACCTTCAGCGGTGCCACCCCCCAGTTCCACTACTACGGCAAGGATCACCTGGGCAACAACCGCACGGTAGTCAACTCTAACGGCACGGTGGAGCAGGTGACGCACTACTATCCCTTCGGAGGAGTCTTCGGGGATGTGTCCCTGAATGCCTCCACACAGGAGTACAAGTACAACGGCAAGGAACTGGACCATACCCACGGACTTGACTGGTACGACTACGGTGCACGCAACTATGATGCGGCGCTGTGGCAGTGGAACGGAGTGGACATGCTGGCGGAAAAGTACTATCATATCAGTCCGTATGTTTATTGTGCGGATAATCCGGTTAATAATATTGATATAGACGGTCTTTACCCAAAATGGAATGGAAAAACAGGGTCAGAAACAGCCTATTATGATTCGGAAACAGGAGAAAATCTTTCATGGTCTCAAGTTTATAACTACATTCATTATGGTAATTATGATGGAACTCAGACATTAGAGTCATCAGATAGTGAATCTTCACATACAATAACCCCATATCGTGTCGGAGTAGAGTGGTTAACAGGAAAAGGTGAACGGAATCGAACATTTGTTAGTGGAGATGTCTTTACAGAAATGTTAAGAGATCACGAGCATATATCTAAACTAAAGAAAAAAATTTCAAAATTAATTGCATCTGGGATTCTTGGAAGTAAAAGTAGTGATTATAAATTATCAGGAATAGGAGGTGTTGGAAAATACATAAAGGACTACTCAACATTACTGACTTTTGGTCTCTATGGCAATTTGGCAGCAACTTATCTTGGTTCATATGGAGTGAGTTGGAGTGTTATAAAAATAGAGGGGCATAAAGCGTCTGTTCTTTTTGAGGTTAACAATTCCTCGACCATTCAATCTGGAACCCGTCCACCAGTTATTGGTTATACAAAAATGTGGCAGAATACTATAGGCAAGAAACTAAATGATATGTTTTCCTCAGGTCCAATGTCACCTATAACTCAAAAATTTGTATGGGTAGAAAAAATAGATATAAAATGAGACGAATATTATTAAATGTTCTTATATGTATATTTTCAACATCATTAATTTCATGTACTTTTGATGATGATGATAAAAAAACAATATATATGCAATTGCTACCTGATCATTCTATAGAAAAAAAAGACGTTTGTGGTAGAACTTGGATATCTGATGATGAAAATTATCATCTGACATTTAATGAAAACGGCTCATGTGTTGTTTCAAACTATCCGAGATATTTATCCTATAAAGAGCCATATCATGATACGGAAGATAAAAATGATACGACCCGTATAACTTTATATGGAAGATGGCATATTGATTATAATGCTAATGATGTTAAAGAGGTTTATATTGTTTATGATATAGAATCCAATAGAAGATTGAAATATAATAAGTATGATAAATCAGGAAAAAGGGTTCTTTCTATAGGCATGAAATATGATTCTTTCGGAGGAAATAATAAATATATACCTTATTATGAAATTAAAAGTAAGGATGATGTTATATATTTCCATACATACAGAGTAGTTGATAAAGAATACTTTAATAATCAGATTAATCACGGAAAATCGGACATGGAATCACCGGAGTGAAAACTGGGGACTCTGAATGATCCACTTTCTAGTGAAATATTTTGCGCTATCAAATAAAAGACGTACTTTTGCAAGAAGACACCATGAAACGACTCATATACATACTGCCAGGACAGGTTTTTGATTCCTAGGGATATTTGTTTACTTCTTCGCATTCTTGTTGATTCTGAATCGTGTGGAACGGATAGCCTCTTGTGTGATGCCCATAATATGTCGGACATCTTTGTCATCTTTCCCTATTTCGTAAAGGATGAGGAAGAGGGTATTATGAACAGTCTTGGGATGATGCTTCCTGACAATCTTTGAGTATGAAGCGAAATCTTTGGCTTTATAGAAGTCCACGAAACAATGATAGTCTTCTTTAGTCCAAGTGACCGTTGTCCCATTCTCCACAATTTGGTCATATAACATCTTCCCATGGTACAGTCTCGGAGAATCCTGCTCTATCAGGTCGTTGATCTTCTTGTTAAGTTCAGCTATTTGCTGTTCTGTCCCTTCCTGGTTACTCTTCAGCCTATTGATTTCACTTTGATAGTTGGCGATGAGCATCTGATGTTCAGCCAACAGCATCCTTGCTTTGTGTCGCCGATACTGGATATAGCCTAACAACAACAGTATTATGATGACAAGAACCAAAGCGGCAACAACCCAGCGGAGCACTTCCTGATCGTGCTTTTCCTGTGTTGCTTTCTCATCAAACTCCTGTTGTATTTTTTGAATGGTCCTGTCTTTTAAAACGTTGTTGAGACTGTCTTTAATGGATACAATACTGTATAATCGTTCACAAGCCCCATCAATGTTGTGATGCTCCAAATCATATTGGAGGATATTATGCAGAACACGGAATCAAAGGGACAGGTTTTTGATTCCTGTTGCAATATAATAAAAATGTGTCACGTTTTAAAGAACA
>DEJF01000023.1:21499-37632 GCA_002353225.1 Prevotella sp. UBA2755 | reverse complement strand
GATTGCATTGAGGATGATTCTGAGCCAGGTATTTTCTCACTTCCCTATAGACCAAGTGTAGTTCCGGAAGACGATCATAAAATTTATGATGTCGTAGAACAGATGCCTGAGTTTCCTGGAGGTTATGAGGTCATGCAGGAATTTATAAAACGTGTCATGGTATATCCAGCCATTGCTAAAAAGCAAGGTATTCAAGGTAGGGTTGTCCTCACTTTCGTGGTAGAGAAAGACGGCAGTCTTACAAATATAAGAGTGGTAAAGAGTGTTGACCCTGCTTTAGACAAGGAGGCGGTCCGTATCGTCAAACAGATGCCCCATTGGATTCCTGGCAGAGAACATGACTATGTGCTGAGGGTGAATTATACGATTCCCGTAACCTTCCGATTAAATCAGTCTTTTGATACATTAGAACGCAATAAAGTAATAGGATGATGATGACAAGAGGTAAGTCAATTTGTAATGTGCTGAAGGATATCCGTAAACAGATAGCCAAGGCGAATGAGATTAAGTATGAGCCACGTGAGTGCCGTCACAAGGGTGAGTGTTTAGGTACATGCCCTGCTTGTGAGGCAGAGGTTAAGTACATCGAACGGCAGTTGGACATACGTAGACAGTTGGGGAAAGCGGTGGCTCTCATCGGCATCTCCGCTGGGTTGTCCGCATTGTCTGGCTGTAGTGAAAAGGTGAAGAAAGTGGAGCAAAAAGACATAGATGGACTTACAGTAGGCAAGGTTGCCTTTCAACCTCCAACCCATCTTTCTGGTGATGTGGAATATAGGTCACCTGTGGACTCTGTGATAGTTGAGAAACGGATTGATACAGCAAAGATTAGGACGGCTAAGTTCATGAGGTCTAAAAAAGCGAAGGAAGAGACGGTAAACACGTTAGAGTCTCAGGAGCAAGTGGACACCATTGTTCCTAAGACACCACGACAACTCATGGGTGATGTCGTAGAGCAGATGCCAGCATTCCCTGGAGGTCAAAAAGTCTTGATGGAATATTTGGTTGAGAACATCCATTATACGAAGGAAATGGAGGAGTCCTGTGCTCAGGGAAGAGTCATCATCACATTTGTCGTGGAGAAGGACGGCAGTATCACGGAAGCAAAAGTGGTAAAGGGTATTGATCCTGCCTTTGATGAAGAGACGTTGCGTGTGGTTAAGTCAATGCCCAAATGGATTCCTGGAAAACAGAATGGTGAACCTGTCAGAACGAAATATACAGTTCCCGTAACTTTCCGATCGAAATGAAACATCCACTCATCGGCATCTGTCGCCATAGGTTGGCTACTGACGGACAGGGGGTGACCACATTGGTTGCCTTCCATGGCTGTCCCTTGCGCTGTAAGTACTGCTTGAATTCCCAGTGTCTCCAAGCAGAGGGCGTTTGGCAGTGGATGGATGTCGAGGAGATACTTGATGAGGTGATGGTGGACGACCTTTACTTCAAAGCAACGGGTGGAGGCGTTTCTTTTGGAGGAGGTGAGCCATTACTACGAAGCGATGGAATCGTGGATTTCTGTAAGTTATGCCCGAAAGAATGGCATATTTGTGTTGAAACGTCTCTGAACGTGGAGCGTTGTCATTTGGAGGCAGTTGCTCCCTATATCTATCATTATTATATAGACGTAAAAGACATGAACCATGACATCTATCGCCCATATACGAAGAGGTCGAATCGCAGAGTGATTAACAATCTCCGTTGGCTTGCCTCTCATGTTGATCCTGATAAGGTAACTATCCGACTCCCCCATATCCCTGACTATAATACCCTGCAGGACATAGAGCGTAGTCAACAGCAACTTGAGGAGATGGGATTCAAGGACTTCGACCGTTTCGAATATATCACTCCGAATGCAGGATAGAGAGGTCTATCTTCTTGGCGAGCCTGCTCTTGGTACTGCGGATTGCTTGTTCTGAACAGCAGAAAGAGTGTGCCTTCTGTTTGTCACTCTTTCCATAGTATTCCATGATGCAGAAGAAGGTTTCCTTGGGTGTCAGAGGTGAGGAGGCTTTACCTATTTTTGTCGCAAGAGCAGCATCCACCATAGGGAGGGTCTTGAGAAGAGCCTGTTCCTCCTGTTTACCCATTTGACTGATATTCTGGTCGTTGATAATGGCATAGAGCACATCAATTCCCTTTTTAGTCTCATCAATGGGAAGGATTGTTGACTGGGTGATGTTTGACTCCTTGCTCAACAGTTCTTGTCGCACATGATTCATGCGCTGCCGATAGATACCATTGATCGTTCGCATCCGACGGATATACCAGAAACAGACAATACCAGAAACCAGCAACAGGATGATAAGGGCAACAATATAATATTGGCGCTCGTATCCTGCTTTCGTCCGTTCCACCTGCCCCTGAACATCCATCATATTAATATAGGTGTCTGGCGAAACGGTCTGCATCAGCAGTTGTAACTGTTCTTGTTTTCCTTCCCGATAATAGATGTAACAGAGCAGGGCAAGTGAACTGCGTTCCATGGTAGAATCGCTGCTGAGCATATAGGCACGATAGGCAAGCGTCTCTGCCTTACCAAGAGAATCCGTAAACATCTCCTGATAGGCTCTCTCTTGATAGATGGCAGCACTATCCGCACTCCCCTTGTCTACTGTTGAGAGTGACGGTATATCTGTGGTCTGACAAGCAGATAGCAAACAGACAATAGTCAATACGGGTGCCAGCAACTTTCTCATCAAATGCAAAGAGACACTGAATTACTTCACTTTCCACACATTCAGCACGATACCCTTGAACTCTGTTGTCCACTCTGGAGCACAGACGAAGAGGGCATCGTTCAGCCAACCATAACGGCTGTCGGCTGGTGCCTCGAATTGGGGTGCCGCCTTGAAATAGAAAGTAGGATTACCACTGGCATCCTTTCCATTGGCTATGATACCACGGTTACGGACATGG
This sequence comes from Prevotella sp. UBA2755, assembly GCA_002353225.1. GTDB lineage: Bacteria > Bacteroidota > Bacteroidia > Bacteroidales > Bacteroidaceae > Prevotella. The sequence continues at coordinate 34,713 of DEJF01000023.1, read as the reverse complement.
ATATAGACATTATCATCTGTCTTGATGCAGTAGATAGCCTCCAGTTCTGTACGGTTCTCTGTATTCAACTGGTAGTCGGCACCACCATTGAGAATCGTTCCTTTCAGCAACGGTCCCTCAAAGGTACCGCCAGTGATGGGAATGACGGTGCGTCGCCCATGCTGGGTGTTTTCAATGGAAAAGGTCTCCCCTAATGTCACTCGCAGTTGGAGGGCGAACTCCAACTGGGGGGTGTCTTTGGGCGGATAGGTCTGGGCACTGGTTGTCAGCGCCCAGACCATCAGCAATGTCGTGAATACTAATCTACTCATAGTTTAACAGCAGTTTGTCAGAGGATTATCGCAGATCCATTCATCCTCAATCCATCCAGTGTATTTCCCGTCACTTGTCTTTACCTTTATCCAACCATCTGCGACACCTACGGGGTGAAGTTGTAATTCCTCAGAGAAGGAATAGACAATAGGGGAATGGGCATCTGGTGACTGACGTAGATGGAGTGTCTGACCTCCATAGTTTCGGGTACTGAAGCCCACTACGGAATAGTGAATCCAATAACCTGAAGCCGAGTAAGCCAACGGAATATCTTTTGCCTCCTCAGCATCCTCTGGCAGTCCTACTAACTTCCACCAGCCATTGGTGTAGTTCTCCAAGGCGACGATCACCGACTGTTTAGTACTGATTTTCCCAATGACTTTCCCTTTAGGGGCATTCCTGATATTCGTGAAAGAACCATCTGTGTCTGTGATATAAGCACCTATCCGCTGGGCAGAAAGGGTAATGACGGACAATGTCATTATTAAGATAACAAATAACCTTTTCATATTATAATTAGAGATTATAGAAACCAAAGAAATAAACAACGGCAACCTTGCTGGCATCTTTCATACCCTCGGCACGACCTATCACGGAACCTCCCTTGACTACATCACCGTTTTGGCGAATCTCACCAACGATAGAGCCACCCAGCCATACCTTGCCTCCTTGTACCTTACCAACGATGGAACCACCTTTCCTGATATCACCATTGGAGAGTATCTGACCAGCCACGCTGCCACCTACCCGGATATCACCGTTGCTTTCGATTTTACCACGATTAGAACCTCTTATCCATACCTCGTTGTTACTACGGATCTCACCAACAGAACTACCACCCTTCCAGAGTTTCACAGAACCACTATTCTGTGAAGTTCTTGTTGAGGATTGGTTGCTGGATGCTCCCAAACTGGGGTTTGCCATTGAGGTTTTAGCATTAGCAATCTGCTGCTGACGCATCTCTTTGTTGAATTTCACTTTCTCGTCATACTTCTGCTTGAACTCAGTGAGCATCTCGTTAGTGGCAATAAGGTTAAACAGGATGAAAGCCTGAACTTGTTTGTCCATGGCTGTCTGTGACCATCCCATCTTGTCGTTAAAGAGATACATACCGTTGTCGTTAATCTTACCATACCACTCCCCATTGCGAGTCACCTCACCATTCTGGGGGTTGTATTTGATACCTTGTGTCTGAGCGGTATTCATCGTACCGTCGGGCAGAATCTCACCAATCCGTCGTCCATCGTCTACTACCACAGAACCGTCACTCTGGAAAGTATAGACATGTGCCCGCTTGTACTCATTACCTGACTTACCGATCTGTGTGTACTGACGAGTCTCAGGATTCCACTCTCCCATAGGATTACCACTGGTATAATAAAGTGGAATGATGTTACCATTCACAGCAGTGCTGACGGCATCATTAGCCTTGTTGTTAATGACTTCATTCGCTTTATTAGTGACTGCCTCTTTCGCTTTTCGCTTGGCAGCATTCAGCAAACCACCAAACTGGGCGTTTGTCTCGTTGCAAAAACCAAGTGCCAAGACAATAGCCATTGAGATACGCATAAAACGGGAAGAAAATAAGTGTTTCATAATCTCTTTAGGTTTTATTGTTAATATTAGTTTATATTATTCTGTCTGCAAATATAGTAATTATTTCTAAATTAACGAATATGGTATGGGAAAAAGTTGTATCTTTGCAACGTCTTTAAATATAAGGTATACATGATAGAGATGAGAATGGTGGGTAAATCATTCGTCTTAGGACTGTTCCTCATGGGAACACTCCCTGCAACAGCACAAAGCAACAGCAAATATATTGCTGGCGAGGTGTCGGACATCCATCCTAAGGGCTGGTTGCAAACAATGATGCAACGCCAGCATGATGGACTGACAGGACACCCAGAGGCACTTTCCTATCCTTATAATTCTTGTCTATGGGCTGGTGAGATCTCACGCAGCGACGAGTCGTATGGTGACAACTGGTGGCGTTATGAGCAGACAGCGTACTATACGGACGGTCTGTTGCGACTGGGCTACGAGTTGAATGCCGATGAAATGGTGCAAAAAGCGATGGAGGGTATCGAATACACACTGACTCATCCCGATGTGGATGGGGTACTTGGCAACTCCACACTGGTGAGTATCACATGGCCTATGTCGGTGTTCTTCCGAGTGTTACAGGCTAAATATGAGCACGATGGTGACCCTCGCATTCCAACAGCCTTGGAAAAACACTATCTTAATTTCAGTAAGGATGACTTGGCTGGTGGCATCGTAGGTGGTCGTAACATCATGTCACTGGAGGGTATTCTCTGGACCTATGGCAAGACAGGCAATGAGAAGTTGCTTCAGTTAGCCGAGGACGCATGGGCTATACAAGACCGCTTTGCGGTCGACGAGACAGCCATCATGAGTCAGGAACCGTTCTATATGCATAGTGTGACCTTCTGTGAGATGCTGAAACTGCCCTTGTTGCTCTATGCTTATACTGGCAAACAGAAATATCTTGACCTTGCCATGACGGCAATCCGCAAATTGGAGAGTGAGTCGATGCTACCCGATGGTGTGCCGTCAAGTGCTGAGTTCTTGCTGGGCGATGATATCCATATCAGTCATGAGACTTGTGATGTGGTGGACTTCACCTGGACATTGAGCCACTATCTGACCATAACGGGTGCTGCCGAATGGGCTGACAAAATAGAGAAGGCGATCTATAATGCTGGTATGGGTGCTATCACGAAAGACTTCCGTTCGTTGCAGTATTTCTCATCCATCAACCAGTTTATTGCCACTGGTACCTCGAATCATAACATCTATAAGCATGGCTCTACATGGATGGCTTATCGTCCGACTCATGAGACAGAGTGCTGCTCGGGTAATGTGAATCGTATGCTACCTAACTTCGTCAGTCGGATGTGGCTTACTGATACTGATGGTGGTGCCGTGGCTGCCATCTATGGTCCCAGTGAGGCTACATTTAACACCAGTCAGGGCGATATCACCATCACCTGTACTACACAATATCCTTTTGAGGAGACACTGACCTTCAACGTGAAAGGAGCAGCAGGTGCTACGATTCCTCTGACGCTGCGCATCCCTTCTTGGTGTGATAACGCCTCGCTGAAGGTCAATGGTATTGCAAGCGACAAGACTTTGACTGCAGGAACATTTGTGACATTGGATGAGGCAGTGAAGGATGGTGATGTGATTATACTGACACTCCCTATGCCCATTGAGAAGACATCCCTCGAAGGACAGGGTATTTATTTCCAGCGTGGTCCACTGTTGCTGTCGTATGCTATTCCGCAGAAGATGGAGGAAGACCTGACGGAGTATGAGAATATGCATGGTAAGAAACCTGAGAACGATGACTTCAAGTGTTGGAATATCACGCCTATCGCTGATTTCAACTATGCTTATGCGGATGACCGTCAGCCTTTATCGGTAAGCAATACTACTGTCACAGAGACAGATGGTGCCATCCCCTTTGATCTATCCTATGCTCCTTTCAAACTACGCATCCCTGTGAAGCAGATTAAATGGGAACTGGAAGAGGGACGTTACACTCCCCAGCAGCCTCAACAAGGAAACCTGGAACTGTTGAGCCAAACGACAAAATATATCGACTTGGTACCTTATGGATGCACCGAGTTACGACTTACCGTCTTCCCGGATGTCGATGCGACACCTGTCCCTACTCCTGTTGAGCGTGACTACACCCGACCAGCGGATGCTCCTGCTGTCGTGGCTCCTGTCGAAGGTCATTACTATGCTTATTTTGAGTTACCTCGCTTCTGCTGGGATCAGCCCGTTTATTGTAAAGTACGAACAGCCGATGATACCACGACTGATCTGCATAGCAACCAAGGGGGTGATAAATGTACGATGGTGGGAACAACAGACAATGGACGACAGGTCTGGCAATGGATTGGTCCGGAACTCACAGAGAAGGCTCCTACGGAACTCATTTTCACCAACCACGACCTGTTGACAGACATCATGCCTTTCGAACAGGGTGGTTACTATAACTACCTTGAGTTACTCTATAAAACTGAACAGACCTCTGGTATCAGTCTGCCAACTGTCAGCCAGCAACACGCTACAGCGTACTACGACCTCTTAGGACGCCGTCGGCAACCACAGCATGGTCAGCGTGCCATCTATATTCAGAAGGGTAAGAAGGTAGTGCGTTAGTCTTACACTTCCTTTAAGCGGTGATTCAATTCACGGATATCAGCAAGGAGGTTCCAGATACCATCCTCCGAGAGCACCCCGCGTTTCAAGTCGGCAGGTAATCGTCCAGCCTCATCATCGGCAAAGTCCTGCTTCCACAGGTCACTGCCATAATAATCGTCCAGTGACTTGATAGCCTCCTGCGCAGCCTCATACTTATCGAGTGCCGCCGATAACGCTATCACAGCAGTTGAAGCCTGCTCCATCCGCTGTTCCATCTCTTGAATCCTTTTGATATTATCCATTGCTTATAGTATTACTTCTGGTTCCCATAGATGACGGCTCATGTCCACATGACCGTTAGACTTGAAAATGACACCTTCTTGTTCCAGTAGCATACGCTGACGACTCCATCCTGGAGCGGTGCGCCCCTCCTTATTCACCACACGATGACAGGGTAATTGCTCGGCACCGGGTGTATAGCGCAGGGTGCGTCCTACCATCCGTGAATGACTGGGCCATCCTGCCCATGCAGCAATAACACCATAGGTCGTCACCTGTCCGTAAGGTATCTGACTGACGATATTCAGCACGTCATCACGAAACAGGCGCACCTGCTCGGGAGTCATTCTATCAGGATTAAGAAGTTTTATCTTCATCTCTATTGCCCTTTACCTCTTTATATATGATATTGCAAAGATACAACTTTTTTTCCTCAACCAACTCCATTTATCCATCATTTCTTTTCCCCTCCCCCTTCCTTCCCCCTCCCTTGTTAAGCATATTGCTGTGCCACAGCAATAAACGCCACAGCAATAAACACCACAGCACAAACCCTACCTACCCCCTTCGCAAATCACCCTCGCCATCTCATTCAACTCCAGACACTGCCCCCTTCTGATAGTCATCTTCTCATTATGATGTTCCCACGGAGCAAGAATCAGCAACTGCCCTCTGGCACATGCCTCCATCCGCTTACCACCAGGCTTCGCCAAATCAGTAAAACCGTTCTCCTGCAGATAAATAAGCGGTAGCCCCTCGTCAAAAGCAGCCCTCATCATCACCTTCTCTCCCTTAGAGATAGCAGGCGATACCAGCACAGCCCCTTGTCTTGCCGCTTTCAGACACTCGGCAAGTTTTGCCTGCAACTCTTCCTCCGTCATCCTTCTGGAGCATTGTACCTGCACCTTCATCGGTCGTTCTAACAAGAAACGGTTACCAATAGCCGAAAAAGTCAACCCCACATACGTCAACCCTCTCTGTACCCTAAACAGTTCAGGATTCTCCCTTTTCATCAACAAGCGACGAGGGTTATCCCTCACATAGTGAAGCCAATGCTCCAACTGTCCATCCCTGAACAATATCTGGTCATTAAACCCTTTCGCAAACAGCAGCCCATTGCCTCTCGATTGTCCCGCATGTTGCTGTGCCACTACAACAAAAGACTCTGGCATCATCTGCCGAAACACTTGGTTACAAGCCTGCTTCACCCCTAACAGCACCTTCCCCAACGGTTTCTCCATCCTATCCTTCACAAAGAGTACCGCATGCAGATGGTCTGGCATCATCTGTAAAGCCAACACCTGCACCTCTGGATGATGAACACCTATCGTCTGCCATATCTGCTCCACTGCCTCACCCAATGGTGACAACTCAATATGAGGGACCTCTGCCGACGGCTCTACCGCCTCACTATGCCCCACCACCTTGCCAAAGAGCGGTTTACGCCCCTCTGTCACCATCGTGATCATATACATCCGTCGCCTTGTGTAGTCATAATCCACACAGCGACGTTGCATCGAGGGCTTCTTCTCCCCTGCAAATACCTTCTGCCTTTCAAACGTTGCTTTATCCATAGTTGACTCATAGTTTTATCTCTGCAAAGATACAACTTTTTCCCCAACCACATTCACCAATTCAGAAATAATTACTATATTTGCAAACGGAAACATAATGTTTAACCCTAAAATGATAGTGCCGATGACATAGAACAAAACGAATGAACGCTAACCGACCTATGAGTCGAGGCTCAGCCCGACAAGGTCACAGAGATTTTAATAAACAATTAATTATTAACTTACAGAATAGCGTTTCTGTTCGTACTTATTATAAAGATTTTGAGCTTTTAGCTCTTGTTCTTCGCACTCGAATACCGCCAATCATTCAATCGTAGAGGAACAAGCAGATGAAAGTTCACACCTAATAGGGCGTGGACTGTTTGTGCTTGTTATACGATTAGGTCTACTTGGCGGTAACCAGGGTTTGGATAAGTATCGAATAGTTCTGCCTTTTCAATTTTTATACAGATGAAAAAACTTTTATTTACTACCTTGCTTACTTTGCTTACAACAATGTTGTATGCACAGGTTCCTAATGAAATGAATTATAGTGTCATGCTACTGAATCCAACAACAGGGAAAGTCATGGCAAACGAGACGGCAAAAATACGATTAGAACTACGTGTAGGCAGTACAAACGGAGATGCTGTTTGGGGGCAGGATTTCGAGGTGACTACTGATAAGAGTGGTATGGTACAATTGACCTTGAAGTTCACTGATGATATCGATTGGAGCCTGGGCAACTTTTTCCTTGCAATGAAGGTAAATGATCAAGAAGTAGGTTGTCCTCAAATGCGCTCTGTCCCCTATGCTTTCCAAGCAGAAAGACTTAGTGGTATCATAACACGGAAGGAGTTGATTGGTACATGGAGTATGACAAACAACTCAACAAATTATAGTATAACCTTCAATGCTGACGGAACAGGATCTAAGAGAAGGACAGGTGAATGGGATTCCTATGATTCTTTCACATGGATTCTGACCCCATCAGGTAACATCGCTATCTTTGAACAAGATGGGGATGGGGAAATAGCATTCACATGTCGAGTATCTTCCAAGCAAGTTATATTTGATGGTTACCCTCAAGATGGTTTATACACCAAGAGTGAGTAATATCAAAAGAAAATTTTTTCTAATGAAAAAATGATGAACAGAATAATATATTGCTTAGCATTGTACTTGATTCCTGTCTGCGTATCCGCACAGAATTACTCAGTCATTGCACAACCTGTTGTTTGTATGATTCAGACTGATGAAGTACAAAGTGTAGTTGTAGAACCTTCTGCTGCCATAAGTTCTGATGATAAGATGATAGTGCAATATGGATTTATATGGAAAAATCCTGAAGAATTGGCTTCGACAAAAGACCATTCTGGAGAGCAAATTATCCCAGGTGATGCCAATGGCGACGGTGCTGTGAATGTGACGGATATCGTGGAGATGGTAAACTATATTTTAGGGAAGCCATCGGCTAATTTCAACAAGGAAGCAGCAGATGTCAATAGTGACGGGGAAGTGAACGTGACGGACATCGTCAGTGTGGTGAATATCATCCTGTCGAATCCTGTTACTGCCCGTGAGTTGTTAGGGGACGAGGATGAGTAAACTGAGATGTTATTTCGAATAACTTAAAATCAGATGATGCCATAGTGGCGGAGGGCATGGAGGATGCCATCGTCATCAACAGAAGAGGTGACGTAATCGGCTTGTTGCTTTAACTCGTCGATGGCGTTTCCCATGGCAATACCGATGCCTGCCTGGAGAATCATGGATGTGTCGTTGCCACCATCACCAAAAGCAATGGTCTGACTGATCTCAAGACCGTCATGACAGGCAATGGCTACGATACCCTTTCCCTTATCTGCTCCGTTTGCTGTGATATCCGTAAACTCAGGATGCCAGCGACCAGAGATACATTGGGGTAAACGTGCCATCAGTTGCTGCTCATAATCAGCGGGGAAGAAAGGGGTCATCTGCAAGATGTCCTGCTTCAGGACCTCCTCCAGAGGGGAAGCCTTGTCCAGGTTCTTGACGGCAAGCATTTGCTGGAAGATACGGTCTACATCACCTGTAGGGTCAAGGACGGCAACATCTTTCTTGCCAACAACGATGAGACTGTATCCCTTTGCTTCCGCATCCTCGACAATCGTCATCACGTCACTCTTGGGAATAGGTTGGCAGGTAACGAACTCGTCACCTACGAAGCACAAGGCACCATTCGTCGTGACATATCCGTCAATGAGGTGTTCGATGGCACCAAGGTTCGTAATGATGATAGGTGGTCTGCCAGTAGCGATATACACATGATGTCCGTTAGCCTTTGCCTGTGTCAGGGCAAAGATGGTAGACGGCGGTATCTCGTGTGTCTTGAAACTGACCAGTGTACCGTCAATATCGAAGAAAAGGGCATATCTTTTACTCATATAGGATTATTTATTTGTTGCAAAGATACGACATTTTCTGCAAATAGCCGTATGTTCGCATCATGTTCCCTGATAGAGATGATTATTTTTTCTGTTTTCGTGTAGTTTTTCGTATCTTTGTTGCGTCTAATGGGCAAAATCAATTGAACAGACAAGACAATGAATGCATTAGAGCAACAATTTGCGCAAACCGTGGCGGAACATAAGAGCACCATCTACACCGTGTGCTATATGTTCTCGCAAGATGCCGACGAGGTCAACGACCTCTTCCAGGAGGTACTAGTCAATCTATGGAAAGGTTTCGAAGGCTTCAAGCATCGCTCAGACATCAGGACGTGGATCTATCGGGTGGCACTGAACACCTGCATCTCCCTCGACAGGAAGAAACGCCGTTCTGCCACCGTCCGGTTGACCATGGACATCAACCTCTTTGAAGACCGCGACGAGGACACCCGTCAGGTGGATATGCTCCACAAGCGTATCTCCAAGTTGCAACCCTTCGACAGAGCGATCGTCCTGCTCTGGCTCGAAAACCTCTCTTATGAGGAAATCGGTCAGATTGTCGGTATCACGACTAAGAACGTCAGTGTCCGTCTGTTCAGGATTCGCGAACAATTAAAAAACATGTCAAACGATTAAAAATGTACCCATTATGAACAACGAGTTACAAAACAATACGAACGAGACTCAGTTTGAGGAGATGCGCCAGCAACTGAATACGTTGAAGAAGAAACTCCAGCAGCAGGAGATCGTCAACGACCGCATCATCCGACAGTCGATGAAGAAAACCGCTGGTAACATCAGCCGCAGATACTATGCTATCATGGTGCTTTGTCTGCTGATGATTCCCTATAGTTACTGGGCATTCGTGATGCTATCTGGTTTCTCTATACCTTTCTGGATTTTCACCTGCATCGTGATGCTTGTTTGCTTGGGTGGCACCTATTATAACAGCAGGAACCTGAGCGACTCGAACATGATGACGAATAATCTCGTGGATGTCCGTCGTCGTATGGCTCGCGCCAAGAAGTTTGATGCCAACTGGCTTATCGTCGGCATTCCCCTCATTGTCGTCTTCCTTGGCTGGTTTATGTACGAGTCTTATCTGCTCCATCAGGATGCCCTTGGAAAAGGTCTCTACTGGGGAGGATGTATCGGAGGCGTTATTGGTGCTATCTTCGGATTCTCTCTCCACTTCAAGACCCAGCGTCAGTATCAGGAGATTATCGACCAAATAGAGGATCTTACCAGTGAATGAGAAGCAGCGAATAACATCCTCCTCACGAAGGCGGCACGTTCGACCCAAGGATGAGCCGCCTACCTGTTTGTTCCATAGGGTGGAACACTTTGTTTCATGGGGTGAAACAACTTGTTCCATGGCATGGAATACAGTATCCCCTTATTTCGGATAATAAATCCTCATGCTTGGAATGAGTTATTCCAATGCCTGGAATCTTTGATCGGAGTGACTTCTCTCTCCCAAAAGACAAATAGGAGTATAGTTTCTAATCCGTTTTTATCTCTTATTTGAGGCAAAACACCCCTACTTTTAGGGCAAAATCGCCAATCGTTGTCACCGTTGTCACTTCGTTGTTACCTGTAATTGCCTGATAACTAAATAGTTTTGCAAGGTGGCAACGGTGACAAGGATTTAAAAATTTATAGTGCGCACGCGCGCGAGGGAAAGGCAGAGTTTATTTGTTCTGACTATAGCAATAAAAGATGTGGAAGCAAACCAAACTCCCACATCCCTTTTCTTAAGCAGTGAAAATCAAGAACTAAGTTCCTTTGATCTCTCTAAATTCTCAGGTTATTGCTTGGTAAATTCACCTTTTAAAGTACCAAAATGACCTCCTGTTGTATCGCCAGCAAATGTTATAGTCTTTCCGTCACTACTGAGAGTGAAAAAGGAGGAATATGCAACACTACCATTAGGGGCTGTTATCGTCAACACGTTATCTTTAACAGACCATTTTGCCCCACCAGTATAATTCCAGTTAGGAGTATCATTATTACCCCATTCTGTATAAGCAACCTGTAAGTTAATAATTAATTGTTTATTAAAATCTCTGTGACCTTGTCGGGCTGAGCCTCGACTCATAGGTCGGTTAGCGTTCATTCGTTTTGTTCTATGTCATCGGCACTATCATTTTAGGGTTAAACAATATAATTCCGTTTGCAAATATAGTAATTATTTCTGAATTGGCGAATGTGGTTGGGGAAAAAGTTGTATCTTTGCAGTAACATATATAAGAGGCAAATGAAAGAGATTTATTTAGCAGGGGGATGCTTCTGGGGTACAGAGCATTACTTCAAACAGATTGAGGGAGTGATTAATACGGAGGTAGGATTCGCTAACGGTGAGACAGAGAATCCTACTTATAAGGAGGTATATACCGACCAGACAGGTTATGCTGAGACGGTACATATCACGTATGACGAACAGATGGTAAGTCTAGGGTTCCTGCTGAATATGTTCTTCAAGGCGATAGACCCTGTGAGCCTCAACAAACAAGGGCATGACGAGGGAACTCGCTATCGCACAGGGGTCTATTATGTCACAGAAGACCAACTCCCTATTATTAATAAGGTGTTTGCCGAACAACAGGCTTTATTAGATCAGCCTATTGCTGTAGAGAAGGTACCTTTGAGGAATTTCTATACTGCCGAGGAATATCATCAGGACTATCTGGACAAGAATCCTGACGGCTATTGTCATCTGCCTACAGCCCTCTTCGAATTTGCAAGGAAGGCAAAGGATACGAAAGATTAAAATCAACGTTTGGTAGTTTTTCCTTTGAGCACCCGATCAACACTACCAGCCTCTAACAGGTAGTGCTCGGCTTCCTCATAAGGGATGCCCAGTGACTCTTGAATCATCCGTGTACCACGGTCCACCAGTTTGGCATTGGTCAGTTGCATCTTCACCATCCTGTTGCCTTTGACGCGTCCTAAACGGATCATCAGAGAGGTGGAAATCATGTTCAACACCATCTTCTGTGCCGTACCACTTTTCATCCTGCTGGAGCCCGTCACGAACTCAGGACCTACAATGGTCTCGATAGGATATTCGGCTGCCTCTGCCAAAGGGGTGTGGGGATTACTGGTGATGCAACCCGTCAATAGCCCTTTCTTTCTGGATGCTTTGATAGTTCCTACCACATAAGGAGTCGTACCAGATGCTGCTATACCAATGACGGTATCGTCGGCTGTAGGCTGATAAGCCAGCATGTCTTGCCATCCCTTTTTGGAATCATCCTCAGCCTTCTCCACCGCATGTCGCAACGCTTCTTCACCCCCGGCTATGATACCAATGACCCAATCGTCAGGAACCCCGAAGGTAGGAGGCAGTTCACTGGCATCCAGCACACCAAGTCGCCCACTGGTCCCTGCACCCACATAAAAGAGTCGTCCTCCACGCTTGAGTCGTGGCTCGATGGCTTCCACCAAAGCCTCTATCTGTGGGATAGCCTTATGTACCGCCTCAGCCACCAAGGCATCCTCCTCGTTGATATGCTGCAGCAATTCCGCTACCGACATCTTTTCCAGATGATCGTAATGTGACCGCTGCTCCGTGATCTTATCTTGATGATTCATATCCCATTGATTTAGGTGACGATGCAAAAGTACAAAATAATTCTGAAACAACAAAAAGCGCCACAGGTTTTGAGTCTGTGGCGCTTTTAATATTAATAAGATAGATTAGTCAGCCATCTTAGCCTTGATCATCTCACGGTTGAGACGGGCGATGTTGCTGATGGTCTCGTTCTTCGGACATACTGCCTCGCAAGCACGAGTGTTGGTGCAGTTACCAAAGCCGAGTTCATCCATCTTGGCAATCATGTTCTTCACACGACGGGCAGCCTCTACACGACCCTGAGGAAGCAGGGCGAGTTGAGATACTTTGCTGGATACGAAGAGCATGGCAGAACCGTTCTTACAAGCGGCAACGCAAGCGCCGCAGCCGATGCAAGAAGCGCAGTCCATAGCCTCGTCAGCATCCTCCTTAGGAATCAGGATAGCATTAGCATCCTGAGCCTGTCCGGTACGGATAGTGGTATAGCCGCCAGCCTGGATAATCTTATCGAAGGCACCACGGTCAACCATACAGTCCTTGATAACGGGGAAGGCTGCAGAGCGCCAAGGCTCAACAGTGATGACATCACCATCGTTGAAACGACGCATGTAGAGTTGACAAGTGGTAGCACCACGCTCTGTCTTACCATGAGGTGTACCGTTGATGTAGAGTGAGCACATACCGCAGATACCCTCGCGGCAGTCGTGGTCGAAGACGAAAGGCTCCTTGCCTTCGTTGATGAGTTCCTCGTTCAGGATGTCAAGCATCTCAAGGAAAGAGGTGTCATCGGGGATATCGTGCATCTCGTGGGTATCGAAATGTCCCTGGTCCTTGGGGCCGTTCTGGCGCCAGAACTTTATTGTAAATGAAATATTCTTTGCCATA
>DEJF01000023.1:20568-21398 GCA_002353225.1 Prevotella sp. UBA2755 | reverse complement strand
TAGTTCTCATCGTCGCGCTTAGCCTCGCCTTCCTCTGTCTGGTACTCCTCACGGAAGTGACCACCACAAGACTCATTACGAGAGAGAGCGTCGAAAGCAACGAGTTGACCCATGGTGAAGAAGTCACGGAGGTGGATAGCCTTGTCGAGTTCGACATTCAGACCCTCCTTCGTTCCTGGAACGAACAGGTTGGTATCGAACTCCTTCTCCAGGTCGTGCATTTTCTTCAGACCAGTCTTCAGACCCTCTGCTGTGCGACCCATGCCGACATACTCCCACATGATATGACCAAGTTCCTTGTGGATAGAGTCAACGGAACGCTTACCCTTGATATTCATCAGACGGTCGATCTCAGCGGCAACACCCTTCTCTGCCTCATCGAACTCAGGACGATCTGTTGGAACCTTCGGCCATACAGCCTGGTCGGCAAGATAGTTCTGGATGGTGTAAGGCAGTACGAAGTAACCATCGGCAAGACCCTGCATCAGTGCAGAAGCACCCAGACGGTTAGCACCGTGGTCGGAGAAGTTACACTCACCGATAGCGAACAGACCAGGAATGGTGGTCTGCAACTCATAGTCTACCCAGATACCACCCATCGTGTAGTGGATAGCAGGATAGATCATCATGGGCTTATAATACTTCACGCCATTGATCTCGTTGGCAACATCGCCAGGGAACACGTCGGTGATCTCCTCGTACATCTCGAAGAGGTTACCATAACGCTGCATGATAACATCGAGGCCGAGGCGGTTGATAGACTCAGAGAAGTCGAGGAATACGGCAAGACCAGTGTTGTTCACACCAAAGCCCTTGTCGCAACGCTCCTT
>DEJF01000023.1:7807-20526 GCA_002353225.1 Prevotella sp. UBA2755 | reverse complement strand
CGATCCTCCTCAGGAATCTCCCAGCCCTGCTTGGTTCCAGCCTGCAATGCCTTGGCATCCTCAATCTTCTTAGGAACCCAGATACGACCGTCGTTACGCAGTGACTCAGACATCAGCGTCAACTTAGACTGCTTGTCACCATGAACGGGGATACAGGTGGGGTGAATCTGAACGTATGATGGATTAGCGAAGTAAGCACCCTTACGATAGCACTGAACGGCAGCGGTGCAGTTGCAACCCATAGCGTTAGTAGAGAGGAAGTAAGTGTTTCCATAACCACCAGTAGCGATGACAACAGCGTTGGCGCTGAAGCGCTCCAACTCACCAGTAACGAGGTTCTTGGCGATGATACCACGAGCACGACCGTCAACGATGACTACATCCTCCATCTCATAACGAGTGTAGAGTTTCACCTTACCAGCCTTCACCTGACAAGAGAGTGAAGAGTAAGCACCAAGCAGCAACTGCTGACCTGTCTGACCCTTGGCATAGAAGGTACGGCTTACCTGAGCACCACCGAATGAACGGTTGGCAAGCATACCACCATACTCACGGGCAAAAGGAACACCCTGAGCCACACACTGGTCGATGATATTGTTAGACACCTCAGCAAGACGATAAACATTAGCCTCACGAGCACGATAGTCACCACCTTTTACAGTGTCGTAGAACAGACGATAGACAGAGTCACCATCGTTCTGATAACACTTGGCGGCATTGATACCACCCTGGGCAGCGATAGAGTGAGCACGACGAGGAGAATCCTGAATGCACAGGTTGATTACGTTGAAGCCCATCTCACCTAATGACGCAGCAGCCGATGCACCAGCCAAACCAGTACCTACGACGATAACGTCGAGTTTCAGTTTGTTCTTAGGGTTAACCAGACGCTGATGAGCCTTATATTCCTTCCATTTCTCAGGTACTGGACCTGCGGGAATCTTAGAATCTAATACTTTTGCCATAACTTTTCAAAGTAATTTAAGGTTTAACAATTATCCAGCAAAGTTATAGAGGCTTGGAGCACACTTGAAGGCGAAAGCCAATACAACAACGAGGAAACCAAGCATCAGCAGCGTTACATAAATGAAGCCGATGACACGCCAGCGATTGAACCAGATCTTACCACTGACACCCAGTGTCTGCATTGCAGACCAGAAGCCGTGGGTCAGGTGGAACCAGATAGCAACAATCCAGATAACATACAGAACAGCGTACACAGGATTGCTGAAGGTGTCGATGATGAAAGCGAAACCATCAGAGGGCAGATGACCAGCGGTAAAGCCCATAATCTCAGCAAACATCATGTTGTACCAGAAATTGAACAGGTGGAGCAACAGACCCAGCAGGATAATGATACCCAGCACGAGCATGTTCTGTGATGCCCACTCAACCTTTTCAGGTTTCTCTGTCACTGCATAACGCTCCTGTCCACGAGCAGTACGGTTCTGCGCTGTCAGGATGAATGCGAAAACGATGTGAATCACAGCCAGGGCAGCAAGACCCAGTGTAGCCACAATGGCATACCAGTTAGCCCCCAGCAGTTCACAAATCATGTTGTAAGCCTTGCCCGAGAAGAGCGCGACGATGTTCATGCAACAGTGGAATGTCAAGAACAGAATCAGCGCAATACCCGTTACGGACATTACAACCTTACGACCAATTGATGAATTGATTAACCACATAAAATATTGAATTTAATTAATAAAAATACTCATTAATAAGTACGAACATAAGTGTTTAGGCTACAAAATTACTACAAAATTATGAAATCCGCAAACGTTTCCGTTAGAAAATCCGTTATTTATACAAAATCAAAGATTAAAAGAATTTAAAAACTCGTGATGAAACAAATTCCTATGTTTTTTGTAACAAATAGAAACGAATAATTTCAAAGAAATGATTATCTTTGCACAAATTTTTGTTTGTAACTAAAATATTAAACCAATAACAACAATGACAACAAATGTAATGACACAAGAGGCGAAAGGCTTTTATAAACTTTCGTGGCTTCAGAGAATCGGATTCGGATCAGGTGACCTCGCTCAGAACCTCATTTTTCAGGTAATCTGCACTTACCTGTTGTTTTTCTATACCGACATCTACGGACTTACACCGTCTGCAGTCGCTTTGATGTTCTTAGTAGGTAATGTGGCAAACGTGATTTGGGACCCAATTGTCGGTACATTAATCGACAAAAGTAATCCGCGTTATGGAAAATACCGTTCGTATCTGCTCTATGTGGGTATACCACTCTCAGGTTTCGCTATTTTGTGCTTCTATAATGGTTTTGCACCGTCGCTGATTTATGCCTATGTGACATATATATCGATGCAGTTGCTCTATACTTTTATCAACGTGCCGTATGGAGCATTGAACTCTTCGTTGACTCGCGACACTAACGAGATAACAGTACTTACCTCTGTACGTATGTTTATGGCGAACCTCGGTGGTCTTGCTGTTAACTCTGGTCTGCCTCTGTTTATCGCCTTGATAGCAGGTGCGCCATCAGATAGTCTTCCCAAAGACCCTTCAGCATGGTTCACGACGATGACTATTTACGCCATTGTAGGATTCTGCCTGCTCGTGTTCTGTTTCACACAGTGTAAAGAGCGTGTTGTGATGGATGCGAAAGCCACTGAAGATGTGAAGGTGAGCGACCTCTGGATGGAGTTCATTCGCAATCGTCCTTTACGTGTTCTTGCTTTCTTCTTCATCACCGCTTTTGCTATGATGTCGGTCGGCAATGCTGCAGGAGCCTACTTTATCAATAGTAATCTACATGGTTCGGCTCAGGAACTGTCTATCTTCATGGCATTGGGCTCATTGCCCGCATTCCTGTTCATGCCTCTTGTCCCATGTTTTAAGCGTATGGTGGGCAAAAAGAATATGTTCTATATTTTCCTTGGTGCCGCCGTTATCGGTATGGCTATGCTTTATGTCATTTCAAAGATGGAGCATCCCAGTATGATGATGATATATGTGGCTCAGTTTGTCAAGAGTACTGGTGTGATTGTTGCCACGGGTTATATGTGGGCGCTCGTTCCTGAGGTAATTTCCTACGGCGAATATACCACAGGTCGTCGTATCTCTGGTATTGTGAATGCACTGACGGGATTGTTCTTTAAAGCAGGAATGACATTTGGAAGTATTGTCGGTCCTGCTGTTCTGGCATACGTGGGTTATAATAGTAAAGTGATAGACCAGACTCCGTTTGCTGAAGAAGGTATCTTATGGCTTGTCTGTGTGATTCCTGCCATAATGTTGTGTCTTGCCATGTTTATTATCAGTCGCTATGAGTTGACTGACGAGGTGATTGATGATATCAACAAAAAGATAGAAGAGCGCAATAAAGTGAAAATAGTAGAAGATTAAAGAAGAGAGGAAGGTTTTTATGACCTCCCTCTCTTTATTTTGTAATTTTTATTTCAAATGGTGCTGCAGGTAAACCATTTGTAGAGTACAAGTGGGCACGGATAGGGTTGTCTTTCCATGCGTAACGTACTATTACGGGATTCGGAATAGACGAATCCAACAATACCTGATTGCCTTTTGCAACACCTTTTGCATTGACAAACTTATGGTCAGTACCTGCTAACTCAAATTCGGACTGTTCATCAGGGCGGAGGGGTTGATCGAAGGTTACTATCACTTCGTTGCCCTCTACCTTTGCACTGGTTGGCTGTGGGGAGAGACGAACATTTTTGTGATACGCTAATTGATCAAGGCAAAGTCCTACACGCTCAGCCAGTTCCTTTTTGCGTAAAGGGTGGATATCCACCGTTTCACCAAGGTCAATAGCAACGGCAAGTGCTGCATAAGGGTCGTCTTTAGCCACGCAACGCTGTGCCTCACGCAGTTGTGCCCAATTAGAGTGTTGAGGTTGCTCAACAGGTTCCATATAGTTGGCAAGTTGTACGATACAGAAAGGTAGTTTAGGGTCATTCCACAACGTGCGCCAGTTGTTCATCATCTTCCTTAGCATGTCTGCATAAGGTGCAGGATTACCAGTATTTGATTCTCCTTGATACCAAACTACACCTCGAATAGCATAGGGTGCCAAAGGATAAACTACTGCATTAAATAAAGTTGTTGGCAAGTTTTGAAGTGACACATCTCCACTAGGGCAGGAAGGCATATCTGCTCCTGCATGGTGTTTCCAGTTCTCGCTCAATGGGATAAAGTCTGTTGGCATTGGATTCAGGCTGAAACGGTCGTCACCGAATGCGAGCATATAAGGCTTTTCTTTTATAAAATGTGCTGTTCCATATTTATTAATAAAGCGGACGGTGATGACATTGTCTCCCTCTCGGAGCAACCCTTCAGGAATGTCATAACGACGAGGCGGATACTGGTAATAAGTCCGCCCGATTTCTTGTCCGTTCAAGTAGGTATAGTCAGCATCGAAGAGTGTTCCTAACAAAAGGCGTGCAGGTTTCCCAGCATGTGCTTTATCAATATTGATGTGTTGGCGGAGCCAGATACTACCGATAATACCTTTTTTACCTTTTTTTGCCCATTCCATCGAATATTGATTAACAGTCTCCCATGCAGAGTCATCATAGTCAATGGCAGTGAAACGCAGTTGGACACCTGGGTCTTTCTCATTCAATATCTCATTCCATCGTTGGTCTGCTAATTGGTTCGCTTTTGCCTGTGCTTTAACGAACTCATTATTCTGGTATAGTTGTGTCTTCTCAACCAATACAGGATAGTCTTTTTGTAAGGTGTCTGCGGAAATCCAAGCCTCAATAGGTGTGCCCCCCCAACTATTAACAATAATACCCTGAGGAACACCACTTTTTTCCTGCATCCTTTTTCCTAAAAAAGACCCTAAGGCAGAGAACAGCCATGCATTCTGTTTCGTCAATGGCTTCCAGTTGATGGAGGTAGGACGGATGTCTTCTTGTACACCATGTGTATTAGTTTCATTCTGTATGCGAAATAAACGCACATGATCGTTTGCAAACTGGTCTATCTCTTTGGTATATTGAGGATAGACTCGTTCAATAGTCACGTCCATGTTTGATTGACCAGAACATAGCCAGACATCGCCCACTAATATATTAGTAAGCACAACATCCCCTATCATTAAAGTGTAGGGACCACCTGCTTTCATTGTTGGTAAGTTTACACAGAATTTTCCGTTGGAATCTGCAAAAACGATAGTTTTGAATTTGTTAATCCGGACTATGATTTTCTCTCCTGCATCTGCCTTACCCCATATGGGGAAAGGCTTTTCACGTTGAATAACCATTCCAGATTGGAAAAATTGGGGCAGTTTTACCTTAGCGGAGGTATCCATAGCCACCATTAGGAGGCAAGCCAAAAAGATTAGTCTACATTTTCTCATCTTATATATATTATTGATTTGATGCAAAAATATAAAAAAAAGTGATAAAAACACCAAAAAAGCGCTATTTTCACTAGGCATGAAACAAAAATGATACCTTTCTGTAACAAATTGTAATTAAAGTTTTGGAAGAAAGTATTAATTTTGCAGCAGAAAATACGTAATGATTAAAATGCGATGAAGGATTTTCAGTCACAAAAATTGTCATTCGGCGAAAAAGTCGGTTACTCTTTGGGAGATGTCGCAGCCAATCTGGTGTTCCAGATGATGATGATCTTCCAATTGAAGTTTTATACCGATGTTTTTGGCTTGGAGGGTGCTGTGGCTGGTACCGTTTTTCTTATTGCATGCCTATCTGGTGCGTTAGTTGACCCTATAGTAGGTGTTCTCTGCGACCGGACGAATACCCGTTGGGGCAAATATCGTCCATGGTTGTTATGGACGGCATTGCCATTCTGCGTGTTCTATGTACTTGCTTTCTATAATCCAGGTATAGAGGAAAAATGGTTGGTAGCATTCTATGCGACAATTTCATTCATATTATTAATAGTAATGTACGCGTTTAACACGATTTCTTATTCTTCTTTAGGTGGTGTCATGACGGCTAATATTCAAGAGCGTACAAGTATTAATGCTATTCGTTTTATTGCAGTCAGTCTTGCACAATTTTTCGTTCAAGGAATGACCCTCCCTTTAGTCAATAAGTTTGGAGGTAGTGAGGGTGATATGTCTCAGGGTTGGACGACGACAATTATACTATTTGCCATCATTGCATTTGTTTTTCTAATGATCACATTCTTATCGGCTCGTGAGCGTATTCAGCCTCCTCCTACACAAACCATCAGTTTGAAGGAAGACATTTCTAGCACATTGTCAAGTATTCCATGGCGTGCGATGTTTGTTTTGGTATTGTTTATTTTCATTACGATATCAATGTGGGGAGCATCTATGAATTATTATTTCCAACACAATATTGATCAGAGATCTTTATTCGATTTCCTTGGAATGATAGGGCTGACAGATGTAAGTCATGAGGGAACGGGAATTTGGTTCTCTATTTTGCAATGTTTTAATCTGATTGCTGATGATCCGTCAGATGCCTATTCTATTGGTTTCTCTTTATTCAATATGTTGGGAGCCAGTACTCAGTTGATGGGTATTATTTTATTGTCAGAATATCTGGCTAATAAGTTTGGTAAGAAGCAGACTTTTATCGTGTGTCTGTCACTTACAGCACTTTTTACAGCCATGTTCTATATGCCATCGCCAGTAGATATCAGTTTTATCTTTGGACTTTGTTTCTTCAAGTCCTTAGCATATGCTCCTACGATTCCATTGTTGTGGGCAATGATAGGCGATGTGGCGGATCATGTAGAGTATGTCAGTCATCGTCGTGCAACAGGGTTCTGTTTCTCTGGTATGTCATTTGCCTTAAAGACAGGACTTGGTTTAGGTGGTGCTTTGGCAGGAGTTATCCTCTCGTGTTTCGGCCATGCGTCAGGTCAGAACGGAATGCAGTCGACGACGGTAACAGAAGGTATTCGTCTCGTAAGTTCCATAGTTCCGGCTTTCCTCTTTTGTATCGGTGTTGTAGCATTGCTCTTCTATCCGATTAATAAAGCGTATAATGTAAAAATGCAGTCAGAGTTAGCGGCTCGGCGGCGAAACATTCATGTACAATAATTTTTTTATCAGCAGACATAAGACATTTGATTAATTATGAAGATTCTTAGGTTAGTAGTTGTATTGTTTTCAGTGATTTTTTCTGAAGTAGTATTTGCTCAATCCTCACTGCGAAGCGAGGATGGGCAATGCTGCCTCAACTCATCTGGAAACACATTGTGTGAGGCATATCGTAATTATTGGTATACGGGTGTCAGTGTTAATCAATGGCAGGTGGAAGCAGATAAAAGTGGGGAAAACTCATTTGATGTAACTGGACATATCAGCAATGACCAGACATCTGATTGGTCTATTATTGTAAAGAACTTTAACTGGGTGGTTGCTGAAAATTGCATGAAATGCGAGGTTATTCACCCCAAAGAAGGTGTTTATGATTTCACTCTTGCTGATAAGTTTGTAGACAAGGCAAAGGCAGCCGGACTGAAAGTATTGGGGCATTGTCTGATTTGGCATTCCCAATGTGCTCCTTGGTTTCACTATGATGACAAGGGTAATTTAGTGTCTCCTGAGGTTCTGAAGAAACGTATTCGTGAGCATATTTACACTATTGTTAATCATTTCAAGGGACGTGTGGATGCCTGGGATGTTGTCAATGAGGCGTTTGAGGACGATGGTACACCCAGAAACAGCCTGTTCTATCAGATTTTGGGGACTGACTATATTCCCCTTGCCTTCCAATATGCTCATGAAGCAGATCCAAGTGTAGAACTGTATTATCAAGATTTTTCCATGAATAAAGCCAAGAAGGTGGAGGGTGTAGCAGATTTCTTCCGTCCGTTGCTGAAACAAGGTCTGCCAGTCAATGCGATTGGTATGCAGGGGCATATGGTATTAGAAGACAACAACTATATTCAAGAATATGAACATGCGATCAACACAATAGCCGCGTTGGGTATCCCAACCGCTTTCACAGAACTTGATTTAACAGTGTTACCTAATCCTTATGGATTCTCTGGTGCCAATATCAGTGATAAGTTTGCCTATCGCCCAGAGATGGATCCTTTCAAGAATGGGCTGACAAAAGAGAAAGAGGAAGAGATAGTACAATTCTGGGTAAGTTTCTATCAGATGCTATTGCGTCATCATAAAGATATCCAGCGTGTCAATTTCTGGTGTTTAAACGATGCAATCTCATGGCGTAATGACTTTCCTATTAAAGGACGAACAGACTATGCCACACTGTTTGACCGACAGAATAATCCAAAGTCATTTATACAGAAACTGGTTAATTTAGTAAAATAATATTTAAACAACTACTGACTATGGCAAAATTACCACGTTATTTATTTCCGAGTGATTACATGGCTGACCCTTCAGCCAATGTGTTTAACAACAAATTGTACATCTATCCTTCTCACGACCGTGAAGCAGGACATGCCTTTGATGATGATGGTGGTCATTTTCAAATGAAGGACTATCATGTACTCTCATTTAATGATGTTGAGAACGATGAGGCTACAGACCATGGTGTTATCCTTGATGTCAAGGATGTTGCATGGGCAGAGAAGCAGATGTGGGATAATGATGTAGTGGAGAAAGATGGTAAATACTACCTTATTTTCTCTGCCAAGGACTATAATGGTGTCTTCCATCTGGGAGTTGCTGTTGCTGAGAAACCTGAAGGTCCTTTTATCCCTCAGGAGAAACCTATCCGTGGTTCTTTCTCTATTGACCCTTGTGTGTTTAAAGATGATGATGGAGAGATATACTGCTACTTTGGAGGACTTTGGGGAGGACAGTTACAGTGGTATCAGGCACCTGCTAAGTTGCTGAAAGAAGGTATAGACCTTGGTCCTGCCGCTGACAAGAAGACACAACTCTATGCGCCAGCAGATGTTCCAGCCTTGTCGAGTTTCGTTGTCCGTATGAGTGACGATGTCATGCAGTTTGCAGAGGCTCCACGTTCTGTAGTCATCCTCGACAAGAACGGCGAACCCTTGAAGGCTGGTGATCCGCATCGTTTCTTTGAGGCTTCTTGGTTGCATAAGTATAATGGGAAATACTATTTCTCTTATTCTACCGGTGATAGTCATTTCCTTTGTTATGGAATCGGAGACAATCCTTATGGGCCATTTACTTATCAGGGAGTTATCCTTGATCCTGTTGTAGGTTGGACTACCCACCATAGTATTGTGGAGTATAAGGGGCAGTGGTATCTGTTCTATCATGATTGTGTACCCTCCAATGATATAACGCATTTGCGTAGTCTGAAGGTACAGCGCTTGTTCTATAATGAGGATGGGACAATCCAGAAGGTTGTTAATGAATAATCCTACTATTATTATAGCAGATTATTATCGTTGCCATCGTGATGAAATCATCCATTTCATCACGATGCGCATCAACGATAGGGAAGAGGCTCAAGACATGGTTCAGGACCTTTTTCTCCGTCTGCTGGATGGTTGTCAGTTGATTGCTGAACAGACATTGCCCAACCTGGTGTACACCATGGTTCATCACATAGTGGCAGACTATTATCGCCGTCATCACGTTTATGAGGAATATGAGCATTATATTCATCGTAGTGCTGACACAGCAGACACTATAGAATCTGTTTTTTCTGCTCAACAAATTATAGAGCGAATGGAGTATTCTCTGGCTCGATTGCCAGAGGAATGTCGGAAAGTCTATCGTCTTCATATCTATGATGGTATGAAAGTCAGCGAGATTTCCAAGGAACTTAATATCAATTATAAGAAAGTGGAGAATCGCTTAGGACAGGCTCGGAAGGTCGTCCGTCAACATCTTAAAATTTGTATATAACTATAATACCAATAATTGTAGTTGGCTTGGGGCAAAACATGTTTGTGCTACCAGTAATAGTTGCTCTGTTGTAATGGCATCGATTTGTTGGAAGAGTGTTTCTATATCACGTTCTTTGTCATAGTGCAGAAAACTCTTAGCAAAATCGAGGGCGAACTGCTCACGATTATCACAAGCAATGGCAATTTGACCTTTTAACTGGTGTTTAGCAGCATTTAGTTGTCGCTCTGATAACGGATTTTGCACCATACGGTCAAGTTCCCGATGGACTAGTTGCAGACAACGTTTCACATCATGATGGTCGCAACCGAAATATACAGACCATACCCCAGTATCACTATAAGTTGCCATAGTACTCTCCACTGTATATACCAGTCCGTGCTTCTCTCTCAGCGAAAGATTCAGTCGTGCATTCATGCCTGGACCTCCTAATATATTGTTCAGCAGATAAAGTGGCATTCTGCGTGGGTCATTGAAATCAAAAGTTCGTGCCCCCAGCATGACATGAGCCTGATGATGAGTCTCAGGGCGGTTTTGAACTGAATTGACAGGTGTGGAAACAGGAATGGGGACAGTTGTTGTCTGCTTTATGATTTTCTTATTCTCTAATAAATACACCAATTTATTGAAATCAATATCACCATACGCAAAGAAAATGGCATTATCAGGGCGATAATAGCGATTCGTGAAGTATTGGGCATGTGCAGATGTGAATGTCTTGACCAGTTCACGGGAACCTAATATATTATGTCCTAAAGGATGTCCTTTAAAGAGCATGTTCTCAAACTCATCATATATCAGTTCTGCAGGTGAATCATTATAACTCTCGATTTCATCGCATATAACATCCACTTCATGCGTAATCTCCTGGTCTGGGTAGGTGCTATTGAATACGATGTCCGTCAGCAAGTCGACGGCACGTGGTAAATGTTCTTTGAGGATAGCCGCATAGAAAACAGTGTCCTCTTTATTAGTAAAGGCATTCAAATCGCCTCCTACACTCTCCAGACAATTGAGAATCTGCAATGCAGAGCGTTGAGTTGTTCCTTTAAAGGTGACATGTTCACAGAAATGGGCAATGCCTTCCTCTCCACCAACCTCATGACGTGAGCCTGCCTTGATGCCAATGCCGCAGTATACGACAGACGAAGAAGATGGCAGATGAATCACGCGTAAGCCATTATCCAGCGTATGTATGTTATATTTCGTCATTTCAGGTGCAAAGATAACGTATTTTTGAAAAATAGTTGTATCTTTGCACGAAATTCTAGTAACTATGCGAAAAGTAATAGGTATCGGTGAGACTGTGTTAGACATCATCTTTCGTGATGAGCAACCTATCAGTGCTGTCCCTGGGGGGAGTGCTTTCAATGCTGTTGTCTCGTTGGGGCGTTCGGGAGTACCTACTAGTATGATAAGTGAGACAGGTAATGACCGTGTTGGACGTAATATTATCCGTTTCCTGGAGAAGAATGGGGTAGATGCCTCTAATATCAATGTATACCCCGAGTCAAAGTCGCCATTGTCACTTGCTTTCCTTAATGAACAGAATGATGCGGAATATATTTTCTACAAGGATCATCCTAACGACCGTATTGATTATATCTATCCAGATATACAGCCAGATGATATAGTGCTTTTTGGTAGTTTCTTCGCTTTGAATCCAGTGATACGCCCACAAGTATATGCCTTTCTGGATTATGCCCGTCAGCATGGTGCAATTCTCTATTATGACGTTAATTTCCGATCTTCGCATCGCCATGAGGTCATGAAGATTACCCCAAATCTGCTGGAGAATCTGGAACTAGCCGATATAGTTCGTGGCTCGTCAGAGGATTTTGATATTCTCTTTAAAAAGGGCGATTCTGATTCAGTGTATCGTTCTCAGATTTCATTCTACACCAAGAATTTCATATATACTCATGCCGCAGAACCTGTAGAAGTCAAGGCAGAAAAAGGTTTCAGTAAACAGTATCCTGTCCTTGCAACAAAAACTGTTAGTACTATTGGAGCGGGTGATAACTTTAATGCCGGTTTTGTCTTTGGACTTATCAAAAACAATATTACGCATCAAGAGATAGAGAACGGGCTTACTGAGGCACAATGGGATAGTGTGATACAATGTGCTTTGGAATTTTCTTCAGAATGCTGCCGAAGTATCAGTAACCATGTGTCTGCCGAGTTTGGAGCACAGAAGAAACAAGAATTAGAACAGGCATTATTGGCTTTGGAAGAATAACAAATACAATACGATTATGCAAGAAATTACAAACAAAATCTATTATGTGGGTGTCAACGACCGTAACAAATCGTTGTTTGAAGGCTTATGGCCTCTTCCCAATGGCGTGAGTTATAACTCATATCTGATTGATGATGAGAAAGTGTGTCTGATAGATACTGTAGAGGTAGACTTTTTCACCCAGTTCCTCGAACATATACATGAGGTGATCGGTGAACGTCCTATTGATTATTTGGTAATCAATCACATGGAGCCAGACCATAGTGGCTCTATTGCCTTGATTAAGAAGTTCTATCCTGATATTCAGATTATTGGTAATAAGAAGACTTTTCAGATGATGGAAGGCTTTTATGGTATCGCAGAGGGGACTGTGGAGGTGAAAAACGGTGATTCTATCGAACTTGGAAGTCATACTTTGAATTTTGTGCTGACTCCCATGGTACACTGGCCTGAGACAATGGTGACACTCTGTGGCACTGTACTTTTCTCTGGTGATGCCTTCGGTTGCTTTGGTGCCTTGAACGGTGGTGTCATCGATGAACAGATTAATTGTGACACTTTCTGGCTGGAGATGGTACGTTACTATTCTAATATTGTGGGTAAGTATGGTACTCCAGTGCAGAATGCTTTGAAAAAGTTAGCAGACGTTAAACTTGACTATATATGTGCCACTCATGGTCC
>DEJF01000023.1:2245-7745 GCA_002353225.1 Prevotella sp. UBA2755 | reverse complement strand
GAGCCAGGTCTTGTTATTTGCTATGGTACCATGTATGGTAACACGGAGCGTGCTGCTGAGGTGATTGCTCGCGTAGCCTCTGAGGCTGGTGTGAAGAACATTGTGATGTATAATGTCTCAAAGACTCACCACTCCTATATTATCCGTGATGTGTTCCGCTATAAGGGTTTGATAGTAGGTGCTCCTACTTATAATACGGCACTCTATCATGAGATGGATGTCCTTCTCTCAGAACTGGCAGGTAAAGACATCAAAAACCACTTGTTGGGTTGGTTTGGTTCCTACGGATGGGCTTCTAAGGCAGTCAGTGAGATTGGACGTTGGAATGAGGAAAAACTGCATTATGAGCCAGTAGGAGAGCCTGTTGAGATAAAGCAGAGTCTGACATCAGAAACCAAAGCCGCCTGTGAGGCATTAGGCCGTGCAATGGCAGAACGTTTAAAGGCGGAATAAGACTATTCAGCGAGTAACTGCTGGATATCCTCTAAAGAATTGGCGACCTCTATTTGAGTTCGCCAATTTTTTCTGGTGAACCCTTTTGCTTGTAAATCATCTAAAAGTGTAATGAGGGAATTCCAAAAGCCTTTCATATTATAGAGAACGACTTTCTTACTGTGATAGCCAATCGTTGCGGATGCGGCGATGGTGAAGACCTCGTCAAGAGTGCCTATACCGCCTGGGAGGGCGATAAACACATCGGCTTGATCTTGCATGAGTTGCTTTCGGTCGTTTAAATTATCACAAAGCAACTCCACATCCACATACTGGCTGATACGCCCCGATTTCTCCACAAGAGTAGGAATAACGCCGATGGTCTTGCCACCAGCCTCATGGGCGGCTTTCGCCACACATTCCATCAAACCTTGATTTACCCCTCCATAAACAATAGAATGGTTGTTTTTAGCAGCCCATTGCCCTAATTCCTCCGTCATACGGAAGAAATCAGAATCGATATTGGCATTGGCAGAACAGAAGATACAGATTTTCATAGCATCAATTATTTTCTCCAGAAACGACTTGTGATGTCCTCAAACTCACTATTCCCCGTTTTCCGATAGAGCCGTTGGTTGGTGGTTGGCTCTTTCAACGGACCGAGATGCTTGATATATGGCCCTACTTTAATATAATCGAAATCCGTCTTACAAATAGCGGAAGAGATACGGATGCGTCCACTATACCATGCAACCTTGAACTCAGGGTAAGTCTCATGAACATATAAGGCAAGTTGATGAACCCCCTTTGGGTCAGCGTCACCACCCATAAAAGCGATACAGGTGATGTCGCTACCGAATTTCCTTACAAAGTCATCAATGGCATCGGTGTCCAAGGGAAGTCCGATGTCCTCCCAGAGATAGTGACTGTGACAGCCAGGGCATTGGCAAGGACAGTTGGAGATATTAATCGCCAGTGTCGTTTCATCGGGTATCTCTTGGAAAACGATGCCAGTGTTGACGTATTTAAGCATGATTATTTGTTAGCATGTGCATAGAAGCGGCGTGCAGCCTCTTCCTGACGAGGCTGTGAGAAATTGCTGACACGCTTTAGATAACCGATGATACGTGTCATGTAGTCGACATTCTTGGAATGGCAATGTGGGCACTCCTTCAAATAACGTTTGTCAATATGTCCGCAGTCGTTGCATACAGTATTTGGGATATTGAACGTAAAGTAATTGCATCCTTCCTGAGCAGCGACTTTCAGCAAATGAGCATACTGCTGCTTGCTGAGATGTTCCTCTAAGTTCATGTGGAGTGCCGAGCCACCTGTGAGGTGCTCAATATAGGGAGCACCATGTAACTTAAACTTGTCAATGATGGTTAGGGAGTCATCCTCTACGACATAGAAATAACTGTTGTAGCAGTCACGTGGTACGAAATAGCCGTCCTCACGATCCCACTTGGCATGCTTTACACCTACGTTTTCTGCAGGAATCATCTCGCAGTTGAACATAACCTCCTTGGTGCGGTACTGTTTGTTATACTTTTCTACCAAGCCCAGAATACCCTGTACAAAGTGCATATAGTCATCATTAGGAGTGATTTTCAGTCCCATGAACTCGGCTGCCTCCACCAGTCCGTTGATACCAATAGTCAGATATTGACGATTGATGTTGATATAACCAGCATCGAAGAGAGGTAGCATACCATGAGCCTGTAACTCCTTCAGGTTCTCGTTATAAGCCATTTGTACTTTATGGCAAAGGTCGATGATGCTACCCAAGTACTCCAGATAGTCTATCTTGTGATTGACAGCATACTGGATACAACGGTTCAAGTTGATAGTCAGCACACTCTTAGAACCTGTAGACACACCACCGGCTCCCAGTGTATAACTAAAGCCATTATCTGTAATCTCGTTACGCAGACGGCAGCACGAACTCAGAGAATCGGCATTGTCACTCATATAGGTAAAGAATGAGTGTCCTTCGGCATACATCTCTGCGGTAAAATCTCCCCATTCCTTGTCCTTGCACTCACCATTCTCGTCAACGAGTAATGCCATGGTTTCTACAGGGAAAGTCAGCAAGGTCTTAGTACGCTCCTGGTTGAACCACTTCATAAAACGCTTCTGCAACCATGAGAGTCCCTCCCAGTCAGGCTTGGAGCCATCAGGGAAGTAGAACTCACCAAAGATACTCTCAAAATAGTACTTATCGTAGTAAGCGACATTCCAGAACACAGCCTGATAGTTGCGGGCACCAGTTGGCTGGTTCAGGGTATAGACAATCTGTTCGAAATAGTCGGTGATAACCTTATCAAGCGTACGTTTCTTCAAACTGAGGTCTGCCTGTTCATCAGAATGCTTATAATAGTCTTGTCCGTATTCCTTGCCTAAGAAATAGTTCATGTACATCAGGAACTCAGGAGTAGCACAAGCACCGCTCAGCATACTGGACACCATGAACACCATATTCACGAAACCACCACAAAAACTCTTCAAGTTTGTAGGAGCCGTAGAGTTACCACCAATGGAAATGGTACCACCGATCAGCCAAGGATACATCGTGATAGAAGCACAGTAGTTGGCAAGGCTTGTCTCGTCATTCTTATAGATAAAATGGTGGGTCAGTTTGTCGATATACTCATCAGCAAGTTGTTTACCATACATCTTCTTAATACGATCAGTCAGCAGACGACGGTTCAGACGAATGAAATTTGATTTAGGCAACTCACCAATCAAAGTGGCAATATTTTTGTGCTCGACATTTGCATTTGCGTCATACTTTGAACCAGTTGCTGCATTCACAGACTCACAATATTCTGACAAGAATTCCAATTTGGCAAGCGTCTCACGATCCTCTGTATGAGCCTGACGGTATAGCATGAAAGACTTTGCTACCTTATAGTAGCCCTCACTCATCAGAGCCTCTTCCACTTGGTTCTGGATGTCCTCTACAGTAATGTCGTTATGGATGTCTAAACGACTGAGGATCTTGGAGATAGCACCAAGGTCTGTGGGTTGGTTGACACTGTCAAATGCCTTCAGAATGGCATTCATAATCTTGTCCAGCGAGAACTGATCTTTCGATCCGTCGCGTTTTGTGATGGTAAAGTTTTTAATTTCCATTGTTCTATATATTATCAAGTTTTTAATTATTCATAGTCTATAAAAGTTTTCCGTTTTGGATAACTTTTTTATTTTTCGGTTCCTAAAAGTTTCCCGTTTTGGAAAACCGAAATCGAGTGCAAAGATAATCATTTTCCTGAATATAGTCAATAGATAATATCTAAAAAAACATAAATAAAGGTTACTTTTATCATTTTCCATATTTTATTTGTACCTTTGCACACAATATGACCCATGTGTAAAATGATGATGAAAAGACTGATACTTAGTAATTTGCTGTTGTTGGCGGGAGTGCTGACAATATTTGCTTCACGTGCGTTAAGTATTCCCTATACTTACACACAGCCAGACGGGTCAATCGTTACGCTGACATTATATGGCGACGAACATGCTTCATGGTTATCAATGGATGACGGAACCATTGTCGTACAACAAGATAATGGTTACTATTTGGCGCAGATTGATGAGGCAGGTTTGTTGTCTGCGACAAAATTATTAGCACATGAACCAGACAAGCGAACTGCTGTGGAACAGAAATACTGTCTTCAGCAACAGCATCGTCATCATGTGTTTTATCGAAAGGCAGGTGAGTTACAGCAGGCTGCCAGACGGGCGCAGGTGACAAACACCAGTTATTTTCCCCATACAGGAAATCCTAAATGTCTGGTTATTCTGGCTCAGTTTTCTGATGTCCATTTTGTCAGTGATGACCCTAAGGCTCAGTTTGAACAGTATTTCAAGGGTGAAGAGCAAGTGGATCTGGGTCATAATGAGCAAAAGAACATTTGTAGTGTCGCAAGTTACTTTGAGTGGTCAAGCCAAGGGCAGTTCAAACCGCAGTTTGATATTGTAGGTCCTATTACCTTGCCGGAAACAATGGAATACTATGGACATGATAGTGGTGGTACTAAAGACGTAAATTTCTCTCAGTTCTGCAAGGATGCCATTGCTGCTGTGGATGACCAAGTGGACTTCAATGACTATGATGCTAATGGCAATGGGAGAGCGGAACTGATCTGTATTGTTTATGCTGGCTATGGACAGAATGTTGGTGGAAATCCAGTGAATTCTTTATGGCCAAAATGTGGCTATAAAGGTATTAGTACGTCAGATAACGTGAGGGTTGGCTATATTAATTGCTGCGCAGAACTATTCAGTTTTAAAGAAGATGATCCTGTAGCATCTACTAATATAAATGGTATTGGTGTCTGTGTTCATGAGTTCTCCCACGGTATGGGACTGCCTGACCTATATGCTACCTCCACCGATTCACAGATCAATAATCAGACTCCAGAGTATTGGGATTTAATGGACTATGGTGAGTACGCAAGTTCAGGTTACTCTCCTGTGCCTTATACCGCATGGGAGCAGGCGGCTATGGGTTGGATAGAAGTAGAGGAGTTGACAGCGTCTCAGCATATTGAGATGAAGTCATTGATAAAAGGCGGTAAGGCTTATAAATTCGGCAATGGAGCGGACCCAGAGGAATGGTTCATGATAGAGTATGCTGATACGGCGGATACAGAAAGTCATATCCCTGGATTCAATATTGCGAAGAGCGTGACAGTCGATAAAGTCAAAAAGCCCTTATCGATGCATGGCTTATTGGTATGGCATATCGCTTATCCCTATAAGATGGTAAACATGAATGACTATCCTAACGATACCCCCAGCATGCCTAATGTCTGTCTCGTTCCTGCCGACGGACTGGTGATTAATGGTTATCTGCAAGGGAAAAATAAAACATATTCTACAGCGGAATATGCATTAAGTCTTTGTGGCGATGCTTTCCCGGGAACCAGTGGTGTTACGGAACTCACTGCAGATATGAACTTGCCTAATTATCTGTTCTATAGTGGCGAGACCATTCCTCCCTTTAAGATAAAAAACATTCAAGAAGACACAGAAAATGGTGTTGTGGCTTTCGATTTCC
>DEJF01000023.1:0-2185 GCA_002353225.1 Prevotella sp. UBA2755 | reverse complement strand
GTGGAGATGGTAAACTATATCTTAGGCAAACCATCGGCTAATTTCAACAAGGAAGCAGCAGATGTCAATGGTGATGGGGAAGTGAATGTGACGGATGTTGTCAAGGTGGTAAACATCATCCTGTCTGTTGATAATAAAGAATGAACTTATACATTATTAATAAATAGAAAGATTGAAGACATTTGAAGAGTTAGGCGTCTGCGAAGAGATTCGCCACGCCATTGAGGAGATGGGTTTCGTACAGCCCATGCCTGTTCAGGAGGAAGTAATCCCTTATTTACTTGGTAATCAAAATGACGTTATCGCCCTTGCCCAGACTGGAACGGGTAAGACAGCGGCATTTGGTATTCCCGTACTACAGCGTATCGACACGTCTCGTAAGGAGACACAGGCACTTATATTGAGTCCTACCCGTGAGTTATGCTTGCAGATTGCGGATGACTTGCGTGACTTCTCCAAATATATGGAGGGTGTACATATCGAGGCAGTCTATGGTGGCGCCTCTATTGAGCAGCAGATTCGTTCCTTACGGAAAGGTGTACAGATTATCGTGGCAACACCTGGTCGACTGATAGACCTGATGAATCGTGGTGTTGCCAAGTTGGATGATGTGTATAATGTGGTTCTTGATGAGGCTGACGAGATGCTGAATATGGGTTTCTCGGAGAGTATCGATGCCATCTTGGAGGGAGTACCTACCGATCGTAACACCTTGCTCTTCTCTGCGACGATGAGTAAGGAGATAGAGCGTATCGCTAAAGGTTACTTACACGACTACAAGGAAATCGTCGTAGGAAGCCGTAACGAGGGTGCTGAGCACGTGAACCATATCTATTATATGGTGAATGCCAAGGATAAATATCTTGCTCTGAAACGACTGGTAGACTTCTACCCCCGTATCTTTGCGATCATCTTCTGTCGCACTAAGTTGGAGACACAGGAGGTTGCCGACAAACTGATCCGTGACGGTTATAATGCTGAGGCATTGCATGGTGACCTGAGTCAGCAGCAGCGTGACCTTACCATGCAGAAGTTCCGTCAGCATACCGTGCAGTTGCTGGTGGCTACGGATGTAGCGGCACGTGGCTTGGATGTTGATGACTTGACACATGTCATCAACTACGGACTGCCTGACGATATCGAGAACTACACCCACCGTTCTGGTCGTACTGGTCGTGCTGGCAAGAAGGGAACGTCTCTCAGCATCGTACACTCTCGTGAGAAGCATAAGATCCGCAATATCGAGAAAGAGATTGGCAAGGCTTTCGAGGAAGGTAAGATTCCTACCGCCGAGGAGATCTGTAAGAAACAACTCTATAAGGTGATGGACCAGATAGTCAAGGCTGATGTGGACGAGGAGCAGATTGCCCCGTTCATGCAGGATATCGACCGCTACTTTGAGTATATCGACAAGGAAGACCTTATCAAAAAGATCGTTTCTATGGAGTTCGGACGGTTCCTTGCCTATTATGCTGATGCTCCTGAGATAGAGCCTGTAGGCACTAAGAAAGAACGTGGCGAGAAGCGGGAGCGTGGCAAGCGTGGGGAGAAACGTGAAGGAGGTTCCCGCAAACCAGAGGCTGGCTATCGCCGTCTGTTCATCAACCTGGGCAAGAAAGACGGTTTCTATCCTGGTGAGTTGATGCAGTTCCTGAACAAGAACGTGAAGGGACATGTGGAGGTCGGACATATCGACCTGCTGACCATGATGTCCTATTTCGAGGTACCAGAGGAGGATGCACAGCGTGTGATGAAGTATGTGAACGGACAGAAATACAAAGGCAGAGATGTCCGTTGCAATGATGCCGATGAGGGAGGCAGACCATCTAGAGATTCTAGAAATTCTAGAAAATCTAGAGACCCTAGAAAAACTAGCAACTCCACTCCCAAAGAGCCCAAAAAGACAGCCTTCACCAAGGACGAATGGATGCAGTTCCTCAATCCCAAGTCCATGAAACTCAAAGGGGATATCCCTGATTTCAGCGAAGAGGGATGGGCTATCCGCAAACCAAGAAAAAAGAAAGGTTGAGAATGTTCTCAACCTTTTCTTTTATGACTTACTTAACGCCTATCTCTTTCAATAGTCGGTCGGCATGTCCCCAGCGGTCCATCATATAGAGCATGAAGCGCACGTCGACATTGATGGTACGAGCCAACTGGCGGTCGAAGAAGATATCACTCGACA
>DEJF01000057.1:70764-104300 GCA_002353225.1 Prevotella sp. UBA2755 | reverse complement strand
GAAATAAAGTCATTAACTTTGCACTCGTTATGAAGGTACTTTACGAAGATAACCATATTATCATTGTCTATAAAGAGAGTGGAGAGATTGTACAGGGAGATAAGACTGGTGATACTCCCTTAGTAGAGACGGTGAAGGCATATATCAAAGAGAAATATGCCAAACCGGGACTTGTGTTTCTGGGGGTGGTGCATCGTCTGGACCGTCCTGTAAGTGGACTGGTGATGTTTGCACGTACTTCAAAGGCATTACGTCGTCTGAATGATATGTTCAGGAATGGTGAGATACATAAGACCTATTGGGCATTGGTTCAGGAGAAGCCTGAAGAGGACGAGGCGACCTTAGAACATTGGATGGTGCGGAATGAGAAGCAGAACAAGAGTTACGCCTATTACCATGAGGTGCCTGGTTCTAAGAAATGTCTGTTACATTACCGTTTGATAGGGCAGTCAGATCATTATTATCTGTTGGAGATTAATCTGTTGACTGGTCGTCATCACCAGATACGCTGTCAGTTGTCTACCATTGATTGCCCTATTAAGGGTGACCTGAAGTATGGTGCCAAGCGTAGTAACCCAGATGGTGGTATTTCCTTGTTGGCCCGTCGTATTGAGTTCGTGCATCCTGTTTCTAAGGAAAAGATAGTCGTAGAGTCGCCATTACCTGAGGATAATCTATGGCAAAACATCAAATTTATGGTTAAATAGTTTCGTAATTCCGATATTTTTACTTACTTTGCAACAGATTTTGCAAAGTTATAGCACATGAAGAGAGCGTTCTGGTGGATCCTGGGTATTCTGTTGAGTCCCATTCTGCTTTTTCTGATTCTGACGATGCTGCTTTATTTCCCTCCTGTACAAAACTGGATGGTGGATAAAGTGGCTGCGATTGCGTCGGAGAAAACCGGGATGCAGATAATGGTTGACCATGTGGACCTTTCTTTCCCTCTTGACTTAGGAATAGACGGCTTTCACGTTATCCAGCAGCCAGACACCATAGCCGATGTGGAGCGGATGGTGGTGGATGTGCAGTTGATGCCATTATTGAAAAACAAGGTTATTATCAACGAGTTGGAAGTCAACAATGCTAAGTTCAATACCGTTCAGTTTGTGGATGCCGCACGTGTGAAAGGACAGTTTAAACGACTCGCGCTGTCGAGTAAGGGGATTGATTTAGATAAACAGACCGTGGAGGTAAATGGTGCCCGATTAGAGGAAGCGAAAATTGATGTCGCCCTGAATGATAGTGTCCCAGAGGATACGACGACTTCCGATAACCGTTGGAGAATCTTTGCGGACAGTCTGCGGATAATACGCTCAGACGTTGCACTCCACATGCCAGGTGACACGATGAGTGTAAAGGCACATTTCGGACGGTTACTTGCCAAAGAGGGAGATTTCGACCTTGGTACGCAGACCTACCAGTTAGCCTCTGTAGATTGGAATAACGGCAGTCTGCAATACGACCAGAACTACGAGCCTCGTATAGAAGGACTTGACTATAACCATATCGACTTGACACATATAGATATAGGTGTAGACTCTGTTTACTATCACGACCCTACGGCACGGTTAGTCATGCGTTCAGTGCGGTTGAAAGAGAAGAGCGGTCTGCAGGTGGTCGACCTGACAGGACAGTTGGCAATGGACAATGGTAAGATTAAGTTGCCAAAGTTGCACCTGAAGACCCCTGACTCAGACGTGGAAGTGGAGATGGACATGCCCCTCTCCCTGATGGACAAAATAGAGCCGGGTAAGATGCGGATGCGAATGAACGCCCAGTTGGGTAAGCAAGACCTGATGCGCTTCATGGGGGGTATGCCCCAGTCGTTCCAGCAGCATTGGCCCAACTATCCGTTGAATGTGAAAGGCTCCGTGAATGGCAATATGGACTATATGGAGTTCGATGGACTGGATGTCTCTTTGCCCACCGCGTTCCATGCTACTGCTACAGGTTTCGCCGCTAATCTGACAGACCCTAAGCGTTTACGTGCCAAGGTTGATTTCAAGGCAAGGACAGAAGACTTGGGGTTTGTGACAGGTATGCTGCCCAAGGACGTGCAGCGTAACTACCGAATTCCTCGTGGTATTACCGCAGAGGGACTTGTCAGGGCAGATGGTGCTCAGTATTTTGCGGATGTCGTGATGCGTGAGGGTAAGGGTATGCTGAAGGCAAAAGGTAATTTCAATGCCGATGCCATGCGGTATGACGCAAAACTCGATATCCGTGACTTGAACATCCATCATTTCATGCCCAGAGACTCTATCTATACCGTCTCGGCAGAGATCGTGGCGAAAGGACAGGGTACAGACTTCTTCTCGCCCCGTACTAAGTTGCAGGCTGACGCGAAG
Organism: Prevotella sp. UBA2755; assembly: GCA_002353225.1. Classification (GTDB taxonomy): domain Bacteria; phylum Bacteroidota; class Bacteroidia; order Bacteroidales; family Bacteroidaceae; genus Prevotella. Next base: position 101,949 of record DEJF01000057.1, on the reverse strand, counting down.
ATCCATCAGTTGAGATACGGGTCTTATAACCTGAGTAATATGTTGGCAACAGCGGATATCAAGAATGGTCGTGCGCATGCTAATGTGACGGGTGATAACCAGTTACTCAATGGTACGATAGCCTTGGATGCCCTGATGAATAAGAAGTTAGATGGTACTATCACTGCAGACATGGCTCAGTTAGACCTCTACCGTCTACGTTTGGTTGACAAGCCCTTAACTATCGCACTCTGTGGTCATGTGGATGTCAGTTCCGACCTGAGCAAGACTCATTATGCCAGCGGTTTCTTCACCGACCTGACAATCCGAGACTCCGCCAAGGTATATCGTCCAGAGGACTTGGGGCTATTAGTCAACCTCCGTTCAGATACCACCTATGCTCGTATTCAGAGTGGTGACTTTATCGTGAAGGTAGATGGTAGCGGACATTATGAGCGGTTGATGAAACAGTTGACAACGTTCACCGACTCAGCCATGGCACAGTATGATAAGAAAATTATCGATCAGCCGGCGTTACGCAGACTGCTTCCCATGATGAAACTACATGTGGAGAGCAAGAAAGACAATCCAATAGCCACCCTCTTGAAGAGTGGACGGAATATCGACTTCAAGGATTTACTTCTCGACATGACGACCTCCCCCGAGACAGGAGTCAATGGTAATGGCTATATCCATTCCCTTGTCTATGACGGAACTCGTTTGGACACTATTAATTTTCGACTGACCCAGCGAAAAGAGCATCTGAGTTTTGGAGGACAGATACGTAACAACAAGCAAAATCCGCAATTTGTCTTTAATGCCCTCTTCGATGGTGTGTTGCAAGAGCGTGGTGCCACGATGGGTGTCCGCTATTACGACTCCGCTAATAAGTTGGGTGCCCGTATTGGTGCAAAGGCGGAGATGGTCGACAGTGGTATTCATGTGCATCTGGTGCCTGATCGTCCGACATTAGGTTATAAGGAGTTTGCACTAAACCAAGATAATTTCGTGTTCTTGGGTGGTGACCATAAAGTGAAGGCAAAAATTGACCTGATAGCCGATGATGGTACGGGTGTGAAGATCTATTCCGAGGAGAGTGATCCCAATGCTCTACAAGATATCACGGTTAGTTTGAACCGTTTCGACTTAGGTGAGATTACCTCTGTCCTTCCGTATGTTCCTCGTATGACAGGATTACTGGATGGTGACTACCATGTGGTGCAGCATGAGACGGGTCGTTTCTCGATGGTCAGTGATATGTCCGTACGGAACATGACCTACGAGAAGAGTCCGATAGGTAATGTGAGCACCGAGTTGGTATATCTGCAGAAAGAGGATGATGCCCATGCCGTGGAGGCTCGCCTGTTGAGAGATGATAAGGAGATCGGTTTGTTGAACGGAACCTATTTTAATGAGGGCGAGGGTGCTCTTGACGCTAAGTTACAGTTGATACGTTTCCCTTTGGAGATTGTCAACGGTTTCGTTCCTGACCAGATAGTCGGCTTGGAAGGCTATAGTGAAGGTGAGTTGACTATCAAGGGTGCTTTGAAGACTCCACAGGTGGATGGTGAGGTGTACCTTGACTCCTCCTATCTCGTCAGTGTTCCTTATGGTATGCGTATGCGTTTTGACAATGACCCAGTGCGTATCGTCGGTTCCAATCTGATGTTAGAGAATTTCTCCCTTTATGCCTATAATGAGAATCCTCTGACCTTGATGGGCAGTATCAATTTCAGTGACCTTGACCGTATCTTAGTTGACCTCCGTATGCGAGCCAAGGATTTCCAGGTGATTGGTGAGAAAGAGAATCCCAACAGTATCGCTTATGGAAAGGCATTTGTAGACTTGTATGGTAGGATGCGGGGTACATTAGATAACCTGAATATGCGAGGCAGACTGAATGTGTTAGGCTCTACGGATATGAGTTATGTGCTGCGTGACACCCCACTTTCTACAGATAACCAGTTGGAGGAACTTGTCAAGTTCACCGACTTTAGTGATACGGCTCAAGTCGTCGTGGAGCGCCCTCAACTGGATGGTTTTAGTATGGATATGACGGTAGATGTATCGAAAGGTGCCCATATCATGGCATATCTGAATACCGACCATTCCAACTATGTCGACCTGATGGGAGGCGGTACATTGCGCATGATTTATACTCCTGCTGATAATCTGCAACTACGTGGACGATATACCTTGTCGAACGGAGAGATGAAATACTCGTTGCCTATCATTCCGTTGAAGACTTTCACCATACAAGATGGCTCCTATATTGAGTTTACGGGGGAACCGATGAATCCTACCCTGAATATCACGGCGACCGAGCGTACGCGTGCCACTGTGTCTAATAGCAGTGGGGTAGGACGGAGTGTCGAGTTTGACTGTGGCGTGGTTATCTCCAAGACATTAAAAGATATGGGACTGGAGTTCACACTGGATGCCCCGGAGGACATGCAGTTGCATAGTGAGTTACAGGCAATGGGTGTAGAGCAGCGTGGTAAGTTAGCCGTGACAATGCTTACCACGGGTATGTATCTTGCCGATGGCAACACAGGAGCCTTCTCGATGAACTCTGCACTCAGTTCGTTCTTGAACTCAGAGATTAGTCAGATTACGGGTAATGCCCTGCGCACCCTTGACCTTTCGTTTGGTATGGATAACTCGACGGATGCTTCCGGGTCGATGCATACCGACTACTCGTTTAAGTTTGCCAAGCGGTTTATGAACAATCGCCTGAAAATCGCCGTTGGCGGTAAGGTGTCGACAGGTGCGGAGTTACAGCAGCGTAATAACTCGTTCTTCGATAATGTGTCACTCGAATACCGTCTTGACCAGACAGCGAATAAGTTTATCACGCTGTATTACCAGAACAACAGTTACGACTGGTTGGACGGTTACACACAGAAATATGGTGCTGGCTTTACATGGCGCCGTTCACTGCAGACCTTCTGGGATATCTTCCGTTTCAAGGAGCAGAACCTGCGTCCTCAGAGAATCCTGAATAATCAGAACACTCCGAGTACTCCGAATAATCCGAGTAATCAGAATCACCTGAGCACTCCCACCGACTCCCTAAAAACTGAAAGCAATGAAAAGAAATAGTGTTCTATATATCATAATAGGTGTACTGCTCTCCTCTTGTTCAATGACGAAGAATATCCCAGAGGATGACAAACTCTTCACGGGACTGACGAAGATAGCCTATGAGAATTATGAGGCAAATGATAACTTCATCCAGACACAGGAGGAAGTAGATGCTGCCCTTGCCACAGCACCTAATGGTGCTATTTTCGGTAGCAGTTATCATCGTATGCCCTTCTCTTTCGGTTTGTCAGTATGGAATCACTATAGTGGAAAAGACTCGGGCTTTGCCAAATGGATGACCAAGACTTTCGGCAAACAGCCGGTGCTGATGTCATGGGTGAATCCAGAACTACGCTCTTCTGTGGCACGCTCGGTATTGCGTAACCATGGGTACTTTAACGGACAGGTAGACTATGAGGTGGTACCGCAGAAGAATCCCAAGACAGCGAAGATAGGCTATACGGTGAACCCTGGTCGTCTCTACTATCTTGACAGTGTCGGCTATTTCGGATTCCCGGCAGCGGCAGACAGTTTGATAAAAACCACTTTGGACGAGGCGAAAATCCATAAGGGCGATCCTTTCGTCGTGTCTAATCTGGATGCGGAACGCAGTCGTGTGAACCTGTTGCTACGTAACAATGGCTTCTACTATTATCAATCAGGATATGCCTCCTATCTTGCTGACACGATTGCCGTAGACGGCAAGGTTCAGTTGCGTTTCCAACTGGCAAAGGATGTCCCGGAGCAGGCACTCCATAAATGGTATATCGGTCGGGTGAACATCAATATGCGTAAGACGTTTATGGAGCAACTGACTGACTCACTTCACCGTCGTTATTTCACCGTTCGCTTCTCTGGCAAGAAAACACCTATCCGTGCTCGTGTGCTGATGGCAGATATGAAACTGCGTCCTCGTCAACTGTATAGTTATGACAACTATGTGCAGTCGATAAACAAACTCAATGCTATGGGACTCTTCTCGTCTACCAATTTCGTGTTTACACCTCGTGATACAACGGCTACATGTGATACGCTGGACCTGACACTTAACTGTGTGTTCGACAAGCCATGGGACTTTTATATCGAGACCAATTTCAATGCGCGTACTATCGGACGAGTAGGACCAGAGTTGAAACTGGGTGTCACCCGTCGTAACGCCTTCCGTGGTGGTGAGAAGATAGATATCAACCTCCACGGCTCTTATGAGTGGGCGACCAGTGGCGGTTCGTCGATGAATAACTATGAGTATGGTGCTGATGCCAGTATCGAGTTTCCCCGTATCATTGCCCCTTTCTTTGGTGGTAATCGGGTGCGCCGCGACAAAAACGGACATCGCATCCGCCGTAAGCGTTTCTACTCCACACCTGTTACCCTCGCCAAGTTGTCTGCTGATATCATCTATCGCCCCAGTTACTATAAGATGCATGTGGTGAGTGGAGAGTGGACCTATAAGTGGCAGACTTCAGCACAGAGTCGTCATGAGTTCTCGCCTTTCACCGTCAAGTATCAGTTTATGAACAGTCATACAGAGGCATACGACAGTCTGGTGAAGAAGAATCCCTATCTCGCAGCCACGATGCAGGACTATTTTATTCCAGAGATGCGTTATACCTATACCTATACCAGTCCTGTGGGAAAGTTGCATCCTATCCGATGGGAGACAACTATTGCTGAGTCGGGCAACCTATTGTCATTGGGGTATATGATAGGTGGGAAGAAATGGAATGAGAAGAACAAACCACTGTTTAAGAATCCCTATTCCCAGTTCGTGAAGATCGAGACCGATTTTACCAAGACATGGAATCTTAATAGTACGTCGCAGTTGGTGGGGCATGTCAATGCAGGATATATCTGGATTTTTGGCAATTCAGATGCTGTCCCTAATTCCGAGATGTTCTACGTCGGAGGTGCCAACAGCATCCGTGCGTTCTCTGTCCGTGGGGTAGGTCCTGGCAGCATTGAGTCCTTTGGTGACAGGGCGGTAGACTATCTGATGCGTAATGGTAGTATTAAGTTTGTGGCAAATCTGGAGTATCGTCGTCAACTCTTCGGCAATCTTCATGGCGCCATCTTCTTGGATGCAGGAAATGTTTGGAATTCCTCTAATAGTCTGAAAACTGCTGATGGCTCAAAGGATATTTCCTCTAAGGGACGTTTCCGTATCAAGAACTGTCTTCGTGACCTTGCCGTTGGTACTGGTATCGGACTGCGTTACGACCTTGACTTCCTTATTCTCCGTCTCGACTGGGGAATTGGTCTGCATGTTCCCTATGAGACAGGAAAGTCAGGCTTCTTCAATATCGATGGCTTTAAGAGGAACCAGACCCTCCACTTCGCTATTGGCTATCCGTTCTAAATCTATTTAGCCTTATGAAAACCCTATTACGACGAATAAAGGAAAAATATCGTTTGTTCAGAGAGTGGCAGCAGCAACCATATCAAGTGGCACCGATGTCGAACGAATCACACCAATGTGCTACCTGCGGTACCCACTATGAAGGCAATTACTGTCATCTGCTGACTGTCATCCCCATCAAGCAACTGTCGGGCTACGGCTATCTCAGTACATTGTTCAGATTCCTTCTGGCTATGCTTTTATTCGCCGTAGTCTTCATCGTGACCCTTTTCGTCGTCTCTCTCATCGGTAGCATGGTCTACACCTTTTTATTTCGCTGACGTGTGGGCTGTTAATAACTAAATAAACTATTTAAAATCTTTTAAAAACTAAACGTTTTAGTTGTATATAACGAAAACTTTTAGTTACTTTGCGTCAGATATTGATATTTGACGCAAAACAATGGAGTTTTTAACCCATAAAAAGTAAGGAATATATGAAGAAACTGACTAACAAGGAAAAGGAAATCATGGACCTCTACTGGAAGTACGGTCCCATGTTCGTTCGCGAGTTACAGGAGCATTACGATGAGCCTCGCCCTCACTTCAATACGCTCTCTACCATTGTGCGTATTCTGGAGCGCGAAGGATTCCTGGATCATAAGCAGTTTGGCAACACCTATCAGTACTTCCCCATCATCTCCGAAGATGAATACGGGCGCAAGTCGATTGCCGGCATCATCAAGAACTACTTTGGTGATTCCTATCTCTCTGCTGTCTCCTCGTTTGTCAAGGAAGAGAAAATCAGCGTTGACGAATTGCGCGAACTCATCAATGAAATAGAAACCCAACAATCCTAAAGACGAATATGACCGACTTTCTGCTATACGACCTCAAGGTGGCGGTACTCATCATCGTGTTCTATATGTTCTACCGACTGATGCTCTCTCGCGAGACCTTCCATCGTGTCAACCGTATCGTGTTGCTGCTCACTGCTGTAGCCTCGTTCGTGTTGCCCCTTTGTGTCATCACGATACATGAGACAGTGACCCTTCAGGGTTCACCTGCTGTCGAAGTGGGAGATGTCCAAATGCAGGTAGTGGCAGAAGAGACGACACCCCTGTGGCAAACCGTGCTACCTATCCTTTATATAATAGGTGTGGTGGCTGTCGCAGTTCATACCCTCTGGTCAGTATTCAAAGTCATGTCGCTCATCAAGCATTGCGAACAGCACCAACTCCCTGATGGCATCACCCTCTGTGTGACCGGTAACGCCGAGGTGGCCCCCTTCAGTTGGATGCGCTATATCGTGATGAATCGCAGCGACTATGAGGCACAGAATGCCGCCATACTCGCTCATGAACGGGGTCACATCAGGCTTTATCATTCCTACGATGTGCTTCTCGTTGATATCCTCACCGCCCTCCAGTGGTTCAACCCAGCCATGTGGATGTTGCGCCAAGACCTGCGCGCCATCCATGAATACGAGGCGGACGGTGTTGTACTCTCTCAGGGGATTAACGCGCGTCAATATCAATATCTGTTAATCACCAAAGCCGTGAGCATTGGCGGGTACTCCATTGCCAACGGTATCAGTCACAGTACCCTCAAAAAACGTATTCATATGATGTTACATAAAGAAACAAAGCGCAGCCATCTCCTGAAGTTGCTCGCCCTCCTGCCTGTTATTGGCACAGCCCTGGTCCTGAACGCTCGCACAGTCACAGATGTCGTGTATAACGAACCTCAGAAGAAACCGATTGCACAACAAACCCCAACCACATCCCAACAGATGAGGCTGAATGAAGTGGTTGTGGTGGAACAAGCCCCTGCGGTTCAGGAAGACACTAAGACTTACACCATCCGTGGTGTGGTGAAAGACAAAGATAAGAAAGACGCCATCGTTGGTGCCATTGTCAGAGTCGTTGGTTCCAAGAGAGGTACCGTGACGGATCCGAACGGTGAGTTCTCGTTGGAAGTGAAGAAAGGTGATAGGATAGAGGTGATGTATGTGGGCTATGCCAGTGGCTCGGTCGTTGTCAGTGACCCACAACTCAAGTTTGACCTGCGGTTGCAGAAGGATGGTAGTGATGTATTAAGCACTAATGACAAGACGTTCGATGTCGTTGAAGAAATGCCTGAGTACCCTGGTGGTCAGAGTGCCATGCTTGAATATCTGTCTAAGAATGTACGCTATCCAGAGGAAGCCCATAAAGCAGGCAAGCAGGGTAGGGTCATCGCTACCTTTGTGGTAGAGAAAGACGGCAGTATTACGAATGCCAAAGTCGTGCGTAGCATCGACCCCTTGCTGGATGCCGAGGCCCTGCGCGTCATCAGTTCCATGCCTAACTGGATTCCAGGTAAACAGGATGGCAAACCCGTAGCCGTGAAATACACTGTGCCCATTACGTTCAAACTCGACGGTACGACGAAGGCTCCACAGGAGAAATATATTTTAGAGATTGATGGCAAGGAGGTTGACGATTCTGAGATAGCCAACATCCCCTCTGGCAATGTTGCCAACATGGAGGTTGTGAAAGGCGAGAACGGCCAGCCCAAGCGCATTAAGATCACCACGAAGAAAAAGCAAGAATAATCCCAATAACACTCTCTCTTAATAATGAGCAGGATAATGACCATGTTCACCCTCGCCCTCTTGGCGGTCTCTACCGCCAAGGGCGAGGCTCTTGACTCTCTGTATGAAATCGTTTGTTACTGACTAACACGAGGGAAAGCGATGTTGTCCCAAACAGGAATAATCGTTGCCTCTAAAATGTTGTAATAACAAGTTTCATGCTAATATCTCCTGCGAAAGTAAATACACTGAATTTACTGAGTAAATTCAGTGTGTTTACTGAGTAAATTCAGTGTATTTACTGAGAGAAGAGGTATCGGAATAAAAAGTGTCTAATAGGGGTTATGATGAAAGAGTTATTTCAGTTGCTCAGCAATGAACTGCTCTAACTTTTGACCACGTAGTCCGCGACGGAGAATCTTGCCGTTCTGGTCGAGGACGATGGTGTGGGGAATACTGGTAATATTGAACATCTGGGCAGCGGCATTCTCCCATCCTTTCAGGTCACTCATCTGCGGCCATACGATACCCAACTGGTCGGTAGCCTGTTTCCAAGCGTCACCATCCTCGTCGAGAGAGATACCCACGAAACCAAGTCCCTTGTCCTTATACTTCTTGTATATCTCCACCATCAATGGTGTCTCCTGCCGACAGGGTCCACACCAACTTGCCCAGAAGTCGAGGACGGTGATGCGGTTCTTCTTCACCTCACTCATGATACTCATGGGAGCCCCTTCGATAGACGGCATGGTGAAGTCTTCGATGACAGCACCTTCCTCAGTCTTAGACGCATTAGCAAGTTGTTGCTCCATCTCCTTGATGGCAGGACGCTGGCGCAGTCCATCAGGCATCATCTTGATCAGACGCAGACGGTCCTTGTTGGGGATGACTTCCTCGGGGAACATTGTCAGCAGGAAATAGCCCAACTCATTCTTGATGTTACGCTCCGTGAAGTCAAGTACCACCTTGGCATGACGCTGGTTGAGTTGCTCAATCTTTGCCATTGCCGCCTGTTGCTCCGCCTCTGTCGCTTTCTCATTGGCAAAGACTTTCTCCGCGATATTGTTGATCTCCTTGCCTATCACCATGGTGGAGTCAGACATACGCTGCCACTCATCATTGATAGCCGTTCCACCAACCTTTGAGCCCCCTGGTGTCTTCGACAAAAGGACCTTGATGGTTCCAGGCTCAATGAAGAGGGGGATGTTCAAGGCTTCCTCGTTCTTGCTGTAAATCATGCAGAAGTAAGTGGAGTCTGTCTCGCCACTGAGTTCAAACTGTCCGTCCTTGACAAGGATGGTATCACGGGGAGTCCCTTGCTGGAGGTCTGTTGTCAGGAAGAGGGTATCCCCCTGCACGTCCTCTACCGTACCTTTGATCTGGTACGTATTAGACTGACAAGCAGCAAGCATGATGCCTGCTGCTGTCAAGATGAGTATGGATTTGATATTCATTTATTAAATAATGTATTGACTGGAGATACTCTCGTTGTTGATGACACGACGGATGGTCTCCGCAAACAAGTCGGCAACGCTCAACTGCTTTACCTTGGCACAACGCTGGGTGTAGGGGATAGAGTCTGTGAAGACAATCTCCTCCAAGGCTGAAGCCTGAACACGGTCACTGGCAGGACCGCTCATGACACAGTGGGAGGCACAGGCACGTACCGTCTTGGCACCGGCCTCCTTCATGATGTCCGCAGCCTTGGTGATAGTACCAGCGGTATCCACCATATCGTCAATAATCACGACATTCTTACCCTCCACGTCACCTATAATCTGCATGGATGCTACGACATTGGCACGAGCACGGGTCTTGTTACAGAGTACCAATGGGCATCCCAGATACTTGGCATACGTGTTGGCACGCTTAGAGCCACCGACATCTGGAGAGGCAATGACCAAGTCCTCTAAGTTCAGACTCTTCAGATAGGGGAGGATGACGTTAGAAGCATAGAGGTGGTCTACAGGAACATCGAAGAATCCCTGAATCTGGTCAGCATGCAAGTCCATAGTGATCACACGGTCCACACCAGCCACAGAAAGCAGGTCTGCCACCAACTTGGCACCGATGCTTACACGGGGTTTGTCCTTACGGTCCTGACGTGCCCATCCGAAGTAGGGGATGACAGCGTTAATGGTTCGTGCGGAGGCACGTTTTGCGGCATCAATCATCAGCAGCAACTCCATCAGGTTATCACTGTTGGGGAAGGTGCTCTGTACGAGGAAGATGTCACGTCCACGGATAGACTCCTCAAAAGACACAGCAAACTCACCGTCAGAGAACGTGGTAATCTGCAGTTCTCCAAGCGGACATCCTAAACTTTGGCAGATCTTCTCTGCGAGGTACTTTGTGGCAGTACCAGAAAACACCATGTAGTTTTTATTCGTGCTCATATTTGTTTAGATGATTTATCCAATTACTTTCCTTAGTTTCTCAAAATGGGTGATCAGTGCCTTGTAGTCAAGTTCCTGATGGATATTGAAACGGTTCCAGAGGTCACCGCATATCACGATGCCGCCAAAACCGAGTTCTTTTGCCACCCTGATGTTGTCGATGTTCATACCGCCCAGTGCATATACATGACGGTCTATCAGTCCACGCTTAGCTGCCTCTTCCAACTCGTTAGCCGTGAAGGATGATTTCTCCTCCGCAAAAGTCTGACTGTCGAAGATGTTCTTCAGGAAGACATACTCCATGTGACGCTTAGCCTCCTTCAAGTCTTCTATCTTGTGGCATGTACAACTGATTTTCCCTTTGTATCCGTTAGGTATAGGTGTGTCCTCATGGTCGATATGAATACCTCTCAACTTATATTCCTCTTTCAAGTAGAAATGGTCGTGCACAACGATTTTCGAGTAGTATTCATCTGACAGGAGTGTCAGTAATCGCTCCGCATACATGGGGGAGGACCCCGGTTTGTATAGATGCAGGCAATCCAGTCCCTCCTCAAAGAGTGATGTCAATATTTTGTCTTCCTCCACGAAAAACGTGGGTTGGGTCATTACGATGAGTTTCATGTCTTCAATCTCAATTCATCTGCAAAATTAATAATTTTAATGGAATAATGCAATTTAACCACAATAAAAAGTTATCTTTGCAGTTGAAAATTAATATTTCATGAAGAAAATGGATTTACGTACACCTATTTATATTATAGAAGAGGAGAAATTGCGTCGCAATCTGTCATTGATCAAACAAGTAGCGGAGCGGACAGACTCGGAGTTTATTCTTGCCTTTAAGGCTTTTGCCCTTTGGAAGACATTCCCTATCTTCAGGGAGTATATCCGTTCAACGACGGCAAGTTCCTTGTCGGAGGCAAAACTTGCCTATCATGAGTTTGGCAGTAAGGCACATACCTTCTCGCCAGCCTATACCGATGAGGAGATAGACGAGATAGTGGCATGCTCGTCGCATCTGACCTTCAACTCCTTGTCACAGTATGGACGTTTCCATGAGCGTGCCGCAGCCTGTTCTATAGGTTTGCGTGTCAATCCAGAGTATTCTGAGGTCGGCACCTTATTATATAATCCCTGTGCTCCCGGTACCCGTTTTGGTGTCACTGCCGATAGGTTGCCGCAGCAGTTGCCTACCGACATAGAGGGATTCCATTGTCATTGTCATTGTGAGAGTGGGGCGGATGTCTTTGAGCGTACACTCCAGCATATTGAGGAAAAGTTCTCCCCATGGTTCTCTCAGTTGAAGTGGATCAATTTCGGAGGCGGACATCTGGTGACCCGCAAAGACTATGATATGGAGTTGCTGGTGAAGGTGATGCAAGGCTTCCATCAACGTTATCCCCATCTGAAAGTGATCTTCGAACCGGGTAGTGCTTTCGCATGGCAGACAGGTCCGTTGGTATCGCATGTGGTGGACATCGTGGAGGACAAAGGCATCAAGACTGCTATCCTTGATGTCAGTTTCACCTGTCACATGCCAGACTGTCTGGAGATGCCATACTTCCCTGATGTCCGTGGTGCCGAGCATGTCGACGAGGAGAAGGGTGACATGGTGTATCGCTTAGGAGGCAACAGTTGTCTTGCCGGTGACTTTATGCGTGCCTGGCGTTTCGATAAACCTTTGGAGATCGGGCAGGAGATGATCTTCGAGGATATGATACATTATACTACCGTCAAGACGAATACCTTCAATGGTATCACGCATCCTGCTATCGGGATGCTCCATTCAGACGGACAGTTGGAAATACTCCGTCGCTATGGATATGAGGACTATCGAGACCGTATGGATTAGACGTGTTGTCTGATTTTCACAAGGAATATTTTGCGATATCAAAAATAATGCTTACATTTGCATCAGTTTAACTAAGAGTTTATTAATAAAGAACTGACTGATGAGAAAACTACTGACTTTCATTGCAGCCATTGTGTTGGTAGCATGTGAACCTAAAAGTGATGAAGACGCACTGACGCTGAACTCCAAGTTTGATGGAACATGGAATATCCATGAGTCTTTCGAGCGTAATAGTGATGGCTCTATTGTTTATCATGCCATCCCTTGGGGTGGGCTTGTGGGGTCGATGAGCGAGCACAATCTGCCCGTTGACTGGTCTAAGTATGAGTCTATTAGTGTGGAATTCACGGAACCGACTACCACCACGACTCAATTGAAGATATCCAGGAACATGAGGGTATATGGTAAACCAGGCATAACAAATCTGACATATTATTTCGATGGTCAGGATGTGAGTCAGATAGATGAGGTGATTCTGCAGACCGCTGACTCGTGTGATCTGAAGGTTAAGCGGATCTATCTCACTCCAGGTACTTCCATCTGGAATGCGATACCTATCTGGGAAGGTAATGTCAATTTTGGTAATTTTGAGCATCATATCCTCGTTGATGGTGATCAGTTTACCCAAGCACAGACAGGTGACCAGTTGGAGTTTATCTACGAAAATGACAGGAGTGATTCTTCTATAGAATATTGGAATATCAAGACTATTTACAAAGACACGGAAACTGCTCTGGAAGGAAACGCAGACCAGTTGAACGAATGGGGCTGTGCGTCTTTAGGAGCATCGGGTGTCTTCCGTATTCGCATGTCAGCCAATGATGTCAAGGAGTTGAGGAAACGAGGTCTTATGGTTGTGGGCTTCCATAGTATCGTATCTAAAATTAACCTGTTGAAGAAAGGCGCTTTCATTCCTTCAGAAGGGAATTCGTAGTGTTGCTATATAAGGTAGTGAGTTTCATCGAAAAAAGTGCCGGAAATGATAAAAGAAAACTTTTTGTGTAAAAAAACTGCCGAAAAGTTTGTCATTTCAGAAAAAAGCATTACCTTTGCATCCGCAATCGAGAGAGATGGCTAAAAATGCGGAAATAGCTCAGTTGGTAGAGCACAACCTTGCCAAGGTTGGGGTCGCGGGTCCGAGTCCCGTTTTCCGCTCATTTATTGAACAAAAAAGAGCGTTAAGAAATGGTCTTAGCGAAACAAATGCCCAGGTGGCGGAATTGGTAGACGCGCACGTTTCAGGTGCGTGTGCCGCGAGGCGTGCAGGTTCGAGTCCTGTTCTGGGCACTCTTTTTTATTCATATTTATATGCTGGAGAGGTGGCGGAATTGGTAGACGCGCTACTTTGAGGGGGTAGTGTCAATTGCGACGTGGGAGTTCGAGTCTCCTCCTCTTCACATAAAAAAAGACTTTTATTGCGGAAATAGCTCAGTTGGTAGAGCACAACCTTGCCAAGGTTGGGGTCGCGGGTCCGAGTCCCGTTTTCCGCTCTTTTTGATAGTTTTTATTGATAACCAAACTATTCTATGAATTTATATTTGCGATATTTTGACAAAGAGGTGCTCGTCGATAATGTTGATGATGCTATTGCCTTTCTTGCCGATATTGAGGAAATCGGTATGAACCCGATGCTTGAGAATGACATCCGCAATTATTATGCGAGTGACGTATATTATCCCAAGCGTTATAAGATTCGTCCCCGTGTGTACTTCATTATTATTAAGACGGAGGCAACGACAATGATTGATTTTAAAGAAAAGCGAGCCGTTCATCCATCACTGGACAGAATAGAGAAGCCAATGGCTCCTGCACTGGTTCGCCTGAACGAGGAGTTGTTCGGTTGGTATGAAGGCTCCCTTGATTTTAAGCGTGTTTCTCTGGTACCAGGTACTGGTAAGTTCCAGTATCGTGATACCCGTTTCGTAGCACAATGTAAGGCAATGTCTGGGATGGACTGCTATAATCGTATAGTCGAGCATCTTCGCGGTCGTGTGGATGAGCGCAGCCAGTTCCCGTCTGCTAAAGGAAAGAATTTCAAGTTCCGTTATCTCGGACTTTGTAAGTAATCTTCTTGTTTTCTGTGGATGATGAATAAGGTGATGCTGATAGGCAATGTCGGTGCTGACCCTGAGGTGCGTTATGTAGAGCAGGGTGTTGCTGTGGCACGTCTGCGTTTAGCGACGACAGAGCGTGGTTATACGTTGCAGAACGGCACACAGGTTCCCGACCATACAGATTGGCATAATGTTATCTTATGGCGTAAACTTGCTGAGATTGTGGAGAAATATGTCCACAAGGGAGACAAACTTTATATTGAGGGCAGATTGCGCTATTCTACCTATGACGACAAGCAGGGACAACGCCGCTATGTGACAGAGATATGGGCGGATAATATGGAGATGCTGAATGGAAGAACTACTACGGACAATCAATGACATCCAAGTAATGGCACCAAATCTTGGTGCCATGATTGCTCTTATATTGGCTGGCATTTTGTTGCTGTTCTCTGGTTATGCCTCTGGTTCAGAAATAGCCTTTTTCTCTTTGTCTCCCGCAGACTTGAGTGAGTTGGAGGAGAAGAAAACGGAGCGTGATAGTCAGGTGTTGAAACTTCGGGAGGAGTCGGAACGGACGTTAGCCACAATCCTGATTACCAATAACTTGGTAAATGTCACCATTATCATGTTGCTCAACTATTTCTTCGCACAGGTAGTTGATTTCGGGGAAGCATATTGGATTAACTTCCTTTGTCTCACAGTGCTGTTGACCTTTCTTCTGTTGCTGTTTGGCGAGATCATGCCGAAGATATACACCCGCCAGCAGCCTCTTCGTTTCTGTCGTACAGCCGTTGGTGGTATTTTGTTCTGCCGTAAACTGTTTTACCCTTTTGCAACGGTTTTGATGAAGTCGGGTATTTGGGCAGGTAAGGTGATACAGAAAGAGAACCATGTGCTGAGTGTTGACGATCTGGAACAGGCACTGGAACTGACAGACAAGGAGGATATCAAGGAGGAACAGCGCATGCTGGAGGGTATCGTTCGTTTTGGTGATGAGACGGCGAAAGAGATTATGACCAGTCGTCAGGATGTGGTCGATCTTGATTTCAAATCCTCTTTCAATGAGGTGCTGCAATGTATTGTGGAGAATAACTACTCTCGTATCCCAGTCTATCAGGACAATAGCGATAATATCCGTGGTATTCTATATATCAAGGACCTGTTGCCTCATCTTCGTAAACCTGCTAATTTCCGTTGGCAGTCATTGATACGTCCCCCGTATTTCGTTCCAGAGACGAAGAAAATTGACGACCTGTTGCGTGAGTTTCAGGAGAATAAGGTGCATATTGCTATTGTCGTCGATGAGTTTGGCGGTACCAGTGGTATTGTGACTTTGGAGGATGTCTTAGAGGAAATTGTGGGTGAGATTAACGACGAGTATGACGAGGACGAGAAAAATTATGTACGTATTAACAGCAATACCTTTGTATTTGAAGGCAAGACGCTGTTAAGCGATTTCTATAAGATACTGAAACTCGATGATGAGATATTCTCAGAAGTGGAGGGTGATGCTGACTCCTTGGCTGGCTTACTGTTGGAAATCAAAGGCGACTTCCCCGAAATGCATGAGAAGATAGACTATCTGAATTTTACGTTCGAGATATTAGAAATGGAAGAGCGTCGTATTTCTAAAGTCAAGGTGGTTGTTCACCAACCGAGTTCCGACCAACCTACGGCTTGATACCATGCCATCTTTTTGATGTCCTCGTTGTAGTTGTATGTGGTGTGGTTATATCGCTCCAAGGGGATGAACATGCTGACACCGCCGAAACGATCTTCTGTCACATTAAAGTCAAACACCAGTGTTCCTAATACCTGCCAGCGAGTACTCATTTTCTTATAGACAACAATTTGCTTGAAGGTGTTAAGCCACTTGTCATAATCGGCTTGCTCGGCATGGCGCAACAGAAAATCGTTCATGTCGTACATCACATGCTCATTGGGCTCAGAAGGTCTGTAGGAATAATAGTAAATAAGTCCATCCGTATTGATAGACGTGTTAGCCTCATATATTTTATGAAGAATTTCTTTAGTGGCACTTGCCAAAGTAGGTAAGTCCTTTGTCTTGATGGTAGAGATGGGCAGATGACCGTTCTCATTGTCAATCTTTGCATAATAGTCATCACACGTTTTGGTGTACATCTGTACGTCATCATACAAGAACAAGTCAGGGATGATTGTCTCGTAAGGAGCGCCGTCGCCAGGAATACCAGCAGGTGAGGCGATATAGTATTCTGTCACGTCTTTTAGTTCGTAGGCAACCTCCACGTTCTGCATATTACAGCAGTCTGCGAAAATAAACTTGAAGGAATGGGGCAGTGCCTTCAATGCAGAGTGCAGGTCGGGAATGTTGAGCCATTGTCCTTCGTCTTTTGCTATGTTTGAGCCATTATCTAAAGCAATAGCACGTTGTGTCTCATTCATGATGACCCAGCCGTTGCCATGTCCCCAGATAATCAGTCCATAGTCATTAGCAGGGTAGTTAGCCATTGACCATCCTACGACCTCCTTTATCTTTTCAGAGTCAGAAGTCAGGAAATCCTGTTGGTATTTGCGAATGGTGTCGGCTGGTTGCTTCTCGTCATCGCGAAGGCGGATGATGAAAGGCTTTTCCTTTGAACTGGCACGGTCTACAAACACAATGAGGTTGTCGTATTTGGATATTTTTTTCACGCCTTGTATCATCTCATTGATGTCACTCTGGGCATTTCCAGATAATCCGTTTTCTGCTGCCATATATACGATAACCGTTCTTTTAGCAGGTTGTACAACTTCTCCGTTATCATCAGAGCAGGCAGTAAATAATGCGAGTGCGGAGGCGATTAAAAATAATATCTTTTTCATTGTTATTTATATTGATGTTGCAAAAGTACATTATTTTTTATTGATAAACGATTTTTATGACATAAAACTGTTTCCATAGTGAAAAGATGATTGATATGTGCAGAAAGACACCGAACTTGTCGTTTTTATAAAAAATCATAGGCGGAGAGTAATTTCTCGAATATTCTTTATACCTTTGCACTGACATGGTGACTATCGTATTAGGACTACTGATTCCCTTAGTGGGTACTGTATTTGGGTCTGCATTCGTGTTCTTTATGAAAGACGAGATGCCGGTGCGAGTACAGAAAACATTGTTGGGCTTTGCGTCGGGAGTGATGGTGGCAGCATCTGTCTGGTCGTTACTCATCCCTGCCATGGAAATGGAGGAGTCTAAAGGTGCTTGGTCGGTATTGCCGGCAACCATAGGATTTCTATTGGGTATGGGCTTTTTGCTAATACTCGATGAACTGACGCCCCACCTGCACATCGGTACTGATACGCCCGAAGGTCCTCGTTCCCGATTATCACGTACAGCGATGCTTGCCTTAGCAGTTACTATCCATAATCTACCAGAGGGTATGGCTGTAGGTGTTGTCTTCGCAGGAGCAGAACAAGGTGCAGCCAATTTGTCATTGGCTTCAGCAATAGCAGTATCGATTGGTATTGCTGTTCAGAACATACCCGAGGGTGCCATCATTTCCATGCCAATGAGGGCAGAAGGTAATTCTCGTTGGCGTTCTTTCCTGATAGGCAGTCTTAGTGGTGCCGTCGAACCTGTTGGAGGTTTGGCTGTCATTTTGCTTGCCTCTTTATTAACTCCCGTTCTGCCCTATATGTTAGCCTTTGCGGCAGGAGCAATGTTCTATGTGGTAGTCGAGGAACTTATTCCAGAAGCATCTTCTGGTAATCACTCAAACCTCAGTACCATTGGTTTTGCTATAGGCTTCGTGCTGATGATGGTACTCGATGTCGTCATGGGATAATGTTTCAGAAAAACAATATATTATTTTGTTTTCTTCTTACTTATTTGTAATTTTGCACGAGCAAAACAAAATAAGCAATGAAACGTACGATTCTATATACATTATATATTATGTTAGGGACACTCAATACCGTAGCCCAGGAATATGTCGGGTATGACGTGCAGTGTGAGGACACTTGCTCACATGTACATGGTATAGATATGAGCCACTATCAAGGGAATGTGTTTTGGGAAACAGTAGGTGATAACACAAAGATGGCGTATGTCTACCTGAAGGCGACGGAAGGTGGTGACAGGATTGACGAGATGTTTGAACGAAACATCAATCTTGCCCATCGCTATGGGTTGAAGGTAGGCAGTTATCATTTCTATCGTCCGAGAGTCGATCAGAGAATCCAGTTAGAGAATTTCAAGCGCCAGTGCTTACCTGGTGAGCAAGACCTGATACCAATGATTGATGTGGAGTCGATGGGCGGTCTGCCGGTGGAGGCTTTCTGCGACTCATTGTTGAAGTTTCTGGATTTGGTAGAGGAAGCCTATCGTCAGAAACCATTGGTGTATACCTATCGTAATTTCTATAATAAGTACCTGCTGGGCAAGTTAAACGACTATAAACTGATGATTGCTATGTATACGGACGAAGAGCCAGTACTTGATGATGAGCGTGACATAATTGCATGGCAGTATACTGGTAAGGGCAAATTGACAGGTGTTAGTGGTTATGTGGATAAGAGTCGGCTAATGGGGCGGCATAAGTTGCGTGAGTTGCGTTTCAGACATCATTAATTTATTCCTCAATATGTGAGAGAGAATGGGCGAAATTGGCGAAAAAGTTGGTGATAGCCTCGCTCGGGTAGTAACTCATATACTTTGCGGAATGGCGCACATGCCACATCATAGCACTTGAATTTGTTGTGCTGACAAATACATTTTTTCCCTGTGTAAAATACCAGTCGGCAACCTGCTCACTACTGGTGTTAAGGATATCGTCTGCAATACGGACAGTGTCCTTGTTTGCCTTTACCCTCGTAAAGGGGATCTCGTCTTCCTTGAAGTCAAAGAAATGAATGAGCAATGCTGCCTCTAAGCGTGTTATTTTTGTCATCCGCAACTTCTTAATCCATGAGGTCAACTGTTCGTAGTTGATCTGGTCCTTGGTAGTTCGCAGGTAGATACCTAACTCCAGCAAATGGCGCATGTTGATTCCTTGTGTGAGGATATAGCGTGCCAATCGTATGATATTATAAAGTAATTCAAGGGTAGGGGTGTCACCCTCTTTCTCAGTGAGTTGTTGCAGTTTGTGGTTCAGCAGTGGATTGGTAAGCCGTTGCTCCTCGTCCTTGACGATCTCGGTATCCGCCTGCATAGCACTTTCTTTCCATAATGCTATTTGTGACGCTGGTATCTGTAGGAAGAAATCGTCTTTGCAGGCAACGATACCATCGTAGACCCATGGTGTAACATCATTCATCTGGGAGAGTTGGTAGAGCCGTTTCCATTTCCACGTCGACATGGGTTCCATCTGCTCCCGTTGCCCGAAGGCACCGCATTTCAACAGTCTGAGAAAGTTGCGTTGTATGATATCCATTATGAGTATTTTTTAGGGTAACGTAAAAGGATGGCAAGTAAAGACATGATGCCTAATAGGAAAGGATAGTAGAGGTATGGCACGACACTGATGGGGTTGATGGCGGCAAGACCGCCAGCCATCAACAATTGGGCACCATAAGGAATGATACCCTGCATCATACAAGAGAACGTGTCGAGAATCGAGGCACACTTGCGGTTGTCAACCCCAAATCGGTCACCAATCTTCTTGGCGATGCCTCCTACAGTCAGGATAGCCACGGTATTATTTGCTGTGCAGATATTCACCAGCGATACCAGTAAGGCAATCGATAATTCTGCTCCGCGCTTACTATTGATATGGCGAGTCATGCGTTGGATAATGAAATCAATACCACCGTTATGCTTGATAAGTTCCAACAGCCCGCCAGCCATAATCGTGATGATAATCAATTCACCCATGCTAAGAATGCCGTCGCCCATTGCTTTCATCCAACCATAGATGTCAAAGGCTCCATAACAGAGTCCAATGATGCCGGAGAGTAACATGCCAAGGGTGAGGACTGCCATCACGTTCATACCGAGGATTGCCGTAATGAGAACGACTAAGTAGGGAATCACCTTTAGGTACTCTACCTCCTCAACCTGATGTGACAGTTGGGTTTGAATGCCCATGAATAAATAGACAATCAGCATAATGATGGCAACAGGCATGACGATGAAGGAGTTGACGCGGAATTTATCGCTGAGGCGGCATTCTTGTGTAGAGGTCGCTACAATCGTCGTATCGGAGATAAACGAGAGGTTGTCACCAAAAAAAGAGCCCCCTACGACAATCGCTACAATCATTGGCAGTTCCATTCCCGTATGACTGGCAATACCTGCAGCGATAGGAGTAAGTGCCACGATAGTACCCACACTGGTGCCAATGGAGATAGAGATAAAGCAGGCGGCGATAAACAGTCCTGCAAGTAACATGTTGGCAGGTAATAAGGTGAGGGTTAGATTGACAGTAGCATTGATAGCCCCCATGGTCTTTGCCGTATTGGCAAAAGCACCAGCCAATATAAAGATCCAGATCATCAGCATCATCTGCGATGTGCCGGCACCACGGCTGTAGATGTCGATGCGCTTCCGTAAGGGGATGCCTCCGGAGATGATGACAGCATAGATGCTTGCCACCATAAAGGCAACGGTGATAGGTACTTTGTAAAAGTCACGAGCGACAATGCTCGTGACTAAATAGAGTACTATAAACACCAGAAGCGGTGATAATGCGACGATTCCTTTTCTCAATTTTAAACTCTTATTTGTTGATTACAATGTAACACCGTTCTTGAAGATAGAGATTTCTCGATAGCCGTTCTCCTCGTTGCGGGCATGCTCACCACTTGCCACAGCAAGCACCTTGTCAATAAACTCAGGAACAATTTCCTGCATGCTGCGCCCTTCTATCAACTGTCCAGCGGAGAAGTCTACCCAGTGAGGCTTGTTCTTAGCGAGGGTGGGGTTCGTGGCAATTTTCATTGTAGGAACGAAAGTGCCAAATGGTGTACCACGTCCTGTGGTAAAGAGTACCAGATGACAACCGCAGGAGGCAAGTGCCGTAGCGGCTACAAGGTCGTTACCAGGAGCAGACAGCAGGTTAAGTCCGTCATGCTGTAAACGGTCACCATATTCCATGACACCACTTACAGGAGCCTTTCCACATTTCTGAGTGCAACCTAATGCCTTGTCCTCCAAGGTAGAGATGCCACCTGCTTTATTGCCAGGACTTGGGTTTTCACCTACAGGTTCACCATGGGAAAGGAAATACTCCTTGAAGTTGTTAATCATCGATACGGTCTGGTCGAACAATTCCGTTGTTTTACAGCGGTTCATCAGAATGGTCTCAGCACCAAACATCTCTGGTACCTCTGTCAGTACACTTGTACCACCTTGCGCTACCAGCCAGTCGCTGAACTCACCTACCAGTGGATTGGCAGTAATGCCGCTGAAACCGTCAGAGCCGCCACATTTCAGACCAACACGCAGTTTAGAGACAGGGACATCTACACGCTTATCTTCTTTAGCGATAGCATAGAGTTCTCTCAGTATCTGCATACCAGCCTCTACCTCGTCACCCTCAACTTTCTGGGTTACGAGCAGACGGATGCGGTCCTTGTCGTAGTTACCTAACATCTCCATAAACTGGTCAGGCTGGTTGTTCTCACAACCTAATCCCAGTACGAGGACACCACCGGCATTGGGGTGCAGGCAGATGTCGCGCAGGATCTTACGGGTGTTCTCATGGTCTCCAGAGAGTTGAGAGCATCCGAAATTATGATGCCAGGTCCAGATGGCGTCAATACCCTCTTCCTTGGTCTCCATACTCAACTGGTGAGCCAGTCGCTCAGCGATGCCGTTGACACAGCCGACAGTGGGTACAATCCATATCTCATTGCGTACCCCTACGTCCCCATTTTTACGAATATATCCCTTAAAGGTGCGCTTGTCATCTTTTATGTTAAGTTCCTGGTTTACTGGTTGGTATGTGTACTCTAGAGTTCCGCTCAAGTTGGTCTTGAGGTTGTTCTCGTTCACCCAGTCACCAGCCTTCATGTCCTGACGGGCATGTCCTATAGGATAGCCGTATTTAATGATGTCGTCACCCTCTTTGACATCTTTAATTAAAACTTTGTGTCCAGCGGGTGTGTCCTGATTAACTGTGATTTGCTTTCCGTCAATGTCAAGGATGTCACCCTTCTTCTTGGGTTGCAGGCATACCACGACAGAGTCGGCGGGATTAATTTTCAAGTAGGTCTTCAGTTCCATAATTGTATTTGTTTAAGTAGTTTTATCCGATATTCTTACGACGATAGAAGTCGATGTTCTCCTTGGTAAGCAGTTCGATAGGCATGTAGTTGACAGGCTCCACCTCTTTCTTCAGTACGATGGCGTTAAAGAGAGACTCAATACAAGAGTAGCCTTGCATATAACCATGTTGGGCTATGAGGAAAGAGATGCTCCCTTGTCGTACGCACTCTGCATTCTTAGGTACCATGTCGTAACCCATTATCTGGATGTTTCGACGGTTACTGCGTAGCAAGTATTCTCCCACAATATGTGCTTTCGAGTTGAAAGTGATACAATGATGGGTATGGGGGTGTTTGCTGAAGAAGTCGTCCAGGATAGCGTCATAGTTCTCACGCTTCTCATCCAAAGAGAGGTTAACCTCATTGATAACTACTTCAGGGAAGTGGTCGTGCATATAGTGGCGGAATCCCGTCTCACGATTCTCCTGTTGTTTGGAGGCGACATTGCCATTGCGCATCTGCTTCATCAGCATAATCTCTGTCTCGTGGGGAGCCAGCATCATCAACATGCGGGCCGCGAAAAAACCACTGGAGAAAGAGTCCTGTCCGAAGAATGACAATGGTTTCAGGTCGGGCATGTAAGAGTCGAGTAAGATGAAGGGAATCTGCATTTCGTGCAGCAGGTCCGTGAATTTACGGGTGACATCGAGTTTCGATGGGACAATAATAACTCCGTCAGGCTTTTGTTTGAGACACTCGTTGGTGACTTTAGAGAATGTCTCTGCAGAGAATCGGTTATAGTACATCATCTTCTGGCTGATACGGAAGTCACGACGACGGTCACAGGCGGCAATCACACCTTCCTCCACCTCTTCCCAATAAGCCTCCGACTCATGTTTGGGGATAATACAATAAAAGGTGTATGATTTGTTATAGGCGAGTGCGGAGGCATACATGTTAGGCTTGTAGTCCATCTCCTTCAAAGCCTTTTCCACCTTCTCTAATGCGCTCTTTGACACATTCGGGCGTTTGTGCAGCACACGGTCTACTGTTCCGACACTAACACCAGCCCTCTTTGCTATATCTTTGATTCTGATTTTACCAGTATCCATAGTCTTCAGTTAATTTGAATGCAAAGATAAAGAAAAAAAAACGTTTACGGAATTATTTGGGAATATTTTTGCTGATTATTTTGGTATTTGGACATTTTGTGCTATCTTTGCCAACTGAAAAGACATAATTATTTAATTAATACTAAAACAAATGGCAAAAATTGTAACCTTAGGTGAGATTATGCTCCGCCTTTCCCCAAACGGTAACGACCGTTTCATTCAGAGTGAGTCATTCCGCATCATCCCTGGTGGTGGTGAGGCTAATGTAGCAATCTCTGTGGCTAACTATGGTCATGAGGCTTATTTTGTATCAAAACTTCCTAAGCATGAGATTGGTCAGATCGCTGTGAATGCTATGCGTCGTTATGGTGTGAATACAGAGTTCATTGCACGTGGTGGTGACCGCGTGGGACTGTATTATGCAGAGACAGGTGCTTCTATGCGTCCCTCGAAGGTGATTTACGACCGTGCTCATTCCGCTATTGCTGAGGCTGTTCCTTCAGACTTTGATTTCGATAAGATTATGGAAGGTGCACAGTGGTTCCACTGGAGCGGCATTACTCCTGCAATCTCTGACAAGGCTGCCGAACTGACCAAGTTGGCATGTGAGGCTGCTAAGCGTCATGGGGTTACCGTTTCTGTAGACCTGAACTTCCGTAAGAAGTTGTGGACCTCAGAGAAGGCAATCTCTATCATGCGCCCCTTGATGAAGTATGTTGACGTATGTATAGGTAACGAGGAGGATGCAGAACTCTGTCTTGGCTTCAAGCCCGATGCTGACGTAGAGGGTGGCGTTACTGACGCTTCTGGTTACGAGAAGATCTTCAAACAGATGAAAGAGGAGTTTGGCTTCAAGTACGTGGTATCTACATTGCGTGAGTCTTTCTCTGCTACATTCAACGGTTGGAAGGCTCTGATTTACGATGGTAAGGAGTTCTATCAGTCTAAGCGTTATGAGATTAATCCGATTATCGACCGTGTAGGTGGTGGTGACTCTTTCTCTGGTGGTCTGATTCATGGTCTGCTGACAAAGTCCACACAAGGAGAGGCTTTGGAATTTGCTGTTGCTGCTTCTGCTCTGAAGCACACCATCAACGGTGACTTCAATCTGGTATCTGTTGACGAGGTGGAGAGCCTTGCCGGTGGTAATGCTAACGGTCGTGTTCAGAGGTAATTTATCGTAATATCGAAATATCAAAAAAATATGGCAAAATTTGATAAGATAGCCGTTCTGAAGAAAATTGGCGACACGGGTATGGTCCCCGTATTCTACAACAAAGACCTTGAGACTTGTAAGAATGTCGTAAAGGCATGCTATGAGGGTGGTGTTCGCGCATTTGAGTTTACCAACCGTGGCGACTTCGCACAGGAGGTATTCGGTGAGTTGGTAAAATGGGCAGACAAGGAATGCCCTGAGTTGGCATTGGGTATCGGCTCTGTAGTGGATGCTCCTACGGCAGCCCTCTACATCCAGTTGGGTGCCTGCTTCGTAGTTGGTCCATTGTTCAACCCTGACATTGCACCGGTCTGCAACCGTCGTCTTGTTCCTTATTGCCCTGGCTGTATGACAGTCAGCGAGATTGGTAAGGCTCAGGAGTTAGGATGTGACCTGACAAAGGTGTTCCCTGGCGACGTTGTCGGTCCTAACATGGTGAAGGGTCTGAAGGCTCCAATGCCATGGTCTAAGATTATGGTAACTGGTGGTGTGGCACCAGAGGAGGAGAACCTGCAGAAGTGGTTTAAGGCTGGTGTATATTGCGTCGGCATGGGCTCTAAACTCTTCCCCTCTGACAAGGTAAAGGCTGGCGACTGGCAGTATGTAACCGACAAGTGCAAGGAGGCACTTGGTTATGTGGCTAAGGCTCGCGCTTAAACCATATTTTCGCAAAGACTCAGTATGGCTTTTTGCCGTACTGGGTCTTTTCCTTTTAGTGGCTTGTTCTCCGTCCGACAAGGCAGCAGTGGACAAGTTGAATTCTCTTTCTTATGCCAGTCATTATCGTCATATTGACTCTACAGCCTCTTATGCCCAACAGGCTTATGATTTGTCGGAAGGTTATGCTGCAGGAAAAGCGGAGGCGCTCAACCATTTGGCTTTTGTCAGTATGGTGCGGATGGACTATGACCGTGCCGAGCAACAACTGAGAGAAGCCATATCGTTGACCGACAATCAGATAGAACTATTTGTGGCAGAGGTGCAGCAGATGCGTCTTTGTCAGCGCCGCTCCCGTAATCGTGAGTTCTATGAGCATCGGGAAAGTGCAATAGAGTGTCGTAATCGTATCAATGAAGAGCGTGGTACCCTATCGGCGAGACAGTTGCTCCGATTGATCTATGCGGAGAGCGAGTTTGCCATTGTAAACTCCACCTATTATTACTATGTGGGATTGGAACGCCAGTCAATAGAGGCTTTACAGGAAATCAACTTAGACGAGATACGGCGTGACACCGCACAGTATCTGAATTACTTATATAATGTTGGAGCAGGAGGGATTATCACAGAAGGTACTGATGATGAGATATACCGTGAGGAGATAGAATGTCTGGACCGTTGTCTGAGCATCTCCCAGCGGCATCATTATCCCTATTTCGAGGCGAATGCCAAAGAGGCGCTTGCCGACCATCTGGGTGATGTGGATATCGCTCAGGAAGCCTTGGAGGGTTTTCAGGATTATGGCGATGTCTACCAGATAGCCGGTGCCTATCGTACCCTTGCTTCCTGTTATCATGCGCTGGGCGATGAGCATAAAGCCATAGAGCATTTGGGCTGGGCTTTGGCAGATGTCCGCATCAAGCAAGCGCCAGACCTCGTCGCCAGTATCTACGAGCAGTTCAGCGTTGTATATGCTGCAGTCAATAACAAGCCTAACAGCGACTATTATCGCAATCTTTATATTGACTTACAGGAGCAGACTCGTCAAGACAGGGAGTTAGAGGCACGTGCCGCCATGTATGATAAGTCATCCTCCCAGTTGAACTGGATGATGATAGCAGTCGTCATTGCAATCTTGCTTTTGTTGTTCCTCTTGTGGCTTTTCAATCGGATGAATAAGCGGGAGAAGAAAAACAGTGATTACGATGATTTGTTAGAGCAGAAAGAAGAGGAGATTGCGGAGGCTCGCCTAAGAGTAGAGAAAAACGAGCGCCGCCATCTGGAACAGCGAGCCAAGGTGTCGATGGTCGTGGGCATCACCCCACTCATCGACCGCATCATCCATGAGATAAAATATATAGGAAATAAAGACACTATAGGTACTATAGGAACTATAGGAACTATAGATACTATCAATTACATCCGCGAACTCACAGACCAGATTAATTCCCAGAACGATATCCTGACCCATTGGATTCAGTTGCGACAGGGAGAATTGAGCCTGCATATTGAGAGTTTCCCCTTGCAACCATTATTTGATATTATTAGTCGTAGTAAGACGGGATTCCAGATGAAGGGGGTTGACCTTGATGTGGAGCCTACGGAAGCAGTGGTGAAAGCAGACCGTGTACTGACGCTTTTCATGCTCAATACACTTGCCGACAATGCTCGTAAGTTTACGGAGCGGGATGGGAAAGTTACTATTTCAGCA
Organism: Prevotella sp. UBA2755; assembly: GCA_002353225.1. Taxonomy (GTDB): domain Bacteria; phylum Bacteroidota; class Bacteroidia; order Bacteroidales; family Bacteroidaceae; genus Prevotella. The sequence goes on along the minus strand of DEJF01000057.1, from coordinate 74,804 downwards.
GAGGAGACTGCTGATTATGTAGAACTCTCTGTCAAGGATACGGGAAAGGGTATGCCCGAGGCAGAACTGGCACAGGTGTTCAACCATCAGGTAAAGGGTGGTCATGGTTTCGGACTGATGAACTGTAAGGGTATTATAGAGAAATATCGTAAGATCAGCCAGATATTCCAGGTTTGCCAACTTGCTGCCGAGAGCGAGGAGGGCAGGGGCAGCCGTTTCTTTTTCCGGCTGCCGAAAGGTATGATGAGGCTGTTGGCTATTGGCTGTTGGCTGTTGGCTGTTGGTACTCTTCCTGCTAATAGTGAACCACAAATCGCCAACAGCCATATCGACCGTGCTCATATCTTTGCTGACTCCGCCTATTTCTCGAATGTCAATGGCACTTATGCAAGGACGCTGGAGTTTGCTGACTCTTGCCGTAAATACCTTAATGCCCATTACCAGACACAACATCCTAAGGGAAAGTTGTTGATGCTGCGTCAGGGTAATGCTGCCTTGATGGCTCCCGAGATACAGTGGTTGCACGACAGTGTAAGCACAAACTATCAGATTATCCTTGACATCCGGAACGAGAGTGCTGTTGCTGCTCTTGCCCTCCATGAATGGGAATTATATGCCTATAATAATAAGGTATATACGCAACTCTTCAAGGAACTTTCTGCCGACAATACGCTTGCCGATTATTGCCGTATGATGCAACAGTCACAGTCGAATAAGCGTATCGCTATTATTTTGTTGGTTTTGATTCTCCTGTTGATCATCCCTGCATATTATATGCTATACTACCGTCATCGCCTCTATAACCGCTTCAGGAAGGAAAGGATGCAACAGACAAATCTGGAGATGGCGGAGGATGAGTTACGAAGGGCTGAGTTGGAAGACAGCAACCTGCATGTGTCAAACGCCGTACTCGATAACTGTCTGTCAACGCTCAAGCATGAGACAATGTATTACCCCAGCCGTATCCGCCAACTTGCTGATAAGGGAGATACGCAGTCGATGCTGGAGGTGGCTTCCTATTATCGGGAACTTTATGGACTATTGAGCGAGCAGGCTATCCGGCAGACAGAACTGGTGAAACTGCATCTGAAGAAGGTGGAGTTTTATGGACAAGAGGTATTGGGTGACGAGCACATGCTGCGTTACCTCTTTGAACTACTCAAAGGCGAGGTGACTGTGGAGGTGAAAGACCAGCAATATCTGCTCTATACGGTTCGTCGTGCTGACCTGCAAATAACGGAGGAAGAGGCTGCCAACCTCTTTACACCTCAGATGGATACCATTCCTTATTTGCTCTGCCGTCAGATTGTACGTGACCACGGGGAAGCGACAAACCGTCGTGGCTGTGGTATATGGGCTGAGAGGGCAGAAGGAAATACATTGATTAAAATAACACTACCAAGATATGGAAAACTTTAAGTTGATTATCGTCGAGGATGTGCCCCTCGAACTCAAAGGCACAGAAGGTATTGTTCGCCATGAGATTCCAGAGGCGGAGATTATCGGAACAGCCTCTAATGAGATGGAGTACTGGAAACTCATCAAGAAACAACAGCCAGACCTTGTGTTGCTTGACCTCGGACTGGGTGGCTCTACTACTGTGGGGGTTGAGATATGTCGTCATACCAAGGAGCAGTTCCCACAAGTGAAAGTGCTGATCTTTACAGGTGAGATACTGAATGAGAAACTTTGGGTCGATGTCCTTGACGCTGGTGCCGATGGTATCATCCTGAAGAGTGGGGAACTGCTGACCCGTGCTGATGTACGTGCCGTGATGGAGGGAAAACAACTGGTATTCAATGAGCCTATCCTCCAGAAAATCGTGGAGCGTTTCAAGTATGCTGTGTCCTCCCAGTTGGCTCGTCAGGAGGCTTTGGTTAACTACGAGATAGATGAGTATGACGAGCGTTTCCTGCGTCATCTTGCCTTAGGATACACCAAAGAGCAGATCACAAATCTGCGGGGCATGCCCTTTGGTGTGAAGAGTCTGGAGAAACGACAGAACGAACTGGTACGTAAACTATTCCCTGGTGGTGAGAGTGTCAACGCCACCCGTCTGGTAGTCCGTGCCCTTGAACTTCGCATCCTCGACATCGATAATCTCGAACCCGATACTGAATGAAGAAACTGATTCCCTATATCGCCCTTTTCCTGATATTGGCAGAACTCGTGCTGATATTGGTGTCATGGCTGCTGAGTGCGGCAATGCCCAATAGTGGGGTTCGCTCGATGCTGTCGGGTGAGGGCATCCGTTGGTTCTTAGGACATTATGGGACAATCCTTGCTACCCCCATTTTGTCATGGCTGATACTTGCCGCTATTGCTGTCGGTTGTCTGAGAAGTTGTGGGGTATTCTCTCATTCATCCCCCTATACCTATCGTGAGCGACGTGCCATGCTGATAGGAGGTGGTACTTTGCTGACTTGTGTAGTGGCAGTCTTGTTGCTGACAGTTGTTCCCCATGCCATCTTGGTGAGTGCTACAGGGGGCTTGTTCCCATCCCCCTTCTCCTATAGTCTGATACCAGTTATCTCATTCAGTCTTTGTGCGTTTAGTATTGTCTATGGACTCATCGCAGGTACGTTTCAGTCGCTTCGTGATGTCTACGACTCATTATTATGTGGTATTCGTTGGGCGGCACCATGTGTTCTTTTCTATATCTTATTAATCCAATTTTATGAGTCGTTGAGGTTTGTCTTCGGCTAAAACACTTATTTTTAGGTATTGCATTCCCTCGTTTTTCTCTTTACCTTTGCAGTCGGAATTACAAACCATTATAAGATAAATAGAAAAATGAGTAAGACAATTGTAGTATTTGGTTCTTCCACTGGCACTTGCGAGTCTATCGCTGACAAGATTGCAGCCAAGTTAGGGGTGGATTGTTTGAATGTTCAGGACCTCACGTCAGAAATCGTTGCTGCTAACGACAATCTGATTCTCGGTACTTCCACATGGGGTGCTGGCGAGATGCAGGATGACTGGTATGACGGTGTGAAAGTATTACAGGGTGCCGACCTGAAAGGTAAGACCATTGCCCTCTTTGGGTGTGGTGACGCGGAGTCGTATGGCGACACCTTTGTAGGAGGTATCGGAGAACTTTATCATGCCATCAAGGACAGCGGAGCGAAATTCATCGGTACAGTCTCAACAGACGGTTATAACTTCAGTGACTCGGATGCTGTTATTGACGGCAAGTTCATCGGTCTCCCTCTTGATGATGTCAACGAGGACGATAAGACTGATAATCGTATCGACGAATGGATAGCGGTCATTTCTCCTAATCTCTAATCATTGCAAGGACTATGACGCAGACGGATATCATACCTATCGACCTGAAAGTATTGATGAACCACATCTATGAGTATAAGAAAGGTGTGCGCCAGATGATTCTCTTCACGATGAACAAACGCTATGAGCAGTTTGCCACTCAGCGGTTGGAGCGCCAGAACATCCCGTATGTGCTACAGCCGGCAGGAAAGAACACGCTTAACTTGTATTTCGGCAAGAAGGAATGTCTGGATGCCATCCGTCTGATAGCCACACGTCCGCTGAATGAGTTGACACCAGAGGAGGACTTCATTCTGGGTGCCATGTTAGGTTACGATATCTGTGCTCAGTGTGAGCGGTATTGTGAGCGCAAGTGTCGTACCTGTCAACAGGCTCAGTAGGAGTAGTGTACTCTTATAGAAATTAATCATAAAGTATTTGTTTAGTTTAGTGCGAAGGGCTTGCCGTGAGGTAAGCCCTTTTAGGTATCTTTCCTTTTCCTCCCCCCTCAACAGGTGGAGGTTAGGAGAGGGTCTTCGTTATGGTTACAAGTGGTGGCAAACTTGTAAATGACCTCAATGTGATTAATGATGAGGATAATCTGATTGATATCATTATTGGCGGCGGTGGCGGTGGAACTATCTGGGACAGGTAAATCGTAGTGGTCTGAATGATCCACAAATGATAACACTCAAACGACTGGCAGAGCAACGACTTTGCCAGCCGTTTTTCTATACAAAGATCATTGACCGTTTTCCCTACACGTAATTTTT
>DEJF01000057.1:53300-70749 GCA_002353225.1 Prevotella sp. UBA2755 | reverse complement strand
TGCAAAACTATTTGATAATCAGTTGGTTGACGGTAACAACGAAGCGGCAACGGTGACAACGATTGGCGATTTTGCTGCAAAAAGTGGGGTTGTTTTGCCTCAAAAAAGTGATAAAAACGGGTTAGAAATTATACTAAGATTTGTCCTTTGGGAGAGAGGAGACACTCCGATCGATGATTCCAGGCATTGGAATAACTCATTCCAAGCATGGGAATCTGTAATCCGAAACAAGGGGATCATTTGTTTCATGCCATGGAACAAGTTGTTCCACCCCATGGAACAAAGTGTTCCACCCTATGGAACAAACAGGAAGGTGCCAGCGGAACAAGTGGTGAACTATATCTTCGTCGATTGATAGACTAAACGGGTTATGCTGATTTGTTAAAATGGCGGATATACAACAATATTACTCAAAAAGTTTGTAACTTTGCAAGCAAAAAGATCAAGACTATGAGAAGAATTATTCAATGCGTGTTCGCCACCATGATGACTATCTTCGGCACACTGATGCTGACATCATGCGACAATAATGACTCGGCGACAGTTAATTCTAATTCTGTTTTTGATGCCAGCAAGTATGCGTTAGTGGATTTGCATCTCCACCTCGATGGCTCATTAAGCGTTGACGATGCTATCTATATGTCGTCAGTCGAAGGTGTGTCATTGCCTGCATCAAGAAGTGAAATCGAGAAAATGTTAGTATGCCCTGTGGACTGCGAGAGTCTGACAGACTATCTGAAATGTTTTGATCTTCCAGTAAGTATTCTTAACAAAGAACAAGCAAAACTCATGGTATGAACAGCCATCAGTCATGCGTTCCTTTCTGAGACAGAGAAAACAGAATTGCTTGCTAAGGCAGAGTCTATATATCGAGACTAAAATAACAACTATAGTAATATGGAGTTCAAGGATTTAGTGCAGATGCGCCGCTCGCATCGTAAGTTTACAGAGGAGGAGATAGACGGTGAGGACGTGAAGACAATCCTCCGTGCAGGACTGATGTCACCCACATCGAAAGGACAGCGTGCCTGGCAGTTTGTGGTGGTCGATGATAAGATGGACCTTGAGAAACTGTCGGATGCCAAGGATATGGGAGGACAGTTCCTCAAGGGAGCCCCCCTTGCCATCGTCGTGTTAGGTGACCCGATGCAGAATGACTGCTGGGTGGAGGATGGTTCTATCGCCGCCATCTCGATGCAGTATCAGGCTGAGGCTTTAGGACTGGGTTCCTGTTGGATACAGATGCGTGGTCGTGGACTGAGTGACGGGACGAGTGCCGACACCGTGATACAGGGTGTGCTGGATATCCCCGAGAACCTGTCGTGCCTCTGTATCCTCGCCATTGGTCATAAGGCTGACGAGCGTAAGCCCCAGAACGAGGAGAAACTGAAGTGGGAGAACGTCCATCTGAACAAGTACTAAGATGCGGATCGCGTTAATAGGAGCGGGCAGACTCGCTACGAATCTCGGACTTACCCTGTTGGGGGCGGGTCATGAGATTGTCTGTGTGTATAGTCATACGATGAAATCAGCAAAGACCCTGTCGGAACGGATTGGCGGACAGCCCGTAGACAAGGCGGAGGACCTGCCGATGGAAGCCGATGCCTTTATCATCTCCATCAAGGACTCTGTTCTTGCTGAAGTGATACCAGCCGTGACGAAGGGTAGGGAGACACAGGTGTTCATGCATACCGCCGGTTCGATGCCCATGGAGATGTTCAAGGGCATGGCTCGCCATTATGGGGTGTTCTATCCCATGCAGTCGTTCTCGAAGGAACGCCCAGTCGACTTTGCGGAGATCCCCACCTTTATCGAGGCGAGTGACGAGAGAGCGATGGAGGTCATCAGGCACTTGGCAGAGAGTGTGACGGAACGGGTCTATGAGTTGTCGAGCGACGACCGGCAGTATCTGCATCTTGCCGCTGTCTTCGCCTGTAACTTCGCCAACCACTGCTATGCCATGGCAGCAGAGATATTAGAGGAACATGGTATGAACTTTGACGTGATGCTCCCTCTGATTGACGAGACGGCACGCAAGGTGCACCAGTTGCATCCCCTACAGGCACAGACGGGTCCTGCCGTGCGTTATGACGAGAATGTCATCCGTCATCAGGCACAGTTGCTGCGTAGCCATCCTTTTATGAAAGATCTTTACGAACGTATGTCACTTCACATACACAGAAAAGCCGAAAAACAATGATAAACTACGATTTACAGAAGATACGTGCTATCGTCTTCGATCTGGACGGTGTGCTGAGCGGGTCGACCATCTCTTTAGGGATAGACGGTACCCCCTTGCGTACTGTGAATATCAAGGACGGCTATGCCATCCAACTTGCCGTGAAGATGGGGCTGAACATCGCCATCATCTCCGGATGTAAGATAGAAGGAGTGCGGAAACGTTATGAGGGATTAGGAATGACGGATATCTACCTGGGTGCCGCAGTGAAGATCAAGATTTACGAGGAGTTCCTTGCCAAACACGGACTGAGGGACGACGAGGTGATGTTCATGGGCGATGATATCCCCGACTTGGAGGTGATGCGCAGGGTAGGGTGTCCAGTCTGTCCCAAAGACGCATGCTGTGAGGTAAAGGATGTCAGTATCTATATCAGTGACTATGATGGTGGCTGTGGCTGTGGCAGGGATGTGATAGAGCAGACCCTGAAAGCCCAGGGTAAATGGTTACAGGATGAAAGGGCTTTCGGATGGTAAGTGATCGTTATCATATTATCCTCGCCAGCAACTCTCCAAGGCGTAAAGAGTTGTTGGGTGGTCTTGATATTCCCTTTGAAGTCAGAGTGTTAGACGGAATAGATGAAAGTTATCCTGAAGACCTTCCAACAAAGGAAATCGCCGGGTATATCTCGAAGAAAAAGGCGGCAGCCTACCAGCAGACAATCGCTGCTGACGAGTTGATTATCACTGCCGATACCATTGTTATATTAGGTCAGAAAGTGATGGGAAAGCCCAAGGACGCAGAGGAGGCAAAGCGGATGCTTCACGAACTAAGCGGACAGACCCATCAGGTCATCACAGGAGTCTGTTTGACAACGAAGGAAAAACAGGTCAGTTTCTCGGTGGAGACTGATGTGACCTTCAAGAAGTTGACAGACGAGGAAGTCAATTACTACGTCGACCATTACCGTCCCTTCGACAAGGCAGGTGCCTATGGCATTCAGGAGTGGATAGGACATGTCGGGGTGACAGGGATGAACGGCAGTTATTTTAACGTGATGGGATTGCCGGTACAGCGGATATATGAAGCGTTGAAAGCATTTAAAAGTGTTAAATGTTGAACTTTTTTCAATAAAAGTTTTGTAGTTTCGAAAATATTAATTACCTTTGCATCACACAACTAGTAATTTAATCTATATTTATCATTTTCCTCGAGGGGTATCTATCTGTGAAGACGGAACCCCCTTTTTTATTGTCTACGACGGAACTCGGAACAGGTGATAGCCGTGGCAATGGCGACATTGAGGCTTTCTGCCCTCAGCCCGTCAGAATGGAAGTCAGGAATCAGTAGCCGTTTGGTGATGTGCTTCCGTACCTCAGGAGAGATGCCGTTTCCCTCATTCCCCATGACGATAATGCCTTGCTGGGTAAGTTCCTGCTCGTAAATATTTTTGCCATCCAATAGGGTTCCATAGATAGGTAAGGATGAGGGCATGCTATTGAAAAGTGTGGGCAAGTCAACATACGATACCAGTACATGAGCGAGACTGCCCATCGTCGCCTGAACCACCTTGGGGTTATATACATCCACAGTGTCCATAGAACAGTAGATGGTAGAGATGCCAAACCAGTCGGCAATACGGATGATGGTACCGAGATTGCCGGGATCCTGTACACCGTCAAGGGCGAGGGAGAGTTGAGAGTTTAGAGTTGAGAGTTGAAAGTTGAGAGTTGAAAGCGGAGGAGTTGGCATTTCGAATACGGCAAGTACCTCCTGCGGATGTTGCAGGAAACTGATTTTTCGCAGTTCCTCTTCAGTGATACGCTCGGCATCCGGGCGCTCTGTCGCTGTCGTTGAGAAAAGCATCCTTGGCTGATAGCCAGCCTGTAGCAGGTCGCCAACGACTTTCGGACCCTCTGCTACGAAGAGCCCTTCCCGTTTCCGGTTCTTCTTCAACTCCAAAGAACGGATGAGTTTGATTTGGTTTTTACTAATCATTATGTGTAATTTCCGGCAAAGGTAAGAATAATTCTTTATTATCAATTGTCAATTCACAATAATTTTTGTACCTTTGCAACAAAATGCGGCTTAGATACTCCTTATATTTATTGCTGGTACTCCTTTTGTGTGCCTGTTCAGAGACGAAGTACGTCCCTGAAGGTGAGTATTTATTAAATAAGGTGCAGGTGAAGACAACTCCCAAGACCAAAGATGTCAATCCAGTAGACATGAAGGCATACGTGCGTCAGGTGGGTAATGCCCGCTGGTTCTCTGCCGCCAAGATACCCCTTGCCACCTATTCTCTATCAGGCAGGGACACCACGAAATGGGTTAATCGCATGTTGCGCTCTATCGGAGAGGCTCCTGTGCTGTATGACTCCATGAGTACCCGCAGATCGATGGAGGACTTGCAGATACAGTTGGTGAATATGGGTTATCTGAGGGCAGGGGTGGATGCCATGACCAAGGCAAAGAATAAAAAGATCGACGTGACTTATTTCTTGCATCCAGGGATGCCCTATACGATTCGCAAGATAGACTATGTTATTCAGGACTCCTTGATTAACAGTATGTTACATCTTGACGACCCTAATAACCAGGGACTTAAGAGCGGTATGCGCTTTAGTGTGGAGAATCTGGACAGTGAGCGCAAGCGGATTACCAATGAGTTGAATAATCTCGGTTATTACCGTTTTAATAAGGAGTATATTATCTATGAGGCAGACTCGGTGGCGAACTCTCAGGAGATAGATGTGGTGCTGGTGCTTCGTCAGCAGCGTGGCAAGGACGGCAAGGAGTCGCCCCATCAGCGATATACCGTCAGGAACGTGCAGTATTCCAGTGGTGACCCGGAGGACTCTGTCATCCACCTGCGGCAGGGTGTTCTCCGCCGTAACACATATGTCCGGGAAGGAGAATATTATTCTGTGGAAGGTCTGCGGAACACGTACAACCACTTCAGTAGGTTAGGGGCTGTACGCTATACCAATATATCATGGGACGAGCAGTCAGACTCCAGTCTGCTGGACTGTCAGATACAAATCAGTACGAACAAGCCGTCGACCATCTCTTTCCAGCCAGAGGGTACGAATACAGCAGGTGACTTAGGCGCTGCCGCTTCACTGACCTACCAGAATCGCAACCTGTTCAAAGGCTCTGAGAATCTGACGATAGAACTGCGTGGTGCCTATGAGGCAATCAAGGGATTGGAAGGCTACTCTAGCCATAACTTCCTGGAATATAGTCTGGGAACAAAACTGACCTTCCCCCGTTTTATCGCTCCTTTCCTGCCGTCAGATATTCATCGGCGTATCAATGCCAGCAGTGAGGTGTCTCTGCTCTATGACTTACAGAACCGTCCAGAGTTCCATCGGCGAGTGTTCTCTGTGGGCTGGCGTTATAAATGGAACAACCCCAACCATCACGACTACTATCGCATTGACCTGCTGGACTTGAACTATATCTCGATGCCGTGGATCAGTGAGACCTTCAAGAAAGAGTATCTGGACGACACCAGCAGTAGAAACGCCATCCTGCGCTATAACTACGAGAACCTGTTTATCATGAAGTTCGGGGTAGGTTATTCCTATAATAACGGTGTCATAGCCATCAAGGCTAATGCGGAGACGGCAGGTAACCTCTTAGGACTGGCAGCGAAGTCGTTTGGTTTCCATCGTAATCAAGAAGGGCAATACACCTTCCTCGATATAGCCTATGCACAATATGTAAAGGCAGATTTTGACGTGACCCGCACCATCAACCTGAACTACAGCAACCAACTGGTGTTCCATGCAGGTGTAGGTATTGCCTATCCTTATGGGAACAGTACCATCCTTCCTTTTGAGAAACGATATTTCTCTGGTGGTGCCAATAGTGTGAGAGGATGGAGCGTACGTAGTCTGGGACCAGGAAAATATGTCAGTAAGGACCGTCGCATTGATTTCATTAACCAGACAGGTGATATGAAACTGGACTTCAATATGGAGTATCGCGCCCATCTTTTCTGGAAACTGGGTATCGCCTTGTTTGTGGATGCTGGTAATATCTGGACGTTACGCGACTATGCTGACCAACCAGGAGGACAGTTCCAGTTCTCTGAGTTCTGGAAACAACTGGCGGTAGGCTATGGGTTAGGCTTCCGCTTCAATTTCGACTATTTTATCCTACGCTTTGACATGGGAATGAAAGCCGTTAATCCTGCTTATGAGGATGGGGACGAGCATTATCCTATTGCCCATCCGAAACTTAGTCGCGACTTTGCTTTCCACTTTGCAGTGGGCCTTCCATTTTAACCTTCCACTTGTCGTCACGCTTGACCAAGGTGATTTGATACTCGGCTTGGTCGATGACCTTGTCCTCTTGTCCGACAAACCCTAACTGCACGAAGTCAGAGACCCGGATTCTTGCTGAACAGGATGTGTCGCCAGCCATGATATAACGGTCGATAATCTCTGTCTTTACATTCCTGTTATGCTCGTTGATGAATGCCACATCCTTCTCCGTGATGTTAGAGGCGGCAAAGCGAATCCATTTCTCACTCTCTGGTGTCATATAGTCTAAAGCCTCCTCATAGTCGAAGCCAAAATATGCCTCTGCCCATGTGCTGAGAGGCTTGTCAACAGCATCGAGTGTATCGTTATCACTGACTTGGCAACTGCCAAGCAAGAACACCAGTGCAAATAACAAGTAATATTTCATAAGTTTAAAATTCTCAAAAAACAATGCAAAGATAAGGAAAACTCCTAACTTTTTATTACTTTTGCACAAAATATTAACTAAAATGCTGAAATTTATATCCTTTGGCAGCGGCAGTAGTGGTAATTGCTATATGCTGATGACCCCGACGGATGGACTTTTGATAGATATCGGAGTAGGATTGAGAGGTCTGAAAAAAGACTTTAAGGATTACGGGCTTAGTATGTCGCAGGTGCATCATGTGCTTGTCACTCATGACCATGCAGACCATATCAAGTCGGTAGGATCGTTTAGTAAAGATTATCAGGTACCTGTCTATACGACGGAGAAAGTACATGAGGGGATGAACAAGAATTATTGCGTCCAGCAGAAGGTACTGCCTGAACTGAAACGCTTTGTGGAGAAGGGAAAGCAGATAAGAATAGGGGAGTTCCTGGTGACACCATTTGCCGTCCCCCATGATAGTAGTGACAATGTCGGCTATATGATAGAGGCAGAGGGTGTTAACTTCTGTATAATCACAGATGCTGGCTGTGTCACGGACGAAATGAAACCCTTTATCTCGAAGGCTAACTATCTCGTCATTGAGGCAAACCATGATGAGGAGATGGTCAACAACGGTCCCTATCCGCAGTTCCTGAAAGGACGCATCCTCTCCCAGACAGGGCACCTGAGCAACCGCTCCTGTGGGCTCGCCCTGGTGGAGAACATGACGGAGCAACTGCGTTATGTGTGGTTATGCCATCTGAGTGAGGAGAACAACCATCCGGAACTGGCGCGCAAGACGGTGGAGAGTGTCCTTCGTGACTATGGTATTATCGTGGGTGTCGACCTGAAGATGGAAGTTCTCAAGCGTACGACGCCGACGGGTATTTATGAATTAGTGTGAGTAATCATATAATAAATATAGAATTATGGCAGAATCTATTGATATCCGTGAGTTGAATATCCGGATAGAACAGCAAAGCGGTTTCGTTACCAATCTGGTAGCAGGTATGGACCGTGTGATTGTGGGACAGAAACACTTGGTGGACTCCTTGTTAATCGGACTGCTGAGTGATGGTAATATCCTGTTGGAGGGTGTTCCTGGCTTGGCAAAGACCCTTGCCATCAAGACCCTTGCGCAACTGATAGACGCATCCTATAGTCGTATTCAGTTTACACCCGACCTGTTGCCTGCCGATGTGACAGGTACGATGATTTATTCTCAGAAAGACGAGCGCTTCCAAGTGAAGCAGGGTCCCGTCTTCGCCAACTTCGTATTGGCGGATGAGATTAACCGTGCCCCGGCAAAGGTGCAGAGTGCGTTGCTGGAGGCGATGCAGGAGAAGCAGGTGACGATAGGCAAGGAAACTTTCGATCTTCCCTCACCATTCCTTGTGATGGCGACTCAGAACCCTATCGAGCAGGAAGGTACCTATCCGTTGCCAGAGGCGCAGATGGACCGTTTCATGCTGAAGGTGGTGATTGACTATCCTACCTTGGAGGAGGAGAAGCGTATCATCCGTGAGAATATCGCAGGGGCACTGCCAGAGGTGACACCTGTCACCACGGCACAGGAGATATTGAATGCCCGTGCTGTTGTCCGTGAGGTGTATATTGACGAGAAGATTGAGCAGTATATTGCTGATATCGTCTTCGCCACCCGTTATCCTGACCGTTATGGTCTGAAGGATATGAAGGACATGATCTCCTTCGGCGGTAGTCCTCGTGCCTCCATCAATCTTGCCAAGGCAGCCCGTGCCTACGCCTTTATCAAGCGTCGTGGTTATGTGGTACCAGAGGATGTGCGTGCCGTTGCCCACGATGTGCTCCGTCATCGTATCGGACTGACCTACGAGGCTGAGGCAAGTAATGTGACCAGTGAGGAGATCGTATCTAAGATTATTAATAAGGTTGAGGTTCCTTAATGGAGACTGCTGAGTTACTGAAAAAAGTTCGGAAGATAGAGATCAAGGCACGCGGACTTAGTGCCAACGTCTTTGCCGGGCAGTATCACTCTGCCTTCAAGGGGCGTGGTATGGCTTTCAGTGAGGTACGTGAATACCAGTACGGGGATGATGTGCGTGACATCGACTGGAATGTGACGGCGCGTTTTCATCGTCCATACGTGAAGGTGTTCGAGGAGGAGCGTGAGTTGACGGTGATGTTACTCATCGATGTCAGCGGCTCCCTCGACTTCGGTACCCAGAAGCAGATGAAGCGTGACATGGTGACGGAGATAGCGGCGACCATCGCCTTTAGTGCCATTCAGAATAATGACAAGATTGGTGTGGTGTTCTTCTCTGACCATATCGAGAAATATATCCCTCCGAAGAAGGGACGTAAGCATATCTTGTATATTATCCGCGAGTTGTTGGACTTCAAGCCGGAGAGCAAACGCACGGATGTCAAGCAGGCACTGGAGTTCCTGACGAGTGTGGCAAAACGTCGCTGTACCGCCTTCGTGCTGAGTGACTTCTACGTGCAGCAGGACTTCCTGCAGACCATGCAGATATGTAACCGCAAGCATGATGTCGTTGCCGTTCAGGTCTATGACCAGCGTGCCAAGGAACTGCCTGACGTGGGACTGATGCGTGTTGTGGATGCTGAGACAGGCTTTGAGCAGTATATCGATACCAGTAGTAAACGGCTTCGTCAGGCACATCAGCACTATTGGATGACTCGGCAGCAGCAACTCCGTGAGACGATGAATAAGAGTAATGTGGATATGATCAGCATTGCCACGAATGATGATTTCGTGAAACACCTGCTGATGCTCTTTAAACAACGTAGTTAAATGAAACGAATCCTTATACTGATAACGCTGGTATGTACCGTTGCCACCATGATGGCGCAGGTAGGGGTGGAGGCGAGAATCGACTCTATCCAGATGCTCATCGGACAGCAGGTACATGTCACGGTGACAGTCACTGCCCCTTCGAGTGCGAAAGTCGTCTTTCCCACCTATAAGTCGAGAGAGCCGTTGGTGGATGGCGTTGAGGTGCTGAAAGTAGGAGAGGAACAGAAGACCGAAATGGACAACGGACAACAGTGGAGCCGTGTCTATACCCTGACATCTTTTGACGGAAAACTCTATTATCTCCCGCCTTTCAAGGTAAAGGTGGACGGAAAGGCTTACCAGAGCAAGAGTCTCGCCCTGAAAGTGATGGAGGTCGATGTAGACACCACCAAGATGAACCAGTTCTTCGGTCCGAAGGACGTGCAGGATAATCCTTTCCTGTGGAGTGACTGGTCACTGGTGTTCTGGTTGAGCGTCCTCTTGTTGCTCTTGCTGGGTGCTGCTGCCTATTTGTATATAAGGTTGCGTGATAACAAACCGCTCATCAAGAGTTTCAAACTGGTGAAGAGACTGTTGCCTCACCAGAAAGCGATGAAGGAGATTGAGCAGATCAAGGCTGACAAGATGGTGTCCTCAGAGAACCAGAAGGAGTATTATACGAAACTGACCGATACGTTGCGTCGTTATATTGAGGAGCGTTATAAGTTCTCTGCAATGGAGATGACCAGTTCCGAGATTATCGAGCGCCTGACACGAGATGGTGACCAGAAGTCGCTGGACGAGTTACGACAACTCTTCATGACTGCTGACCTCGTGAAGTTCGCCAAGTATTCCACCCTCATCAACGAGAACGATATGAACTTGGTCAATGCGATAGAGTTTATCAACAAGACCAAACAAGAACAGCAGGTAGTTGAGGAGGAGAAACCACAACTGTCGGCAGAGGATCAACGCTCACTGAAGACCCGCCGCATCCTGAAATGGTCGATTGGCGGTATCTTTGTCGTCAGCCTCGTCCTGTTGTGCTTTGTGATATACAGACTAATGATCCTTATGGGAGTCATGTAATTAAGAAGAAAGAACAATGGAATTTGCGAATAAAGAATATCTGTTTCTCCTGCTCCTGCTCGTACCTTATTTAATATGGTACCTGATGTACAGGAAGAAGACGGAGCCGACTATGCGGATGAGTGATACGAGAGCCTATCGTTTCGCTCCCCGTAGTTGGAAGGTGACGCTCATGCCATTACAGTTGATATTGCGTATCGCCGTCTTTGTATTGCTTATCCTGATACTGGCACGTCCGCAGACCCATAATTCATGGAATAACAAGTCGGTGGAGGGTATTGATATCATGATGGCAATGGACGTATCGGGTTCTATGCTTGCCGAGGACCTGAAGCCGAATCGTATTGAGGCGGCAAAGCAGGTGGCAGCGGAGTTTATCGCTGGTCGTCCGAATGATAATATCGGTTTGACGATATTCGCTGGTGAGGCATTCACACAGTGTCCGATGACGACCGACCATGCCTCGTTGCTGAACCTGTTGCAGGGTGTCCGCACGGATATCGCCACCCGTGGATTGATAGAGGACGGTACTGCTATTGGTATGGGACTGGCGAATGCCGTTAGCCGACTGAAAGACTCGAAGGCGAAGAGCAAGGTGGTCATCCTGTTGACAGATGGTAGTAACAACCGTGGTGACCTGTCACCGATGACTGCCGCAGAGATTGCCAAGAGCATGGGCATTCGTGTCTATACGATTGGTGTGGGAACGAATAAGGTGGCTCCTTATCCGATGGTGGTGGCAGGCAGTGTGCAGTATGTGAATATCCCTGTGGAGATAGACAGTAAGACACTGGGTGATATCGCCGCAGCGACAGATGGTGACTTCTATCGTGCCACCAATAACAAGGAGTTGCAGAATATCTATAAGGAGATTGACAAGTTGGAGAAGTCCAAACTGAGTGTCAAGACATACAGTAAGAAATACGAGGCTTATCAGCCTTTTGCCATTGCCGCCGTATTGTTGCTTCTGTTAGAGATTCTATTGAGAATAACCGTATTTAGAAAATTGCCGTAAGAGAATTCTATGTTTCGATTCGAAGACCCTATATATCTGTATGCACTGGTGCTGATACCCGTATTGGCACTGATCCGTTGGTGGATGGTTATCTGTCAGCGTAAACGTCTCCGTCGCTTTGGTGATATGGAGTTGGTACGCCAGTTGATGCCTGATGTATCCCGTTTCCGTCCGTTGGTGAAGTTCTGTCTGTTGCTGACAGCACTCGCCTTGTTGATAGTCCTCCTTGCCCGTCCTCAGATGGGAACGAGGATCAGTCATGAGAAGCGAACGGGTATAGAGACCATCATCGCCTTGGACATCAGTAACTCTATGCTTGCCGAGGATGTGGCACCCAGTCGTCTGGACCGTGCGAAGATGATGGTGGAGAACCTCGTCGATCACTTCACCAATGATAAGATAGGACTGATCGTTTTTGCCGGTGACGCTTTCGTCCAGTTGCCGATCACCAGCGACTTCGTATCGGCGAAGATGTTCCTGAGTAGTATTGAGCCGTCGATGATAGAGACGCAGGGAACGGATATCGCCGCTGCCGTGACGATGGCGACGCATAGTTTCACCCAAGAGGAAGGGGTAGGTAAGGCGATTATCGTCATTACCGATGGTGAGGACCACGAGGGAGGTGCCTTAGAGGCAGCGCAAGAGGCGAAAGACAAGGGTATGCGTGTCTATATGCTGGGTATCGGTTCTACCAAGGGTGCTCCTATCCCTATCGCTGGCAGTAACGACTACATGAAGGACAATACGGGTGAGACGGTGATGTCGGCACTTAATGAGGATATGTGTAAACAGGTGGCTGAGGCTGGCGGTGGTGCTTATATCCATGTGGAGAACAACAGTAATGCACAGGAGCAGTTGAACCGCGAACTGGATAAACTGTCGAAGAAAGAGATATCCAGTACAGTATACAGCGACTATGACGAGCAGTTTCAGGCGGTGGGTATTATCGTCCTCCTACTCCT
This sequence comes from Prevotella sp. UBA2755, assembly GCA_002353225.1. Taxonomy (GTDB): domain Bacteria; phylum Bacteroidota; class Bacteroidia; order Bacteroidales; family Bacteroidaceae; genus Prevotella. Next base: position 58,048 of record DEJF01000057.1, on the reverse strand, counting down.
GATTGCTGAGATCTGTATCTTGGAGATTAAGAACCAGCGTTTAGGCAGGCTCCATCTGTTCAGTCGCAAGAAAGTGGCAACGGTGTTATTACTGCTGATAGCGGTAGGTGCTCAGGCACAGAGTGACCGTGACTATATCCGTCGTGGCAACAAACAGTTCCGTTCAGGCAAGTATGCCGAGGCGGAGGTGGACTATCGCAAGGCTATCGAGAAGAACGGGAAGAATCCCCAGGCGGTATATAATTTAGGCAATGCTTTGTTTGCCCAGAAGAAAGACTCCGCCGCCATTGAGCAGTTCCAGTCTGCAGCCAAGTTGGAGACCAGTCCTCTTCGTCGCTCTGCAGCCTATCATAATATTGGGGTGATCTGTCAGGGACATCAGATGTTCGGAGAGGCGATAGAGGCATATAAGGAGGCGTTGCGTAATAATCCTAATGACGATGAGACCCGTTATAACCTGGAACTCTGTAAGCGTCAGCAGAAGCAACAGCAGCAGAATCAGCAGAACCAGCAACAGAAGCAGAACAAGGATAATAAAGATAATAAGGACAAGAATAAAGACCAGGACAAGCAAGACCAGCAGAAGCAGCAGGACAAGGAGCAACAGCAGAAGCAGGACAAGCCCCAGATGAGTAAGGAGAATGCCGAGCAGTTGTTGAATGCCGCCATGCAGGAGGAGAAGAATACGCAACAGCGTATCAAGAAAGCACAGCATCAGAAGCAGACCCGTAAGTTGCAGAAGAACTGGTAAGAAAGAGAAGAAAATGAAGAAGACGCTCACATTATTATATTTATGGATGCTGACCGTGGTCGCCATGGCACAGCAGATTACAGGACGTGCTCCCTCCCAAGTGGCGGTAGGCGAGCAGTTCCGACTATCCTATACTGTCAATACGGATGATGTCAGCGGTTTCCGTGCCGGTAATATCCCTGATGCCTTTGAGGTGCTGATGGGACCGAGCACGTCTACGCAGTCGAGTTTCCAGATGGTCAACGGACACACGTCGAGTTCGACATCCGTGACCTATACTTACATCCTCTCAGCGACGAAGAACGGTTCGTTTACCATTCCTGCCGCCCATGCCACTGTCAATGGTAAGGCATTACATTCCAACGAGTTGCGTATTAAGGTATCAGGAACGGCTCAACAAGGAAATAACGGCGGCACCCAGCGTCCACAGGGTGGTGGACAGGCTCGTGCGGCAGGTAGTCATATCTCTGGCAGCGACCTATTTATCAAGGTCAGCGCCAATAAGAGTCATGTCCATGAGCAGGAGCCTATCCTGTTGACCTATAAGGTATATACCTTGGTTGACCTGACCTCGTTGAGTGGTAAGATGCCAGACCTGAAGAGTTTCTATACCCGTGAGGTTCCCCTGCCACAGGAGAAGAGTTTCAAGTTGGAGACACTGAACGGTCGCCCGTATCGTACCGTGACATGGCAGCAGTATGTCATGTTCCCCCAGACAACGGGTAAGTTGGAGATTCCAAGTATCACCTACGAGGGTATGGTGGTATTGCAGAACCGTAATGTCGACCCCTTTGAGGCTTTCTTCAACGGTGGTTCCGGCTATATGGAGGTGAAGAAAGAGATCAAGGCACCTGGTCTGACGATTACCGTTGACCCGCTGCCTGCTCGTCCCACTAATTTCTCGGGTGGAGTAGGTACGTTTACCTTGACGGCGAACATCGATAAGAAAGAAGTGAAGGCTAACGACCCCATCACGTTCCGTGTCACCGTGAGTGGTACGGGTAACCTGAAACTCATCAAGCAGCCAGTCGTTAACCTGCCTAAGGACTTCGACCAGTATGATGCCAAGATTACGGATAACACCAAACTGACGACGAACGGAATTGAGGGTAGTATGGTCTATGATATCCTCGTCGTTCCCCGTCATCAGGGAAAATACGAGGTGCCCCCAGTGGAGTTCACCTATTACGATACCTCGTCGAACAGTTACAAGACGTTGCGCTCACAGCCCTTTACCCTTGATGTGGCGAAGGGTGACGGTTCGTCGAGTGTCTCCGCCTATACCAGTGAGGAGGTGAAGCAGTTGAACAAGGATATCCGTTATATCAAGACAGAGGACATCCGACTCCGTGAGGTGGATGACTATTTCTTCGGTTCCGCATTCTATTGGATTAGTCTTGCCGTCCTCCTCGCCGTCTTCATCTCGCTGTTTGTCATCTTCCGTCATCGTGCGATAGAGAATGCCAATATCGGTAAGATGCGTGGCAAGCGCGCTAACAAGGTTGCCGTCCGTCGTCTGCGTGAGGCTAACAAGTTGCTGAAGGCAGGTAAGCAAAACGAGTTCTACGATGAGGTGCTGCGTGCCCTTTGGGGATATGTGGGCGACAAACTCGACATGCCTGTCACCCAACTCTCTCGTGATAATATCAGTCAGCAACTCACAGAGCGTGGCGTTGACACGGATACCGTCAACCAGTTTATCGGAGCCCTTGACGAGTGTGAGTATGCCCGTTATGCCCCGGGTGATGCCAGTGGTAATATGAATAAGGTATATGATGCCGCTATCCAGGCTATTATGAAGATTGAGGATTTCTTGAAAGGCAAGAAGCATATCCGCCGTTCTGCCGTTCCTGTGTTGTTATTGATGCTGATGATGCCGCTCTCCGCATCTGCCGTGACGAAAGCGGAGGCAGACAGTGCCTATGTCCATGAGCGTTACCAGCAGGCGATAGCCGACTATGAGGCTTTGCTGAAGGGTGGGGTGAGTGCCGACCTTTATTATAACTTGGGAAATGCCTATTACCGGACAGATAATATCACGAAGGCAATCCTGAACTACGAGCGTGCCCTGCTGCTCTCCCCAGGTGATGCCGATACGCGCTTTAACTTACAGATGGCTCGCTCGAAGACCATCGACAAGATTACTCCCGAGTCGGAGATGTTCTTCGTCACATGGTATCACTCGTTGGTCAACCTGATGAGTGTCGACGCATGGGCGCGTACAGCCTTGATAGCCCTTGCCATCGCTATCATCCTCGCCCTTGCCTATCTGTTCTCCGATCGTATGTGGTTACGGAAGACGGGTTTCTTTGGGGCACTCTTCCTATTGGTGGTATTCCTGATGAGTAACCTCTTTGCCTACCAGCAGAAGCAGAAACTGACGCATCGGACGGGAGCCATCATCATGACTAATGCGGCAACGGTCAAGAGTACACCGTCCAAGAACGGTACCGACCTCTTTATCTTGCATGAGGGTACTCGTGTCACGATCACTGACGGCTCGATGAAAGGCTGGAAGGAAATCCGTGTGGCGGATGGTAAACAAGGCTGGATAGAAGTAAAACAATTAGAAATCATATAAGTATATGGAAGAGATCATCCAATTAGACAAGCAACTGCTGCTGATGGTGAATGGTAGTGACTCTACGTTCTTGGACTACCTTATCCTGACATTGACGAATGGCATCACATGGATCCCGATGTATGTTGGACTCTTATATGTTGTCATCAAGTCCAACAAGACTTTCCGTGAGGTCTTGCTGATTCTCGCCGCAGCAGGAGTGTGCTATTTATTGGCTGGTGCCGTCGATGATGGTATCGTGAAACCCCTTGTGGCTCGTTGGCGACCCACCCATGACCCGGAGATTGGTTCCTTGGTGGATGTGGTGAATAACTATCGTGGGGGAAACTATGGTTTCTTCTCTGCGCATGCCGCCAACACGTTCAGCATCGCTATCTTCTTCTCCTTGCTGATGCGTCAGCGGATGCTCACCTTCTTCCTTGTGGGATGGTCGTTGCTGAACTGCTATACCCGTCTGTATCTGGGAGTCCACTATCCTGGTGATATCACTGTCGGACTCCTGTGGGGTGGTTTTGTAGGCTGGTTGGTATACCAACTTTATCGTCGCATCACGATTCCTGCCAAATATGACATCCGCTACTGCTATGTCCCCATCTGCATCCTCGGACTCACCTTCCTGACGGCAGTCGTCATGGCATTCTTCGATGTACATCTGTAATTGACAAACATTAGTCCTAATATCTCCTATGAAAGTAAATTCAGTGTGTTTACTGAGTAAATTCAGTGTATTTACTGAGTAAATTCAGTGTATTTACTGAGATAAGTGTTATCGGAATACATTCTTGCGTTCGAAATAATGCAAATTAATGGGCTTTTTTGCTCACTTCATCGTACCTTTAACTTCGTTTAAGGTACTTACGTTCGAGAAAACTCAAAATTCTTTTGGTTTTCTTCTCACTTCTTTGTACCTTTGAAGTCGCTTTACGTTTTTATGGAAACAAAAGAGATACATATAAGTGATTATAACTACGAGTTGGCGGACGAGCGCATCGCGAAATATCCGATGGCGGAGCGTGACCACTCGAAACTCCTCATCTACCATCATGGTGAGGTGGGAGAGGATGTCTTCTATAACCTCCCCAAGCATCTGCCGACGAAAGCATTGATGGTATTCAATAATACCAAAGTGATTCAGGCACGGTTACATTTCCGTAAAGATACTGGTGCCTTGATAGAGGTGTTCCTGTTGGAGCCTGCCGAACCAGCCGACTACGAGCAGATGTTCCAGATGCGTGGACATTGCTCATGGCTCTGCTTAGTGGGTAACCAGAAGAAATGGAAAGAGGGCGCACTGACACGTGAGTTAGATGTAAAAGGTGAGCGCTTAGTGTTGAAGGCTACCCGCAAAGGTGAGCATGGTACCAGTCAATGGATTGATTTTGAATGGGATGGTGACGTGCCTTTTGCGGATATCAT